>JABGQA010000058.1:0-297792 GCA_018644665.1 Candidatus Poribacteria bacterium
AACACGGGCATCTATGTCTCCCGGCGAGAGGGAACGTCGCGTAGGTCATGTGATGTGGGCCTGCGCCGATGACAACTGGACGTCTGCGCGCCAAAGGCTAACCGCGGGAGGGCTCGGACATCCGCTCCCTCGCTGCCGCCGAGAGTGCCGCCAGATGGCCGTCGTTCGCGCGGACCTGCTCCAGGTGGCGCATCCGCTCCGCGTCGGCCGTCGCGACCATCTTCTCGCCGTGCGCGCGATCGACCCAGAAGCGCGCCGCGCCACCGACGTAATCGCGCAACTCCTGCAGCCGGCTCTCCGGGTAGCGCTCGCAGGTGTTGATCGTGAACATCCGGCGCCGCTTGCCGCCGCCGAACGCGGCGTGCTTCGTGTTGTGGTTGAAGAGCACGATATCGCCTGGATTCGTCTCAAGCGCCACGGCGGGCACCTCGTCTCCCGCCAGCCCCCACTCGTCCTGGGAGCGGCCGATCTTCTCCATGAGCGTGTCGGCGTAGGGCGTATCGCGCAGGTGGCTGCCCGGGATGACGCGCAAGCATCCCGTGTCGCGCGTGACGGAATCGAGGTAGAACGCAATCTTGACGTGCGTGATGCCCTCGTGCCAGCCGTCCGAGTGCCACCCCGTGTCGCCCACGTAGTAGTTCCCGTCGCTGCCCATGTAATTGAAGTCGTCGCCCAACAGGCCCTTCTCGATCGCCAGGATGCGCGGGTCGTCGAGAAGCGAGCAGAGGTACTCGTGTTGGTCGATGAACGGCACGATGCAGGAGCGCGCCTCGCCCGCGTGCGCTCTGCCGTCGTGCCCGCCGCCGCGCCCCGCCCAGACCTCCTCGAACGCGTCGATGATGGCGTCGGCGCGGTCGGCCAGCAGGCCGGGAAAACCCAGGTAGCCGAACGTGTTGAAACGCGCGATGTGCTGATCGGTCAGCCGGAAATCGGTGCTGCCCATTGACTCCCCATCCGATCGTCCGAGGTCGCCGTGACGGGGCATTGTATGCGCGCAGGGGTCGCCCGAGAAGGGGCCGCGATCACGATCACATGCAGTGTGGCGGGGTCGGCTGGCAAGCGAGTGGCGGGATCAGTTGACGTAGTATTCCTCGTCGTCACGGAAGAGACCGACGACCCAGCGCCGCGCCCGCTCGCCGGTGGTCAGATCCTCCGCGGGGCTCCCGTGTGCTTCGCCCGCTTCGTCCGGCAGGAACGCCTCCGCGAGTCGTGTGACGGTGGCCTCGATGTCCACGAGGCGTGTGTGCGCCGCCTCGTCGCGCGTGTTCTGCGCCGCGGCCACGTCTTCGAGCCGTCGTTCAAGCGCCTCCATGCGACCCCGGAGATGGTCGCGCTCGTCGCGCACCGCGTCCAGTTCGGCCTGCATCCGCGCGTCGCCGGTCGGCGACGGGGTCGGCTTGCTCGCCTTGGCCGGCACGTCCACGTGGTCGTGCGAGCCACCCGCCCCCACGAGTCGGTCTAGCGAGATGCCAGCGGGCGCGGGCGCACTCGCGGGTTTCGGCTGGTTCATGACGTTTCCCCGACTGTCTGGGCCGCGATGCTCATCACCGGCCGACGCATGGAATCGTCTATGATGACGACGGGGCGGCGCCCAGCGTTACCACTGACCTGCCGCGCGTCAGCGGGAGCGCGCGCCGTGTCAGGGATTGATGACGACCTTCACCGCGCCGGACGCGTATCGGTCCAGGCACGCGTCGAACGCCGCCTGGATGTCGTCGAGAGGGAAACGGTGCGTGATGATGGGCTCCGCGCGCACCCGGCCGTCGGCGAGCATGTCGATCGACATCTTGAACTCCGGCACGCCGTTCCACATGGCGTAGCTCCACGCGAAGCGGACGTCGACCTCGTACCGCAGAAGACGCCGGAAGTTCAGCGCAGGCGACTCGCGGAAGCTGCCGATGACCGCGATCACCCCGCCCGGGCGGACGATCTCCTGCGCCGTCTCCATCGTCGTGGCAACGCCGCCGACGCTCTCGTAGACGATGTCGGCGCCCAACCCATGCGTGTGCGCCATCACGGCTTCGGTGGCGGGTTCCGTCTTCGCGTTCACGACGAAGTCGGCCCCAAGGTCCGTCGCGATGGCAAGCGCCGCGTCGTGGTGCCCAACGACCCCCACGCGCGCGGCCCCGTTCGCCTTGGCCACCTGCATCGTGCACAGGCCGATGGTCGCGTCCCCGAGTACCACGGCGGTGTCCGTGGCCTCGGTCTTCGCCCGCTGCACCGCGTGGACGCCGACGGCCACGCAATCCAGCAGCGACGCCGCGTCGTCCGAGACGTTGTCAGGTATCCCGAAGACGTTCTCGGCCTTCACCATCGTGTATTCGCCGAACCCGCCGCCGGGATGCGTCAGGTCGTTGCAGATGTGGTAGTCGCCGGCGCGGCAGAACCGGCATGTGCCGCACCCGAGCAGCGGCTCTACACCTACGCGATCGCCAACCGCGACGTGCGCCACGTCAGGGCCGACCTCGGCCACCTCGCCGCTCAGTTCGTGACCGCCAGCGCGACGGCGTGTCGGTTCGCCCTCGCCCCGGTGATAGTGCAGGTCGCTGCCGCATATGCCCGCGGATCGCACGCGCACGACCACGTCGTCGCCGGTCGCGATCGGCATGTCGACTTCTTCAACGCCCAGCCTGGCTGGGCCGTAGACCATTCCTACTCGCACGGTAACCCTCCCGCTCCGCCTGTGTCCGGCGTCCGCCCCCGGTATCATTGCAGAGCGTTCACACACTGCACAACGCCGCGTGGGACCTCCCCAGCCGGATCGTCACCGATTAATGAACCTCTCGTGTCAGCGCGCCGTTAGGTCGGTCGTTCCATGTCGAGGGCCGCGCGGAATGCGTATTGGCGAACCACAGGCGGAGACGGGAATCCGATGAAGCGAACTCAGCGAGGTGTGCGACGTATGCGGTTCTTTGCATGGCTGGCGGCGTTCCTGCTGGCGCTTGGGCCGATGGCCCCCGCGTCCGTCCTGTGGGCGCAGGCGGCCGGAGCCGACGCGGGAAGCACGGTTCAGGGTGCGGACGAGGACGACGACGCACGCATAAAGCTACAGGCCGATGACGCAGCTCCAGAAGAAGATCCGGGTGTCGACGACGAAGACCTAGACGAATTCGAAGACGACTCCGCCTTCGACGACGAGGACCTTGACGAATTCGAAGACGACCCAGCGTTCGACGACGAGGACTTCGACGAGTTCGAAGACGATCCGGCATTCGACGACGAGGACCTGGGCGAGTTCGAAGACGATCCGGCATTCGACGACGAAGACTTCGATGAGTTCGAAGACGACCCCACCTTCGATGACGAGGACCTCGACGAGTTCGAAGACGACTCAGCGTTCGACGACGAGGACCTTGACGAGTTCGAAGACGAGCCAGCGTTCGACGACGAAGACCTGGACGAGTTCGAAGACGATCCGGCATTCGACGACGAAGACTTCGATGAGTTCGAAGACGACCCCACCTTCGATGACGAAGACCTAGACGAGTTCGACGACGACCCAGCCTTCGATGACGAAGACCTCGACGAGTTCGAAGACGACCCGGCCTTCGATGACGAGGACTTCGACGAGTTCGAGGACGACCCGGCCTTCGATGATGAGGACCTCGACGAGTTCGAAGACGACCCCGCCTTCGACAACGAGGATCTCGACGACTTCGAGGACGACCCAGCCTTCGATGACGAAGAGTTCGATGAGTTCGAAGACGGCCCTGCCTTCGATGACGAAGACCTCGACGAGTTCGAAGACGACCCAGCCTTCGATGACGAGGACCTCGACGAGTTCGAAGACGACCCTGCCTTCGACGACGAAGACTTCGATGAGTTCGAGGACGACCCCGCCTTCGATGACGAAGACCTTGACGAGTTCGAAGACGACCCAGCCTTCGATGACGAGGACTTCGACGAGTTCGATGACGAAGACCTCGGCGAGTTCGAGGGCGATCCGGCCTTCGACGACGAAAACCTTGACGAGTTCGACGACGACCCGGCGTTCGGCGACGAAGACGTAGACGAATTCGAAGACGACCCCACCTTCGATGACGAAGACCTAGACGAGTTCGAGGACGACCCGGCCCTCGATGACGACGACTTCGACGAGTTCGAGGACGACCCACCATTCGATGATGACGGCCTCGACGAGTTCGAAGACGACCCCACGTTCGATGACGAGGATCTCGACGAGTTCGACGATGAGGACTTGGACGACCTCGGAGGCGACGGCGCCGACGGTACGCCCGGGCCTCCAGGCGATCCGGGGCATCCCCCCGTTCCTGGCCCGGCTGACGACGGCGATGGCCTCGGTCACCCGCCGGCGGATGGCGACATCGATGACCCGGACTTCCCGGACGAGTTCCCCACGGACGACGAGGACCCGAACGTCGGTGACGACGACTTCCCCGATGGCTTCCCGCCCGACGGCGACATCGACGACCCGGGCTTCCCGGGAGACTTTCCCCCTGACCCCGACGGCCCAGATATCGACGACGACATCGTAGACCCCGACGATGATGGCGACGAGACTCCGGGGACGCCGCCACGACCCGACGTGGCCGACCGTCACGGGGAGCGCATCGCACGCGCGCTGGACGGCGCGTACGATCGCCTCGACTTCCTCACCTCCGAGATGGACGCCATCGGCGTGCCGATCGCCGCGGATCGAGTGGCGGACATCGATGCCCTCCTTACAGCGGCGAGCGAGGCGCTTGCTGACGGTGACCCGGACGCGGCGGAAGACCTGTTGGCCGACGCCAACGATCACCTCGGCATGCTGCGCGGCGATGTGGGCGCGCACAGGGAACTAGCCCAGGCTGACGACCAGTTGGCGGCCTTGGACGCCGCGGCTGCAGCGGCCGGGGTCGAGTTGCCCGCAGAAGTTGCTGATGAAGTAGCGGCGTTGCTGGCAGCGGCCGAGGACGCCCTCGCCGATGGCGATGCCCGCGGCGCGGCCGAGCTAGCGCACGATGCCCAAGACCTCATGCACGATCTCAGGGAGGACTCCGAGGAGTTCGACGAGAAGATCGAAGACCTCGCGCGGGGCCTTCGCGCCGCTACGGATCGCCTAGGGCGTCTCGTCGAGAGCGTACCGGAGGACGCGCCGGAGTTCGTCTTCGACCTGTTGGGCGAGATGGAAGCTCTTCTGGCAGAGGCGCAGGACGCCCTGAACGTCGATGACGGCGGAACGGTCGAGGTTTCCCTTGGCACGCTGGAAGCCCTCCTCGACGACTTCCGTGAGCAGACCGACGCCCGCGAGGACGTCCTGGACGGCATCGACAGGCTCGATGAAATCCGCGACGGCGCCGACGAGGCCGGGACCGATCTCCCCGACGACCTGCTGACGCTCGTCGATGAGATCCTAGCCGAGGCCGACGCCGCGGCGGCCGAAGGGCGTTTCGACGAGGCCGAGGCGTTGACCGAAGACGCGGAAGCGCTTCTCGAGGACCTTCGCGAAGACGTCCGACACGACGAGGATCGCGAGGAGCGGGTTGCTCGCAACCTGGAACGGGCGCGAGCGCGCCTCGACCGGCTGGTGCAAGGCACTCCCGAGGACGTCGCGGACATCGTCGCCGACGTCGAGCCACAGGTCGTGGATCTCCTGGAGCAAGCGGCGTCCGCGCTCGCTGCCGGCGACATCGACGAAGCGTCGACGCTC
Organism: Candidatus Poribacteria bacterium; assembly: GCA_018644665.1. Lineage (GTDB taxonomy): Bacteria > Poribacteria > WGA-4E. The sequence goes on from JABGQA010000058.1 coordinate 5,651, forward strand.
ATCGAGAAGGCCGAGGACACGCTCGAATTCGCCTTTGACGAGGCGCACGCGCGTGATGACATCAACGATGTCGTCCACGAACTCGAAGATGTCATCGACGAAGCCGACGGGATCGGCGTCGCGCTGCCGCCGGACATCCTCGCGGAGCTGGATTCGCTTCTCGCAGACGCCGAAGCAGCCGGCGAGGCCGGCGACTTCGACACCGCTGAGGAGTTAGCCGAAGCCGCCGAGGAACTCCTCGAAGCCCTCGTCGAGGACGAGGAAGGACTCGACGCGGACATCGACGGCATCATCGAGGACATCACCCGGGCCGCCGACGACGCTCAACGCGCCATCGACGATGTGACCGCCACGATCGACGCCCTCGGCGATCTGTCCGACGACGAGGAACTCCACGCGTTGCGCGAAGCGCTCGAAGCCGCCCGTGAGGCGTCGCGTGAAGCGGATCGCGCGGCCGACCGCGCTCAGCGCGGGCGTGACCACGCCAACGAGGGCGACGACGACGCCGTCGACGCCTCTGCGGACGGCGGCGACGAGAACGCGGACGAGGCCGTGTTCGCCGCCCTGAACGCGGCGCAGCGCGTGCTCGAAGCAGCCGACCGCGTCGCCGAACAGGCCGAGGACGTAGCCGACGCGCTCGAAGCTGCATTCGAGTCCCGCGACGTGGCCCGGCGCCGTGCGGCTGAGGTCAACATTGAGGCCGCCGAACGCGCTGCTGAGCAGGCGGCCGCGGCGGCGGAGTTGGTTGCGGAGAACGCCGAGAAGGCCGCGGAGCGCGCGCTCAAGGCTGCGGAACGCGCCGCTGATAGAGCAGCGGAGTCGGGCGATGCCGCAGATCAACAGGCCGCTGACGCTGCGCTGGCCGCCGCCGAATTGGCGGCCGTGGACGCCGAAGCGGCGATCGACGCTGCCCTCGACGAGGCCCTCGAAGCCATCGACGCTGCCCTGGACGCCGCCGTTCTCGCCGCCGAGACCGACACCGTGGAGGCGGAGGACGCGGCCGATGAGGCTGCCGAACTGGAGCCACAGGGCGCCCAGGACGTGGCCCGGAAGGCCGCCTCCTCGGCGCGCAAGGCCGCCGAACGCGCTCAAAAGGCCGCGGAGAAGGCTGCGGAAGCGGCCGAACGCGCCGCCACCGCAGCCGACGACGCCGACGCGCAGGCCGCGGTGGAAGCCGCCGAGCGCGCCGCGGAACGCGCCGCAGTAGCGGCCGCCAGGGCCGAGGCCGCCGCGCGTAGGGCCGGGAAAGAAGCCACCGACCTGAACGACGACGGCGTGAACGGCATCGTCGACCTGGTCCTGATAGCCACTGCGTTCGGGGCAACCGTCGAGATGGACGCGTCCATCACGGTCAACGACATCAACGAAGATGGCGTCATCGACCTGCTGGACCTCGTCTTCGTCGCGCAGGGCATCATGGACGGTCCGTTGCTCCCCGAGTTGCTCGGGGGCGTCATGGCGGCTCCGTCGCAGACGATGCCCGCCATTGGGCTGCGCACGGCGCTACGTCCCGCGGATGCCGACGGCCTGTTCCACCTCGACGTCCTCTCCGACGGCGTCAGCGAGATGCAGGGCTACTACCTGCGCCTCGGCTACGATGCCGCCGCGGCGGATGTGGTGGACGTGACCGACGGCGCGCTGCTGACGGACGACTCCTCCGTCTACAGCTTCACCCCGTCGCCGGAGACGGGCAGCGTCGAGCGCATCAGCGCGGACATGTCCGACGACGGCGTGTCCGGCTCAGGGGTGCTGACGACGGTCACGTTCCGCAGCCGCGGGACGTCGTGGCAGACGGACAACCCGCTGATGTCGGCGCGTGTGACCCTGGTGGATCGCATGGGACGCGCGACCGAGACGATCCTGCCGCTGCGGGATCTCGACCTCGGTCGCGTCCTCGCCCCGGCGACGTCGCGTCTGCTGCCGGCCTACCCGAACCCGTTCAACCCCGAAACGTGGATTCCGTTCGAGCTCGCCGAGGCGTCGCTTGTCACCGTGCAGGTGTATAGCAGCGCCGGCAGCCTCGTGCGGACCCTCGACCTGGGGTACCGCGAGCCGGGCGCGTACGCCGATCGTGACGACGCGGCGTATTGGGACGGTCGCAACGAGTTGGGCGAGACCTCTGCCAGCGGCGTGTACTACTACCGCATCCAGGCCGGAGGGTTCTCCGACATGCGGCGGTTCCTGCTCCTCAAGTAGAGGCGAGGACGCGGAGATCGATCGCACGACGACCGGCTCTAGGGCCGGTCGTTGTGTGCCCAGGCGCCATGGCGGCGTAGCCGCGCGGGAGAACGGGCGAACGATGGAGTCCGTCGGCTCGGCGGAGATCCGTGGAAGTCGGAGCCAGGTCTCCGACGGCTGCCACGGCACGCGTGCTGCGCGATCCGTTGGGGCAGGTGAGGGGCGATGTCGGCCCGGCGCGGACGCGCCCTGCGGAGAAGCTGCCGGTAGGCAGGCGAGGCCCGTGTCCGCCCCGCCTGCGTGTCGCGGTCGATGCTAGTCGTCGTCTCCCTCGTGATGGTCGTCGTTGTCGCCATCATCGTGGTGGTCGCCCTCGTCCTCGTCGTTGTCCCAGTGGTTCTCACCGTCGTCGTCGTGAGACATGTCGCCGTGGGGCATGTGCAGGGCGCCCGGGGCCATGCCGCCCGGCATCATGGACGCGTGCGCGGCGTGCATGGCAGCCGCGTCATGGCGCTGCCTCAGTAGCTCGTCCCACTTCGCTAGCTGGCCGTCGCTGAGTTCGGATCGCGCCTCGCGGGACAGGCGGAAACCAAGCATCTGCACCACGACCTGCGCCTTAGAGGCGACGAGGAACGCCTCCTCCAGCGCGGCGAGGTCAGGCGCGGCGCTGTCGGCAAGGGCCTCGACATCGATGTGCGCCAACTGCGTCTCCGCCTCCGCCTTCACATGGGCCTTCCGCATGACGATCTGGAGACCGCGAAGCGCTTCCACTTGCTCGCCCGTCAGCTCGAGCTGTTTGGCGTGGCGCAGGAGCATGTCGGGAGTCGATAGAGCGCCTGCAGGGCCGCTCAGCGCGGCTTGGATATCAGGCCCGTGTCCCGCGACTCCGCCGGGCATCCCGTGCGGCCCTGGAGCGTGGATCATGATGTTGGGGCCGGCGCCGCCCGGAGACGGCATGGCGTGTGCAGCCCCAGACGGCCCAGGGATGGCCTGCGTGAACACTTCCACACGATGTTCGGCGTGCTGAGCGGATGCGGCGACGGCGACCGTCAGTCCGCATGCGACGAAGAGAGACGTCACTATCCGTGGCTTACGCGTCATGGTTACTTCCTGGTGCGTGGTTGGCATGCGGGTCGCCGCGCGGCTGCGCTCGCGAGGCGCGTCGACCCAATACTACCGCCCCAACCCGCCGGCAGCACGCCTTCCAGGGCGGGCAGGCGACCTACGGCTCGAGGATGACCTTGCCGGCCCGACCGTCCGCGAACAGCCGGAACGCCGCGGCGGCATCGGTGAGGGGGAAGCGGTGCGTGATCATGTCGCCGATCGGCAGACCCCGGCGGTACAGGTCGAGCATGGCCGGGTAGTCGGAGTAGTGGTAGTACAGGCTGCCCATGATGGTGGCGTCGCTGTGGATGAGATCGCGACTTGGGTTCAGCTCCACGAGCGACTGTTCACCCACCACCATGACGACGCCGGCCTTCCTCACGACATCCAGCGCCATGCGGAACGTCTCCGGTTTGCCGGCAGCCTCTATGCACTTGTCGGCGCCGGCTCCCGACGTTATGTCTTGCACGGCCTCCACTGGGTCGGTCTCGCGCGCGTCGATGGTGTGGGCCGCCCCACACGCCTGCGCAAGCTCCAGGCGGTAGGGGTTGATGTCGACAGCGATCACCTCGGCGCCCAGGTACGATTGCACGATGACGTTCCCGAGACCGACAGGCCCAGCGCCCGTGACGCAGACGAACTCGCCGCCAACAGTCCCGAGACGCTGGCTCACTCGATACGGCACACCCATCCCATCGCCCGTCACGAGCACGCCGTCATCCCACGGCACGTCCTTGGGCAATCGTAGGCAGACGTGTTCCGGCGCGCTGAGCATCTCCGCATGGGCGCCGCCCGAGTGGCGTAGATCCGGGCAGTGCGTGTACTGGCCGACACCGCACCACCGGCAGTCGCCGCATCCCCACACGGCGTGCACCCCGACATGGTCGCCCACGTTCAGACGTGTCGCGTTGCCAGCGTCAACGACGACCCCAACGACCTCGTGTCCCGTGTTGGAGGGATGTTCCGAGGCGCCGCGGTAGGAGCCCATCTCGCTTCCGCAGACGCCCGACGCCTTGACCTGGATAAGCACGCGGTCGCCACGCGGTTCGGGGTCGGGTACCTCCCGCACTGCGACGCGTTCGTGCCCGAGAAGCTTCACGCTCAGCATGGGTAGAGCACCTTCCGCATTGCGCCGCCGGCGGGTGGGTCAGGCAGTGAGCCGATGGGCGGTGACCTTCTCGTCTATGCCCTTCACCGTGAGTTCCTCCGCGACGACATCCGGGTACGTGGCGGACACGGAGCGATAGGCATCGGCGCTCAGAAGGACCTCACCCGCGCTCGCGGCCGTCTGTAGCCGCGCGGCGAGGTTCACCGCTGGGCCGATAGCCGTGAAGTCGCGGCACACTTCTCCGATCTCGCCGATAGAGACCGGCCCCGTGTGGATGCCCACGCCCACCCCGATCTCCTCGCCGTCGCCGTCGTCGTCAGGTGCGCCGGACGAGTCGCGCAGGTCGGCGCAGTGCCTCTGCAGTTCGACGGCGGAACGCACCGCTCTCGCTACGTGATCCGGCTGTGCTATGGGGAAGTTGTAGACGGCGAGCACGGCGTCGCCGATGAGCTTGTTGATGATGCCGTCGGCTTCCCAGACCACGTTGGCGCACCGCTCGTAGAACGTGCCGAGAATCTGCGTGACGGCGCCGGAGTCGAGCGCCTGAGACAGGGCGGTGTATCCCCGGATATCCGCGAACAGCACCGTCGCGTCTATTGGGATCTGCTTCGACTTCTTCACACGCGAAAAGTGGCGTTCGCAGATCGTGCAGATGTTCGGATTCATGCGGCTGGAACGGATGCCCGCGGCCCGGAACGGCACGGCGAATGGGCCACGCAACGCGATCGGCACGCGCATCTGCGACCAGCATCCCTTGCACAGACGCGACCGATCCACTGCGTCTCCTCCAGACCCAGAGCCTCGATTATCCAGACCGGGACCCCATGGGTCAAGGCGCAGATGACGAGTGGGGAGTAGGTAGCCCGGTAGGGAGTGGCCGAACCCGCTCGAACACTGGATATACCTCCTCTAGTCCCTACTACCTACTATCTATATCTATCTATAGCATCTAGGTCCGTGAGGACCTCTCGCGCGCGCTCCGGCGTGTTCTCTCTACCGGAGCCCTCCGGCAGTAGGGAGTAGGCAGTTCGCGACGCAAACCCGCATGTCCAGACGGTTTACCCGCTCCCTACACCACCACCTACCGCCTACCGGCTCGGGTGCGACCATGGACGGCTGGACGACGAGGACAACGCAACGCAGACGGCGTGAGGCGACAAGGGGCCCATGCAATCTCGGCCTACCAGGGGAAGACGTCCGCGCTTCCGCCTGTCGAAGTGGTGTGGGGCTCCTACGACCCATCAGTCACTCATGACCAGGTCCACGGCGTTGCACGCCCGGCGCCCGGGGGCTACTCTCCGGCACGAAGACCCGGAACAAGCATGCCCGGAGGGACGAACGATGCGCGTGAGGTTCTTGGCGGCGCCGGCCCTGGTCGTGATGATCGTGTCGCACGCCGCGGCCGGGATCGTCGAGGACGGGCTGGTCAGTTACTGGCGCTTCGAAGCGGTCGACAAGCGCGAGGACGGCTATCGCGACCTGCGCGGCTCGAATCACGCGACACTTGTCGGGGAGCCGGAGACCTCAGAGGGCAAGTTCGGCGACGCTCTCCTCTTGGACGGCGTCGATGACTACGCCGAGGTCGCCGACGACGAAAGCCTGCATCTGTGGGAAGCGCACACCCTCGAGGCGTGGGTATACGTCAACGAAGTCCGCGCGTCTCGCATCCTCGACAAGATCACCGTCAGCACCGCGGACGGTCCACATCTCGACTTGTTCCCGACGGGCGCGCTGCGATCATGCGCCGGGACATGCGTCGTCGGCGAGGAGGCCGTGCCCGCGGAGACGTGGACACACGTCGCGGTCACGTACGACGGGGGAACGGTCACGCTGTACGTGAACGGCGAGGCCGGAGGCTCGGGCAGCGCGGCATCTCCGTTGCCGGGCAACGCGCTGCCGCTGCGCATCGGCGCGGACAGCAACGGCGAGGGTCTGTTCAGCGGCAGGATCGACGAGGTGCGCGTCTACGATCGCGCCCTATCCGCGGACGAGGTCGCGCAGAACCACGACGCCGACAGACCCCTCGACAAGGTGAATCCCGACTCGAAGATCAAGCCATACGACGAGGTCATCACCGAGGACGCCGAATCGCAGGAAGGCGTGTTCACCGTCCACAAGGTTTGGGACAAGTGGTACTACGAGATCCCACCAGACGAGCTGGGGCGGCTATTCCTGTGGGTCTCGTCGGTCGCGAAGACGCAGACGGGCGTCGGCTTTGGCGGGCGGACGCAGAACGCGGTCGTCGTCCGCTGGGATCGGCGCGAGGACCAGGTGCTCCTGCGCCTCATGCAGTACCGCATCGTCGCCGACGAGGAGAAGACGGTCTACAACGCCGTCGAGGCGTCCTCATACCCCGCGATCATCAGGGCTTTCGACGTGCTCGCCATCGGCGACGATGACTCTGTCGTCATCGAAGTCGGCGATCTGTTCACGTCGGATATGAAGGAGTTCTCGCCCAAGTCTGATGTCGGCGGCGAGGCACTGGACGGTGACCGCTCGTTCGTAGAGCGTGTCACGCCGTACCCCGAGAATATCGAGGCCGAGGCGGTGCTCACGTTCCGCGCCGACAGCCCCGGTGGAGCTTGGCGGCTAGGAGCAGTGTCCGTCGTCATGCATCACAGCATGGTCCATCTGCCCGACGAACCGATGATGCCCCGTTTGTGGGACTCACGGGTGGGGTTCTTCTCCATGAGCCAGGAGGATTATGGCCGCGACGAGCACAGGCTCAGGGCGCGACGGTACATCAGCCGCTGGCGGCTCGAGAAGAAAGACCCGACCGCGGAACTGTCCGACCCGGTCAAGCCGATCGTGTTCTACATCGACCGGGGCGTGCCAGAGAAGTGGAAGCCGTATCTGAAGCAGGGCGTAGATGACTGGCAAGTGGCGTTCGAGGCCGCTGGATTCAGCAACGCCATCATGGGGAAGTACGCGCCGACGGTGGAGGAAGACCCCGACTGGAGCAGCGAGGACGCGCGCTACTCCTCCATCCGCTGGTGGCCGACACCCATGCAGAACGCATTCGGGCCACACGTCAGCGACCCGCGCACGGGCGAAATCCTCGAAGCCGATGTCGTCTTCTTCCACAACATCACCGAACTCGCTCGCGATTGGTACTTCAGCCAGGTCGGGCCGCTCGATCCGAGGGCGGCGACGCTGCCGTTCCCTGACGACCTGATGGGCGAGTTGCTGCGCTATGTCGCCGCGCACGAAGTCGGTCATTCAGTCGGGCTGCCGCACAACATGAAGGCGAGTTCCTCGTATCCGGTCGAGATGCTCCGCGACGCGGAGTTCACGCGCGAGAACGGGCATGTAGCGTCGATCATGGACTACGCCCGGTTCAACTACGTCGCCCAGCCAGGCGACGGCGCACGGCTGATTCCCATCGTGGGGCCGTACGACAAGTTCGCGATCCGGTGGGGGTACATGCCCATCGCGGACGCGGAGACGCCTGATGACGAGAGGCCCACGCTCCACGCGCTGGCCTCCGAGCAGTCGGACGACCCCGTGTTGCGCTTCGGCAGTCGGTCGTATCACGACCCGTCGGCGCAGACCGAGGACATCGGCGCGGACCCAATCGAAGCGACGCGCTACGGCCTGATGAACATCGATCGCGCGGCCGACATGCTCATCCCCGCGACGACGACGCATCCCGGCGACGACTACGACGAGCTTCGCAACATGTACAACGAGGTGCTCGGGCAGCGGAACCGGGAGTTGGGGCACGTCGTCGGGCTCATCGCCGGGGTCACCCGCACGGACTACCACGTCGGTCAGGAGGGCTTGGTGTTCGATGTCGTGCCGCGCGAGAAGCAGCTCGAGGCGATGCGTTTCCTGGTCGAGCACGCGTTCACCACGCCTACGAAGCTCCTGAACCCGGACATCCTCGACCGCATCGAGCCGGCGGGGAACGTGGACCGCGTGGTCGGCTCGCAGACGGGCGTGCTTGCCCGATTGCTTGACGAAGGCCGGGCGAAGCGTCTCATCGATCAGGAGGCCGCCGCCGCTCCCGGCGAGACGCCCTACTCGCTCAACGAGATGCTGTCGGAGTTACGCGCGGGCATCTGGTCGGAGCTGGACGCGGAGGCCGTCGAGGTCGACGCGTACCGGCGCGCCCTGCAACGCGCGCACATCGAGCAGCTCGGCCGGAAGCTGGACCCCGACGGTCCGAGCAAGAGCGACATGCGGCCGTTGGCTCGTGGCGAACTGGTCGCCCTTTCCGCCGCGATCGCGGCCGCGTTGGACAGGACCGCCCATTGGACGACGCAACTGCACCTCGAGGACGCGCGCGTGACCATCGACCACATCCTGAATCCGCGGTAGGAGGCGCGTGGAACTCAGATTCAGCAAGAGCGGCGACGTCCTCAGATTCCATCCCACGGGTCGCATCGCCGGTCCCGACGCGAGGAAGCTGGGTCACGCGATCTACCGGGCTGTGGAGGTGGGGGCGGGTTCGCTGTCGGCCAGCATCGACCTCGGCGGTTGTATCGACATTGACGACGCGGCGATCGCCGTCCTCGCCGAGTGGCATTCCCGGTGTCGGCGCGAGGGCATCGCCCTGCGACTCGTGAGAGTGCCGTCGCAGCTACGCGAGCGGTTCATGCTTCGGGGCATCTACGACTTCGACGACGACGAGCCGATCATCGTCTGACACGGCCACAGCGCAGAGGGTAGCTCACAGAACGGGGCTACTTCCTGCGCACGGGGTGGGCTCCGTAAGGGCTCTGCCGACCGCTACGGAGGACCCCAAGCCCAACTCGTTGCTGTATCTCGTCAAGATAGGGGCTCCCTTCAAACGCTTGCTCGAAGGCGTCGAGTAAGTCGACCTCGGCGTAGGCGACGTAGTAGCGCATCATTGTGATGACGGGCAATTGGGTGTCGACCAGGGCAGGCAGACGCCGCCGCAGAACGCCCCGCCAGTCGTCCTCCAGTCCTATCTCCTTGACCACCTTGTTGCCCAATTCGATCGCTGCGAGGTCGGGGGGATTCTCGTTGAGCATGTCCGGCAACAGACTGGCGAAGTCCATCAACGAGCCTATGTCCCTGCGGTCCATCGCGTGCCGGCCCCACGCCATAGCGAACGCATGATCCCTAGCGTACGGCGCTCTGTACCCCTGAACGAGGTCGTCCGCTTCCGCTGCCTGGCCGGCGTCTACGTATGCGTCGATACATGACGCGACGACGTCTGGGGCCGGCGATCCTGTGCCTACTATCGTTCGCAGGACATCCGCAGCGCGCGCATAGTCCTGCGCCTCGCGGAACCACTCGGCGAGGACGAGACCCTCGCCCTCGCTGACCGCTCCAGCGCGACGCCAGACATCCTCGGCGAACTCTGGAGATACGCTCGCGGGCCAGTTGGGGGTCGTGTACCAGGACTGAGCAAGCATATCCCTCACGACGGTCCAGAGCTGCGGGTCCGACCCATCCTCGGTGACCTGCCACAGCCGGAAAGCCGCGTGCCCGAGGACGCCAACATTGGATCTACGTAGACGATAGAAGCTGATCAGTTCTCTGTAGGCATCCGCGTGTCCGAATTGAGCGATCTCCTGCAGTTCGCGCTGCGTCCGATCAGGATCGTCACGCACGTGCTGCCATGCGTTTGCGACGAGGCTACCCACGTTTTCCGCGATAACTGCGTCTGGCACGAGGCGCGCGAACAGTGTCTGGTAATCCGTGTAGAGTTGGAGGCCGCTCTCGCCGTCCCCGCTCGCCAGAAACAGCCGTTCGTTGGTCAGCAGCGATGGCTCGGAGTGCAAAACGAGCAACTCGTCGACGTTGAGCGTGTGTTCGAGAGATTCGGCGTCTTCGTTCAGGAACTCCCGGATCTCGTCGAGGAGCGCCGCCTCCTCATCGCCGTCGAGATCGTACGGGATGCGAGATAAGGCGACATCAACATCGAGGCGCTCCATCCCCGGCGGCCGCAACGCGTGGCGGAAGCTCCGCATCACCATGCGCGAGCCGTCCAGGTTCTCGCGGTTGTTGATGAGGAAGCAGATCACCTGATCGGCGAGCGTGCCGGTCGCGATGCCTCCGATCTCCGTCACTCCCGTGCGCGAGTCTATGAGCACAAAGTCAGGGTCGAACTCGGCGCGTATCTGCTCCTTGAACTCCAAGAACGCGAGCGGCCCACGTGGCGCCTCCTCCGGCTCGAAGAGGAGGCGCCGCCAGTGTATCTGCGATAGCTTGCGCCAGTAATCGCCGTGGAGAACGGGGCCTGCAGCGATGAGATGGACGCGGCCGCCTTGCTCCGTCTCCTCGCCAATCAACGTGCTGTACGGCCTGACGGACTTCGGCACTTGATCCGTGGTTATGAATTCGTGGATGTAGTCCACCACGCCGCGCTCAATCTCCGGCGGCTCGGGCGGACTTCCCACCGCGAACTTATAGTGCAGTCCCGGCGCTTCCAGGTCGAAGTCGACGGCAACCACCTTCTGCCCGAAGCGGGCTAGCTGCCGCGCGACGTTGGCTAGGGCCAGCGTCCGGCCGGTGCCGCCCTTGTAGGAGTAGAAGGTGATCGTGCGCATGTCAGACATTGGGGCGGCTCAGTGCGGCGGATGCGCTCTCCATCTGACCGTAGTCGTGCTGCCAGACGGTGAGTTTGTCCAGAGTGTAGTGTTTGACTGCGCGGGGGACCATTGTCCCGGCGGGAGCCATCAGATCCGCCCGACCAGCCCTATGTTCCTGCGAGGCCTGCGTCAGCAGGCGCGCCGCCCGCCGGATCATGCCACTCTCGGCGAGGACGGGCGAATGCTCCACCATCGCGGCCAAAAGGCGGATGGCGTGGTCGTACTCCCGGCCGGGCAGTAGTTCCTGCTCGACGTGGTCCAGCGCGTGCCCCAAATCCTCTTCGTCCGCGACTTCCCAGTAAGCCTGACCGATTTCCTCGGCCGAAGGCAGGTCGGGATGTGCCTCCGCAACCAACACGCGTAGATGCGCGATCAACTCTGGCCAGTCGGCGAATTCGCCGTCCGCCGCCACGAATCCGTGTTTGGTCACGGCGGCCTCGACCGCGGATTCGTCGACGGGAAGCGACGTGTCGTTGTGGTAAGGAGGGCGGACTAGTAGCAGGACGCCATCCCTGCGGACGTATGCCCACCCATCCGCAGGAGCCAGTGCGAGGACTTCAAGCATCTGGAACGACCACCAGTGGGATGTTCAGCGCGCGCAATCCACGTCTCACCCGCGTATACGTGTGTGCGTGCGCTCTCGTGTCCGCGTCCGCCGCGCCTGTCTGGGTGGCGTACACGGCATCTCGGAACTGCCTATCCTGAGATTCTACGAACCGGACCTCGCGCAACTCGGGGCCCCCGACATCGTCGACGAAGATCGCCTCGATGTAGTCGTCGTCGCAACACACCAGACGTGACCACGTGTCGGGTGAACGCCGACACACCTCACTATGGAGCTTGATAGCCGCAACCTTGCATCTTGCATCCCATGCGCCAACATCGTAGGTGATGCTGGCGAGGTCGACGCCGGTGTCGGACACATACAGCCGGAGGCTGTCTCCCGGCAACAGCGCGATGCGCTCCACGCCCTCATGCTTGAGGATGGCACAGGCGCTGCCGTAGTGCAAAGACCCAACCCCGCCAACATTGGCTGCCCCGTACTTGAACTCACTTCCGCGCTCGAACGCCTCGTCGAACGCGACGCGGTCATCGTAGTATCGGCCAAGCCTGCCTCGCAGTGCTTCCTCATACGTGATGGCGCGGTCGCGGGCCTCAAGTGCGGCCACCGTCTGCACGTTCAGATACGCGGCGCCCTCCAGGATGCTGGCCAATATCGCCGGCCCCATATTCACACCGACGCGACACTTCCCTTCCACCAACGCCACGAACGCCTCGAGCGCAGGCGCGTCCTCTCCAGATAGGCCGTCGCGCGTCGCCTGGAATTGCGCGGCGAGATTCGACGCGTTCCCATCGGCGAGCTCAAACAGATCGGCTAGCTACGGTATATCTCCGGCGGACGGCAACATTGCCGTTACGTTGCGGCGAGCACATATCTTACTACACTAGTGAAGCGCCCGTATGCGCGTCGCACGCCGGGTCGGCCCGCCCGTGCCCATCCTACGGCACGGTCACGACGAGCTTGCCAATGGCGTGGTTCGCTTCCATGTACCGGTGCGCGTCGGCGATCTCATCCAACGTGAACACACGATGCACGTTCGCGCGATACGCGCCCGACTCCACGCTGCGGACGATCCCTTGGAGCGTGTCGGTGTAGCCGGCCGCGGTGATGACGTGGCTGCTGTACCGCACGGCGCGGAGGTCGCGTGGGAGTTCGCCGATGGCGTCCTCGTCCCACACGTTCGCGAGGATGCCCGCCCAACAGACGATGCCGCCGGGCTTGAGCGAGCGCGCGGAGTCGGCGTACGTCACAGGGCCGACGAGTTCCAACGCGTAGTCCACGCCACCGGGGCATAGCGTCCGCACGCGGCCGGCTATACCGCCATCGTCGATCACGACGTGGTCCGCGCCGTTCTGCCTTAGCGCCCCTACCTTGGACTCCTGGCGAGTCGTCGCGAGCACGGTCACGCCCATGCGCTTGGCCAGCGTGGCCGTAGCCATGCCGACCGACGACGAACCGCCGCGGACAAGCAACGCGCCGCCCGCCTCGACGCCCAGCGATTCGACCAGCGATCCCCACGCTGTGAGGAACGTCTCGGGGATCGCGCCGAACGTGGACCACGGTAGGTCGGTGTCTATCGGCATGACCTGCTGTGTGGGCAGTAGGGCGTACTCGGCATAGCCGCCGTCGTATGCGCGTCCCATGTCGCCCATGACCGCGGCCACCTTCTGCCCGACGGCGAGGCCCGAGTCCGACGCGTCCTCCACGACGCCGACGCACTCGATCCCGAGAACCCTGGGGAACTGCACGGCGTCGCCGGAGTGGCCCTGGCGCGTGAACATCTCCGAGCGGTTCAGCCCAAACGCCTTCACGCGTACAACGACCCACCCAGGCCGCGCCACGGGGTCGGGGAGATCGCGGACCTGCAGGACCTCAGGGCTTCCGGGCCGCTCGACGACGGCTGCTCTCATCGGTCACGATCTCCTGGTGGTTCGGGCCGATGCGCGTGCCTCCGCGGCTCTTACACTATACTCAGAGGACGTAGCAGCGATCGAGGCGAGGAGACCCGCGATGGATCGGTAAAATGGCCGGCGTGCGCGCCACGCCGCGATGCTGCTGCTGATGGGCGCGCTCCTGACGGCTCCACACGCCGCTCTCGCAGTGGCGGCGGCGCACATGGAGTACGTGACGTCTCTCGGCACGCGACACGCCCACCCGGGGTTGAGCGAGCCCAAGGGCCTTCCCACTGCCGTGGAGTTCGGTCACGACGACACACGCCTCGTCGTCTCCCGCGCGGACGGTAGAGTAGAAGCGTGGGACGTCGCAGCTCGGCGAATCGACCGCAGCTACGACGCCGCACGTCTCATCGCCTACGCTTGCCACGCCGACGCACTCCTCATACAGACGCACGACGACGTCGTACAGCTCGTCGGCCTCGCCGACGATGCGCGCGTGACGACCGCCGCGGGGACGTACCTCGGCGCGATCGCGGAGGACTGCTCGACGGTGGTTATGCAGCCGGCGGAGGGCGCCTCCGAGGTGTGGGATCTGGGCACGCTCATCCCAGGCCACACCGTGAATGCCCCCCGCGGCTCTTCCGCGCCCGCGCTGTCACCGGACGGCCTGTACATGGCCGTCAGCCACGAGATCCACCGGGCAGACGGCGAACACCGCGCCGTCATCGACGTCTGGGACATCAAGCGCGACGAACGCCACGCGCGGATCGACGCTGGCTCGCCCGACGTGCCGCTAGGGCTGTGGAACCTCACCGTCTCTCCCGATGGCGCCCGCATCGCCGCCGACACACGCGAGGCTGGGAAGTCCGGCTTCCGCATCTGGGACGCCGCGACGGGAGAGGAACTCGCACGGCGCGAGGACTCGCCATCGTATTGGACGCGCGCGTTGGCGTGGTCCGCGGACGGACGGTACATCGCGTCGGGTGACGAACGCGGCGATATCGTCCTCTGGGACGCGAACTCCGTCGACGAACTGGATCGCCTTCGCAGCCATCAGGTAGTGCAGTCGCTGGCGTTCTCCGACGACGGCGAACGACTCGCCGTCGGCCTGTGGGATTCCACCGTGGAACTGTGGGACGTCGCGGCCGGCCCGGTGGCGCGGGACATCCACCGCGCGGTCACTCGTGGGGATGTTGCGGCGACACGGCAGTGGCTGAAAGCGGATCCGGCATCGGTGAACGCGCGCCCGAACGGGAGACCCGCCCCGCTGCTCTACGCCGCACTGTCCCTGAACGTCGAGATGGTTTCTCTCCTACTCGAACACGGGGCGACCCCAGGTGATGACCCGCTGCCTCTCTCGATGGCGATGACACACCCCTGGCGCGGCGGGGCGTACGAGGTGGCCGCCCTACTCACCGATGCCGGGGCCGTGGCGGACTTCCATTCGGCGTTGCAGCTTGGCCTTGAAGAGCGCGTCGCCGAGATACTGCGCGACGATCCGTCACAGGTGCACCGCACCGACTGGGGTCTATCGCCGGTCTCTCTCGTGGCCGAGGTGGGCAATGCGACCGTCGGCAAGATGCTGATCGAGGCGGGAGCGGCTGTGAACGTGTTCGCCGCTGCCAGCTTCGGGCTCTTAGACCGGGTGCGCGCGTTCGTCGAGGCCGACGCGTCGTTGGTCAGCGCTTCGCGACCCGAGGGCGGGTACACGCCACTGCACTGCGCCGCCGAGACTGGGCAGGCCGACGTGGCGCTGTATCTCCTCGAGAACAGCGCGGACATACATGGGCGGAACTACTGGGGATTTCGGCCTCTACATCTCGCAGCCCTGAGCGCGCGCGGGGGACCCTCGGGGCTGGGCCACGTCGAGGTCGCCCGGATGCTGCTGGAACGCGGAGCGGACCCGCACGTGCGAGACGACTACGACCGCAGCCCGCTGACCTTCGTCCCGGACTCAGGCAACGCCGGCTTGGTGCGACTGTTCGAGCCCTACGCCTCGGGCGATTAGTCGCCGATGCTGCCGCCAAAGCCGATCTGGTAGCCGTCCGGGTCGGCGACCTGGAACTCACGCATGTCATAGAAGGTCTCGTACGGCTCCTTGGCGATCTCCGCGCCGGCGGCCTTGACCTCGGCGAACAGCGCGTTCACGTCGTCCACCCAGATGTAGGCATCCCACTGGTCGTCGTGGCCCGTGACGCGGGCGTTGGGATTCGTGTCGCCGGGCCCATCGTCATGGCTGTGTTGAGCGAGCATGATCGTCAGCCCGTCTCGGTTCATCATCACGAACGAGGGCGGTTCTCCCCAGAACTTCTCGTAAGTGAATCCGAGCTTGTCGCGGTAGTACGCAGCGGACGCTTGGACGTCACTGACGAGCAGCACCGGCGCAACATGGCTCAACTTCGCGCGCGTGTCCGACATGGCTGTGTCCTCGGTTGGGTTGTGGTCGGTCTGCTGCGAGATGCGCCCGCCGAAGCATATGTGGTGTGCGTCCGGGTCGGCGACCAGCAATTCCCGCATGCCGTAGTCCATGTCGTACGGGGCCCTGACCACGTTCGCGCCCGACGCGGAGAGTTCGGAGTGCGCGGCGTCGAGGTCGTCCAGCCAGATGGCGGCGTCCCACTGGTCGTCATGGCCTACCGCGCGCCCGTTCGGGTTCGTGTCGCCGGGCCGGTCGTCGTACCTGTTCTGCGTGAGCATGATGGTGAGATCGTCGCGCGTCACCATCACGAACGACGGCGGCTCGCCCCACATCCACTCGTAGGTGAAGCCCAGGCAGTCTCGGTAGTAGGCGGCGGCAGCCTCGATGTCGCTCACGAGCAGGTGCGGCGCGATCGCGGTCAGCTTCGGCTCAGGCACTGCCACTCCTCCTTCCGCTACAGTCTAGTTCATGGCCTGCGGTCGATGGCCTGTCTGCCCAGTCACCGAGACCCCGGTGTCCGTTGAGCCGCCGGTGGGCGTGCGGTAGCATCGCGCATGAGCTTCGGCACGACGCTGAAAACCGTCCTCGAGGAGGCGCACATGCCTGCGACCCTATTCCCCGACGAAGCGTGGGACACGTGCGAGCCCGCGGACGTGGGTATCGACGCCGGCAAACTGGTGCGCGCGCGCCAATGGCTCGACGCCAACGCCCCTGAGAACGGCTATCGGTTCCTGCTCGTGCGGCACGGCCGGGTCGCGGCGGAGTGGAACAGCGGCATCGACGCACAGGCGTACACGCCCATTGCGTCAGCGGCGAAGTCGCTCTATTCGAGCGTGCTCGGCGCCGCGGTCGAACGGGATGTGTTGGCTTCGGCCGACGAGAGAGTAGTCGCGCACTACCCGGAGATGATGGATGTCCCCGAAGGCCGCGGACCCAAGGAGGGCCGCTACGCCTTCGAGAAGGATCGCGAGATCACGTTCCGCCAGCTCATCTCCAACACGTCAGGCTATATGAAGCCCGGCGAAGCCCCGGGCGAGGTGTTCCACTACCAGACGTACGGCATGAACGTCCTCACGCACTCGCTCGCGAAGGTTCACGGGCGTTACGACGTCAGCGATCCCGAGGGATCTGCGGGGTTCAGCACGCTCATCGAGGAGTACCTGGCGCGGCCCATAGGCGCGGAGCCGCGCTACACACTCTCCAACTTCGCCCTGCAACCCGACGCGCGGCTCGACATCTTCGGCTACTACTGCCAGGTGCACACGCGACCGGTGGACTTCGCCCGTCTGGGGTGGCTCTGGCTCAATGGTGGCCGATGGGACGGCGAGCAGGTCGTTCCAGAAGCGTGGCTGCGCGAGGCCACCGCGACTGCGCCGGCGATCCTCGCCAACAGTCCCGAGGAAGACCACCGCTACGGCATGGGCTTCTGGACGAACGACAACGACCGGCTCTGGCCCGGCCTACCGACGTCCGGATTCAGCGCCAGCGGAGCAGGCGGGCACTACTGCTCCGTCTTCCCCGAACAGGGGATGGTCGTCGTGCAGAACCCCGGCCCGTACGCCGGCTTCGACGGCCGGGGCAACCCGGAGTTACTGCGCCTCGTGCTGGACGCCGCAGAATGACCACAGTCGTCCGCGCCACGACCCCACCGGACGGACGCGACACGCATGGCTGAACGACGCATCACCGCCGAAGCCGCCGTCGCCGCGATCGCGGAACCCGCCGCGCTCGTGACGGCGGACACCCGGATAGTGGCCGCAAACGAGGCATTCCGGGAGGTCCTGGCGCATCGCGTGGAGAGCGCGCACGTCGTCGACGCGCCGCTGCGTGATGTCGTCGCGGCCGATGTCGCGTCGCAGATCGAACCCGTGTTGGAGCTCGTGTGGAAGCGCACGGCGGGGCGAGTCGCGCTCGACGCGCCGATCGGCCCCGGCAGGCCTCGACGCGCGGAAGTGGTCATGACCACCTTGCCGGAGCCGTCCGGCGCGCCGGATCTGGCCCTCCTCGTGCTCCGCCCCATTGAGCAGAGCCACAGCCAGAGCGAACGGGAGTCCGCAATAGCGGTCATCCGACAAGCCGTGTGGCAGATGAAGCGCGCCGACGAGTTGCCGCCGGTGCTGACCGTGATCCGGGGGGCTCTACTCGAACTCGGCGTTACATTCGACCTGTGCGCGGTCAATGTGGTCGACCCCGTCGCCGCGGGTCCTTCCGTCCAGGTGAACGCGCTCGCCAGCGACGGGCAGCCGCTGCAATACACGCCGCCTTTCAGGTCGGCGCGGCGGATCATGCGCACCTGGCGAGCCGGCGAGACGGCGTACCGGCCCGACCTGCCGGCCGTTCTCTCCGAGGATGAACCCGGGCGCGAGGAACGCGCGCAGGCTGCGCTCGCGAAGCCCGTCCGCTCTGTTATCGACATCCCATTCTCCCACGGGACGCTCGCTGTCAACAGTGCGACCGCGAATGCGTTCGACCCCGAGGACATCTCGTTCCTCGAGACCGTGGCGCGCACGCTGTCGCACGGGATGGCCCGCGTGTCCGACTTCCAGGCCCTCGACCGAGCTCGCGACGCGCTCGTCGAGAAGACACAGTTACTCGATTCGGTGGGACAGGTCGCGGCGGTCATCCTCGGGTCGCTGGACATCGAGGCCATCCTCGACACGCTGGTGGTCGAGTTGGCACGAAGCGCGCTGCTCCCGAACGCGCTGATCGCCGTCGTCGACGACGACACCGACGAGCTTGTCATCGCGCGAAGCGTGGGGCACGACCTCACGGCGTCGTCATTCGCGCAGCACGCGTCCGCGGTGGGCCGGCGCTACCCGGCTGACGCCCCGAACGTGATGGCATCCGCCGTCCGCGACGGGGAGCTGGTTGTCGCCCGCGGCGAGCAAAGGGAGTTCGACCTACAGCTACTGCCCGGTGACCTCGACGCAACCGACACCAACGTCTACGCCATACCCATCAAGAAGCCCGATCGGGTGCTCGCCGTGCTCGTGACCTGCGCCCCTCGCGCCGACCACGGCGCCACCGTGAGGCGCGTCGGGGGCATGGGCGGGCTGTTGAAGCAGGCCGCGATAGCCCTCGAACGCGCGCAGTTGCACCGGCGCGCCCTCGACGCGCACGACGAACTGCGGCGCGTGATAAGCAGCGCCCAATGTGTGCTGTGGCATTCCCACGTCGAGCGACGCGCTGAGGGCCACAGGTGGCGCTCCGACCTCGTCGGGACGGATGTCGCGGGTCTTGCGGAGTTCACCAACGTGGACATCGATCCCGCCGAGGAGTGGGACGATGCGCTACGTCGCGCGCGCCTACCTGCGAGTGACGCCCGAGCAGCGCAGACCACCGCCAACGCGTTCGAGCGCAGCGAGGATCACTACAGCAGCGAGATCTGCTACATCGACAGGGACGGTGAGGTGCGGTGCTTGCACGAGGACGTCTTCATCGAGCCTCGCGGAGCGAACAGATGGTACTGCGTTGGCGTCTGGACGGACATCACCGAGCGGAAGGCGACAGAGGATGAGATACTCCGCCTCAACGCGAGCCTCGAGAGCGAAGTCCTCGCGCGTACCCGCGACCTGGAGGCCGAGCTCCGCGAACGGCGACGGGTAGAGGAGACGCTCCGCCGAACGCAGTCGGAGCGGGCCCAACTCATGCATCGCGTGCTCACCGTGCAGGAGGAGGAGCGCACGCACATCGCCGGGGAACTCCACGATCGCGCGGGCCAGTCCATGACGTCGGTGCTCGTGCGGCTCAAGTCGATGGCGCAGGAGGCCCCCGGGTCCGAGGGCAGGGCGCTCGCCGACGAGTTGCGCACGCTCGTCACCGACTGCATGACGGATATACGTGACATCGCCGTCGCCGTTCGGCCAGCCACTCTCGACCGTCTCGGGTTGGTCAGCGCGCTGGAGCAGGAACTCCAGACGCTCGCCGGCCACTTCGATCTCCAAGTCGACTTCGTCGCCGAGGACGCCTCTGCGGACGGCCTCGCCCCCGACGCGGAGATCGCCATCTTCCGCGTCGTGCAGGCCGCGCTGACGAACGTCGCGCGGCATGCGCAGGCACGCGCCGTGAGCGTCGTGATGCAGCGACGCGACGCGATCGTATCCACGATCATAGAGGACGACGGTGTTGGCTTCGACGTGGACGCCGTCCTGGCAGGCCCCGTCGAGTCGAGATTCGGTCTTATGGCGATGGAAGAGCGGCTCCGGCCGTTCGATGGCACGATACGATTCGAGTCAGCGGCGGGAGCCGGGGCCACGGTGTTCATCGAGATCGAGGCGAGCGGCCGGTCCACATAACCGTTTGGCGATCACCGGCGTCTAACCGTACAGGCTCGGCGCGCGCGCCGAATCACGGTTGCCGCAGCCCTTGGATGCGGCTATATCTCATGCGGTTCGTAGACAGCACCCATAGAAACGGAGCGACGCATGCGCACACTTGCATCATGGTGTTTGGCAGCGGCAATGGCTGCCGCCCTAGCCACGTCGGCCTATGCCTTGGACTTCGACGGGCTCATCGCCGCTTACACGTACGATGAAGGTAGCGGCGACACGGCGGAGGACATCTCCGGCAACGGATTCGACGGCACAATCGTCGACGGAAACTGGGTCACAGGCGTGTTCGGCGAGGCGATCGAGTTCACCGGTGGGCAGTCGCATATGTTTGCGGACGGCGTCCTCTCGTCCGTCCCGAACAACGCGATCACGCTCGGCGCCTGGTTCCAGCTTCAGGACCACCCGGCGTACGAGGGCATCATCGGGGGAAGTGACCCGGACCTCGGCGGGTGCTGCCAGTACCGGATCATGATCGAGCCGGGCTTCGCGCCGTTCTACAATGCGGGCGCCCACACGGATGTTACCGTCGCCGGTGTCGTAACCGAGGGCGGCGTCTGGTACCACTACGTGATGACCATCGACGGCGACGTGAAGATATACCTCGATGGCGAGGTCGTCGGCGAAGGCATTGCCGCAGCCGACCCTCTGCCCGAGTTGGCCACGCCGCTGCTTGTCGGCACTGGTGAGAGCCCCGGCACGTGGCCCCTCTTCGGCCTCGTGGACGAGGTCGTCGTCTTCGATCGCGCAATCTCAGAAGACGAAGTCAACGAACTCAAGGACAGCGGTCTCGTCGTGGCCATGGCCGTGGACGCCCGTGGCAAGCTGGCCCTGCAATGGGCGGGACTGAAGTCGGACCGCTAACCAACGATACGCGTGCGCGGCGGCCCTGACAGCAGATGCCAGGGCCGCCGGCCTGCCTGCACGGCGCCGTGGGCGTGACTCCGCTGTCGCGACGTCAGCCCTCGCGCAATACTCACACGGACTACACGGCTAGGAATGGAGTTCTCGATGCGGAACATAGGTATGTGGTGCTCGGCTGCGATCCTGTCGGGTGTGGTAATCACGTCCGCCGTCGCCCTGGACATGTCTGGGCTCATCGCGGCGTACCCGATGGATGAGGGCTCCGGGACCACGGCGGCAGACATCTCCGGCAACGGCTACGACGGCGTCATCACCGACGGCGCGTGGACGTCGGGCGTGTACGGCGAAGCGGTCGAATTCACCGGCGGCCAGTCACACATGGCCGCGGACGGCGTTCTCAGCTCGCTGCCGAACAACGCCATCTCACTCGGCGCGTGGTTCCAGCTGCAGGCGCACACGACGTACGAGGGGATCATCGGCGGCAGTGAGGAAGGCGTCGGCGAGGTGAGCGGCGAGTGCTGCCAGTACCGTCTCATGGTCGACCCAGGCTTCGCGCCGTTCTACAACGCCGGCGGCCATCAGGATGTCGCGGTGGCCGACGCCTCCGTCGAAGAGGGCGTCTGGTACCACTACGCCATGACCATTGGCGACGGAGCCGTGACGGTCTACATCGACGGGCAGGTCATCGCCGAGAGCGACGCTGTCAACGACCCACTGCCCGAGCTGGCGACGCCCTTCCTCGTCGGCACCGGTGAAAGCGCCGGGACCTGGCCGCTTACGGGCCTGGTAGATGAGGTGTTCGTCTACGATCGTGCGCTGAGCGGCACCGAAGTGAACGAGATCATGGGCGCCAGCCTCGCATCGTCGACCGCTGTCGACGCGCGCGGCAAGCTGCCGTTGCAGTGGGCCGCCATGAAGTCGGCGCGCTAACCAACACGCGTGCGCGCGGTAGGCTTGGCCGGCGCCCGTCGGTCACGCCTACCGCTACCGCAACGCCCCACCGATCTCCACGCCGTCCGCCTTGTCCGCCTCGTAGCTCACGACGACCCGTCCCGACCCCTGCACGATCCACGCGACCTCGACGCGCCCGCGGCTCGGAACGCCGTACTCCAGCCTGATCGGGTTCGGGTGGTCGTCGGTGAGGTCGATGCGCTCGTCGCGCCACCGATCGCCCACGCGGCCGCCAGCGACCACCTCAACGTGATCCCCGCGGATGCTCACGCGATCTGGGACGCCAATCTTCCCGTCACCCGAGAGAGCAGAGCGCGTCGGCATGGTCTGCGTGTTGCGGAACGCCGCGCGCACGCGCCACACATCGCCACCCAGCGCCTCTACCCGTAAGGGCTCGGCCTCGATGTCGGCGATTTCCGCCGCGTGCATGACGCAGAACATCGCGTTGCGGTGCAGCATCTCCTCGATCATGAACGACGGCGCGACGCGCCCGTGCTCCCGCTTGTACCCGCCGACTTCGACCTCACCATACAGCGGATGATCGACCGGCTCCCACGCCACGCGGATGTCGTCGAGCAGCACATGGTCGGCGAACGCCGCCTGCCGATCACCACTGGCCCCTCCGGGCGCGTTGTAGTACTGGTCGCGCGACCACAGTTCGTTCGAGAACGTGAAGATGCCCAACCCCTCGTATGCCCAGGTGAACGCGCCGTGGGTGGTGTAGAGGTCCTTCCAGATGATGAGGTGGCGATAGAACGGCAGGATGTCCTCGCCGTCCGCACCGATCTCGTCATACACCCGCACATCGTCGGCTGGGTATATCACGGTCTCGGAGCCCGGGCCGGTCAGGATCATGCCCCCGGAGTTGTGGAACGACTGCACCGCCGCGATGTTAGGGTGGTCAAGCAAGTACATCGCGATCGCGCGCGTCTCCGGGTGCGACAGCGGGTAGGCGCCCGCGCCCCACTGTATGTGTTGAGGCTGCCAGTCGCTCGGCCAGTTGCGGTTCATGTCGTAGAAGCCCGGGGCGTCCTCGTTGATGCGCCCATCGCCGTCGTTGTCGATGCCCTCGTTCCCAAGCATCACGTAGTCGCCCAGCTGGTCGCCCGTGACGCGCTCCAGGATGCGCGAATCGTCACGGTTCACGCGGTGCGTTCCCGTTCCCAGGGGGACGCGCTTCCGCATCTGCGTGATCTCGCGGTCTCCGTTCAGGTCGTCGTACCCGTCCTCGTCGAAGAGGCCGTCGCGGTCGTCGTCCTTGGGCTTCTTGCTGGAGCGTGACGAGTGAGCGGTATTGGGCGAGCTGAACCAGTAGTCACGTCCGTCTGGGTTCTGCGACGGCAGCACATAGAACACGCGCCGATCCAGCAACACCCGTGCCCGTGGGTTCGTGTCGTACTTCTCCAGGAGCCACCACGCGAGATACAGCGCGGCCTCTGCTCCCTGCACCTCGTTCCCGTGCACGTTCCCGTCCACCCACATGCCGACCTTGTCGCGATCCTTGCCGGTCGCCTTGTTCGTCAGCACGAGGACGCGCATCGTCCGGCCCTCGTACGTCCGACCGAGGTCCTCCAGGCGCACGAATTGCGGGTACGCGGCCTCCAGGCGGCCCATGATGTCGAGCAGTTCCGCGTAGTCGTAGTACCGATTCCACGGGATCTCCACATTCGGAACCATCCGCCCGCCCTGCGCAGCAGCCGTAGCGGCGACGCCGACAAGCGCGATAGAAGCGAGAACCATGGCCAGTCTCTTCGCCGCGCGAGGCCAGAGCAGCATCATCGGCTCACCTCCAGTTCCACCACGGCTGCGCCCGCAGCCTGGGATACGGCGCTCGCGCGTGCGTCTGGCACGCCTCGTGGTAGGCGGTACAGCCAACGGAATTCCCGGCTGTCGCCGCGTCCCTTGAGCCGCTGGACGACGTGCCGGCCCTGCCCGGCGACGAGTTCGCCACCCGCCGGCAGTTCGAGCGCCACGCGAATCGGCAGCGGCCGACGGGTGCGCTCGCCCATCGCGGTCATTGTCGGCAGCAGGCTCCCGTTGACCAGCGTCGCGCGCGCGTCGAACAGGCGGTCGGCGGCCTCGGTAACCTCGACCTTCACCCACTCGACACGCGGCAGGTCGTCGGCGAGAGAGGCGACGAACCCCACCCACTGGTCGACCAACGCCGGGATGCTCTCCGCGGGCGGGTTGTGGAGTGTCAGCGGCCGCCATCCCCCGATCTCGACATCGCCCAGTTCGGCGTGCCGGAACGGTGTCCAGGGGGCGAAGGCCGCGCCCGCGTACGCTGTGTCGTTCCAGGCGAGCAGCTTGGCCTCGTCTGAGGGGTCGTCGGCCTCGTCCTTCTCTTCGGAGACGTCTTGCTCGGACTCGTCAGCCCCGTCGTCTTCGTCCGCTTCGTCGAGCGCGTCGAGAGGAGGCGACCAGACGGCGCTCTCGACAACCAACGCCCCAAACTGGTAGTACGCCCAGTCCGCGAACCCGCCATGCCCGTCGTCGGCGCCTCTCGGTTTGGCGTCCACGTCTTCCCACAGCCTCTCACCCAACAGCTTGAGCATGTCAGCGTCCGCTGTGAGCGGCCCCGTGGACGACGCGTCGACGTCCTCGGCCCCGTCCGAAGGCTCTGCGGTGTTGTCCTCCGATCCCAGCACGATCACGACCGAGATGTTCGGATGAGCCAGCATGAACTCGATGAGGCCGTGCGTTTCGGGTTCGCTCAGTTGGAACGGCCCGGCATCTCGGGCGTGTTGCTGCCATCGGTGGGGCCAATTCGCCTCCAACAGCCCGCCGCCGGGGCCGTCCTCGTTCAGGTCCCGATCGGAGTCGTTGTCGATGCCCTCCCTGAGCAGGCGATACCCGCCCATTTCGCCCTTGGCGGCGTCGGCCTCGACCATCGCGCGCGAGTCGCTCGCGTCCTGGCGCCACGCTCCTGTGGGGTCGGGAACGCGCATGTGCAGGGCGAACCCATCGCCGTTCACGTCCTCGGCGGGATCTTCGTCGGTGCGGCCGTCGCGGTCCTCGTCTATGGGCCAGCCGCGCCAAGGTTCCTCTCCGCCGAACGCGTGCGCGGCGCCATCGGGATTCGCTACCGGCACGACGTACACGCTCGCCACCCGCGTGACCGCCGCGGCCGAGGTCGCCAGCCTCTCCGCGAGATGAAACGCGACCTGTGACGCGATCGGCCGGTCCCCGTCTGGGTCGGCCAGGATCAGCAAGCCGGGACGCCCTGCAGTCTCTCCCGCACCGATGGCGACCACGAACAGCCCGCGCCCCTCGTCGGTCTGCGCGATCTCGCGCATCTCCGCGCGATCGGAGGCGGCCACCACGGCGTGGAGCCGCTTCACAAGCTCGTCTGGGGCGGTGTAGCCGGCCGGCGGCGGCTCCGACGTGGCGAGCGCGTGGGACAGGGCGAGGAACATGAGCGCGGCGCCCCATCCGCACCGCGCTGCGCTTCGGCCTCGTTCTCGCATGGGACACTCCAGGTGGGCTGGCTGGCGTTCGGCCGATCACCGCAATATCACATGTACGCGACGGCGTCGCAACGACGTGCGACGGGGTGGAGGGTCTCGCTATACTGCACGGGCCGACGACAAGCGAGCCCCTGGGAGAACGCGGCGTGGGCAACTCAGTATCGACAGTCGTGGGCATCGCGGGAGGCTCTGGCGCGGGCAAGACGACCTTCGTGCGCCGACTGCTCGAGGCTCTGCCGCCCGGGTCGACGACGACCCTGAGCCACGACACCTACTACCGTGACCTCAGCCACCTGCCGCCGGATGTGCGCGCGTCGATGAACTTCGACCACCCGGACTCGCTCGAGACGGCTCTGCTCTGTGACCACGTCGACTGTCTTCGGCGAGGGATTGGCGTCGATGTCCCCACGTACGACTTCGCAACGCACTCGCGCTCAGGCCATACGACGCGTGCGGAGCCGACGCCTACGCTCATCGTCGAGGGCATCCTCATCCTCGCGGACGAGCGGCTGCGCTCACTCCTCGGCCTCGCCGTGTACATCGACGTTGAGCCGGACGCGCGGCTCGCACGGCGCATACAGCGCGACATCCGCGACCGTGGACGTTCCGCGGAATCGGTCACCCGCCAATGGCTCGAGACGGTGCAGCCGATGCACGACGAGTTCGTGGGCCCGAGCCGTGGTCACGCGGACATCATCGTGCCCCACGGCGGCGACAACGCGATGGCAGCCCGTCTGCTCGCGGCGTACGCCAGCCGGCAGCCGCAAGAACGCCTCTGAGGCATGTGGCGTCCGGGAGGGCGACCCCTGCCGGGCTTCCGTGTGAAGCTGCGGTCACTCCCTTGAACCCTCCGACGTGAAGCGGCCACGCGCTACTTGGCGGCCCACGTCACCCGCAGGGCCGTCGGCACGTCCGCCCGTAGCGGCACGTCGCGAGAAATGGACCCGTGGCGCCCGTGGCTTGCCAACGTCTCGCCAGACACCGTGAACGACTCGATGCCCCGTCGGAGCATCACCGTGACCGTCTGATCCACGCGCGACCGCAGCATCGCGTCGACGACACGCGCCGAGAGGTCCCACCCCAGCCGATCCACCGTCGCCTGTGTCCTACATTCGACACCCGTGATGCTGCCCCGCGGCACCGCGTCGTGCAGGGCGGGCAGGAACTCGATAACGCCCGGTCGGGACGATACGAGCATCTCCATGACGACGGCGGGGAGCGACGTCCCGGCATCCACGTTGTAGATGTGGTGGCCGGGGTTGTGGCTGGTCACGAGACTTCGGTAGATGAACTCGTCGTGGAGTATCTGCGTGAGGTTCCGGTGGACGATGTCGCCGTCCTTCAGGCGGGCCGCGACCAGGGCCATGTGCATCAGCCCGTGCGCGGATCGGTTCCCCTGACCCCGAAGATTCGCGGCCACGCGCGCCGCCTCGAAGAACTCCGGCGTGTTCTCCACGTCGATCTCCAGCCCTGGCCAGAGCGGGTACAGGTGCGACAGGTGCCGATGGTTGTACTCGTCGGCGAGGTCGCGCCACGCCCACTCCCGCAGCGCCCCGTCTTCGTTGACGAGATACGGCGGCAGGGCATCGAGGATCGC
Organism: Candidatus Poribacteria bacterium; assembly: GCA_018644665.1. Taxonomy (GTDB): domain Bacteria; phylum Poribacteria; class WGA-4E. The sequence goes on from JABGQA010000058.1 coordinate 32,687, forward strand.
CCGCCATCGTGGCATCGCGTCGGGGTGTTCGCCGGTATTCTCGCAAGACGCCACGAGCGTCGACAGCGTCTCGCGGCAGACGGCGATGTCCATCGTCGCGTTGATCGCCGCGGGGCATCCTGTGTTTGCCGGGGCGTTCTCCGGGGAATACGACGGCACGAACACGAGCTTGCCGTTCTCATCGCGCGTCGTGAGAAAGTCCTCGTAGAACGCGGCGATCTCGACGAGTGCCGGTATGAGTCTCTCGCGTAAGAAGGTCTCGTCGCCGGTGACCTGGTAGTGCTCCAGAAACGGCTGGTACAACCACCCGGCGCCCGACAGCCAGAAGTGCCCTGGGAAGCCCTCGTCGAAGTGCCGATGCAGGTTGTGGTTTCCATCGGTTCGGGGGCCAGCCAGCACGCCTCGGCAGCCATAGAACTTCCGCGCGTTGGTCTCCCAGTCCGCGAAGATACCCTCGACGAGTCGGAAGTAGCCTTCCATCGCTTCGGGCAGCGACCCGGTATTGCCGCCTGAGACGGCGAGGTTTACGTTCGCGTCGGTGGTGAAATCCCCTCGCCAGCTCGGATTCCACGACGCGTTCCAGATCCCGGTGAGGCGCGGCGGCCATTCACCACTAGAACTGATGAGGACATACCGTCCCATGTCGAACATCGTCTCCAGCAACGCCGGGTTGACGACGTCCTCGTCCTGCGCCTCGAGCAACTCCTCCGCGCTGCGACTACGAGCCGGGCTGGCGCCGAGATCAAGCCGGACGCGGCCGAACATCTCTCCGTGAATCGCGGCATGGCGCCCCAGGAGCGCGTCGTAGTCGGCGGCCACCGCGTCCAGGCTTTCGCGGAGATTCTGCGCGGCCCGTTCCCCGGCGTCGCGATGCCATTCCAGGCGAGTGAGAAGGAGCACCGAGTCGGCGTCCCGGACCTTGACCATCTGGCCGTCTGTGTAGCACGTGCCGCCCGTGGGAACGACGCGCGTCGCGCAGGTGAACCCGCCGCCGCCGGTTTCGCTGGGGTACCGCCCTCGTAGTTCGAGGGTGTCCTGGGTGACTCGCTTCTCGAACCGCACGGCCTCGGGCAGCGCATGCAGACGTTCGTCGGCGTTGATCTCGACGTGCAGCGGGCCGTCGGACGGCGCGCGCAGCAGTTGCACGATGACGCCATCCGCCCGAGACGCGAACGACCGCCGCGTCCACTCGCCGAGGCCGTCGCGCCATCTCACGACGATCTCGCCGGTCTCGAAGTCGAGCGATCGCACGTAATCGCCGGGCGTTCCGCGTGAGGCGACATCGAAGCAGAGCGCGTGGCCCGGGTGATACATGTCGGTCCACTCGATACCGTCCCACCCGTCGTCCCGGGCAGCCTCGATGGAGTGGGCGTAGGCCTCGGCGTAGTGCCCGTCGAGCATGAGCCGCCGTATCTCGGGGAGCGCGTGTGCGATGTCCGGCGGCTCCGGCGGAGACTTCCATTGCGGCAGGTTGAACCGCTCGTGGTTCAGCACGACGCGTTCGCTGTACGGATTGCCGAATACCAACGCGCCGAGCGTCCCGTTCCCCGTGATGAGCGCGTCTTCCCATCGCTCCGCGGGGTAAAGGCTGCTCATGCCGCGTGCCGGTGCGATGGTGTCTCGTTCGGTGGCGGACATCGGCGACACCGTCGTAGTTGGGGTCACGGTGTATCGACCTCCTGGATATACCAGACGAATCTGAACTGCCTGCGTGTTGCCCTGTCGAACGCGCGGTCGCCGGTCGTGAGGTCGCTGCCCCGCAGTTGGGCCAACGCGGCGTAGGTGGAACCGTCCACCCGGGCTTGATTCAGCCTGTCAGCAGTCTCAGACGCCCGGCGACGCGCACGGGCACGGGCATCCTACGTTCCGGGCGCGCACTGGGCAACGCGCTACCCCGTCCAGAAGACGTACACCGGCACATGGAAGACCAACCCGATGGTCGCCCAGAGCATTCCGAGCGTGAAATCCCCGATGATGAGCCCGAGGAAGAACGGCACGGAGCGACGGTACCCGCTCACGCCCGCGAACCGGAGCACGCTCCACTTGGCCACAGACGCTATGACGAGCGGGAAGAAGATGCGCCCGATGCCCCATCGCCCCGAGATGACGTACCCCACGGGATGAAACGGCCACCACAAGTACTGCGTGCGCACCGCCGCGAGCGCGGTCGTCAGCAGGAAGCCTCCCAACGTGAACGTCAACGCCATCGGCTGCCACCCGGTTGGGGCTTGGAGCCGCGACGTCAGCAGGCGGAAGCCGACGCTCGCTGCCCACGTCTCCTCAGGGTACGCCTCGACGCCGAGTGTGTACGCGTCGTGCAGGTACGCCCACCAACCGGCGAGCGACCCCACGCCCGCCGCCAGCAACACTGCCGCCATCAACCCACGCGAGGAGATGCGCATGCGCTCGGCGAACTTCATCGCCTCCAGTTGAATCGGCATCGGATGCTCCCGGCCAGCCGACCCGAGAATCCAGTGCAGCAGCCCGAATCCCACGATGTTGCCCGGCCCCAGGCGCCGCGACCCCAGCGCCGTCATGAGGAGATAGTCCGGCGTCGCGCCCGACAGAGTGTGCACCGCCGGGCCGAGTTCTGCGCGAATCCGCGTGATCGCGGTGGCGAGCCCGAAATACAGCAGGAAGAAAGGGATCAGCAGCCAGAACGACATGCCGAGGTAGTGACAGAACACCATCAGCCCGATCGCGCCCGCAGCGGCGCCCAACGCGGGCAGCCGCACTTCCCGTGGCGCCGCGTCCGGCACGTTCGCGAAGATCCCCGCGAAGTGGCGTCGGCCCTTCCACACGGCAAAGCACAGCAACGCGATCCATCCGCCCCGGACCTGGGCCTCGGCATACGGGAATCCTGGCATCGCGCCGAAACCGTACGCGCTCCCCACGACGCGCTCCGCCTGCCAGACCAGGTGGAAGACCCACGTCGACAGGATCAGGTCGAGCGGCATCAGGTATGCCATCCCAACGGCGAAGGGGTAGAACGTCCGATACATGTACCCCATCGCGTTCCACGGGCGCGTGGGGAAGTACCGGGCCAGGTTCAACGGCTGCACCGGAAGCGCCGGGACCGACGGGTACCACACGTTCGTTTGGTTCACCACGCTGATGACCGCAGCGATCCCGAACCCTATCCACAGCAACCGATGCCCGAACAGCGATGTCCCCCCGGTCGTGTTCGGTCCCGCCATCTCGAACGGCAGCTGCGCGATGGGGTACGACAGACGCTCGTTCGTGATCCACTGTCGCCGCACGATCCGCGCGAGGCAGAACATCACGAACATGAGCGTCACGGTAAACGCAGTCCACGCGGCAGCGCGCGGGGCCCATGCCCGCAGGTGCGCGTCGGTGTAGAGCGTCGAGTCGCCTTCGTAATACCCGCGGAGCACCTGCCGGTCCTGGACGGTGATCCACTCCGGCAAGTACCGCCCGAACAGGTTGGCCCAGTCGTTCTCCGGCGTGGCGTGCCACGTCCCGTTGCCCATCAGCGACACGAGGCACTTAATCATGTCCGTGCCGTTGAGAGCGGTCGCTGTCGCCAGCATGGTGTAGATGATGAGCACTTCGCGACGCTGGAGAGCGCGACGCGGCGCGTACCGCGCGATACGACCGTTCACAAGCGCGAGCAGGAAGAGGATCGTGATAACGTTGCAGAACAGAGCGAGGTCGCTCAGTTCAATGTCCAGGATGCTGCTGAGCGGGGTCTGCCAGTGCGCGTTGAGCACCACCAGCACGCACCCGACGACCAGCGCGCGCCCTGTGGCGAACCCAGACGAAGAGTCGGGCGGCGACGATGCTTTGGTGGATGGCACGGCGCGCTCTTGCAGGCGACGAGGAGGCGACGAGTTGTTACCCGCAGTGTCGGCGCGCGCGCTTCGGCCGTCAACCCGAGGGTATGTCACCCAAGGCGGACGCAGATAGGCTGCCCTTCCCGGCCGCTGTCGGCGACCATACCGGTCACTCACCGGCTACGGCCGCAGACGGGAAAGCTTTGGGGGACGCTCTATGGCCGTCATAGGGATGGGCAACGCGCCGTGCTCTTGGGGCACGCTCGAATTCGAGGGCGTCGAACAGGACGCCATCGACTGCACGCGCATGCTCGACGAACTGAAAGGCACAGGCTACGCAGGCACGGAACTGGGCGACTGGGGTTTCATGCCCACGGACGCGCCCGCCCTGCGCGGCGAGTTAGCGAGCCGTGACCTCGCAATGCTTGCAGCGTTCGTCCCAGTCGCATTTCGGCACAGCGCTGCCCACGCAGCCGGGGTCGAACAGGCAGTGAAAACCGCGAGACTCATCGCCACGGTTGCAGAGCTGGGTGGCCAGGCGCACGCGCCGTTCATCGTCCTTGCCGACGAGAACGGCAGCGACCCGACGCGCACTCGAAACGCCGGGCGCATCACGCCGGAAATGGCTCTATCATCCGCCGACCAGGCGACTTTCGCGGCTGGGACCGAGGAGGTCGCCCGCGCGGTGCTCTCGGAGACGGGACTCCGCTGCGTCTTCCATCACCACTGCGCCGGCTACGTCGAGACGCCCGACGAGATCGCGCGCCTTCTCGACGCGACGGACGACGCCCTCGTCGGTCTCGTCTTCGACACGGGGCACTACGCGTTCGCGTGCGGCGCCGAGACGGGCGCCGAGGCCATGGCGGGCCTGCACCGCTTCGCCGACCGCGTCTGGTACCTGCACTTCAAGGACTGCGATGCGACCCTCGCCGCCCGCAGTCAGGTCGAGGCGTGGGACTACTTCGAGTCTGTCGGTCGCGGTGTGTTCTGCGAGTTGGGCGCCGGTTGCGTCGACTTCCCCGCCGTCACCGACTGGACGCGCGACAACTACGACGGCTGGGTGGTGGTCGAGCAGGACGTCCTGCCCGGCATGGGCGATCCCAAGGAGAGCGCCCGCCGGAACCGCGAGTACCTGCGCGGCATCGGGCTGTAGGCGCCGGCCCCCAGCCCCCGGCAAAGCACGTGCGCGAGGACGCTCAAGCTGCGAGCGCTACGCAGCTCCCAGGGCCGCGTGCGTCTCCTCGAGTTGAGCGATGATGGGGATGTTCTGCGGGCACTTGGGTTCGCACTCTCCGCACTGCAGGCACGCGGCGGCCCATGCCTCGACGAACGCGTCGCCCTTCCGCTTCTTGCCCAGCCCCTCATACTGGTCCCGCGCGTGGTCCGTGAGGCCGAACACGCGGTGGAGGTTCATGAGCCGGAAGTTCTCCGGCACGTCGACGTCGTTCGGGCACGGAACGCAGTAACCGCACCCCGTGCAATACAGGTCCATTAGCTCCTGCGTGTCCGCCAGCGACGCCACCACTTGCTCGCGCTCGGCCGCGTTGAGGGGCTCCTCTCGCGCCGCCGTGGCGGCGTTCTCTTCGACCATCGCCATGCTGCCCATGCCCGACAGGGCCACCGTCACGTTGGGATTCGCCATCACGAATCGCAACGCGACTTCCGGGGTGCTCTGAGAGCCGCGGACGAGGCCCTGAATCTGGTCTGACGGAGCCACCAGCCGGCCGCCGCCGACCGGCCCCATGATGGCCACGCCAAGGCCCTGCGCGTGCGCGTGGGCGATCACGTCCTCGTTCCGGCGGTCCAGCAGGTTGTACTGCAGCAGCATGCCCTCGAACTCACCGGTGTCGATGAGCTTTAGCATGTTCTCAGGCGCGTCGTGGCAGGAGAAGCACTTGTGCCGGATCACGCCCTCGTCCTTCGCGCGACGGAAGCGGTCGATGGGCCCGTCCGCGCCGAGCATGCCGTTGTACTCGTCCCAGCTCAGGCCGTGGAGATGGTAGAAGTCGATGACGTCGACGCCGATGCGGTCGAGTGAGTCGTCCAGATTCCGCTGCCATTCATCGCCGTCGGCGCCCTTGTAGTGGTTCTTCGTGGAGACGTACACCCGATCCCGAAGTCCCTCGATGCTCCTGCCAAACGCGACCTGGCTCTCCGCGTTGCAGTATCCCACAGCGCTGTCGAGGTAGTTGACCCCGAGTTCGATCGCGCGCCGTATCAGCTCGACGGCCACATCCATATCGACGTGGTCCCCGTCCATGGGCAGCCGCATCAGTCCGAACCCGAGAGCGGACACCTTCTTGCCTGTCTTGCCATAGGTGCGGTACTGCATCGTTCGCTCCTCGGGCTTGTCGGTGTGGCGGGCGCTTGGGCGCGACCCCGCTGGCGACGACCAGACGCAGCCAAGACATAGCACGCGGAGGCGCGCGGCGCCCTGGCGGCGGCCTTGTGGCGTAGGAGTGGGTGGTCCGCTGCGTTGGCGCGCGTCGGTCGTTGCCGTGGCGTCTCAGAGCGTCAGGTCGCGAATCGCCCTGCGCATGCCGTCGAAGGCGATGTGCGTGGGGAGGGTGTCGCGTGCGAAGAATCGGGCCTCGTCGACGTCATCGCCGCCGCGCAGCTCTCCACTGCGGATGTCCGCGCGGTATATCACGAGGACGTAGTGCGCCCGAGGGTCGTCGATGCACGAGTACACGCCGTGGAGACCACGCAGCGCCACCTCCACGCCCGCCTCCTCGCGGGCCTCGCGTACGGCCGCCTCCTCACACGTCTCCTCGTATTCGACGTAGCCCGCTGGGAGGTTCCAATGCCCTGCATACGGCTCGATCGCGCGGCGGACAAGCAGTATTGACCTGTCGGCCACGACGATCACGCCGGCGCTGACCTTCGGATTCAGGTAGTGGACCGCCCCGCACGGCCCACATGCGTAGCGGGAGTATTCATCGTCGGTCTTGGTCACGGCGCCGCCGCAGGTAGAGCAGAAGCGCGGGGCGTTGGCGTAGTCGTCGGATTTCACGCGGCGTGGTCCTCATGCTGGGTTCCGTACGCCGATGGTATGCTCTCGCGTCATTGAGAGGAACCTATGGCAAAGGCGGCCCCGCACGGAGTCCGTCGCAGCCGGGCGCTGAGCGGGCGGGCCGTGACTATCGGCGCGGCCATCATCGCCACGATCGCGTACCTCTGCCCCATCATCGAGCAGTACGAGTGGGAGATCGACTACGTCCTGCCGGCGCCACCGGTCTCCGTGATGTTCTTCTTCCTCATCCTCGTCCTGGCGAATGCCCTGCTGGCGCGATGGCGCCCGCGGGCGGCGCTAAGCGCCAACGAACTGCTGCTCATCTACGCGATGACGATGGTGGGGGCGCCTCTCAGTTCGTTCGGCCTCGTGCAGTTTCTCCTGCCGAACATGGTCGGTCCCGGGCACTTCGCGACGCCCGAGAACATGTGGGCCGACGAGTTCCTGCGCTACATCCCCGACTGGTTCGGGCCGCGCGACCCGGCGGTCATCGAGGCGTTTTACACGGGTCATCGCGACCACATCCCGTGGGCAGCGTGGGCGAAGCCCCTCATGCTGTGGCTCGCATTCGCGATGGCCCTGTATTGGGTTCTGCTGTGCCTGTGCGCGATCGTCCGACGGCAGTGGGTGGACCACGAACGGCTGACGTTCGGCGTCCTGGCGGCGCCCCTCGCGATGGCCCAGGATCCACCCGCAGGTCGTTCCCTGAACGCCTTCTTCGCGAGCCGATGGATGTGGCTCGGGTTCTCCATTCCCGTGATCGTGCAGCTTTCAGTCGGCTTGCACCTGCACGTGCCGACCGTGCCGTCGCTGAAGCTGATGCACATCCCGCTGGAGACATTCCTGCGCGAGAAGCCTTGGAACGCGATCACGTACCTCCACATCAGCGTGATGTACTCGATCATCGGGATCGCGTACATGGTCCCCGCGGACGTCTCGTTCAGCCTGTGGTTCTTCTACCTGCTGCGCAAAGCCGAAGACGTGCTCGCCGTGTCGATGGGCTGGCGCGCGTCGCACGCGGGCGGGGTGCTCGCCCGATTCCCGGCCGTGAACGACCAGGGCGTCGGCGCGTTCTTCGCGCTGTTCTTTGTGAATCTGTGGATGATGCGCCGACATCTGCGCGCGGTGGTCGGCGCGATCGGCGCGCGCCGACGAGGCTCAGCGACGGAGGACGTCCGGGAGGCGATGTCCTACTCGGTGGCCGTGCTCGGCGCGTTGGCCGGCACGACGTTCCTCGTCGTCTGGATGACGGCGGCCGGCCTCGCGCCGGTGTATGGCCTGCTGTTCCTCGGCATCTTCTTCGTCTTCCAGACCGTCTTGGCGCGGATTCGGGCCGAGTCGGGGATGGCGTGGCTCTTTCTACCGCAGCCGCCGAACAACGTCATCGCCACGGTGGCCGGCGCCGCGCGGCCGGGGGTGCGCAACCTTACGATCCTGGCCAGCCTGAAGTTCCACACGTTCGAGCAGAACGGCTACATCATGCCGTTCCAGATGGAGGCCCTGAAGGCTGCGGACGGCCGCCGTGTTCGCGGGCGGGACCTCGCGGCTGTCATCCTCGTGGGAATGGCGCTGTACATCGGCGTGGGGACGTACTCGTCGCTCCGGCTGTACTACGCGCATGGCGCGGACTCGATGAACCAGTGGCGCGTGGAGAGCGGCAGGTGGGCGTTCGACGAGCTACAGGCCTGGTTGGCCGCGCGGCCGCCGGCATCGCTCCCCGCCGTCGTGTACATGGGACTTGGAGTGGCGTTCTACGGCGCGCTGTCGGTCGTCCGCAACCACTGGCTTTGGTGGCCGTTCCACCCGATTGGCTACGCCGTCGCGAACACGTTCACGATGGAATACCTCTGGTCGCCGTTTCTCATGGGATGGCTCGCGAAGTTCGTCGCTCTGCGTGTTGGCGGCATGGCCGCGTACCGCAGGCTCGTGCCGTTCTTCCTCGGGCTCATCGTCGGCGAAGCGGCCGGCAACGGGTTCTGGGCGACCATCCTCGGCGAGGTGTTTGGCATCCACGGCTTCGCGCACTTCGAGTTCTAGATGGGTGTGCGAAGGTCACGCGCGCTAGTCCGAGTACGGGTCCGCCGCGTCGCGCAGGGCATCACCGAGGAAGTTGTACGCAATCACGACGATGAGGACGGGCACCGCCGGGAAGATCAGCCATGGGTAGTGAAGGAGCACAGTTACCCGCTGCGCCTCCTCCAGCAGCACTCCCCAGCTAGTCATGGGCGGGCGAATACCCAACCCCAGGAAGCTCAGCGCCGTCTCGCCGAGGATCATACCCGGAATCGCGAGCGTCCCGATCACGATGATATGGCTGTACGAGCCGGGCAGCAGGTGGCGCGTGATGATGTACCAGTGACCCGCGCCCGAAGCGCGCGCAGCCATCACGAAGTCTTGCTCTCGGTAGGAGAGCACCTTGCCCCTCACCTGGCGCGCGAGCCCTCCCCAACTGATGAGCGACAGGATCACCGTGATTCCGAAGTACACGCGAATGCTCGACCACCCGGCCGGGAGCGCCGCGGCCAGCGCCATCCAGAGCGGTATCGGCGGGAAAGCCGCCAGGAGTTCGATCACACGCTGAATGGCGGTGTCGGCCCAGCCGCCCCAGTATCCCGACGCCGTCCCCAACAGGGACCCCAGCAACATACTCAGGAACACGCCGACCAACCCGACGGTAAGGGACACCCGCGCGCCGTAGATCATCCGCGAGAGCAGGTCGCGCCCCATGCGATCCGTGCCGAGCAGGTGCATCGGGCCGTCCGATGTCACCAAGTGTAGCGCGCCGTCCTCCCCGCGTGAGAAGAAGCGGACCGCGTGTATCTGCGTTGGGTCCGGGACGAACTCCAGTTCCATCGTTCGCTCGTCACGAGAGGCGCGCAGACCGTAGACGTGCAAGCCATGACCGCCGCCGAGATGAAGCTGTTGCGGAGGGACGTGTCGCGTCTGGAGCGCCGTGCGCTGATAGTGGTACGGCGCGAAGAACCCCGCGCCCACCGCGCCGATGTACGCGACGATCAGCAACGCGCCGGCGATCAGGCCCATGCGATTGCGCCGGAACCTCCGCCAGATCAGCTGACGGTACGACAGGCTGCCGACCTCGGCCTCCGCCGCCTCGACATCGAGCGGTTCGGTAATGGCGCCGGTATCGTCAGTCATACCGGATCCTCGGATCGACCCACGCGAGCAGCACGTCCGCCATCAAGTTCCCAGCTACCAGCAGGAGGCTGTACATCATGATGAGCGTGCCAGCGAGGTAGATGTCCTCGTTCAGGAGCGCCCTAAGCAGGAGCGGGCCGACCGTCGGCAGGCCCAGGACGATGGACACGATCGTCGAACCAGACAGGATCGTCGGCAGGCTCATCCCGAGGATGCTCACCAACGGGTTGATAGCGATCCGCACCGCGTGCTTGACGACGACCACCGACTCCTTGAGTCCCTTGGCGCGCGCTGTCTGCACGAACGGCTGACCCAAAACGTCGAGCAGGTTTCCGCGCATGATCCGCAGTAGCCCAGCCGTGCCGTTCACCGCGACGACGACGACCGGCACCCAGAGATGCGTCAGCAGGTCGCCGAGTTTTCCCCAACCCCACGGCGCGCCCTCGTAGTAGGACGAGAACAGGCCGAACAGTGGGATATCGAAGATGTCGAACGTGAACACCATCAGCGCGAGCGCGACCAGGAACGACGGCAACGACATCCCGACGAAGCTCAGGAATGTCAGTAAGTGGTCCGAGAATTTGTATTGGTTCGTCGCCGAGTAGATGCCGATCGGGATCGCGAGCGCGTACGTGAAGATGAGCGAGCCCGTCGAGATCACGAGTGTGAACAGCAGGCGCTCCCACACGAGCTCGCTGACCTCCCGCTCGTATTCGAACGACTCCCCGAAGTTGCCAACGGCGAACCCGGTGATCCACATGACATACCGCTTCCACACCGGCTTATCCAGCCCGTAGCGGACGCGTAGCTCCTCCACGCGAGCCAGCGAGCTGCTGTCGCCGTACTCCTCCTCCAACTGCTGGATCTTGCGGTCCAGGTAGTCGCCCTCGGGCAACTGGATGATGAAGAACGCGATCACCGAGATGGCGAGCAGCGTTGGGATCGCGATGAGCGATCGACGCAGTAGGTATGTCCCCATCTAACGTGGCTCCCGAATGAAGCACTGCTCGGGGAAGCTGGTCGCGGGGGTGACGATCGCCCACGGGCCGAGGATGCCGTCCTCGGGGACATTGTGGAAATGGTCCGCAACCATGACCAGCGACGGCGAGCGGCCCACCGTCCCGATGTGGAACGGCCCCTCCTCGATGTGGATGCGCACCGCGTCGCGGACGTATTCGTGGCGCTGCCGGTCGTCCGGCTCGCGTTTGATCGCGTCGTACAGATCGAGGAGCTTCTTCATGGGCCCGGTGGGCGCCTCGCCCTCCTTGCCGCCCGTTTCGTACCACTTGCCGACCTTCGGGTGCCAGTACTTCGGCAGCGTGGGGAAGACCCAATCGGGATAGGTGAACAGGTCCATCTCCGCCTCGCCGTGCATGCTAATGGTGAATTCGCCCAGCGTACGGCGCAGCCCGAGTTCGGCGCCCGGCGGCGTGTGGAGCGTCGCGTCTATCCCAAGCGCCTCCCAGCCGTCCTCGACGATTAGGCCGATGTCGTTCTCCTGCCGGTTCAGGTTGCTGGCAGGGACGTCCATGAGTAGCGCGAGCCGCTTCCCGTCGGGTCGCAGGCGATAGCCGTCCGCATCGCGCGTAGTCAGGCCCATATCGTCGAGCAGCGCGTTCCCCTTCTCGAGGTCGAACTCCGCGTCCGCTCGCTCCCACTCGGCAAAGAGCGCCTGACCCTCGTCGTCGGCGAAGTGCCAGCCTTCTCGGCTGACCGTAGCGGCCTGCGGCTGTAGGAGGCCGCGCCACGCGATGCCGTTACACGCCTCGCGGTCGACGCCGAACGCGAGCGCCTTGCGGAACCGTTGGTCGCGGATGATCTCTCGCAGGACAGGGTCGGGGTCTGTCCAGTTCACGAGCAGGGCCGGCTCCGCGCCAGATGTGCTGGTCCACCGCCGCATCTTGTATCCCGCCGTCTCCTCCCCCTCCAGGAACAGCGCGAGGTCTTCGAGGGCGGACCCTCGATACTGGCAGTCGATCTCCCCGGCGAGGATCTTGAGCACCCGCACCTGCGGATCGGGCACGAGCAGGGTCTTCACGCGGTCTATGTACGGGAGCTGTCGGCCCTGATCATCGACGACGTAGTAGTACGGGTTCCGCTCCAGGAGGATTCGGTAACCGCCCTGTTGGTATGCGGTAACGCGCCACGGCCACATCGTCGGCCGCTCGGGGTTCGAGTGGGGCAGGTTCCTCCGCTGGAACTCGACGAAGTTCTTGTGTTCCGGGTTGTAGGCCGGGTGGAATTGGGTCATGTGGTGCTTGGGGATGTTGTACACGTTGCACCACCAGAACCCCGTCGCCAGCCACAGCGGGACGAGCCAGTTCGGCCCCGCGAACTCCATGACGATCGTGTAGTCGTCCGGCGTGCGCACGGTCATGGGCTTGCCGTCCACGAGGCACCAGACCGGCGGGTTGTATGGGTGGGTCTCGTCCTGGCACAGCTCGTACCAGAACGCAAACGACTCGGACGTGAACGGATGCCCGTCGGACCACCGCAGCCCTTTCCGCAGGTGGAGCGTCAGGACGCTGCCGTCGTCGTTGAACTCCCACGTCTCGGCCAACCCCGGCTCGAGCCCCGAGCAGTCGAACTTCCAGCGCACCAGGGGCGCGTACCCGGCGACCATCTTCCAATCGCCGATGTCGGGGTTCGTGTGGAACCGGTGCCACTGACCGCCGTAGATGCCCGGCTCCTCGTATCCGGCGAAGTCATGCGAGGCGACGAGCGGGACGTCCGGCAAGCGCTGGTCGAGTGGCGGGAGTTCGCCCGCCGCGACCAGTTGCGCCAGCATCGGCGCCTCTCTGGCCGTCGGGTCGCCGGTGAAGGTCGCCGGCGGGATCGCGCTCTCCGGCACGGGGCCGCAACCGACGATGCACACCAGGAACGCCAAAGCGACGGCGCGTCTAAACACCCTCGACGCCCTCCAACGACAGTTCATCAGAGAGATGGCAGGCCGCCAGCACGCCGTCTCCTTCGTCGCGCAACGGAGGTACCTCCTGGGAGCATATGTCCTGCGCGTAGCGGCATCGGGGGTGGAACGGGCACCCGGGCGGCGGGTCGGACGGGTCGGGCGCCTCTCCGTCCAGGCGTATGCGGGCTCGCGTGCGCTGGGCGTTGGGGTCCGCGATCGGCACCGCCGACATGAGCGCCTCGGTGTAGGGATGTCGTGGCGTGGCGTACACGGCGCGAGCGTCGCCGATCTCCACGATGCGGCCGAGGTACATAACCGCCACGCGATCGCTGATGTGCTCGACTACCGCCAGGTCGTGCGCGATGAGGACGTACGACAGTTGGAACTCGTCGCGCAACTCCACAAGCAGATTGAGGATCTGCGCCTGCACCGACACGTCCAGCGCTGAAACGGGCTCGTCCGCGACGACCAGATCCGGGTTAAGCGCGAGCGCGCGAGCAATGCCGATCCGTTGGCGCTGCCCCCCGCTGAAGGCGTGCGGATATCGGCGCATGTCTTGAGTCTTGAGACCCACCGAGTCGATGAGATGCGCGACGCGGTCTTCGAGATCGGTCCCCGACGCGACGCGGTTCACACGCAACGGCTCGCCTACGAGGTCCGCGACGGTCATGCGCGGATTCAGTGACGAGAACGGGTCCTGGAACACCATCTGCATTCGGCGTCGATACGGCTTGAGCCCCGCATGATCCAACGCCGTCAGGTCGACGGCCGAGCCGTTGTCGTGGAAGCGCACCGTCCCGTCCGTCGGGTCGATGAGACGCATCAAGCAGCGTCCGAGAGTAGTCTTGCCGCAACCGCTCTCACCCACGACGCCCAGCGTCTCGCCGCGAGACAGGCTGAAACTCACGCCATCCACGGCCTTCACATGGCCGACGGTCTTGCGCAACAGCCCCTGTTGGACAGGGAAGTACTTGCGGAGGCCTTCGACTTCGAGGAGCGCGCTCACACTGCGGGCTCCTTCACGTGGAGGAGGCATCGCGCGGAGTGACCGGCCTCGACGTCGAGCAGTTCCGGCATCTGCGAGCAGGCGTCCATGCGATCGGCGCACCTTGGGCCGAATGCGCACCCCTCGGGGAGCGCGAGCGGGTGTGGCACACGGCCGGGGATGGACATCAACGGCTCGTCCGACGCGCTCCCCAGCGTGGGCACGGAGGCCAGAAGTCCGCGTGTGTACGGGTGCAACGGGTTCGCGAAGATGCTCTGCACATCCCCGCGCTCGACCACACGACCCGCATACATGACAACCACCTCATCCGCCACGGACGCGACGACGCCGAGGTCGTGTGTGATGAGCAGAATCGCCATGCCCATCTCGTCCTGTAGCTCATGCATCAGGTCGAGAACCTGCGCCTGTATGGTCACATCCAGGGCGGTCGTGGGCTCGTCGGCGATGAGCAGGTCGGGCCGGCACGACAGGGCCATGGCGATCATCGCGCGCTGACGCATTCCCCCCGAGAGTTGGTGGGGGTACTCGTCCACGCGCTGGCGTGGAGCAGGGATGCTCACACGCTCGAGCATCTCGATGGCGAGTTCCTTCGCCTCCTTGCGGCCGAGCCGCTGGTGCAGGCGGATCGCCTCGCAGATCTGGTTCCCGATAGTGTAGACGGGGTTCAGAGACGTCATCGGTTCTTGGAACACGATCGCTATCTCGTTCCCGCGTATCGACCGCATCTCCTCCCCGCGGGGCGGCAACTGCGCTATATCGACCGGGTCGCTCGCGTTCGCGCGGTGGTAGAGGATCTCGCCGGATTCGATGCGCCCTGGAGAGCCGACCAACTGCAAGATCGACAGCGCCGTCACACTCTTCCCGCAGCCGCTCTCGCCAACGACCGCGAGCGTCTTGCCGCGCGGTATCTCGAAGCTGACGCCGTTCACGGCGCGGACGACGCCGTCCTCTGTCGGGAAGACCGTGTGGAGGTCGTTGAGCTGTATGAGCGGTGTCGGCAAGTCGCCTCCCTGCGAGCGTGTCGGGCGCGCATACGATAGGAGTTTCCGCGCGCGCGAACAACGGCGCCATGCGCCCGAGAGGCACGCGCAGCGACTCGGCGGCCGCAGGCGTCGCTGACGATGGCGCAGGGAGCGTACGGTGACCGGAGATGACCGCCGTGTAGGGTCGGCGCCGCACGTTGGCTAGCGCGTGTACTGGGCTTTGAGCACGCTCCAGCGGGTCGGGCTCATCCCCTCGGCGTCCACCAGAAGGTCCTCGACCCCGCGTTGCACCGCCTTGATCTCCGTCTGCGTCAGGCCGCGATCGTAGAGGACGAACTCGTCCATCTCACCGCTGTAGAACCACTTTAGGTCCAGAGGTTCCTCCGCGCCCAGCAGGAGGTCGTCGGTGTTCGGGACGAGGTTTTGGCCCTGGTCATCGTGGTCGATGAGCACCTCGCCGTTGAGGTAGACCGTCCACCACTCGTCGATCTGGTAGGACACGGCCACGTGCTGCCATTCCTTGGGTCGTATGAGCTTCGGGCTCTGCTCGGGTGTGATGCGCTTCTCTGACAGCCGCCACGCCATCCAGACGAGCCCGCCGGGGTTGATGAGTACCTCGAAGAACTCTTCGGTGTCCTGTCCCTTGGCGGCGATAATCTGCCAGATCCCAATGCCCAGCGTGAGCGTCGGTCGAATCCACGCGGCGACGGTGACCCCTTCCGTGAAGTTGAAGTCCGCGTGGTGCGGGACGCGGATGTAACCATCCTCTCCGCCGAAGTCCACGCCGCCGCCATACTGGCCGTTGCTCCACGTAACATCGCCAAGCATCGCGCCTACGTGTCCCGTGCCGCGCGGATCAGAGACGCTCGCGCCGACGCCCTCGTCGAACGGGAAGTAGACGACCAGGCCCTCCACGTCCTGAGCTCGGGCTAGGCCCGGGAGAACGAGAGTTGCGGTGACGCTGAGTAACAGCACGGCAGCAGAGGCGCGGCACGTCCACGCCGGCAGGCATCTTCGTCGCATGGAGTCCTCTCTTGGGGTGGCGCGCCAGAGCGCACGCCTATCGGCGGTCCATGATAGGATAGCCCATCGTCACGACGCGCCATAGCGTGCTACCCCGCACGCTTCGAGGCCGACCCGGCCCAAGGAACCGACTTGCTTAGTCTCGCGCTTCACGTGGTCTTCGGGTCCGGCTTTGGTCTGGGCGTCAAGGCGGCCTCGATGCGGCGCCACGACATGCTCACGGTAGGCGCCCTCAACTACATCTGCGCGGGAGTGATCGCGACGGTCTGGGTGCTCGCGCGCGGGACCTTGGACGCAGGCTGGTCGGGTGGGGTGTACGGGACGCTCAACGGTGTCGGCTACTTCGTGACGTACTTCTTCCTGCTGTTCGCCATCCGTCACCAGGGCATCGCGGCCACGCGGGCGATCGGTCAGCTCGCGATTCTGATCCCCATCCTCGCGTCCGTGCTCCTGTGGGGCGAATACCCGACGTACGTCCAACTGATCGGGCTCGCCGTCGCGGGGGCGTCGATGCTGCTGCTCATTGATGCGCGCAAGAACCTCCTCGGCGAGATCGTGCACGGCGCGCGGTGGCGCCTCCTGGCGTTCCTCCTGCTGTCGGGTTCGTTCCGTGTGTTTGCGAAGGCGTTCTCAGTCGCGGCTCAGCCGCAGGAGAAGGCGTTCTATGTGTGGATGGTGTTCGTGTCGTCCGGCGCCATCTCGCTCGCAGTTCTTCTGAGCCGGAGACGTCTTCCCAGCCTCGGCGCACTCCTGTGGGGCGCGCAGATCGGCGCGTGCAATTGCGTCCAGGTCTGGTTCCTGCTTCACGCGCTGGAGCAGCTTCCCGGCGTGGTCGTCTTCCCTGTCGCAGCGTGTGGGGCTCTCGTGATGACCGCGGCCATCGCCATCGCCCTGCTAGGCGAACGCCCAACGTTGCGCATGTACGCGGGCATCGCAGCGTCCGCCGTCGCCGTGGTGCTGCTGAATGCGCGGGCCGCACCGCCGACGTAGCCCGCACTGACTATGGGGCGAGGAAGATGTCACCGTCCGCGGCCGCCACGGTGTGGACGCGCCCTCGGATCCCCGTCGCGCGACTGATGCGCTCCTCGTCGAACCGGACCGCAGCTGGACGCCCACCCATCGGGTTGTAGACGACTGTGCCGCGTTCGAACTCGCGGCGCATCGTCCCGTCGTCCTGCTCCACCCCCATCGCGAGGGGTCTCCCGAGTCCCTTCTCCCAGAACGCATACCAGTTGTGCAGGTGGTCTGCCGTCGGTAGGGGGTTGGGGTCGGAGAACAGGCAGTACCCGTCCGATGTCGTCAGCGCGAGAGTCGTCGTGGCCCGCATCAGGTGGAGGTCGTCCCTGGATTCGTGGAACCACGTCTCCAGGCAATTCATGCGCGGTTCGCGCAGGCTGCTCTCGGCCCACGCGAGGGTGCCCGCGAGCCGACGCCAGTCGTCCGCACTCTCCGACCTGTACGCCTCCATGAAGAGGCCGTTCACGTACGGCGCCGACTCGGGGACGCGCCGGTCGTTCGAGTTCACGATGATAAGCGCGTCCGGCCCGACCGCCTGGCGCACCTCGCGCAGCAACGCGAGTCTGTCCGGGTCGTCGGTCCACCAGTCCAGCAGGACCCCATCGACAACGCCGGTTCCGACCGCCGCGCCCGAGCGCGCCGCGACATGCGCGCGGTATTCCGGGTCTGCATAGTCCAGCAGGTGGTAGCCGCCCTCCTCCCAGCCAGCGACGCGCTCGCCGTCGACGTCTCTGAGCCACCACCGATGATCCTCGGGTAGGAAGCCGGGGAAGGCATCGCGGTATCGGATCTCGGCGATCAGGACGATGTGGGGGTTCAGCGCGACCAGCCGCTCCCGCGTCCGTTTCGCCGAGACGATGCTCTCGTCGGTGAACCCGTCCGCGGTGCCAGTCGTGTGCGACGCCCACGCGAGGCCGTAGAACCACGGCGAGGTCCACACGAGATCGTGCCGGGCAACCGTCGTCCAGCGCTCCTCGTCCAGCAGGTTGTCGGCCGGGCTCCACGCCTGGAACACGGATGCGAACGTCCGGGCGGCGACCCGTTCCCGCACGTCCCCTGTGCTGACCGACGCCGGCTGATTGGCGTCATGAGCTTCGAGCATGGGCGCGGACGCTAGAGACGCGACGACGACGCACACCAGGCTGAGTAACGGGCACGAACGGCGCTCCGATAGGGGCGGCGCGACCTCAGTCGCATCTCCGAGTCTGTCGTGCATGCTGCGGCTCCAGCGGAAACGGGCAGGCCGTGGCCTGCCCGTCGGAAGTCGTGTGCATCGGGTCCGCCGTCTCCCAGCGGTCGCCGCCACCCCGGTAGCCGCCGCCACCACCACCACCACCGCCACCGCGGTAGCCGCCGCCGCCGCCGCCGCCACCGCCACGGGCGGGACGCGGATTGGCAACGTCGACGCGGATCTCGCGGCCGTCGACGTCGACGCCGTTGAGGCCCTCAATGGCCTTCGCAGCGGAGTCGTCGTCGGTGAATTCGACGAAGGCGAAGCCCTTGCCCTCGATGACGGTGACGTCCGAAACCTCGCCGTATTCCTCGAACACGCTGGTGAGGCCGTCCGCGGTCGTTTGATAGTTCAGATTGCCGACGTAAAGGCGCTTGGCCATCGTGCCGTATCTCCGTTCGCGTAACATGGTCGATCGCGACCCGATCCGGCGACCGGACACTGGGGCCGCTGCTTCCATGGCCGCACAGAGGGTGCGCGGTTCATTGACGCGGGGTAGAAGAGGATTAGCGCCGTGCGGGTTGCGGGGCCGTGCGGAAAAGCGGGTCGAGAGCCGAGACAGGCGGGACTCGAACCCGCCGAATAGCAGGACCGAGCCGTCGGTCATGTGGCACAAATCATCGCTCTTGCCGAACCGGAACCGAGACACCGAGTCGTCGCCCAGATCTTCTGCCCGTTCCCAACGAAGTGAGTCCACCCGCGCTCACGTCGAGTCGCCAGGGCTCGCCCATGTGAACGAACACTCGTTCACGGGCATGGTGCCATGGAAGCATAGACCTGTCCACCCGTGCTGATCGGCGGTGGCGGGACGCAGGCGGCCACGATGGACTGGCGTTACCATTGGCTCACGCGCGCGGCCGACCCCGGCCGGTCACCCGCAAGTCGCAACGGGAGCAGGATGAGCGAAGAGGCAGAGCAACCGAACCCCACGCCCTCCGCGCTGCGGTCCCCGGCGTTCCGGTGGTACCTCGCCGGCCGCGTGACGGGCTCGCCCACGGGTCCGTTGCGCCAGGTCGTCGAGGGCTGGTTGATGTACCAGATGACGGGCTCGGCGATGGCGCTGGCGTGGGTCAGTTCTTCCCGCGCGATAGCGATGTTCCTGGTCGCTCCGTTTGGTGGCGTGCTCTCCGACCGCTTCGAAAAGCGTTGGATGATGCTGGCCGCACGCGCCGTTCTCATCACCAACGCCCTTGCCGTCGTCGCTCTCCTGTACTTCGACGCCCTGCGTCCGTGGCATCTCGCGGCGGTCGCCCTGATCGAGGGTATAGCCTTCGCGCTCATTGCGCCTGCGATGCGCAGCGTCGTCCCTGAGCTTGTGCCGCGCGATTCCTTGATGAACGCCATATCGATGGGGGCGGTCGTGGAAGGCGCGATGGCGATCGCCGGTGGCGCCATCGCAGGGATTCTCATCGAGTCGGTC
Organism: Candidatus Poribacteria bacterium; assembly: GCA_018644665.1. Lineage (GTDB taxonomy): Bacteria > Poribacteria > WGA-4E. The sequence continues at coordinate 52,238 of JABGQA010000058.1, forward strand.
ACGCCGGCGGCCGTCTATCTCGCCGTATGCGGTCTGCTGGGCGCGTCGTGCTATACGCTCTTCAAGCTTCCGCCGGGGCTGCGGGCCGGAAGGCGGCCGCGCAAAGTGGTAAACGACCTGTATTACGGCGTGCGCCACATGTTCGGTCGGCCGGTGCTCGTCGCGCTCGTGGGGCTGTCGTTCGCGCGCAATCTCTTCGGCCAGCCGTATCGTACGTTCCTCCCAGCGTACGCGCAGGACCACCTCAGCCTCGACGCGCGCGGTCTCGGGGCTCTGACCTCGGCTATGGGCGTGGGATCGCTCGTAAGTTCGCTGGTCGCCGCATCACTTGGCAACACACGTCACAAGGGCCGGATGCTCCTTGGCGCAGGCGTGGCCACCGGAGCGAGTCTCATCCTCCTCGTAACCCTTCACAACGTGCCGGCCGCGTTCGTACTAGTTGCCCTCGCGGCTGGGTTCGGCAGCATGTCGATGCTTCTCACGAACACCCTGATGCAGTCCGAGTGCAAGCCGCAGTTCCGAGCGCGCGTATCCAGCCTGGGCATGATGCTTCGCAGCCTGTCGGGTCTCGGCGTTCTTCCTGCGGGCGCCCTGGCGGATCGCGTGGGTGTGCCGACGGTCATCGGCGTGATGGCGGCGCTCCTGGTCGTCACATACGCGGCGGTCGGGGTCAGACGAAGCGACCTGCGGCGCTTAGGCTGAGTCGACCTATACGACCTGCGTCACCGGCATCACTTCCGCTGCGTGCCGTTCACGGCCGTCATCAGGGAATCCAAGGCGAGCGCCAACTGGTGAGGCGCGTTGATGAGTCCGCCCGGCATAACCGCCTGCCGATACTCGCGCGCGACCTTGTTCAGTGCCGCGAGGACGCGCTTGTGGGAGATTTCGATCGACTCGAGACGATGCAATTCGTCGATCATGTCCTTGCCCACCACCATCCCCGACTCGACGACCATCGTCGCGCTGGGCTCCCGGCGTTCGACCTCGCCGCTGTCCGTTCCCGTGTGAGAGATCGAGAAGTTCATGCTACCCTCCTCAACAGTCTCCGCCGAACGCGTTGCGCGCCGACGTGACGACCCGTTCGTGTATGAAGCAACGACCGTGCCAGGCGGCGCGGTTGCAGGCTTGACGCCCGTGCTGCTCGGTCGCCTGCAGCATACGCGACTGGGAGCCGCAACGCAGGTGTGCTCCCAGACGCCCGCGAATGAACACTTTTCCTGGTCGCGGCTCATGCCACGGACATCGTGAGGCGTATTGTGGCCCATTGCCTGGCACTGGAAGTGGCGCGCTCGGACGGCTCCTTCAAGTGGAGTCAGCCGCTCCACGTGCTGGAACGCCGTGGCGCGATGATCGTCGGCGAATGGCGCGTGGGTGATGAGGTGATCGAGGGATCGAAGACGCTCATCCAGCCCGCGACGGCGTGCATCGTTCTCTGGACCGACCGCTGGTACAACGTCATCCACAACTCCGTCCCCATGTACGACCGGGTGTGGTACTGCAACGTCGCGACGCCCGCCGTCTTGGACGGTGACACGCTCCGCTATACCGACATGGACCTCGACATCGCCGTAACGACCGACGGCGAGGTGCAGGTGCTGGACGAGGACGAGTTCGACACCAACCAGGCGCGCTACGGGTACCCAGAGCCCGTGACACGGGCGGCGCGCGAGGGCCTGGCAGAGGCCCTGGATCTGATCCGTCGCCGCGTGTTCCCGTTCGCCCACGCCGACCTGACGACGCTCTACATACCCTCGACTGTGTGAATTCGCCGATTCGGGTCCGCGCCCGCTACGACGTCGGCGCGGGCGCCGCCTAGGTCCACCCCTCCTCGTACCCGGTCTCGTACATCGCTACGACGTTCTCAGGCGGCCCGACCGCCTGGACATTATGGCATGGCGTCATGACATACCCGCCATGCGCGCCGAGGATGCGGATGTTCTCGCACACCTCCTCACGGACCTCCGCGACCGTCCCGAACGGCAGCGTGTACTGGTTGTCGACGCCGCCTTCGAAAACGAGGGCCGCGCCGAAGTCACGAGAGAGCCCCTCGCGGTCCATGCCGTCGCACCGCCACTGGATGGGATTCACGATATCCGCGCCCATCTCGATGAGATCGGGCAGGATTTCGCGGATAGCACCGTCGCTGTGGGTGTTCACGCGGGCGCCCGCCTCGTGGGCGAGGTCCATCATCCGGCGCATGTACGGGAAGAAGAACTCCTCCAGATGCTCGCGTGAGTAGAGGAGGCGGTCCTGAGCGCCCATGTCCTCCGCGACCGACGTGACGTGCACCTCGCCCGGAGCCTGCTCGTAGATGCGGCGGGTGTTCTCGTAGCAGAACCCGTACAGCTTCTCCATGCAGTAGTGGACGATGTCCGGGTGTTCGACGAGGTCGATGTAAGCCTGCTCCTCGCCACGTAGCCGCTTGTAGTGCAGATACGGCTCGGACCCGCCTCCGGCTATCACGCGGTCGCGCGCCGCCTCGACTTGCCGTGGAATCCCGGAGTAGTCGTTCCAGTCGACGGACGGCCAGGTGTAGTTCGCGTCGATTTCGGCGACCGACCCGTACTGCGCCAGCGGGTGATACACGCACTCGACGTACGCCCCCGTCCCGTAGTCGACGGTTCGCGACCGACACCCGTAGATGTCCTCGCCAGTCTTCGGCGCGGGCCCCGCGTAGGACGGTCCGACGCCAGCCGTTGTGTCTATGTGCAGACGCTCGTACATCTCCGCGGCGTCGCAGTCGAGATGGTCCAGCAGCTTACGCGTGGCCTCACCTGTGGCGCGGTAGTACATGGGCATCCGATCCGGGGGATCACGATTGACCACGGCGAGCCAGCGTTCTCGAGGCGTCATCGCATCTTGCGGCATTGCGTGCATCCCTCCAGACGTGTGCGGAAGGCGGATACGGCGTGCCCCTACAATAGCGCGCTCGTGGAAGGGCGGTGAGGAGGGATCGCTTCACACGCGGCAGGGCGTCCGTGCGGGGCCGAGGGAGCCCGACGGACCCCCGGGTGCATGTGGCGCTGGTATGGCGCTGCGGCCGCTTAGGGACAGTGGTGAGCGTCGGGTGCGTGACCCCATGCTCCGCGACTGGCCACGCCCCGGGCGGCGCCCAGCCGGTGCGGCCGGGCGATTCTCATACGTCGCCGACGCAGCACGATGCAGGTAGCGGCCCGCGTACCTGGCTGAGACGCATTTCGCCGTAACGGTTTCTCAGCAGGTCTCGTAGGCCCGTTCAGACGCGCGTGAGACTCGCACGAGACCTGGTAGGAGACACAGGAATGGCAATCGCGATTGAACCCACGGCGGCGGAAACGACCGACACCGGGCCGGCCGCCGCGTCGGATGAGGCCCTCATCTGGTTGCCGGTTGAGGGCGCGATAGCCCACCTAAGGCAGATGGGACTTCCCCACTCGCGCGCCACGATCTATCGGAACTACGCGCGCGACGAACTGGACGGGCTGACGCACTTCGGCGTGCCGATCGGGGGCGAGGAACGCGTCCTGGAGAATCGCGACGTGGTCGACTCCGAGGTCGTTGACGACGGCGATTCGCACGTAATGCTGATCCCGCAACCCTCCGATGCAGCGCAGGATCTCGCCGCGGCGCTGGCCGCGGATCAGGCGCGGCTCCTGCGGATGCTGGAATCTCAGGAACGGGTAATCGAGTCCCAGTCGCGGACCATTGAGGCGCAGCAGCAGCGTTTCAGTCTGACGGACGGCGAGCGGCATACGCTGTCGGAGCAAGTGTTAGCCCTCCAGGCCGCCGCCGACGAACCGAAGGACGTCACGATACGCGGGCCGGAGAAGCGCTGGTACCAGTTCTGGCGCTAGATACGTCTGGCGCCCATCGGCGGCGGACGCCCTTCTCGTCCGTCGCCCGCGTTCGGCCGCTCCCCTTCGCAAGCGGTGGCGCTTAACCGCCCATCGTGCGCTCCCCGCCGGTGGCGGCCTCCCCAGACTCGTGTCCCGGTCATGTCGCCGTCTGGTCGGTGCGCTGCACGCCTGTCGTCAAGATGTGGTTCCACGCCGTGTGTTCGCGCGCTATCGACCCTCGACGGTCACTCGGCCGACACCGTACCACCCGTCGTCCAGTCGGCCAGTGATCGCGATAGGCACGTCTGCGGCTCCTGTCGCCGGGGCCACCACGGCCACATCCAGGGCGTAAACGCCCGCGGCTATGTCGTCGGCTAGCGAAATAGTGGCCGCGACAGCGTGTGCGCCGGGCAGCCATCCGAGCACCGTCGCGCCGGTAACGTGCGTCGCCGCGACGCCGCCGCCATCAGCGCGCAGCCGCACGGCCACTCGATAGTCGTGATACGGCGGCGCAACCCCGACGTTCTCCCACGTCATCTCGATCGTATGAGTCTCACCACCCGCCATCGTCGCGGGATGCGTCAGTTTCCTTAGCACGAGCCGATACCCGAGACGGCGTAGCAGCCGTTTGACCTCTGGCAAGCCGCCGTCTGGTATCGGCGCCGACTTGTTGTTTACGTAGGACGCGTGATAGTCGAGGGCGTAGTCGAAGATGTGCCGGATATCCCAGTCTTCCTCGGCCCACTTGCGCATGTCCCAGCACGTCTCGAAGGCCACCGGCCCACGGCGCCACGCTTCGCCGGCGTTCGTCTCGCGGATGCGGATCGGGTACATGCCCTCCATGTGGTTCCAGCCGTCCGAGAACCCTCCCATGTCGCCGAGACAGTCGGCGCGCCATCCGCAACCGGCCGACGTGGCTTGGACCATCCCGTCCGCGTCGCCGATGAGCATCACCTTCGGCGTTGTGGGAAACGCCTCGATGTACGCGTCGATGATGCGCCGTCGCGTCGCTGCCGACGGGACATCGACGCCTGTGCCGCTCATGTGCCACTCGCCCCACAGCCCAACGGTGCCCATGTCGACGTGATCCAGGTCGGGATGCCCATCGTAGCGCCGTCCGAATTCGCGAATCAGGCGGAAGTGCCTATCCTGGAAGAGTTCGGAATCCATGTCCGGCGTCCAGCGCACCGGCCCGCGGTCGCCGTAGGTGAACTCCCATCCCGGGCACCCCAGTTCGCGCAGCCAGTCGGGGACATGTATCACGTCACGGTCCGTCCCCACGCACATGACCCGGAACGCGAGCTTCTGCCCAGCATTCCGCGCCCGTTCGAGGAGAGTGTCGAACTGTGCGAAGTCGATCTCGCCATCGGCCGGCTCGATGTCGCGCCAGTAGAGCCGAAAGTAGGCCGAGCCGCTCGGCAGGTCGCCGAGATTCGGGTCGTCGTCGGCAAACCTGTTGAACGTCTGCCACCCCATGCCGGGACTTGCGAGCAGTTCATCTGTTTCCGTAGGCACGACGCTGACAGCATCGGTCATGCAGCAGGTCGTGAGGGCGAGAAGCAGGCTGGTCGCGGTCATGTGCGCGCCTCGCTGGTCGGGCCGGTAGGAACGACGCTCCTAGGACAGATAGCACGCCATGTCTGGCCGCGGAACGGTCGCTGGCGACAGCCGCGTCGGCGCGGCGCCCCACCCGGCCGGGCGCGATCATAGCAGGTCGGTGTGCACGATGCGGATGCCGCGTTCGGAGCGCGCGCCGCGTTCCCCGAGCGCGGTCATCAGTTCTGCGTTCGCCAGAGGCAGGCAGCGGAAGTGGAGGTCGTTGCGCACGACGATCAATGGAGGCGAGTAGTAATCGGCGTCGGTGGAGTACGTGCACGGCTCGATGGTGGCCTGACCGGGATTCGTGCAGCAGGACGCCGCCCGACTCCGCAGCACGTCGACATCGAGGCCCGCATCGCCGACGACGACCGCGCGCGCGGTTTGGACGTAGCCGCACGCCGGGCACTTCCACTCGACATCCGCCATCTGGCCGTAGACGGTCAGGGCGACTTCCTCCAAGTCCGCCTCTGAAACCGTGAGCGTAACAGCCACTCGTTCCCCCAGCGGTGTGCGCGCGGATTGTGCGCCGGGAGGCGTCCCCGTATGGCCTCCCGCGTCATATATACCGACGCGGCGGCGTCGGGACAACCCGGTATCATGCCATCGACGACAGAATCCGAAGCATGTCCTGCTTCTCGGGCCGCCGGGAACGCCGCGCGATGGACTGGGCCGTGGAGCCCTTCGCGTTCTCTGCCGACACGTCCGCGCCGTGCGACAGCAACAGTTCGATCGCCGCCACCTTGCGCTCACGCCGGCGCATCGACGCCCGGACGGCGTGCATGAGCGGAGTTTCCCCCTCGCTGTCGGGGGCCTCGACCTCGGCGCCGTGTTCCAGCAGCAGCCGCATGGCGGGCAGCAGGCCGCCGCGAGTCGCGTTGATCAACGCGGTCCGCCCCTTGTAGTCCCGCAACGACAGGTCTGCCCCCTGGCGGATAAGCGCCAACACGTTCTCCGGGTCGCCGCCTCTGTCACCCCTGCAAAGGTAGACCAGCGGCGCGTTGTGGTCGACATCTACCGCCACGCCGTACGCGGCCAGCAGCTTGCCAAGTTCGTCGTCGGCGTGCCTCGCCGGTGGGAGGACCGACGCGTCGGCGCCGCGCTCCAGCAGCATGCGCAGCACCCCGGCGTGCTTGGACGCCTGATCCATCAGCCGGTCGTGATGCGCCATGAGGTCCGCGCCACGACTCAGCAACGTGCGCGCGATATCCGGCTGGCGTCCACATATCGCGTAGCTGAGCGGGGTCGCCCATGGCGTGTCCACGTATGCCATCACCGTGCGGTTCCCGTCGCGGCCTACCCCAGCGGCTTGTGGATTCCCACACTCAAGGAGGGCCGGGTCATCACGGAGGAAATCGTCGACGGACTTGGCGTCGCCGAGGTACGCCGCGGAGTGGATGTCGTACACGGCTCCGACCGACCGCAGGTAATCCGCCACGTCGTTCCGCCCCTTGAGCAGTGCGGCGCAGTACGGGCTGATCTCAATGCGCATCGGCGTGTAGTGACAACCGCAGGCGTCGATGTCCGCTCCCAGATCGGCGAGATGCGCGACCACGCGGAGCCTGCCGCGGTAGGCGGCCTCCCACAGCATCGTGCGGCCGTGGGACCCGATACGCGTGAGCCACTCGGGCTTGCGCTCGAGTATCCAGTCGACCGCCTCGATGTCGCCGCGGCCGGCGGCGGCTACCGCGACCCTCAGGTGGTCGCTAACCTTGCCGGTGAGTTTGGGTATGGCCACGCCCCTGCCTCCGTCCTGTCTCGCGTCGCGCTCGGCCCCTCCGATCGCCAGTGTACCCCTCCGATCGGGCGGCACGCCAGGCGCCCGGGCGATGCCAGTGCCGTCCGCCGCCCATGCGGTCCCACCGTCCGCGCAGGGCCGTTCTCTGGTACAGTGGGACACGGTCGCTCGGCGAGAACGCCCGGTGGCGAGCAGAGGAGGACAGCTTCTGAGGCGCCGAACACGTCCCGGCGGCCGCGCCGGCAAGGGCGCCGTCGCGCGCGGTCTCTCCCGTCTCCCAACCAAGCCACGCAGAAGCCGCGTGACCGACGAGCGCGTGTACATCGCGCCCGAAATGGTCGGCCTTCGTCTCGGAGCTTTCTGGAGGCGGGGCGTCGCCTTGGGCATCGACGCCGCGATCGTGCTGATGTTGATGGGCGTGTGTGTCGTCGCCTACCCCGTGTCACTCATCATCGTCGCGAACCCGCGTATCGTGCCCGCGCTCTTCCGGGCGGGCGACCTTGCGGCGTACGACGACCCGTTGACGATGGAGGTCGCTCGAATCATCGCCCGGCGCGAGCCGAAAGCCACGCCCGAGGCCGTGCGGGCGGCGGCGCTCGGTCGGGACGATGCTGCGCTCACCGGTCTCGTCGGAAACGACCGCGCGGACGTCGACTTCGACGAGGAGGGCAATATGTGGCTGGAGGTCGTCCCAAAGGCCGCCGACGCGGGTGCCGATCCCTCCCACAACCGAGTCCGGCCTGCCGGAATGCGCACCCTCATCCTCCCGGTGGAGCGGTGGCCCAAGCTGCTGGGCTTTGCGGCCTTCTTCCTCGTCTACTTCACGATATGGCCGCGACTCCTACGAGGACGGACGCCGGGGAAGGCGCTCTTGGGCCTTCGCGTCGCGCGGCTGGACGGAAAGCCGCTAAGCCTGTGGGACGCCTTCGGCCGGGCGGGGGGTTACGGCGCCAGCATATCTATGTTGGCATTGGGGTTCATCGAGGCTCTCTGGGACGCGAACAGGCAGACGGTGCACGACCGCATCGCCGGTACCGTGGTCGTCATCGCCAAGCCGTGGCCACCGATCGTAGAGGGCGCCACAGACTCCGACACGGACTAGCCCTCTGTACCGCCGGGGCCCTGCCGCTTCTTAACCACGTTCGCCATGCTCTTGAGCCGGGCATCCTTATCGTCCGGCGTACGGGCGGCCATCCACAGCGTGCCGGCAACTTCGACGACCAGGAACGCCACGACGAACGCCATCCAGAACTTGGGCGTCTTCATAGCGGCGCGCCTGGACTCCAAGAAACCCAGATGCGTCGACGGATCCTCTGAGTTGGCCTGAACCGACGCGGCCTCTTCGTCGGCGTCCACCTCGGGGGCATTTCCGAACACGAACCCGCCTAGCATGCCGGCGAGCAGCGCCGGGAGGACGAACACTGCCGCGGAGCTCAGTATCTTGCCGCTTCCCATCTGACGGCCTCCTTGCCGGACGTGCTGGAGAACCGGCCGCGCTCAACAGCGGCCGTCCACAGCACAATACGTCAAAGCGCCTGCCGACGCCAACCCGCGGTCGCGTCGATCCCAGCGCCGTGGTATATCGCGGGCCCCTGCAGCACCGACACGAGCCCGCGCGCGACCTCGTAGCTTGGAACCATCGCGCGGTAGTGGCTCTCCGCGCGCATGATCGGAGCATACTTCTCGCGCACGTTCACCGTCGCGGCGGTGTCCGCGATGGACACGTTGTAACTGAACGCCATGATGTCCGGCGCGTACTCCGCGCTAAGGTTCGTGACGTATTCCATTCCCGCCGCCTTCGACGCGCAATACGCCGCCCTGCCCGGCGACGGCGTACCCGCCCCTGATATCGAGCCGATGTACACCACCTTGAGCGCGGGACCGCCCGTCTCCGCACGCCCCTCCAGCGCGCGAGGCGCGACCACGCGCATGAGTTCCGCGAGCGCGTAGTAGTTCCCGCGCATGCAGTACTCCATGTCGTCCAGGGCCACCTCGTCCAGCCGGTCTTTGCGCACCTGCGCCGACGGGGCGTAGACGATGGCGCGCACGCGCGGATGCGTGTCCATCAATCGGTTCGCAAACTCCCCAACGCTCGCGACATCGGTCACGTCCAGCGGGAGCATCCGCGACTCAGCGCGACCGAGGCCCCCGCGCAGGGCCAGTTCCAGTTGCCTAGCCGGCCCGGCGCTAGAGGCGTACGTCCCCACGACATCCCAGCCGCAGCGCCCCATCAGGAGCGCCGCCATCCGGCCGATGCCGAACCCGTACTCGTCCGCGAGTTCCGTCTCGTCAGGTTCGGCGCCGCCGAGGGAGGCGAGGACCGCATCCGGAAGTCGCTTAGCGGCCGCGCCAATGATGAGCGCCGTGCCGTGCTCCCCGGGCATCGCTGACACGTCGAACAGCTCTGGGTACCGCACGCACTCGGCCATGCGCTGCGCCCCCCGCTGCTGTGCGAACTCGGTCACCTCATCGTCACCGATTGGCTCGAACATCGGGAGCGCCTTTCATTCGGAGGAGGTGGGGCCGCGTCCCGCGAAGCGGTTCATCTCTCGCTCGAACTGGAAATCGTCGCCGGGGATGGGTCGACGCGGACGCGTGCGACTGTGGAACGCGCCATCCGCCCCGATTTCCGTGAGAAGCGCCAGCTCGCGCCACTCCTCGTCCTCGGCCTTGTAGCGCCAGTCGCTCCCGAGGGAGTCCAGAGCGGGAATCCCGGCGTCGTCCCGGACAAGGTAGGAACCCCTGCTGCCGCCTCCACGCTCAACGTAGTGTGAGACAGCGTCCAGGTATGCTGCGTGGGCCACGGCGAATTGCCGATCGGTGAACGCTGCGGGGAGATCCCTGACACCATCGACGCCGGTCTCCGAGAACGCCGACAGGTGTGCGTACGCGCTTGCGAGCGCGTACGCCGCATCCACTCCCCTGATGTGCGCCCCAGCGCGGGTCATGCGCTCCTGGATGGAGTCGCGATACGCGCCTCGGCCCGCGCCACCCCCGTTCGCGAGCAACAGCCGGATGACCGCGAGGACATCCGCGGCCTGTCGAGTCCCATGCGGTCGGAACGCGTCGTACGACACCTCCCGCGCGTGGTAGTCGTACGCGATGGTATCCGCCGCCATGATGGCGAACGTCTGACCCGCATTTAGGGCCGAGCCCCCAGGCCGATAGACGCCGTGCTGACCGGCCACCTCGCCGACGGCAAACAACCGCCGCAGCGTCGTCGATTCCGACCGCGCGTCCGTCTCAATGCCGCCGTTGTTGTGCTGGTTGCACACGCGCACCTCGAGTGGCTCCGACGCGATGTCGATGCCGTGGCCCCGGTACAGCTCGATCGCCTGCGGGTTCATGTGCCGCAGCCGGTCGATGGGCGTCGGAAGGTCCGACGCTCCGGCGGCTGTCAGGTACTGCAGAGCTTCTGGACTCAACTGGGAGGGCGCGTAACCTTCGATGCCGTCGCCGGGACGCGGGTTCTCGCGGAAGTCCATGAACACGCGACGCCCGCGCGTCACCGTCTCGATGTACACCAGCACGTCGATGAGCGATGACCCGTGGTCCGCGATCTTCCGCGGGTCGAACGGCCACTGGTACCCCTTCAGGAAGATCGCCGTCGCGAGCGCGCCCATAGTCGGGAAGAACTCGTTGAGGAAGTCCCGCGCGTCCCCACCGTCCGCGTCCGTGCTGAAGTATCGGGGAACGACCTGCTGGTACGTCCCGGACACGTTCCAGCGGAACTTCACCGACGCCAGCCCGTGCTGCGACTCCGTCAGGTTGATGGCCCGCGCCCCTGCCTCCAGGGCCACGCCGATCGAACCGTTGTGACACGTCGGGTACACCGAACTCTGATACATACCTCCCGGCCCGCCCACGGCGAACACGACATTCTGCGCGTGGAACGCCGTAAGGCCATAGCAGTCCGAGTCGAGCGCACGCATGTCGAGCGTAAGGACGCCAAGAGCGCGTCCACCGTCGGTGATGAGCGAGACGACCTGATGTCGATCGAACACCGGGATGGAGAGGCGCTGGGCCTCCTCGAACAGGTTCTCGACCATCGCCTTCGACGTCAGGGGTCCCACGGAGCTGCCGCGCGGGCTCGGCGAATGGTCGGTAATGTACCCGCCGTACCCGCCGAACTCGTCGTGAGGGAACGGAACGCCCGCCTCGACAAGCCCGTAGAACGCCCTCGCCGACAGGTTCGCCTGAACGAGCGCGAGATCGCCGTCCACCGAGTGCCCGTCGTAGAGCTGCTGCGCCATCGCCCGAGGCGAATCAGGGGCGCCGCGCGCGACCCCCCAGGTATAGAACGTCTGCTTGTCCGAACCCGCGTTGTACGACGTGCTGTTGTGCAGTTCCTCGGTCAGCACGGCGACGCGTCGGCCCGGCTGACCCGCGAGCGCGCGTTGGAGCGTCACGGCGCAGCGTAGCCCCGCGGCCCCCGCCCCGACAATGACCGTGTCCAGGTCGTAGGCGGGGATGTCCAGACCGTCGGACGTGAGTGTGGCAGGTGATGGCATGTCGCCGCGTCCCGACGGGGTGTTGCAGGGGAACGCCTCCATGCAGAGTAATAGACGCGACGCGCGGCGCTTGCGAGCCCCACCGACGCCCTGGCCCATGCCGCAAGCCCGGAGGCCTGGTCCCGCGTATACTATCCACCTCAGCGGCCCGCGCCGCGCCCCGACGGAGCATTGCGCCATGCACATCGGCGACGAACGGTTCCGCATGCTCGTCGAGAACAGCGCCTCCGACATCGCGCTCATCGCGGCGGATGGACGCGTGATCGACGCGGCGCCGTCTACAGAAGGGCGTGGCGCCCTCGGCCTCGAGACGGCGGAGTTCGTCGGCCGGTCCATCTTCGAACTCATTCATCCCGAGGACGCCGACGACATCCGAGGCGTCCTCGCCGACCTTGCGGCGAATCCCGGCGCGACGGTAAGCGCGCGGTTCCGATGCCGCGATGTGGACGGGGCGTGGCGACATCTGGAGGCCGCCGCGGTCAGTTGCCTCGACGAACCCGATGTGTCCGCGATCGTGGTCAACTTCCACGACGCCACCGACCGCGTCACGGTAGAGGCGCAACGCGACATCCTCCTGTCGGCGCTCAGTGACGTCGATGTCGGCATCGTCGTGCTCGATGGCGAACGGATTCTACGCCCCAACGACGCGTTCTGCCGCATGACCGGCTACTCGGAGGAGGCCCTGGCCGCGCTCGACTCCGCCCTCGATATCATCGCGCGCGACGAACGCGAGCCGATGGCCGAGGAGTTGGCGCGGCATCTGGCGGGCCAGGTCGCGCGCAACCGCTACGACGCGACGATCCTCCGCGCCGACGGCTCACGGATGCTGGCCGACATCGCCATCAAGACGGTGCGACGTGAGGAACGCTCGGAGATCATCGCGGTCGTGCAGGACGTCACGGAGCGCAGGCAGGCCGAGGACGCCCGCCGCGAGGCGATCGCGGGGCTGCGCACGCGCGTAAGCGACCTGGCACGCGACGCCCGTAGCCGCTACGCGTTCGAGAACATCGCCGGGCGCTCGCCCGCGATGCGTCGAGTCTTCGCGCAGATTGAGCTGGCCGCGAGCGAGGGATCGGACCGACTGCCGGTGCTCATCACCGGCGAGACCGGCACGGGCAAGGAGTTGGTCGCCAAGGCCACGCACTACCACGGCCCGCGCAGGGACGGCCCGTTCGTCCCGGTCAACTGCGCCTCTATCCCAGAGGCCCTCGTGGAGAGCGAACTTTTCGGCCACGAGAAGGGCGCGTTCACGGGCGCGACCGGCCGCCGGATAGGCCGATTCGAGCAGGCCAACGGGGGCTCGGTGCTTCTCGATGAAGTTGGCGACATGCCTGCGCAGACGCAGGCGAAACTCCTCCGCGTGTTACAGGAGCGCGAGATCCAGCGCGTTGGTGGGACCGAGATGATCCCAATCGACGTCCGGGTCATCGCGGCCACCAATCGCGATCTCGCGGCGGCTGTGGATGCAGGCGAGTTCCGAGCGGACCTGTACTACCGGATTGCCGGCCTGCGCATACCGGCGCCGCCGTTGCGCGATCGCCTTCAGGATCTCGCGCCGCTGGCCGATCACATCCTGCGCGCCCACGCCGAGCAACTCGGCCGGCCGCCGTTGGTAGTGTCGCCCGAGGCCATGGGCCTGCTCGCGTCGCACCCGTGGCCCGGCAATGTTCGCGAGCTGGAAACGGCCCTGTATCTCGCCGCGGAACTCGCCGCGCGCGACGGGGAGGACATCCAACCACGCCATCTGGCCATCATCCCAGGCGCCGAGCGCCCAACCTCGATGGACGGCGAAGCCGAGGGGCTCAGCGGCATGGTCGACGCGTTCCGCCGACGCGTCATCGAGGAGACTCTGCGCGCCTGTGACGGCAACCGCAGCGAGGCCGCCCGCCGCCTCGCGATGGACCGGTCGAACCTTCGCGCCCTCATGAAGCGCCTCGGAGTCGACTGAGGTCGCCTTCACGCGGCACGCGGCAGAGCAGCGGTCATGGCTCACGCGTAGCTCCCGTCGCCGTCACGCTGGAGCGAAGTGCCGCCTGACCGTGGCGTTGCGGGGATGCTCCAGCCACGCCGCGACCAGCCGTTCGGCTTGGTCCAGCGTTTGCGTGCGATGGTCCGCGAGGAGATAGTGCAGTACGAAGTCGGGGTCGCCGGTAAGCACCGCCTGGATCATCAGTTCGGCCTCGTGCCACCGTGGAATCATCGCCGTGGCCTGCACCTTCGGCGGAAACGGCGACGCGCTGACCGCGTGGATGCCCGCGCCGTTGACCACGCCTTGGCACTCGATCACGAGGTCCTCCGGGAACCCCGCGATCACCTGCCCGTGGTTCGGGACGTTCACCTGGTACACACGCTCGATGTCGTTAACCAGCGAGTCGATGATCGGCACGATCTGCTCGCCGCTCTGCCTAGCCGGGAACGTGTCGGTGATGGGAGTAGCGTCGTCGGCCGCGGCGCGCTCGACACTCTCCGCCTTCGATTGCACGTCCGCCAAGTACCGCGCCCACCCGATCTCCGAGTCGAATCCGCCGAGGCCCCCGTACCAGCGCTGCTTGTCCTCGAGGCTCCGGTGATACCACCACCCAACCATCCGCGGCGTGTCCCCGATGGGCATCAGCCCGAACTTCTGGTACTGGTGGATCGCCGCGCGCGACATCTGCGTATCGCCGTAGCCGCGATCGTCCCGGGCCCAGTACGCCTCGGCCTGCGTATCTATCCATTCGTCGATCAGGGGATACGCGTCTTCGCCATCGACGCGGAAGTCGGTCATCCATATCCAGTGGTTGAATCCCGGCGCCTGCGCCGTCACCCGCGCGGCATCGAGGCCGAGCACGCGGGCGATGCTGCGATACCCGTAGTGCCCATGGCATAGCCCGAGCACCTGCACGCCCGTCGCCCGGCTCATGGCCGTGCAGCCCTCGAATACCGGATTCGCCGACTGGATCAGCCGCGCGTTGGGCGCGATACGCTCGACGTCGCGCGCGACCTCCAGGAAGAACACTGCCTGGCCGAAGTTGTGTAGCCTCGCGCCGCGGTAGTACCCGTGGGCCTCCGCGAGTTCGCGCTGCTCCTCCGTCCACCCGTGGCCGCCGACCTGCGCCGTGTTGAGCACGAAATCCGCGCCCGTGAGGGCTTCCTCCCGGCTCGCAGTGGTCGAAAACGTGATGTCGGCGTCCAGTTCGCCTGCCAGCCGCCCGGCCAACCGATGCGTCGTCGCCAGGCGCCCGGCGTCGACGTCCATCAGGGCGACGTGGCTCCCAGAGAGCCCGCTGCTGACGCACAGATCCCGCACGATGCCGGCCGCGAACGTCGCGCTGCCCGCCCCGATGAGCGCGATGTTGACACTCGTCGCCATGCGATGCTCCTCCGCGGCTCGCCGCGGCTACACATCCGTGTACGGCGGCTGTTCGTATCTGCAAGGGTCCTCGACGACGCGCGGGTCGTCTTGATCGCGGAGGACCGCCATCAGCCGGTCCGAGAGTTCCTGACGCGTGCGCGCGTGCGCGGGATCGCCCGCCACGTTCGTCATGTAGTGTGGGTCGGCTGCCAGGTCGTATAGCTCCTCGGCAGGGAACTTGCCGAAGCCCATCGCGAACAGGTCGCGCACGGACGCCTCCCCGCGATGGTGCACCATCCACGCCTTCGACGGGCCGGCGTCGAGGTCGGCGTACGCGATCATCGTGTCGTTCGCCAGTTCGTCGTACGACGGTGGCTCGGTGGCTGGGTCGTCGAGGCCCTTCGGGTCGCCCATCGGCCACCGTTCGGGGGCGAAGTTGCGGATGTACAGGAAGTCGTTTGTGCGGATAGCGCGTTGCGGGTACGGCAGATTCCCTTCTCTCGCGCGCCCGACGTGCCGCTCCCGCCCGGTCACGACGAACGTGCGGCTGGGATCGACCTGCCCGTCCGCTTCGGACGTGAGTGTGTCCATCAGACTCTGAGCCACCATGCCCTCGGGAGCGTCGACGCCTGCGGCCTCCAGGAACGTCGGGGCGACGTCCATCACGTTCACGAAGTCATCGACGACGCGCCCGGCCGGGATGCGCCCTGGCCAACGGGCGGCGAGCGCGACCTCGCACCCGAGGTCGTACAGGTTGCACTTCGCCCGCGGGAATCCGGGGATGCCGTGGTCGCCACTCACGACGATGAGCGTGTTGTCCAGTTCGCCGATCTCGTCGAGCCGCGCCATCAGCAGGCCCAACCCCGCGTCAACGGCGAGACATTCGCCCAGGTAGTCGGCCACGTCTTCACGAACGTCGTGGACGTCGGGGAGGAACGCGGGCAGCTTGCCCTTCAGGTCATCCGGCTCCAGACCCCAGAGCGCCTTCCCGGAGCCGCGCTGCCACTTGCGATGTGTGTTCGTCGGGCCCCACCAGTAGCAGAACGGCGCGTCGTCGGGCCGCGCCTCGAGGAAGGCGTCGAAGTTCTGACGCGCCTCGTCGTACAGGGTCTCCTTGGCGCCTTCGACGCCGAGTTCACCCGCGTGCTCCGTCGCAACGAACGAGAACGAGCCGTACCTGGTCCCCGCGGGCGCGTACCGGGTTCTCTGACCGCCGTACGGCGCGTCTTGCGGCGTTCCAGGGGACCACGCCTTGTACGTGTACCCGATGTGGTACCCCGCAGCCTCCAGTTCCAGCGGATACGTCGGGATGGACTCATCCCACACCGCGCCCTGCAGGATGGCAGCGCGTCCCGTCTGCCAGAAGTAGCGGCCGGTAAGCACCGAGCTTCGGCACGGCGTGCACGACGGCGCCGGGACGAAGGCGTTCCTGAAAAGCGCTCCTTCGCGGGCCACACGGTCGAAGTGGGGCGTGTCGACGAGGTCGTTGGGCGTCCCTTCGCCGTCGATGTCTCGGTATGCGCTCGCGTATCTCCCCCAGTCGTCCGCGAAGACGAACAGGATGTTCGGGCGTGACGCCATGTCGACGGGCTCCTTTGGTCGTCGGGATGCCGCGGGCCTCGGCTCGCCGTCGGCAGGGGTGGGTCGGCACGGATACTAGCGCGCTGCCGCGGACACGAGAAGCTGCGCGCGTGCTCGCGGCAGCGCCACGTCTCGCCTCTGCCATCGCGAACACGCGAACGGCCGCGGCCGACGACTACGCGAGCAGCGCCATGCAGTCCAGGTCCTCGAACGCGCTCATCGTCTGCTCGAAGGCGGGATACCACAGCCACGCGATGTCCCACGGGATGGGGATGGCGACGGTGTGCAGAACCGTCTCGATGACCGTCAGCCGGTAGTCGCGCCAGCACGTATCGAGGTCGTACTCCGACACGCCGTGCTCTACGAGCCGCGCGTGGTACCGTTCGACGAGATCCCGCTCCATCATGCGCCGCACGCGTGGGCGCCACCACTTCGTCATCAGGTAGGCGACGTCGCGGACGCCGAACGATCGGTGGTAGGTCATCCAGTCGATGATGCGCACATCGCGCGAGTTGGGGTCGTGCGGTACGAGGAAGTTGGCCGCGTGCGTATCGCCGTGGATGAGCGTCAGATGTCCGCCGCTCTCGATGCGGTCTATCAGCGGCTCGGGGAACACGTCGAACACGCGTTCGTACGCGCTCCGCCACTCCGGCGTGATCCAGTCTGCCAGGCGACCGAGGAAGTCGGGCAGTTGTTCTGAGCGTGTCGCCCACTCAACGCGGATGTGCTCGGGCGTCAGGACGTCCCCGAACTCGACGCCGACCCGTGGATCGTCCCAGTACGTCGCGTGCAACTTCGCGAGCGCATCAATGGCCCCTTCCGCATGCGCGCGGTAGAAGGGGCAGGGCCAGGGCATCGCGCGCCGCGTCTCGCTCGTGTCCTCAATCAGGAGGTGGTACGCGCCCGTATCGGCGTCGTACGCAGCGTCGAGACAGCGTACCGCGGGCGACGGGTCCATCGCTGGCGCGATGTCGCGGTAGAAGACGACCTCGCGATTGCTCGCGGGTAGCCTCTCCGCCTTGGGGATCTTCAGCAGCAGCCGAGACGGCAGGCCGGGCGAGTCGGCCGAATAGGTGACCTCAAGGCGCGTCATCAGCGAGGGTGGCGGTTCGAACGAACCGACGATGTGGACTCCGGTGACGCTGCCCCTATGGAGGGATCCGTGCGTGCGCAGCACGTCCGTCAGCCATCCCGGCGTCACCTGGTCGGCGTCGGAGACCGAGTTCACCTGGGGCCTCCGGCCGGGCGCGTATGCCTGCGTCGGTCGCGCCAGCGAGTGTCACGGTCATTCCGCCTCCGGGTCGGGCGGCTCGGAGAGATCGCGGAAGCTCTCGTCCCCATACGCGACACAGCGATTGGCCAACTCAGTAGCGCGCTGGCGGATCGACCCATCGGCGTGCCCGCGGGCGGCGTCGAGTACAGCGCGAACATGCGACATCCACAGCCCCAGACCCAAGGCGGCGCCGGAGAGTTCCAGCAGGGCGGCGACACACTCCAGAGTTGCTGCGGGATGATCCGCGACGTAGCGCTCCAGATGCTCGGTTGCGTTGTACAGCGGCCACAGCGGCGCGCCATTCTCCCCGGGGACTCTAGCGAGCAGCTTCATCACCGCGGCCAATTGCTCGAGGCTCCACGCGGCGTCGAATCGGCCAGATGAGAACCACGACCCGAACGCCGCAAGCTCATGCGAATGCTCCCCCGGATCGCCGGCCTGGATCTCGGCTGCCCGACCTTCCCACAGCGCCAGGAGCCGCTCTAGCGCGTCCTGGGACACCGGTCCCGCCCCCAGCATCCGTCCGGCGCAGAAAACCGCGCGGGCACGCAACGGATCTGGAGCGTTCGCCCAGAACCCCTCATGCAGTCGACGGGAGTCGGCCGCTACTGTCTGACCCCGTGCGTGAAGCACCACCAGGTGCTTCGCGAGGCCCTCATCGGGCCGCGGCGGACGGTTCTCGGGCCACGTTCCGACGGTCTCAACGGCTCGCCCGTATTCCTGGCTGAGTGTCCGAAACAGGTCATCGTAGGCCGCAGAATAGTTGATGTAGGCGCTCCAAGCCGCGCGGAACAGGTCCTCTGCCTCAGGCTCCAAGGGGAAGATGCGGCGTTGGTTACCGGTCGCCCAATCGCGGTCTAGGACATAGAGGCGGGGAAACCAGATTCCGTAGACGGCCCGAACCGCAAGAGACGTGTCTTCGCTCTCGTTCAGGTGTCTGCTCAGCACATCGCGCGCTTCGGACACACGGTCCAGGGTGAATTCCTGGCCCGTATCCGCACGGTCCAGATTCCTACGACACCACGCCGCGTACTCCAGAACCGTCTCTAGGGCGGTACCGCGGACGCTGTTTATCGCTGCGGTGTACCGATCGCCCATATCGGCATCGTCGTGCGGATCCGGGTCGTCGGTGATCGGTTCCAGCACGTGCCACGCCGTCGCCCGAAGATCGAACGGTAGGGCGTTGTTGCGGAAACCTGCGGCGAGAAGCGACGCGATCGCCTTTCGCGTCCATCCCCAATGCGGATCCTCACCTCGTTGACCTTCGTCTCGGCCGGGGATGTCCCGGTCCCGCGCGACGACCCAAGCGCACAGGACCAGCGTCTCCGACCAATCCACCACCTGGCCGTTGGCCGTTGCGGTCTTGAGGCCAGAGATCACGGCACGCACGTAGGTGGCGTCCGATCCAATGAAAGCCGAGGCCTCTGAGGAGAACTCGACCGATCTCTCGGCAGCGACCCTCTCGACCTCCCTGGCCAAACCTTCCCGTGACGGGCTGATTATCCCGCCGTCGGGCTGCCATTCGCCAAGACGTGCGATGATGTTCTCGACCGGCATAGGGGACAGCTCAGTCGCAGACAAGGGGCTCGTGGGGCCGACCCACACCCCCTCGTCGGCGTCCTCTGGATCCCCGGGATCGCCCAGATCCGAGACCAGGGCTTGATGTCGCACCTGCCAATCAGGCGGGAGGTGAGCCTGAATCAGATGTAGCCGGTCGCGTTGCCAGTACCGATTGAGGCGCTCAAGGTCTGCGCTTGCCGCCGGGGACCCGGACGCGCGGAGACCAGCATCTATCAGGCCCAGAATCTCGCTCTGCGTCTCCCCCGCGAGGCCGCTATATTGATCACGAAGCAACCCGAGGTACTCTCGCTCCACGGTCGAGTTGTGCATGAGCTCCGCCGTGGCGAGCGTCTCGGGTATAACGTCGGAGAAGCGGCCGGGGAACTTCCGCATGAGATGGAGCGCGATCCGCACATGGGTCCAGCTCCCGTGTTCCTCTAAACAGCCCTGCACCTCCGCAACATCCGTTCCTGTCTCAATGAGCGCCGTGGCACTGTCACGCACCGCTGAGACGAGGATGTCCTTGATGTCGTGCGGATCGTACTCGCGGTGATCCTCGATCGCCCGTCGCCAGATGGGCGAGTACGTGTCGGCTGCATCGGGGTGTTCGTGCCTCGCCGATAGCTGCAAGGCCTGATCGAGCAGGTCGCACAACACGCGTAGGAACTTCACGCCTAGCAGCGGGGGCCGCGCGGAGTTCAGTATCCCAATAGCGTCGCGGTACCACACCGGATCAAACCATGCGTGCGCCTCGGGAGGCAGCGGCCACGCGTGCTCCTCTGGCTCTTCCCCGCTCCGCGGATCACGCCGAACAGCCAGAAGGGATCTACAGAGCTCCAACGCCGCTTGTCCCTGACCCCCGTCGGCCAACCTGGCGACGAGTTTGCAGACCTCCCGTGGGAGGCGCACATGGTACGGCCTCTGTACCCACAGACCGACCAGTTCGACGAGTCTCACACTCACACTGGCTGGCATAGCTATCGCAGCGGCCACCAAGTCTTCCTGAATCCTGGTGTTCTCGGTGTTCCCAACCTGGCAAAGCACTATGTCCGCCACCGCTTCCGCCGCAGCTTGAGAGCGCCCGGCTACTCGCGCGAGGTAGCCGGACTGGGGCCATGACGGGTACCCGACCGCCTGCGTTTCCTCGTTGTACTCCGGCCCGGGCGGATCGCGGAAGAGACCTCTCTTGTCCAACGGCCGAAGCCAATCAGCTTCCGTCAGTCGGTCGAAGAAGTACGTCCTTGCGACGGGCGTGTCGGGCGTGACGTTCAGCAAGTCGCTGACCGCATTCCTACCTGGCGGCCTAGCGAGAAGCGTGTCCAGTCGCTCAAAGACGGTGGCGTAGCGCGCCTCCATCCCGTCAAGCACATCCTCTAGGAACCGCGTGAAGCCCTCAATGAACGCGTCGTACTCAGTACCCCTCGCCCTGGGCCGCCGCAGTGAATCGCGGTGCGCACGAGCATGGAACCCGAACTCGTTGCCGCGCTCCGCGTGCGCACGCCAGAAGCGCCCAGAATCACCAGTGCCAGGGATTCCCAGGACGTTGAGGATGGATTCCACCTCGACGAGGTGTCGCCGGGGCGTGCACGGCGGGACAGGCGTGCTGGCGAAACGGAGTGCCACGGCGCGGACGGCGCTCTCAATCTCCCGGATACAGTGTCCTGCGATATGAGTGACAGACTCAACGGGAGAGGTCATACCCAGAAGACGGCAGGCGTCGCGATAGAACGCCGCGGGGCCGGGGCCCACTAGACGGTCGAGGCGGGCACTGATTCGGGTTTGACGCGTCGACAGAGGCATGCGGGGATCGCTCCGTGCGCGAGCAATGCGTGCTTATGTCGTGTAACGCAGCGGCCACAGGATGCGGTTACAGTTCGCGCAGCAGCCACCGCGCGGCGTTCTGCTGGACCTTCACGTACTCCGGGTTCCACAGCGCGGGTATCGTGTGCCCGGGCGCCAGATAGCAGACGCGCCCGTCGCCGTCCTCGAACGCCCATCCCGCCTCGACTTCGGCGCCGTGCCCGCCGAAGTCGAGGCCCTCCTCGTTCACGCTGCGCAACAGAACATCCTCCGGGTCACCGTCGTAGGTCATGTAGTGCTGCTCGTCGGTGACGACGAAGCTGCCCACGCCCCTGGTGATGGCATGGTCGGCGTTCGTCACGCGCACCCGGTACGGTCGCACCGGTGGGTGGCCGAGCGTCGCCGCGCGAAGCGCCTCACGGAACGGAGCGTTGTCATTCGCGATGTACGTGACGTTGTGGCAGAGCAGCGCCGCGCCGCCCGCTCGGACGAAGTCTCGGACAGCTTGCCCCTGCGCGTCGGACATCCAGTTCGTGGCGGTCGCCGGCCGCTGAGGGACTGGAGGTTCGCTCGCCGCCTGTTCGCCGTACCCGTCGGCCCAGATCATCGCGTCGCGGAACAGGATCAGCAGGCGGTAGTTCGCGAGCGTGTCGGCGTTGAGCATCGTCACCTCATCGGTGAAGTCGATGCTCACGCCCGCGCCCTCGACAAGCGTCCTGGTCAGCGCGGTGCGTATGTAGTCCGAGTTGTGGTAGCGGTCCCCGACGAGGGCAAACGCGGTGGCAGCCATGGGTCTCACCTCCTCGAATGAGCGACGCCTAGCGGATGTCTAGAACCGGCTCGCCCAGCACGTCCATCCTCGGCGTCACGCCCAGTCCCGGCGCCTCGGACGCTGCCATGCGGCCGTCAACGCGCTGCGGGGCTCCATCCGCTATGCTCACCGTGACGTAGCTGTTGAAGTCCGTCGCGGTGAACAGGAACTCCGTCGGCGTGCTGTGCGCGAGGTGCGCGATCGCCGCCGTGATGATGTCGCCGCCCCAACTGTCCTCGATCGTCATCGCGATGCCCAGCGACACGCACAGGTCGCGCGCTTGTCTCGCCCGCGTGATCCCACCGAACTTGCTGATCTTGATGTTCACGACGTCCATCGCCAGGTCGGCGTGGCCGCGCAGCAGGGAGTCCATGCCGTCGATCACCTCGTCCATCACGAACGGATGGTCCGTGCGTCGCCGGATGGACAGGCACTCCTCGTAGGTCGGACACGGCTGCTCGATGTACACGTCTACGTCGCGAACGCCGCGCACGACGCGCGCCGCCTCGTGCATGAGCCAACCCGTGTTCGCGTCCGCGATGAGCTTGTCGCCCGGCTGCGTCTTCTCCGCGACGGCGTGGATGCGGTCGATGTCGACGTTTGGGTCGCCACCGACTTTCAGTTGGAAGCGCCGATACCCCTCGTCTCGGTATCCGCCGACGCGGCCCGCCATCGCCTCGGGCGAATCCTGCGAAATGGCGCGATACAGCACGAAGTCCTCGCCGTGGCGGCCGCCCAGCAAGGTGCACACGGGCAAACTGGACACCTTGCCGAGGATGTCCCAGCACGCCATGTCGATGGCTGATTTGACGTACGGATGCCCCTTCATCGCGGCATCCATGCGCCGATTGAGCTTGTCCAGTTCGAGGGGGTCCTCGCCGATCAAGTGTGGCGCCAGTTCCCCGATCCCTGCCCGACAGCCTTCCCCGTACGCGGCCAGGTAGAAGGGCCCCAGCGGGCAGACCTCGCCGTAGCCGACGACGCCTTCGTCCGTCTGGATCTCGACGGTCGTGCTGTCGAAGACGGACACCGACTTCCCGCCGGACCAGTTGTAAGATCCCTCGTGGAGCGGCAGGTCGGCCTGATACGCCCGGACGCGCGTGATCTTCATCCGCGTTCTTTCCGGCTAGAGCTGTGGACGGTTCGCGAGCGCGTGACGGATGATGCCCACGACGCGCTCCCGCTCCTCGCCGACGATCGCCAGCCGCGGAGGACGCGTCGTCTCGGCGCCCACTCCGGCCTCGGCCATCGCGAGCTTGATGTATTGGACAAGCTTGACGTCCGTGTCCAGATGGAGCAGCGGCGTGTACCAGCGGTATATCTCGCGCGCCTCTTCCCAGCGGCCTTCCATCGCCAGATCCCAGACGCGTTGGTTCTCGGCGGGGAAGGCGTTCACCAGGCCAGCGACCCACCCCACGGCGCCGAGCATCGCCGCCTCGAGGGCGAGGTCATCCACGCCGCAGAACAGAATGTACCGGTCGCCGACGATGTTCTTCAGGTCGGTGATGCGGCGCACATCCTCGGACGATTCCTTGATGGCGACCAACGTCGGCTCGTCGGCGAGTTCCGCGAACATCTCCGGAGTGATGTCTACCTTGTAAGCGACAGGGTTGTTGTAGACGAGGATCGGCAGCGTGGTGGCTTTCGCGACGGCCCGGAAATGCGCCATCGTCTCGCGGTCGTCGGACTTGTACACCATCGCGGGGAGGACCATCAGGCCGTCGACGCCGACGTCTCGCGCGTCCTGCGCGTACCGGCACGCGAGGGCCGTCGTGTACTCGGCGACGCCCGTGAGCACGGGTATCCGGCCGTCCACATGCTCTATCGTGGCGCGCAGCACATCCAGCTTCTCGCCGTACTCCAGCGAGTTGTTCTCGCCGACGGTGCCGAGCATGATCGCGCCAGTAACGCCGTCCTCGATCATGGCTTCCAGATGGTCGGTCGTTCCTTTCAAGTCGAGCGACAGATCATCGTGGAAGCTCGTCGTCGCCGCCGGGAACACGCCCTGCCAGTCTACGTTCATGCTGTCTCCATAGCGTTGCGGAGTTCGCGCCCCGGAACCGGTCACATCATATCGGCCACAAGTCCCGCGCGCACCGGCCCCAAAGCCGGACGGATCCGCTCACGCGACGTATTCGTCGCCCCGGTGCTTGCGCAGCCACTGCTTGAGCGGGACGTCCCCCTCAGTTGGCTGCCACCAACCTTTGATGTCGACGCCGTCGCCGAGGAGTTGGCGTCGGATCGGGTCACACGTGCGTAGGAGTTCGGGCGGCATCAGGTTGTAGTCGAGGCCGCGCAGCCATCGGTAGCTGTACCCGAGGAACAGCACCTTGCGCGTCTCGTCGGAGTAGTTCCACCCGCGCGAATGCCACATCCTCCGGTCGAACAGGACAGCCGTTCCCGGCTGCACGAGCACGTGCATCGCGCCGTCGGGATCGCCATCTGGGTCGCTCCGGGCCGGTAGTTCGTCCAGCTTGTGTGACCCCGGGATGATGCGCAACGCCCCCTTGTCGGGATCGCTCACGTCGCTGAACCAGAACGCGACCTTCAAAGACAGCCTTGGATGCGGGCGCTCCATATCGGGGATCGGCTGCCCGCCGTCCTGATGCCATCCCGCGCCCTTCCTCACGCGTTCAGCGCCCGGCGGCGCGGGCGGATACATGATGAGGTGCGAGATGTAGTGCTGGATATTCCACCCGAGGATGTCGCACACGAGGGGGAAGGTCGTCGGGTAGTCGAGCAATTCCAGGAACAGTACGTCGGCGAGGATCGTGCCGAACTTCGTCATCATCTGGTGCGGCCCGAGGCCCTGCTGCTCGCGTTCCTCGGCGTCGATGCGATCAATGACGACGTTCAGTCGGGCGACCAGATCCGGCGGCAGCGCGTTCTCGACGATCAGGTAGCCGTCGTCGTTGAACGCCGCCAACTGTTCCTCGGAAGCGAAGTTGTCCAGGCACACGTCGAGCATGTTTCCTCCCGCTACCCGTCGGCGCGTGGGCCGAGTCCGTGGCAGCCGCAGATTACTACTCGGTCGGCGGCTCCACAATGCGCGCACTACCGATAGACCACGGCACTTGCGAGGTCGGACCTCTTGGCGTAGCCCTGCCAGCACGATAGCCTACGCAACGTCCGCAGCGGCGCGTCGGAGTTCCGGCCCTCCGCAGCTCTCGTCGCACGCGAGCGTACTGGATAGGAGGTTTCATGGCGGGCAGAACGATCGAGAACATCACACCCATACTCAACGTGGCCAGCCTCGACGCGAGCCTGGCGCACTACACGGACGTCCTGGGCTTCAGCCTCGAATGGCGAGGCGGGCCGATCGCCGGCGTCGGCCGCGACGGTCACAGCATCTACCTGTGCGAGGACGGGCAGGGAAGCGCTGGGACGTGGGTGTGGATCGGCGTCGAGGATTTGGACGCCCTCCATACCGAGTACGTCGCGAGCGGCGTGCGCATCATCATGCCGCCAACGGAGTTCCCGCACGCCCGCGAGTTCCGCGTCGAGGACCCGGACGGGCACGTGCTGCGCATCGGCGGGGCGCCCTCCGGCGAGGAGGACTGACCCATCACCGAGAACGCGATGATCACGGCCGCGGACCAGATAGCGCCTGACTGGCTGACCAGGCGTCTGCGCGCCAACGGTCGGTTGCCGACGGGAGCGGCGTGCAGTGTCACGCTGGGCGAGCCGTTCGAGTCCACCGGCGCGAGCTGGACCCCGGTCGCCGTGGAATACACCGGCGCCGACGACGAAGCGCCGCGTAGCCTGATGTTCAAGCTGCTCCACAAGGAGCGGTACGACGGCGGCTACAACGAAATCGTCCTCTACACGGACTTCGCCGCGCAGATGCCCGACCCACCGGTTGGGACGCTGTACGACTTCGCGCACGAGGAGTCCACGCGGGATCTCTACCTGCTCTTGGAGGACATCTCGAAGACACACAAGCTTGCGTCCGAGGGTATTGGCCCCGACGACTATGTCGCGGCCACGCGGTCGCTGCTGGAGTTCCACACGTACTGGTGGCAGCACGACCGGCTGCGCGAGGCGCGGTTCGAGGCGAGTCGCTGGGATCCCATGCGCATGGCCAACGCGTGCTCCGAGGAAAACATCCGGGCCAACGCGCGCTCCTTCCGCGAGAAGGAACTCCCGAGGTATCTCGCCGAGCGGGCCGATCTTCCAGACGGTGGCCTTGAGATCATCGAACGCGCGTTGAATCGCTGGGCGGATGTCTTCTGCGACCGGATCCGTGACGGCCGGGGGCTCACGCTCATCCACGGCGATTCCCACGTGATGAACATGCTCTTCCCCCGCGATCGCGCCACGCAGCGGGTTCTCCTAGTGGACTTCGAGACGTACCGGCGCGGCCTCGGCGCCTACGACCTCGCCTACATGATGTTCTTCCGCGACGCGGAACATCGTCGGGAGCTAGAGGCCGTGGTCCTCCCGGCGTACTACGAGGGGCTCGTAGCCAGCGGCGTTGAGTCGTACTCGCACGCGGAATTCGAGCGTGACTATCGGCTGTCGGTCATCGCGTGCCTGTTCCCGCCCCTTTCCTGGGATCACGGCGGCGCGAGGCAGGCGCTGGCCGCGTTCGAGGACTGGGACTGCGCCGAGTTGCTGGCGTAGACGGGCCCTAGCCGTGCCCCATACAGAACCGAAGACGACCAGCGCACGACCCGGAAACCAACGGACCACGCCGCATGATCCCGGACCCAACGCAGATCACACCCGACTGGATCACAAGCCGTCTCCGCGCGAGCGGGTCGCTCCCTACGGGGGAAGCGCGCCGCGTCACACTGGGGGAGGCGTTCGAGTCGACGGCGGCCTTCTGGACGCCGCTCGAGGTAGAGTACGATGGCGCCACTGAGGGCGCGCCGCGCCGCCTCCTGTACAAGCTCTACCGGGAGGCATGGTACGGTGGCGGCGTCCACGAAACCGTCTTCTACTCCGACTTCGTCGCGGAGATGACGGACCCGCCGGTCGGCGCGTGCTATGCCTTCGCCCATGACGACGACGCGAAGGCGTGCTATCTGCTCCTTCAGGACATCTCCGCCACGCACGACCCGCCGGGCGAAGACCTGGCCGCGCGCGACTTTCACGCGGCGGCGTGCTCGCTCGTGAAGGTTCACACGCACTGGTGGGAGCATGACCGCCTCGGAACTCCCCGGTTCATGAACGCGCACGGCGGCCCGCTACGCATGGCGAATGCGTGCTCCGTCGAGAACGTCCGCGCGAACGCTCGACACTGGCGAGAGAGAGCGCTCCCGGCATTCCTGGCCGAACACGCCGACAAACTCCCCTCGGGAGGACGCGACACCCTGGAACGCGCGGTGGCCCGATGGCCGGACATCTTCATCGACCGGATCGCCGACGGCCGCGCGTTGACCTTCCTGCACGGCGACGCGCACGTGCACAACATGTTCTTCGCGCGCGACAGCGACGTGGATCAGACCCTCCTCGTCGACTGGGAGACGTACAAGCGCGGCATCGGCCCATATGACATCGCGTACATGCTCGTGTTCTTCCGCGCCTTCGAGCTGCGACGCGAGATAGAACAGAGCGTTCTACCCCTCTACTACGACGGCCTCGTGGCGGGCGGCGTCTCCTCGTATTCCCGCGGCGATTTCGAGCGGGACTACCGGTTGGCGATCATCGCGTGTCTGTTCCCGCCGATCGCATGGTCGTCGTACGGAGGTGTGAACTTGGCGCTACAGGCGTTCGGCGACTGGGACTGTGCCGAGCTGCTTCGCTAGGGGCTCAACCGCGCGGGGACACGCGCGACGTCGCTCGCAGGGGAGCGCGGCCTGGGCGCCGGGCAACGGAAACGCAGATGGGGGCGCTATGGCCGAATGGCTGATGTGGAACGTGTTCATTCTCTTGCTGGTGGGATCCCTGGCTCCGCCGCTCTTCTCCTACCTGACGAAACGTCGCCTGCTCCTGCCGCTACAACGGCAACTGGGAGACATGGAGGACCATCTGAGCCGCATCACGGCACAGCTCGACGCGATGGACGAGCGCGTCGCCGACTTGACACTCGCTGTTGACGATGCCACGCGCCCCTCCCTGGACGGGGACACGACGTGACCTCGGCGGCATACCACCCGTCCGCGCGTTGACGGCGACGGTTCCCGGCGCGAGACTATCGCCCGCGCAACACCTACGTTGATCTCACGGGAACCGACGCATGACCGACCGAAGACGTGTCCTCATCACGGGAGCCGCAGGGCTAGTCAGCAGCATCCTCCGCGAGCACTGGGGCGACCGATACGCCCTGAGACTCACGGACATCGTGGACGTGCCCGCCCCGGGTGACCACGAGACGCGGAACATGGACATCACGGATCTGGACGCGTTCCGTTCCGCGTGCGAGGGCATCGACACGGTGATACACCTCGCCGCCGACAGGAGCCCGAGCGCCGACTTCTACGAGACGCTGCTCGACCTGAACATCATCGGCACGTACAACGCCTTCCAGGCCGCGGCCGACGCGGGATGCCGCCGTGTGATCTTCGCCAGCAGTGTGAACGCGATCATCGGATACACGGAAGCCGGGCGGGGCCGCGTGCTCGAGGACGACGTCATGTACCCGGCGAACGTCTACGGCGCAACGAAGTGCTGGGGCGAGGCGTTGGGACGCGTGTTCTCGCACAAGCACGGCGTCTCATCCATCGCCGTGAGACTCGGCAGTCCCCGCTTCGATCAGTCGCGCGACTGGGACACCGACCGCCGTCACGGCTCGATCAGCCCACGCGACACCGCCCAGCTCTTCGGCTGCTGCGTCGACGTCGAGGACCTCCCGTTCGCGATCGTGCACGGTTCGTCACGCCATGTGAAGTCGGAGATGGATATCGCCGAGACATGCCGCATCCTCGGCTACGAACCGCAGGACGGGACGGCGTTCCCCCAGGCATGACGCGCTTGTGACTCCTGCGACGCCTTGCCACAATGGCGCCTGGCCCGCCACCGGAATCGGCGGCCCCATCGGAATAGGAGAGCACAGATGGCGGTGAGAATAGGGATCCTCGGCCTCGGCGTGGGGTCGTCGCGCGCGAAGATGGCCGCGGAGTCGGAGAACGCGGAACTCGTCTGCATCTGCGACTTGCAGGAGGACAAGGCGAAGGCGCGCGCCGAAGAACTCGGATGCGAGTGGACGACCGACCTAGACGCGATGCTCGGGCGCGACGACATTGATGCCGTGGGCGTCTTCACGTCGAGTGGCACGCACGCACGGTTCGCGATGCAGGCGATCGATGCAGGCAAACACACTTTCACGACCAAGCCGATGGACGTGAGCCTCGACCAGTGCGACGCGCTCATCGCCAAGGCCAAGGACGCGGGCGTCGTGCTCGGCGTGGACTTCGGCCAGCGGTACTCCGCGAGCGCGCATCAGGTGCGCATGGCTCTGAGGAGCGGGG
This sequence comes from Candidatus Poribacteria bacterium, assembly GCA_018644665.1. Classification (GTDB taxonomy): domain Bacteria; phylum Poribacteria; class WGA-4E. Next base: position 81,669 of record JABGQA010000058.1, read on the forward strand.
CGATCGGTCGGATCGTCCTGGGCGACCTACGCATGAAGTGGTACCGCCCACAGTCGTATTACGACGGTGGATGGCCGCCCGGCTGGCGCAGCCGTTTGGACACGGAGGGTGGCTCAGCGGCGAACCAGGGCGTGCACTCCATCGACCTGCTGCAGTGGTTGCTCGGGCCCGTCGTGACTGTGCAGGGGCGCAGCGGCACGTTCAACCACGACATCGACACCGAGGACTGCAGCGTCGCGATCCTCACGCTGGCGGACGGCGGTTTCGGCGTCATCCAAACCACGACGTGCAGCTACCCGAACCTCGGCACGACGATCGAGGTCAGCGGGAACACCGGCACGCTCACGCTCGACGGCACGAAGGTCGCCCGCTACGAGCGCGAGGGCGAGGAGAACCCATCGCTGGATGACTTCGAAGTGAGCCCGGACCTGCCGGCGAACATCATCGAGGACATGGCCGGCGCCATCGTTCACGGCCGCCCGGTGCAGGTCGACGGCGAGGAAGGCCGCAAATCCGTCGCGATTTTCAGCGCTATCTACGAGTCGTCGAAGACAGGCGAAGTCATCACGCTCTGAGCCGAGGGGACGCCGACCATCGTCCCGCCTCGGTCATGATGCGTCGCGTTCCGCCATGACCGCCTTGAGCGGGACGTCGGCATCCTGCGGCAAGTAGAAGCTCAACGCGTCCTCCGCCACGCCCAGCAACTGCTTCTGCACGGCGTTGCCGCGGTCGACCAGGGATTCGGGCTGAACGATGTAGTCCATCGGCTTCACCCACCGGTACGCGTAGCCGATGAAGATCGTCTTCCGCGGCTTGCCGGAGTAGTTGTGGCCCACACCGTGGTAAGTGCGCTGCTCGAAGAAGAAGGCGGCCCCCGGCGCGTAGTTCATCGAGATCGCGCCCCGCGCCCCGCCGGTTTCAGGGTCGGTCGGTGGTGCCCCGAGGTACCGGTTGCTGCCGGGAACCACGACGGTTGCCCCCGACGCGGAGTCGGTCTGATCGCTGATCACGTACCCGATCTTGAACAGGATGCGCGGGTGTGGCTCCACCATCTCGCGCGCAGAGGTGCCCCCGTCCCGGTGTAGCCCTACGCGGACCGGCTGTTCCGGCGCCTCCTTCGACGGCAAAACGAGAAGGTGCGACGTTATGAGATGGATGTTCCAGTTCAGGATGCCCATCGCCTTGGGGAACGTCGTCGGCCAGTCGATGAGCTGTAGGAAGGCGTCGTGCTCGGTCACGCAGTTGCGCATGTTGAGCCGACCGTCCTCGGGCAGGCGTCCCGCGCGCTGCTCGCGCTCGTAGACTTCGTCGATCGCGGCGTCGAGTTCGCCGACAACGTCAGCGGGTAGCGCATTCTCGACGACGAAGCAGCCGTCCTGATCCATCGCACGCTGCTGGTCCGGTGACAGGAAGTCGTACGTCGCTACGTCCGCGATCGGATCGGGCATGGTTCCCTCCTCCTACTGCCGGCCCTCCCGGCTGGGGGAGTGCTTACCAACAGACGGTCTGCTCTGTCAACCGCCGGCTCCGCTCGTGATCGCACGGTGTCCGTCGCCGCCCGCCAAGACGCCGCTGAACTCAGCCTGCGGTGCATCGCGATGTCCTCCTCCGCCGGGCGTATCCGCTGCGGTCGCCGGCGGGAGTGTCCCAGAGCTAGAGCCCGCCCGCCTCTGGTCGGACCAGGCATCGGCGTCGACACCCACGAGCATCGAGGGCGAAGGCGACGGCCGGGACCCGCGCCTCAAGGGGTAGTTCCACGTCGCTTCGCAGTTCCGCGCGGAGCCATCCCTGAGGTCGCGCAGAACGGGGTCGGTGTCGAGCGGGACACGGATGTGTCGGTTTTAAGGGGCGCGTATAGACGAAGTGCGCGTGTCGAGTATAGGCGACTACACCGGGAGGGACGCCGTTCGTCCGAGACACTGCGCGCCGGACGGGAACACCGTCGCGCTCTGGACGCTCGACGGCGTCCGACCATACGCCGACAGGTCCGGGAACTGGCACCGCCTGTCTCACGATGGCACAATCACCGTGGAGCCACTGGCCGTGGAGCCGCGGAGCAAGCTCGCGATCACCTGGGCGCAGGTTAGGAGTGTCGGCAGGTAGGCGAGCGCGCCTACACGCGGAGGAAGGAGTTCGCGATGCGATCGATGGGGTACGTGGTCGCCGCGGTTCTGGTGGCGGTTGGGATCGGAGCGACAGCGGAGGCCGAGGCGCAGGTCATCGATGGCGTTCTGCACATGGAGGAGGGCGCCAGCCTGTTCGCGCCGGCCGACGACGCGTTCAATGTCGTGGGGCGCGACGGGCTGACGATCGAGGGCTGGTTCTACCTTGAAGACCTGCCCGACGTGGGCCAAGTCCAGACGTTCTTCTCACTGCCGACGAAGTACACGTTCGGCATTGGGGTTGTGCAGGAGGAGGGACAGCCCGACCCCGGATTTGATCCGGCCAAGGCGCGACTGTTCGGCAGCGTCTGGGCCGATGACTGGGGAATGACGTTCTCCAGCGTCTTCTCGGTTGCAGGCGATCGGGACGTTCCGATTGGCGAGTGGTTCCACGTCGCTCTGCAACTGCACGCCGAGGCTCCGGGCGTCGCCAGCTACTACGCGAACGGAAGACGCAGGGTCCTCGACAGACCGGAGGGTGGCGGCGGCATCGTACTCCCGACCGCCGCGCGCGACCTCCGCATCGCGAGCCCGGCCCGATGGCTGCCTCAACGCGACTTCAGACTGGAACACGGGCCACGGATAACTGCGTTTGAGGGCCTCGTCGACGACATCCGCGTGTCGGACGTGCTTCGGTACAACAGGGCGGACGACATCCCGCCCCGGCGCCTCGGCGTCGACCGGAACACGCTCGCCCTGTGGCAGTTCGAGGGGGCCACGCCGTTCCGCGACGCATCGGGGAACGGGCACGACCTGACGCCAGGAGGGTCGGCAGCCGTCGAGGCCGGAGGCAAGCTCGCGACAAGCTGGGCGCGTCTCAGAAGCCCGGCGAAGCGGTAGCGCGCTGCATGGGAGCATGTCGTCGCGAAGGCGCGGAGAGCGACGCCAGAGCACCCCTACGGGCCTCCGCCCTCTGTCGTGATCGTCAGACGGACACCTGTCTGTATGCCGTGGCGCCTGTCCCTGACCGTGCCTCGGAGTGTGTACGTTTGGCCCGGCTCGAACACGCCAGGCTCCGGCGGGCCGACGGTGACAACGGCGCCATCGACGGTCACGGGCGCGTCCCATAGCCATCCGGGCGGGCCGGTCACGTGCAACTCCTCTGGCCAATCGAAGTCGTCGTGGTCCATGTCCTCATCGAAGGCCAGGACAATGCCTCGCGCCTCAAGATCCGCGACGGGAACGGGCACGCCAACTTCCGGGAACGCGCGTATCACCGTCGGCGCCTGAGGGTCGCACGGCAAGTATCGGTAGTCGACGGTGAGCGTGCTATCGTCGCCCCACGCGAGTTCTATCGGCGTGTAGTACCCCGCCCAGAGTGTCCGAACTGTCCCGCTCTGCTCGGCGGGCTCCAGGTCGGCCCTCGTCGCCCGCACCGCGCCGGGGTCTCGGCTGAACACGACGGTGATGTCCTGACGAGGGCAGACCGTGGAGCCGGGCGCCGGACGCACGGAGTGCACGTACGCCGCCTCGATGACGGGCTCCTCCTCCTCGCCACAGCCCCACGCCACGGCGAACGCCCAACAGGCCAGGAGAAGTCTCGTGGTGGCTCTCATACCCACGGCATCCTTCCATGGGTTTACGATGTGGCGGTCACTCGTCGGCGGCGACGGTCACGTACGTAAGGGCGACTTCCGTCTCGTTCCCGCGCTCATCTGTCACGGCGCCGGTGACGACGTAGCTGCGGCCGGGCTCGATGACGCCGGCCGGGACGCGTAGCGTCACACGACGGCCGGCCGTGGACACGGCCAAGTCCCACGCATCCCCGTCGACCTGCGCTATGCGGAACGCGCGGTTGGGCTGGTCGTTCGGCGCTTCCACGGGCGCGTTGAACTCCAGGACGATGCCACTCGCCTCCAGCTCGCGCGCCGTCACCAACGTGCCTTGCTCGGGTGTAACCGCGACCAGGATGGGCTCCTCGTAATCACAGATGACGGCGGCGTAGTCCACTGTGAGGGCGCCGCCGTGATCCCAGGCGAACGACAGTCTCCAGCCCCCGTCGGCGCGGAACGTGCGGCGCGACCCCGTCTGGACCTCTGGATCGAGCCGGGCCTCATCGCAGCGAGCGTCGCCCGGATCGCGGTTGAAGACCACGGTCACCTCGCGACCCTCGCAGATGATCCCGCCGGGAGCAGGTCTGATGTCGATCACGTAGGCCGGCTCCGCGGGCAGGTCTTCCGCGCCTCTGTCCTCCCCACACCCCGGCGCTACGGCGAGGACGACACATACGGCCAACGAACTCAACACGGCGGCGCGGCGCGCTGCGCGTTCCCGTCGGCGTGCGTGCGGAGTTGTCATTCGTCCCCGTCGATGGCCTCGTAGGTGAGGTGGATCTCCGTCGCGTTACCGGCGGCATCGAACACCCAGCCGGTCACATCGTACGCGCGTCCGGGGACGAAGACTCCTGACCGCGGCGCTTGCACGGTGAGCCGGGCGCCATCCACGGTGACGGTCGGACGCCATTCCTCACCGGTGGAATCGACAACGCGGAAGGCGCCACGCGTACCCGCTGCCGCCGGCGTCACCGGCTGGTCGAACTCCAGAACGATGCCGTGGGCCTCCAGCTCCTGAGCCGTCACCGACGTGTGTTCGTCGGGTGTCGCTGCAATCAGCCTCGGTGGCTCGTAACGACAGATAACGGGCGCGTAGTCCACCGTGAGCGCGCCATCGAGTTCCCACCGAAACGACATTCTCCAGAACCCGGAGGCGTAGAACGTCCGCGTGGAGCCGCTCTGAACGGCCGGATGGAGCCGGCCTGCGTCGGACTCGACGACGCGCGGGTTCCGGTTGAAGATCACGGTGACGGTGCTACCCCCACAGACGATGCCGCCGGGTTTGGGCCTGATGTCGATGACATAGGCCGGCTGCAGGAGCAGGTCGTCGTCGCCGGCATCCTCCCCACATCCGGCCGCGGCCGCGAACACGATGCACGCCGCCAACGAACTCAATACGGCGGCGCATCGCACTGCGCGTTCCTGTCGGCGTGCGTGCGGAGTCGTCATTCGTCCCCGTCGATAGCGTGGTAAGTGAAGTGGATGTCGGTCGCGTTGCCGACGGCATCGAGCACCGAACCGGTCACATCGTACGCGCGTCCGGGGACGAAGACTCCTGACCGCGGCGCTTGCAGGGTGATCCGGGCTCCATCCGCGGTGACGGTCGGACGCCACTCTTCACCGGTGGAATCGACAACGCGGAAGGCGCCACGCGTACCCGCTGCGGCCGGCGTCACCGGCTCGTCGAAGTCCAGCACGATGCCGTTGGCCTGCAACACCTGAGCCGACACCGGTCCTCCCTCATCCGGCGTGACGGCAACAAGCGTCGCGGCCCCACCTTCACCACAGGTGAGCCGTGAGTATGCCACCGTGAGCGACCCGTCATCGGGCCATGCGAACGAGATCGACGGGCCCCAATCCATGCGGAACGTGCGCAGGGAGCCAGTCTGCCCGTCCGGGTCGAGACGGCCTCCCTCGCACCTGACGGGCCCGGGATCGCGATTGAAGACGACGATCACCTTGCCGTCCGGGCAGATGGTGGCGCCGGGCGTGGGCCTAACGTCGATGACGTACGCAGGCTCGGGCCGGACGTCGTCGCTCGGCTCCTCGCCACACCCCGCCGAGAGGGCGCAGCAGGCGAGGAGCGCACTCAGGAACGGCTCACGTGCGGCAGAGCGCCAGTGTGGCGCCAGTGAGAGCGAGGACGTCTTCAGCACGCTCACACCTCCTCCTTCGTGACGACAGCGAACTGGACCTCCGTCACGTTTCCGTGACGATCGGCGACGATCCCTCGCACCGTGTATGTGCGGCCTGGCGTGAAGACCCCCGGTTCGGGCGCCTTCAGCGTGACGCGCTTGTCGTCGACGTCGACGGTGACGAGCAACGCCCACTCACGCCCGTGGGCGTCCGTCATCATGAACGTCTCGGACCAGTCTCCGTCTCTCGGGTGCACAGCCTCGTTGAATCTGAGCACTACGCCGTTCGTCTGACGTCGCGAGGCCAGCGTAGGCTTGCCGTCCTCGGGCGCAACCCAGATGAGGTGGGCGGGGTCGTCGTATTCGCAGACCGCGATGTTGTACTCGAACGTCGCCGACCCACCGTGCTGCCAGTCGAAGGACACCGTCGGGACGCCGTCTGCGCGGAACGTGCGCGTGACCCCGGTCTGTCCGTCGGGTTCCAGCCACGCGCCCACGCTCTGGACCTCGCCGGGATCACGTGTGAACACCACCGTGATCTCGGTGTCCCAGCATACCGCCCCGCGGCCGCGGGGCTTGATGCTATAGATGGACGCTGGCTGCGGCCCCGCGGTATCCTCGCCGCATCCGGCCCATACCGCCGCTAGCGCGACGGCGCAGCTCAGCACGTACGGCGTGTGGAGGCGGCGCCCCGGCCGGTGTGTCCGCATGGTCTCGCGCTCCCGGTGACCGATCGTCGTCGCCGTCGGCCAGGCCCACCGCGCGGGCCGTCCGCCGGTCAGTTCGTCTTCACACGCCCCCACGTGACCGCCGCCTTGCCCGACGGCTCCACGGCGGCGATCTCGCCCTCCATCACGGCGGCGATGTCGCCCTCGCTCAGTTCACGGTTGTACAGTCGCACGTCGTCGATCAGGCCCACGAACATGAACAGGTGTGGGTCCAGCTCGTTCGCGCTCGCGCCGATCAGGAAATCCTGTTCGGGGTTGATATTCAACTCCGCGTCCGCCTCGCCGACCAGCTCGCCGTTGTAGTAGAACCTCTGCTCGCCGTTGGCATAGACGCCGGTTAGGTGGCTCCATTCGCCGGCTTCCACCGCCGGGCCCTGGACGGAATTCCATGTCACGCCTCCGGCGCCGACGCCGATCCAGTACTGCCACGTGTCGGCCGGCTCGGCGTAGAAGATGTAGCCCCGTTGGGGGAAATCATCACGCGACGCGAGGATCGCGCGGTGTGCGCCCGCGCTGCCCGGCTCGACGTTGGCCCACGCGCACACGGTGAGCGTCTCCGGGTTGAGCGCGGCGTCGTACGGAACAACCACCTCGTCCTCAACGCCGTCGAATTCCAGCGCGCCGCCGAAGAGCCCACCGCCCCATGCCGGGTCGCCGAGAAGCGTCCCGTCGTGTCCGTTCCCGCTGGCGTCGGCCGCTGTATCACCGTTCGATTCGTTGAGGGGCCAATACGCCACAAGTCCATCGTGGACGTTCTGCGCCACCGCGGGTCGCCCTCCAAGCGCCGCAAGCGCCACCACACCCACTATCACCGCAACGTACTTCATCGTTGTCCCTCTCTGAACCTGATCGCTCTAGCCGTCGGTTGAAGCCGGGCCGTTCCCTGTGCAGTCCGGCCCGGCTCGACGTGTAAGCTCTAGCACGCGCGACAGGCTTGTGCAAGAATCCGGACGCTACGCCGGCGCTGCGCCCTTCCGTTTCCCGCCCGACTTGAGCACTATTGGAGCGACAGGCCGTTTGGCGCATGCCACACGAAAGGAATCGCCGTGAACGTACTCATGCTGCGCACCTCCGAGGGGTTCGAACACACGTATCTCCCCGACGCGGAAGTCGCGCTCAAGCAGATAGGCAAGGCGAACGGCTGGACCGTCCGCACAACGCATCACCTCAACCTCATCAGCAAAGACACCCTCGACAAGCTGGACGTGCTGATCTTCGCGACGACCGGCAACCTGCCGTTCGACGACGACCAGAAGGCCGCTATCCTCGACTTCGTGAAGGGCGGCAAGGGTTTCTTCGGCATCCACAACGCCACGGATACCTGCTACGACTGGCCCGAGTTCGGCGAGATGCTCGGCGGCTACTTCGCGGGACACCCGTGGCACGAAGAGGTGAACATCATCGTCGAGGACACCGAACACCCCAGCGTGTCCATGCTCGGCGACAGCTTCCGCGTCGTGGATGAGATCTACACGTTCAAGAACTGGAATCGCGACAGCACGCACGTCCTGATGCGCATCGACAACGACTCGGTGGACATCTCGAAGGGCAACCGCGAGGACCATGACTACGCCATGGGCTGGTGCCACGATTACGGCGAGGGTCGCGTGATGTACTCCGCCCTCGGCCACCCGGACGAGCTGTGGTACGAGAGCTGGTTCCGTGAGCACATCGAGGCGTGCGTGAAGTGGGCGGCGCGCGAAGTCTAGATTCTCTGCGACACATCGGCCCGGGTTCCGCAACGGCGGCCCGGGCCGATGTCGCGTCCGCGGTTCACCTGGGAAGCAAGCATGCATCCGAAGCCGACCCCGCAGCAGCTCGCGTGGCAGGAAGCTGAACTCGCGATGTTCCTGCACTTCGGCGTGAACACGTTCACGGACCAGGAGTGGGGAGATGGCGACGAGGACCCCGCCGCCTTCAACCCAACGCGCCTGGACGCGCGGCAGTGGGTTTCCGTCGCGAAGGAGTGCGGCTTCCGCTACGTGATCCTCACGGCGAAGCACCACGACGGCTTCTGCCTCTGGCCCAGCGCGCACACGGAGCACTCGGTGAAGAACTCACCATGGCGAGACGGCCAGGGAGACGTCATGCGCGAGTTCGTGGACGCATGCGCGGAGTTCGACGTCCGCGCCGCGTTCTATCTGTCACCGTGGGATCGCCACGAGCCGACGTACGGCGATTCACCACGCTACAACGAGCACTTCCGCGCACAGCTTCGGGAGCTGCTCACGGAGTACGGCGACATCGCCGAGGTGTGGTTCGACGGCGCCTGCGCCGAAGGCCCGAACGGGAAGCGCCAGGAATACGACTGGGCGAGCTACTACAGGCTGATCAAGGAGCTGCAGCCGGAAGCGCTCATCGCCATATGCGGCCCCGATGTCCGTTGGGTCGGCAACGAGGACGGCTACGCGCGGGAGACCGAGTGGAGCGTGCAGGACGCGTCGCCCGACCACCATCCCGGGGTCAGCGGACAGGTGTGGTACCCGGCAGAATGCGACGTCTCCATACGGCCCGGTTGGTTCTGGCACGCGGCCGAGGACGCCAAGGTCAAGACGCTCGAGCATCTCATGGACATCTACCACAAGTCCGTCGGCCGCAACAGCGTCCTGCTGCTGAATGTCCCGCCGAACGATGAAGGGCTTCTCGCCGATCCCGACGTTGCCCGCCTGCGCGAGTTCCGCGCAGAGATCGACCGCCGCTTCGCGACCGACCTCGCCGCCGGGAACGGCGCCGTCGCGCCTCTCACCGATGGCTCAACAGACACCTTCTGGACGCCTGAGGATGACGCGATGCCCGCGACGGTGGAGGTCGAGCTTGGAGGGCCGCGGTCGTTTGGGATGTGCGTGCTGACGGAACACATCGCCGAGGGGCAGCGCATCGAACGGTACAGTCTGGCCGCGCGCGTCGATGGAGACTGGCAAACCATCGCCGACGGCACGACGATCGGGCACAAGAAGATCGACCGGTTCGCGCCGGTCACCGGTGACGCCGTGCGGCTGCGCGTCGAAGCGTCGCGCGGGCGACCCATGATCCGTGCGCTGTCACTGTTCGCCGGAGCCTAGCCGCTACGGCGAACAGTGACGACACCCGCGCGGGCGCCGTATCCTGCGGCAGGGCCGAGACGCCGTAGGCGAAGCCAAGCGGCAGCAGAGGGCAAGGCGCGGGTGGTAGGCAGGCTGACTGACACGCAGCGAAACGGAGCCGGCGCCCGCGCTATCGCGCTGGTGTTCGCGCTGGCCCTTGTTCTCGCCGGATGCGACCCGGCCCAACCGAACAACCCGTACCGCGCATCCGACGCGAACGCGCCCATCTACTACACGACCTTCCGCGAGCCGCCGAAGCATCTCGACCCCGCGATGGCGTACAGCTCGAACGAGTACAGCCTCATTGCGCAGATCTACGAGCCGCCGTTCCAGTACCACTACCTCAAGCGGCCGTACGAGTTGGAGCCCCTCACCGTCGAGGCGATGCCGACCCCGGAGTACTACGCGCCCGACGGCGCTCGTCTCGGCGCTGACCCACCGCCCCAAGATGTCGACCGCGTGGTGTACGAACTGCGCCTGAAGGCCGGCACGATGTACGGCGAGCACCCCTGCTTCGCCCGAGACGCGGCCGGCGCGCTCGTGTACGAGGGCATCACGGACAGAGCGGTCGCGGACGTCGATGAGATCGCCGACCTGCCGCGCGTGGGCTCGCGTGAGTTGATGGCCGAGGACTACGTCCTCCAGGTGTGCCGACTCGCTGACCCGCGTCTCAACTGCCCGATATACAGCATCCTCGAGAACTACATCCTCGGGATGTCTGAGTACCGCGTCTCCGTGCAGGAACGGCTCGACGCGGAACGTGAGCGCAGGAAGCAGCGCGCGGGCGGGGGCTACGATGTCGCCCGAGACGAGCGGGAGGAACCCATCTCCATCGACTACCTCGCCATCCCGTTCCCGGGCGTCGAGGTCGTGGATCGGCACACGTATCGGATCACGCTCACGCGCAAGTACCCGCAGATGCTCTACTGGCTCGCCATGCCGTTCTTCTCGCCGATGCCCCGCGAGGCGGTGGACTTCTACGATCAGGCGCCGCTGATCCGGCGCGGCATCACACTCGACCGGTTCCCCGTCGGCACGGGCGCATACCGCATGGAGCGCTACGACCCGAACACCAAGATCGCCCTCGCGAGGAACGAACGGTACCGGGACGAGCGCTTCCCGGCCGCCGTCGACGGCACGACACACCCCGACACGGGCGCCGCGCTGCCGTTCATCGACCGCGTGGTCTATTCGTTGGAGAAGGAAAGCCTCCCCCGATGGAACAAATTCCTCCAGGGGTACTACGACGCGTCCGGGGTGCCGGAGGATAGCTTCGACCGCGCGATACAGATCGAGGGAGGGACCGGCGCTACCCTCTCCCCGTTCATGCGCGACCGCGACATTCGTCTGGACACGGCCGTCGCAACGTCCACCTACTACTACGCCTTCAACATGCTCGACCCTGTCGTCGGCGGTTACTCCGAGGAGCGCGCCAAGTTGCGGCAGGCGATCTCGATCGCCGTCGACATCGAGGAGAACACCGCCATCTTCCGCAACGGCCGCGGCATCTCAGCGCACGGCCCGGTGCCTCCCGGCATATTCGGCTCGCGAGACGGACGCGAGCGCATGAACGCGTACGTTTACGGTTGGGACGACGCGCGGGGTGAGCCGGTGAGAAAGTCGCTCGACAGCGCGCGACGCCTGCTCGCGGAGGCCGGCTATCCAGGCGGAATCGGTCCTGACGGCAAGCCGCTCACGATCGGATTCGACAACTCATGGACTGGCGCCGGCGCCCGCACGCGCATCCGCTGGCTCACGAAGAAGCTCGACGCCATTGGCGCCGTCGTCGCGAACCGCACGACGGACTACAGTCGCTTCCAGGACAAGGTGCGAGGGGGCAACTTCCAACTCATCTCGTGGGGATGGCTGGCCGACTATCCCGACCCGGAGAACTTCCTCTTCCTGCTCTATGGCCCCAACGGCAAGGCGGAACACGCCGGGCCGAACTCCGCGAACTACGACAGCGCGCGGTTCAACGAGCTGTTCGCCCGGATGGAGAGCATGCCGAACTCGCCACGTCGACTGGAGCTGATCAACGAGATGACGGCTGTCCTCCAGCGCGACGCCCCGTGGCTCTGGGGCGTCCACCCGGTGGACTTCTCGCTGTACCACTCGTGGGTGAGCAACTCGACGCCTCCCCTCGTGGCCAACAACAACATGAAGTATCGCCGTATCGACACGGACGCGCGCGTGCAACGGCGACGGGGCTGGAACCGGCCGCGATACGGTCCTCTGGCCGCCGGGTTCGCGATCCTGGCGTTGGGGTCGCTCCCTGCGGTGTGGACGATACGCCGCCGAAACCGGGGCGCTTAGATGCTCCAGTACATCGTCCGCCGGACGCTCTACGCGATCCCAATACTGCTGGGCGTGAACCTCATCACGTTCCTTCTGTTCTTCGGCCTCAGTTCGCCGGAGCACATGGCGCTGCAAATCCTCGGCGAGAAGAGCGCAACGGACGAGGACATCGCCAACTGGCTGGCCGAACGCGGCTACGACGCCCCGCGGCTGTGGAACGGCGAAGCGGCCGGCATGGGCAAGGTCACCGACACGATCTTCGCCCGCAAGACCCTGCCCCTCTTCTGGTTCGACTTCGGCGCGTCCGACCAGGCGCGCCGTTCCATCACCCGCGAGATAAGCCGTCGCATGGGCCCCAGCCTGATGATCACGACGCCCATGTTCTTCGCGAGCGTCCTTGTGAACGTGTTCTTCGCGATGGTGGTCGCGTTCTACCGCGGCACGTACCTCGACACGTGGGGAGTTGTCCTCTGCGTCGCGATGATGTCCGTGTCGCTGCTCTTCTACATCATCGGGGCGCAGTACGTCCTCGGGAGAATGTGGCGGCTATACCCCATCTCGGGGTACGACACGGGAGTGCACAGCCTCAAGTTCGTGGTGTTGCCTGTGGTAATCGGCATACTCGGCTCCGTAGGCGGCGGCGTGCGCTACTACCGCACGCTGTTCCTGGAGGAAATCGGCCGTGACTACATCCGCACGGCGCGTGCAAAGGGCTTGAGCGAGGCGCGCGTGCTCTTCGTCCACGCCCTCAAGAACGCGATGATCCCCATCCTCACCACGGTCGTGATGAGCATTCCGTTCCTGTTTATGGGCAGCCTGCTCCTGGAGAACTTCTTCGCGATTCCCGGGCTCGGTAGCTACACCATCGAGGCGATCCAGGCGCAGGACTTCGCTATCGTGCGGTCTATGGTGTTCATCGGCTCGGTCATGTACATCGTGGGTCTCATCCTGACCGACGTGAGCTACACGCTCGTCGACCCTCGGGTCAGGCTGGAGTAGCGCGGATGACGACCTTCGGCGAGGCATGGGCGGAATGGCGATACGGCGTGGGCAACGTCGTCACGTTGCTCACCGTGGCGCTCGTGGCCGTCCTTGTGTGGAGGGCATCGCGCCGGACGTACTGGCGCGAGGCGACCCGCCGCGTCCTTCGGCGCAAGCGCGCTGTGGCCTGCTTCGCCATCCTATGCGCGTACGGAGCGGTGGGTCTGCTCGACAGCGTCGGGTGGCGCGATCCGCTCCTGACGGCCGACGGGCATCCGCAACTAGACGCCGAGGGCGACCGGGTGCTGCAGCCGGGCGGGCGAACGCTCCTCGATCGCCTCGATGCCGCCACGGTTGGCCTGTCGAGGAGACCGGAGCGGACGTTCTCGGCGCCTCTGGCCGCGACCGCGTTCGGCCGCGAGACTGTCCGCCATGACGACGGCTCGACGACGCGCGAGCGCCCGGCCCTCACACATCCCGGACGCCACCCGTTGGGCACAGACAAGGTGGGCGACGATGTCCTGTGGAAGGCGCTCAAGGGATCGCGAACGGCGCTCATAATCGGTGGATTCACGACGCTCCTTGTGATCCCGTTCGCGCTGTTCTTCGGGGCCGTTGCCGGGTACTCGGGGAAGCGCGTGGACGACGTCATCACGTACGTCTACACGACCCTGGCTTCGATCCCAAGCGTCCTCATCATCGCGGCGTTCATGCTGATCTTCGGGCGCGGCCTGTTCCAGCTGTCGTTCATCATGGCGGTCACGAGCTGGACCGGCTTATGTCGTGTGATCCGCGGCGAGACCCTCAAGGTGCGCGAGCAGGAGTTCGTGCAGGCGGCGCGCTGCCTCGGCGTCTCGGGATGGCGAATCGTCCTCCGCCACGTGGCCCCCAACGTCATGCACATCGTCTTGATCTCCTCCGTGCTGAGGTTCAGTGGCCTCGTGCTGTCGGAGGCGCTGCTGAGCTATCTGAACATCGGCGTAGGCCCCGGCACTGCGAGTTGGGGGGCGATGATCAACGACGCGCGATTCGAGCTTTCCCGCGAGCCCGTGATATGGTGGAATCTCGTGGCGGCGTTCACGTTCATGTTCGGGCTTGTGCTACCCGCGAACATCTTCGGTGACGCGGTGCGCGATGCGTTGGACCCCCGGTTGCGGACGGGATAGGGCTCGATGGCGACACATACCGGCGAGGTGGGCCACGACACGCTGCGAGAGATCGTGCGGCGCATCGTCGAGGTGGCCGACCCCGAACGCATCGTGGTATTCGGCTCCGCCGTCCGCGGCGAGATGCTACCTGACAGTGACGCGCCACACGCAAGCGTCTTCCCTTCGCAGGGGACGATGAGGATGGGGTCGGGCGTGCCGGACCTCGCCGAATACCCCGATGTGAAGACACCCACCGCCACGCCGACGTGGTCGGGGCGCACGAGCGTCGCCGGCGCCACGGTCAGTGAAGACCTGCCGGGCACGGACGTCGAATCCGTGGACTCCGCCGTCGATGGTGCGCCGTAGTGGTGGAGCATCCGGCGCCCATCCTCAGCGTCCAGAACCTACAGACCTACTTCCGCACCCCCCAGGGGATCGCGCGGGCGGTCGACGGCGTGTCGTTCGACGTGTCGCCCGGCGAGACCTTCGCGCTCGTCGGCGAGTCGGGCTGCGGCAAGTCTGTGACCGCGCTGAGCGTCATGCAGTTGGTCGCGCAGCCGGCCGGGTACCACGCGGGCGGCGAGATATGGGTAGGCGACACCGAGGTGACATCTCTGCCTGAGAACCTGAAGCGTGACGTCCGCGGCGCCCGCGTCTCGATGATCTTCCAGGATCCAAGGACATCCCTCAACCCGACGTTCACCGTCGGGTTCCAACTCGTCGAAGCGATCCGCCGACACTCGGCCGCGACGAAGGCCGCGGCGAGAGCCGAGGCTGTCGAGCTTATCCGTCGTGTGCGTATCCCCGACCCCGAGCAGCGCCTGGACGAGTACCCACACCAACTCTCCGGCGGCATGAAGCAGCGTGTGATGATCGCGATGGCGCTCTCCTGTCGCCCCGAGATCCTCATCGCCGACGAGCCGACGACCGCGCTGGACGTCACGGTGCAGGCGCAGATACTCGACCTCATCGCCGAACTCCAGGCGGAGTTGGGGATGGCGGTCGTGCTAATCACGCACGACCTCGGCGTGGTGCGAGGTCAGGCGGACACGGTGGCCGTGATGTATGCGGGGCGCATCGTCGAACGCGCGTCGGCGGAGGCGCTGTTCGCGCAGCCGTCACACCCCTACACACAGGCGCTGCTCAGGTCACTGCCGTCGCGCGGCAAGCGTGGGACAACGCTGGCGGCCATCGAGGGCCGCGTACCGTCCGCGACGGAGTACCCGGACGGGTGCCGGTTCGCCGACAGGTGCCCACACGTGTTGGACGTCTGTCGCGACCAGTACCCAGACGCGCATGAGTTCGCGCCCGCACACACGGTGGACTGTCACCTGTACGCGGCGGACGCGACGAGGCCGGACGATCTGACCACAGACGCGGCGACGATGTCCGAGCACGCGACGGCCGAGCCCGCCGACGCCATCGTGAGGGTGCGGGATCTGCGCGTCCACTTCCCCATCCGCAAGGGCGTGTTGCGGCGCATCGTCGGCCATGTGCGCGCGGTCGACGGCGTCTCCCTCGACGTCCACGCGGGCGAGACGCTCGCCGTCGTCGGCGAGTCGGGCTGCGGCAAGACCACCCTCGGCAAGGGCATGCTACGGCTGATTCCGCCGACGGAGGGCAATGTCGAGATGGCCGGCGTGGACATCGCGTCCCTGAACGCCCGCGAGTTGAACCGCACACGCGGCGATATGCAGATGGTCTTCCAGGATCCGTACTCGTCGCTCGACCCGCGCATGATGGTGCGTGAGATCGTCGAGGAAGGGATGCTCGCCCAAGGCAGGGGTGGCGCGACGCGGCCCGAACGCACGCAGCGCATCCGCGCCGTGCTGGAGCAGGTAGGCCTCGATCCCGACATGATGGAGCGCTATCCGCACGAGTTCTCGGGCGGACAGCGTCAGCGCATCGCCATCGCTCGCGCGCTCGCGGTCGAGCCGCGGTTCATCGTCTTCGACGAGCCCACGAGCGCCCTCGATGTGTCCGTGCAGGCCGCGATCCTGAACCTTCTCGGTGAACTCCGACGCGAGCTGGGCCTGGCGTACCTGTTCATCACACACGACCTGTCCGTGGTCGAGTACATCGCCGACGACGTCGCCGTCATGTATCTCGGCCGCATCGTCGAACACGGTCCGGCCGCCGAGGTGCTCGAGGACCCTCGCCACCCGTACACGCGGGCGTTGCTCTCCGCCGTGCCGAAAGTGGATGACAGTGGGATCGCGAAGATACGGCTCGAAGGCGATGTGCCATCCCCCGTGAACCCGCCGCCCGGCTGCCACTTCCACCCGCGTTGCCCGGACGCGTTCGAGGGCTGCGCGGACGCGTACCCGGACGGCCGCCCCGTCGGCGACGGGGTCAAGTGCGCCTGCTTCCTCTACCCGGACCCGCCCGCCGCGTGACCGGCCGGGCGGCCCGGCGTCGAACCTGAACGGAGCCAGCCATGCATTCGCCGCCAACGCCGGAGGCCGCGACGCCCAACGCGAACGACGCCCTCCTCCTGGCCGTGTCCCGTGACGACCGCCGGGAGACACAGCGGCTGCTGACGGATGCCGGGGCCGACGTCAACTACATCGACGAAGACGGTCTGACGGCTCACAGAATCGCTACCGCATTCGGGCTGTCCGCGCTCGCCGAGAGCCTGGTCGAGCACGGCGCCGACGCTGGTGCCGGACGCCACGACCGCGAGGCCCTGGTAGATCGCGCGTTCTCACATCTCACGGGCCCAGGTTCTCCGGGAGCGGCCGTGAGCGTATCGCGCGGCGGTGACCTGCTGTACGCCAAGGGCCACGGCTTGGCGCACCTCGAGTACGACATCCCCATCACGTCGACGACTGTGTTCCATGTCGCCTCGCTATCCAAGCAGGTGACGGCGTTCTCCGTCGCGTTGCTGGCCTCCGAGGGACAGTTGTCGCTGGACGACAACATCCGAGCCCATCTCCCCGAGGTACGTGACTTCGGCGCGACGATCACCCTTCGCCACCTGGTCCATCACACTAGCGGCCTCCGCGACCAATGGGAACTCCTGGTCCTGTCAGGCAAGCGCATTGACGATGTCATCACCACTGCGGACATCATGACGCTCGTGCGGCATCAACGCGAACTCAACTTCGCGCCGGGCAGCGAGTACCTCTACTGCAACACCGGGTATACGCTCCTGGCGCAGATCGTGGAGCGTGTGACGGGAGAGAGCTTCTACGACTGGACACGCGAGCGCCTGTTCGTGCCGCTTGGCATGACGCGCACCCACTTCCAGGACGACCACGAGCGGATCGTCCCGAACCGTGCATACTCGTACAAGCGCACGGAGGACGGCTATGCCAACAGCGTCCTCAGCTTCGCGAACGCGGGCGCCACGAGCCTGTTCACAACAGTCGAGGATTTCGCGAAGTGGACCCGCAACCTGGACACTGGCGAGCTCGGCGGGCGCCAGCTAGTCGCCCTGATGAACGAGACGCGCCCGTTGACGGACGGCGGAGACAACCCGTACGCGTTCGGCCTGGCGCTAGGGGAATACCGGTCGCTCAGGGTCGTCGAACACGGGGGTTCCGACGCGGGCTTCCGCAGCCAGGTGATCCGTTTCCCGGACCACGACCTTGCCGTGAACGTCTTCGGGAACATGGCCGATTTGGGAGCGGGGGATCTCGCGCGCCGTGTGGCCGGCGTGTACCTCGCGGACGAGATGACCGCTGCCGAGAGCGCGGCGGCCGCTGACCGCCCGGATGCCGAGGTCGCCGCCGACCCGCAACCCGACGCTCCCCTCGATGAGTACGTCGGCGAGTACGCCGTGAAGGACGGGCCCGCCGTACATGTCACGCGCGACGGCGATCGCCTGGTCTGTGAAGCAGACGGCTACCCGACCTCACGGCCGACCGCCGACGGCGGCAACGCCTTCTCCGTCGACGGGACCGACACGCGATTGGCCTTCCGCCGCGACGCTGCCGGGGCGATGGCGTTCGTCACCGTAGATACCGGCGAGGCGAAGCTCGCGGGCGCCCGCCTGGACTCTACGCCGGTGACCGCGGAGCAGATGGCGGGTTACACGGGCGCGTACTACAGCCCCGAGCTCGACACGACGTACCACCTGAGCCAGGAAGAGGGAGGATTGGTCGCGGCCCATCGCCGTCACGGCCGCATCCCGCTGGCACGGACTTGTGGCGACGCGTTCAGGAGCGACAACCATCACTTCCCGGTCGTCGCGTTCTTCCGCGACGGCGAGGGCGCCGTCAATGGGTTCAGGCTGACCGGCGGACGCGTGCGGCGGCTCCTCTTCGAACGGCGGTAGAGCCGTGGCCGGGCCCCGTCGGACGCCTCGTGGCGGCGAGAGACCCTATCGCGACCAACGCTCGCGCAGGTACTCCATGTAGAACAGCCCGTTGTCGACCGGGACGTTGCTGGGGATGTGGTTGCCGACGGCGAACACGAAACCCGGACAGTCGAATGCGACCTCCAGCGTCGCGTCGATCTCCCGCTGAATGTCGTCGCGCGTCCCGAAGGTCAGCGTCCGGCAGTCCACCTTGCTGCCCACGATCACCTTGCTGTCGCCGTATTCCTCGACCATGTAGTCGAAGTCGGTCATCGGCTCGTAGATGAAGCCGTCGGCGCCGGCGTTCGCGATGTCGTCGATGAACTCCGTCATGTCGCCGTCGGAGCAGAACAGGACCGTCTTGCCGGCGTCGTGCAGGATGCGCCACATCTCCGCGTACCGCGGCATCAGGACCTCACGGTAGAAGTCGGGCCGGACGAACGCCCCCGCGCTCCACACGATGTCGTCGTGCTGGATGAACACTTCGATGTCCGTCTTCGCCCACGCCTCGACGTGATGGCGCGTTAGGCGGAAGAAGCTGTCGATGACGCGATCGAACTTCGACCGATCCGCCGCCGCGAGCAGCAGCATGTCCCAGCCGAAAGCCTGGATCGCCCCCGAGATCATCGTCTTGTAGTAGCCGCCCGGGAACAGTTGGTTCGTGTGGCGTTCCTGCGTCCGCTCGTACGACTGTGCGTAGGACGCCGACAGTTCGTCGGCATCGGGGAGGCCGTACTCCTTCACGGCGTCGAACGCCCATACCTCCTCAACGGTGTGGAACGGGTAGAAGATGTTGTCCCGACGGTCGACGCCCCCCTCGAGGAACTCCGCGTGACCCATGTCCGTCGTACGCCCGCGCTTCTCCCAGCCGACGGGACCGTCGTTCGTGGACCAGTTGAAGTCGACGTCCCACGCATCGTTGAAGGCGCGCCACGCGTCCCCGTCCGTGCGAGGGTCGCGACCCGTCACGGCCCGGCACAGCGCGTAGTTGCTGCAATACTCCGTGTGTGCGAGCCGATCGCCCGGCTCGAGTCGCGTGATGACGCTCCGTGCGAGATCGAGACTCATTCGTCAGCCTCCGCGAATGCGGTCAGTTTGCTTGAGCCATGTCGACGCATAGGCTGCGCAGGCACTTCACGAGCCACGCCTGCCAGTCCCTGAGGGACGACGTGACCGGCGAATATGGGAAACGGGGGAAACCAGACGTCGCGGCCCGCAGGTGGCGGATGGCGTTCGCCGACCAGAGCAGCCAGGGCATACGTCTCACCGGATGCAAAGCTGCCACGATACGCCTAAGGTCCGACGCCGATCCATGCGCCGACCAGGCGGCCAGGTAGTGCTCGACTGCCGCGTCGGGCACGGGCAGCCCGGCGACGGCTCCATGAAAGTACGGAAACTCGAACACATCGAGGAACGGGTGAGATATGTACGCCGTCGCCCAGTCGAACGCTACCGGCCCATCCGCCGTGATAACGGAGTTGCCGTCCAGGTCGCCGTGGACCAGATGGGAAGGGATGCCGGCTGCATCGGCCTCCCCACAGACCGCTGAGACGACCGGCTCCAGCTCTCGCAGCCGCGCGATCTCCTCCTCGGATAGCGGATCGTCGGCGTCTTCGAGCAGGGACGGAAGATCTCGGATCACGTCCGCGTACATCCACGGCATCCGCGCCAGGCGGCAGTCGAACACCGCGTCCGACGCAACTGGGCCGACTGCCTGCTGCAGTGCCGCGTATCCCCGGGCGTAGTCACGCACGTCATCGCGCGTCAACGCCCCGGGCTCGCATTCGGCGGGGTTGGCTCCCTGCACGTCCTCCGTCAGCAGGAGGCCGCGCTCGGCGTCCCTCGCCAACACTACCGGCACGTTCATCCCGGGCGGGATGAGTTCGCGCAGAATCGCCAACTCCTGCGTGGCCGGAGGCGCCGACCCCTTGAGATAGACGTCACCACCATCCGTGCGCGCGCGCATCACGGTGCTCTGCCAGTCGTTCTTCACCGGCTCGACCGGTCCCACGCGTCGCCGACCCAGTTCGCCAAGCCGGTCGGCCAACCACGCGACAGCGCCCGTCGTCCAGCCCGGCGCCCACCAGGGAACGGGCGGGTCGGTCACGCCAGACACGGCGACATGCGCGGAGACTGCGTCCGCCATGAACGGACGCTCCCACATCACCGGGTCGTCGGCCCAGTGGTAGCCGGACGTCGGGAGCGCGTCGGCGTCGGAGCATTCGAACGCAACCACGCGCAGGACGCGGTGGGCTTCCTCGCCCGCGGGAGGCCACTCCGTCGCGTAGAGCATGGTCACGGGCACGCCGGTGTCGTGTTCGACGGCGAGCGTCGCGCGCATAAGTCCTCTCGCCTCCCGCCCGTCCACCTGGGACCAATCGCCCGGCGCGAGACTCACGAACGGCAGCGACGAGCCGGATGGAGTCCGAGCCACGATCACGCGGCGTCCCCGGTCGGCCGAGACGATCGCGTACAGTCCTGAGCGGTTACGCATCGCCGGCGCCGAAGCCCGGGTCCAGCCGCCTCATGCGCCCGCGACTTCCATCGCGATCGTCTCCCAGTCCCACAGCCGCTGCGGATCGTAGCGCACCGTCGAGATGTCCTTCAGGATGAGTTCGACCCGACATCCATCGGCGACCTCCAGGAATTCGAGGAGTTCCCTGCGCGCAACTTCGGGCTGCCATTCGTCGGTCGCGAAGACGGCGGGGTTCGGCTTGCGGGACATCACATAGTCCGTGCCGACGTTCGCCACGGCGCGCTCGGCGTCGATCCAGGCGCTCATCGACAGCTTCCGCAGGTTCGGGATGCGCTTGAGGACGTCTACCTTGATGTCCAGCGGCTCGCAGCAGCCGTAATACGTGAGCCCCCACCGCTCCAGCCACTTCGCTTCGTACTGTAGGGCGAACTCCCAGTGCATCTCGGGCGAGACTTCGGAGAATATCTGCGCCGTCGCGCAGCCCCACATGTCCTGCGTGCGCGCGGGACCGTAGTCGGCGGTCGGCTCGGGCAGTTCATCGATGTACCCGTACCCGCCGGAGCCGATGCGCGTGTTGTCGTTGTTCAGCGTGAGCATGTCCAGCTCGATGATCTGATCGAGCTCAGCCATGTACGCGTCCACGAGACGCGCCACGGCCTTGTGCACCATGTCCGGGCGCACGGCGAGGTCCATCATGGCATCTTCGACACCCCACCACCGTATCAGCAGATCCCACGGCGCAAACCACCAGTTCTTGCGGCCGACCTGGCGCACCGGGAGGATGTCGCCGTACACAGCGCACATCCGCTCGTAGCTGGCTTGGGTCGCGTCGGCGTCGTACGTCACCTCCGGCGTGCGGATCTTCTCGATGTCGCCCGGCTCCACAAGCTGCGGATGGAACTGGCGCGAGATCGTGCCGCTGGTCTCGTCCGTGCGTACGATGTCGGCTTTCTCGCTGATGCCGAATCCCGTGCTGTGCGCGACGTATGGCGAACTCATGTAGTCGTCGACGACCATGTCCCCAGGCAGGTGGCGCCACTGATACAGCATTCTGCGCAGGCCGAGCTCCTGCCCCCGAGCCCACGGGTCGGTCGTGACGAGCGTCAGCTCGTCCTCGTAGTCCATCTCATTCCAGCAGATCTCGTTGATCCACACCAACGGCCGTGTCGGCTCCAGCCGATTGAGCCGACGCCAGAGTTCCGCCTTCTCTCTATGGACGGGTAGGGAGGCTATCGCCGCCTGCTGCTCCACCAGGCTACGCAGTACGTCTCGGTCCTTGTCGGGCAGGCTCATCGTCTAACCCCGGGTGACTGCTCCGGTATCTAGCGCCCATGGACACGCGTTCACGCTAGGATAGCCGACCGCTCACTGCGGTGCAGGGCGAACCGTAAGGTTAGCGTGCCGAGTCCTTCCTCAGCGAGGCTCACCCCAGCGCAGGCAACGACGATGCTGCGTGTTGGTTGTTCGGCGCCTTGAGAGCCAAAGCGCACCTGACGCAGCATCGTCGTCCTGCAACTGACCGTGTAGTACGCCCTCACCGGTTCATGCGGTGGGCTCCGCCCGCAACCCCACCCAACCTGGCGATGAGTCGGGCCTCCGTCGATCGAGAGCTGTGCAGAGCGCCGTGAGGAGCAGTCGCTCAGAAGAAGAGTGACACGCCGGAGACGATCCCCAGGCTCGTGGCGTTGCCGAAGTCCGCCGTGGCTCTCGTGATGAAGGGCTGTACGGACAGGGCCGCCCCGTCAGAGACGAAGAGCTTAACCCCGCCGTAGACCCCGTACATGTACTCGTTGTCGCTCAGACCGTAGCTGCGCCCCACGGTCACGCCGACGTACGGCAGGGCTGTGGAGTCCGTTTTGGGGAAGTGCAGCGACAGGCGCAGGTTGGCGGCGCCGAAGGCATCGCCGCCTCCACCTTTGAGCAGACTGAAATCCCCTCCCAACTCCAGAGTATTCGAAACGAAGTGTCCGAGACCCACGCCCACGACTGTTGTCGTGGTGGAGTCGCCGCCCGAACCCGTCACGGTGACCGCCCCCGAGGCGTTCAGTTCGTTCGTGCCCTGGCCCACCTGCGCTGCACTCGCGGCGGCCGCGGCGCCCGCGACGAGCAGGGCGACGGCCCACCTGCATCTGATTCGCATACGGTGTCCTTTCCTTCCGCTGTGTACGACGTTGCCGCCATACCTACATCAACGCGCGTGCCAACGGCGGGAAAGGGCGTCAGAGCCAATCATCGAGCGGTTCGATTCGAGACGTTCGCGTAGTCTCCCAATGCGCCCGCCGCATCGAAAGCTGACGGCCGAATGCTCCGAAATGCGCGGAATGCGCCCTGCGACGCGGTCCCATGCGACGTATGGAATAATGACGGCTGGGGTGTTCTCATCGCTGACATTGTGGCCGGGTCGCGGATGGTGGCGACCCGTCACAGTCGACGAGCGCTAGGGGGCTCGATACACATCGCGCGTGGGACCCGGCCTGTCACGACCGCCCCACCGGGCACGACCACGTTCAGTTCCTGGCGCGAGCGCGGGAACCAGGAGCTGTGTCGGCCCGGCGCTGCCGGCGGAGCCGCGCGGCGGCTCACCGACCACCCAGCCACAGACGCCGGGCCTGCGTTCCCCCCGGACGGGCAGCGTGCGCCCTCGTGTCGCTCAGTAACGGAGGGGCGGCAATTGTGCACGTCACAGATGCCGACCGATGGAGTCCGATTAGGGCGCGGGCGGCATGGCGCCTCCTGGCGGGCGCGTCTGACCCGCCACCGTAACCAGGGGCGCCCGAGGGCCTGCGCCGCTGAGCCCGCATGGGTGGCCTCCCGGCAGCGACACGCCAGCGGCCGTCCGACGCGACGGACATCCCCAGCCGCCGTCTCGAAATGCTGGGCGCCGTATACTGGAGGGTCTCGCCGGGTTCGATTCGGCATCGCGCGTCGATCGGCGCGTTACAGGAGCTGAATCCAAGGAGAGCCCGGCGCACATGAGGTATAGGGAGCTGCTCGCGATGAATCGTATTGCGTTTGTTTGGGCCGTGGCGCTGCTTGTGGCGTTCGGCCATGTGGTCCACGCACAATTGCCGGACCCGGGGATGGAAGTTGTCCCAGGTCACACGGCGCTGCTGATCACCGATCCACAGAACGACTTCCTGAGTCCCGATGGTGTGACGTGGGGCGTCGTTGGCGAGAGCGTGACCGAGAATGACACCGTCGAGCACATCGGCTCGTTGTTCGCGGCGGCGCGCGCGACCGACACGCCGATCTTCATCTCGCCCCACTACTACTACCCGTCCGACCACGGCTGGCACTTCGAGGGCGCCCTCGAGAAGCTGATGCACGCTATCGGGATGTTCAACCGCACCGGCCCATTGGACCTCGAGGGGTTCGACGGCTCAGGCGCGGACTGGCTTGACCAGTACAAGGAGTACATCGAGCACGACGAGACAGTAGTCGTGAGCCCCCACAAGGTGTACGGCCCTGAGACCAACGACCTCGTGCTGCAACTGCGCAAGCGCGGCGTGGACAAGGTCATCCTCGGTGGCATGTCCGCTAACCTGTGCGTCGAGGCGCACATGCGGGAGCTGATGGAGCAGGGCTTCGAGGTCGCCGTCGTGAAAGACGCCACCGCTGCGGCGAAAGTGCCCGACGGCGACGGCTACGCCGCTGCTCTGACGAACTTCCGCTTCATCGCGAACGCCGTCTGGACGACCGAGGAAGCGCTCGGTCACATCGAGGCCGCGCACGCCTCCCACTAACCTGCCTGCCATCTCGACACGTTCGTCCGGGCGCGGCTGACAGTCGCGCCCGGCTTCGCGTACGCGCACAGCCAGCGTCGCCGCCTGCCCGGCGTGAAGTGTGCCCACGCGCAGCCCACCGACCGCGGCATGCCGTCACGTACCGCCGCAGCAACACCCTACACATCTTCCACCGAGGTTGCCGGAGGCGTCGCGGCAGGCCCGATCCGGTTGTACGCCCCCATGCGGCCATGGTACACAGGCAGGCAGGCGCGGGTGTGTGCGCCGGAACATAGTGCGGGAGTGTGCCACGCGAGATGGGAGGGGCAGATGCGTAGACGTTGGGCGATCATGGCCGGAGTAGCGATCTGTACCGCCAGCATCGCCTCTGGGTGCGGTGGCGCCACCGGGGGTCATCGTCTGCGGTTGGCGTCTATGCAGGGGGCCACAAGCTCGTCCGGTCTCGCTCTGACCACGACCGTCTCGACTATGCGCCACGTGACTCTGGCTCGGCCGACGGTTTCTGGCCCTCCGCCGTCGATGACTCCGTTCGACAATGGACCGGCCGGCGCGCGGTGGGCGCTCCGATACACCGACCGTCCGTCCGTGCGCCTGCGCCGCGAGTGGTGACCCTGTACAGGTTCAGTCGACGCCGTCGATCGGCACGCGCAGCGTCGGCTGGAAGCGGGCGCCCAGGGCGTTACGCCGCAGGACGTCCAGCTCCTCTGCCGTGAACCCGAACTCGTCGACCAGCAGCCTGTATTCCGAATCCATCGAGCACATGAAGGCGCCGGGGTCATCCGTGTTCACCCCGACGTTCAGCCCCATGTCGAATGCGCGGCGGATCGGGTGATCCGATAGGCGCTCAACGGAGCCAGTCGCCACGTTGGATGACGGGCACATCTCAATGTGAATCTGCTCGTCGCGGAATCGCCGCACGAGCGCCTCATCCTCGAAGATCGCCACCCCGTGCCCGACGCGGCTCGGATAGCCGTACTCCAGGGCGTCCCACACGGACTCGGCGCCGCACCATTCGCCCGCGTGGATCTCGATCGGTACGCCAGCATCGTGGGCGAATCGCATGGCGCGGGTGTGTGGCCGGATCGGGTGGTCCTGCTCGGGCCCGGCGATCGCTATCCCTACGACCAGCCCAGCGGCGTGCAAGGCGGTCGCCTCTTCCACCTTGGCCTGCAGACGCTCCGGCGCCCCACCACGGCCGATCTGTATCACGAACTCGATCTGCGTTTCGCCGGCCTCGCGCTCGCGCACGCTCTCGGCGAACCTTCGCATTCCCTCGGCAGTATCGGGGCTACCGCGCGGGATGCTCGTGTATATCTCCGCATACTGCACGTTCTGCGCGCGCAGCCGGTCGACGTGGGCCTGTAAGACGGGGACGAACGGGCGAAGGTCCATGCTGCCCACGTCCGCGACGGCAAACCATCGCATGAAGTCATCGAGCCCACGGACGGGCAGGGCCGCCTCCAGATCATCGGCGGGTACGGGGAAGGGCTCGCCTGCTGCGCAAAGCGCCCGCAACATCGCCGGATCGACGATGCCGTCGTAGTGACAGTGCAGTTCCACCTTCGGCAGCGACGTGATGTCCAAGGCGTGGCGTTCCCAACCGATGGCATTCCAGCGGCAGGACTCCCTCATACCGGCCTAGCGCATGTGCTTGTCCGCGAAGTCCAGATACCGTTCCCAGTCGTAATCCGTCACGTCGTGCCCGCCGTGCCGCACGTGGTAGCCGATGCGGCTCGTCACCGGCTGCTCGATTGCGGGCATCTCGTCCGCGTCCATGCCATCGGTCCCCAGAAGGCGATACACGGGATCGGCCCCCAACGCTCCGAGAAACTCGCCGCGCGGGTCGGCCCACGTGTCCTCCGCCGCGCTTGCCACGTACACGGGCCGCGGCGCCATCAGCGCGATGAGCATGTGCTGATCCACGGGCAAGTCGTCTTCGGCGCCGTTGTAGCGGCGATGGTTGCGGCAGAACCAGTGCGGGAAGCTTGTGTTGATTCGGCCGACGGTCTCGCCGAAGCGCCGACGCGCCAGGGCCGCTCCGCCACAGCCGGAGTCGTTCGAGATGACCAGAGCGAAGCGCTCGTCCTGGGCGCCCGCCCAGAGGGATGTCTTCCCCAGCCGCGAGTGCCCCATCACCGCGACACGCGACGCGTCGATGGCGTCGTCCTGCTCGAAGTAATCCACGGCGCGGCTGAGCCCCCACGCCCACGCCCCGATCGTGCCCCACTCGCCCGCGGCGGGCTCTGTCTGGCCCGGCTTGTAGAACAGCGGATGGATGCCGTTGGAGAACCCGTCGTCGTAGTCCGGGTCGAGATCCCCGCAGTAGATGGTCGCGAGCGCATAGCCACGATCCACGATCGTCTCGATCGCCCATCGACTGGCGCTCTTGCCGCGCGACTCCTCGGTCGAGCGGTTGTCGACCACGCCGGCGCCCGAGTTGGGGCGCATCCACCCGGAGTTCAGGATCACGGCTGGGTCATCCGTCACCGTGTGGTTGCCGCTGAAGTTCAGACCCACGAAGGCGGGCGCGGGACCAGTGACGTCGTTGGGCCGGTAGATGAGCATGCTCATCTGTGGGCCGGACGTGTCGGCGGTGAAGTACGCAGTCACCTCGGTCCGCGTGGCCTTGCCGCCGAGAGCCGCCTCGTCGCGCGACGCCTCCTCGAAAGTAACGTCCAGAGTCGTGCCCGCGGTCTTGCCGTATACATGCTCCTCGAACAGCCGCAGCACTTCAGGGCGACGCTTCGTGGCCCAAGCATTCGCCGTTACGACCTTGGTCCCGTCGTCCAGTACGAGAGGGTCCGGGAGCGTGTAGTCCGGAACTTGCGACTCGTCGTAGTTCGCTTCCTGCGGCGCGGCGTGGGCGCACGCCCCAGAGAGGATCATCAGCAGCGCCGTGCGTGGAGAGATCATCGGCAGGCCCTTGGCGTGGTCGCGGTACTTGGAGGCGAGCCATGATATGACGATTCCGGCGCATCGACACGGGCACATTCACCGCGTGGCAATGGCGCGAGTCCTCAGCCAACCCCACATCGTCGCCCGCCGTTCGCGCGACGTCACGGCGAGCTTGCTAGGCCCCCACCAGGCGGGGTTCGTGTCCAGACTGCGGCCGGCTACCAGGCGCCGCACGTTCCCGCCGTCCGCGTCGATTCTGTATATCTGCGTGATCCCATCACGATCCGATGTGAACACGAGCTGCCGTCCGTCCGGAGACCAGGACGGCTCGGAGTCGTGGGCCGGGTGCTGCGTGAGACGGCGCAGGTTGTCGCCGTCGCCATCCATGACATAGACGTCCGTGCCGATCCTAGCGGCGATGCGCCTTCCGTCGGGGGACCACTCGGCGAACCACGCGGCCGCCGCGATCGACTCGCGGCGCTCGTCTGCCAGGTCGAACTTCACCAGCGTGTGCGTATCGGCATCGGAGAACAGCAAGGTCCGCCCAGACGGATGCCACGCCGGTGCGAACTCGGACGCCTGACGGCCGGTGAGTGTGCGGACATCCTCGCCGTCAGCGGACATGACATGGATCCGGTTGTCGTGCGGGCCCATTATGCGCGAGAACGCTATCTGGGAGCCGTCAGGCGACCACGCCGGGTGGCCGTCAGGGGCGGCGGGGTCGGTAGGCCGGCGCTCGCCGCTGCCGTCGCGGTTAATGACGGCGATCGCTGGCATGTCGTCCCTGTACACCGTACAGGCAAGCTTCGCGCCGTCGGGGGACCACGCAGGTTCGGACGCCACCACGGGGGCGCCCGCCGTCACCTGCGAACGCTCAGGCCGTCCGGAGTGACCGTGTATATGTGCCACCCGCGAGCGCGACCGCTCGCGCTGAACGCGATGCGCTCCGGCAGCGCGGCCGATGCAGTTGAGGACGCCACCGCGCACAGGAGCGCGAACAGCCAGGTCGTTGTCACGCGCGACATCTACGGTCCTCCCCAGGCAGGAGGCACGCTGGTTGGCATGCCCCCTCCACACTGAGGAGTGTGGTCTCGCGGACGTGGTGACGCAACGAAAACCAGACTACGAAGCCGTCGCCGCGCTCTCTGGCTTCGACTTGAACCCCGTGGCGATCGTGTTGTTGTACGCCTCCGCGGGGTCCTTGCCCACGGGCCGCATCTCCGCATCGTGGAATCCGATGCGGACGCCCTTGCGCCAGTCGCCGGTGCGGTTGCAGTCGGACCAGTGGATGGTCAGGTAGCTGAAGAAGATCACATCGCCCGCCTTCGCGGGGATCTCCACCGTCTCGATCTTGTCCGGGTGATAGTCGTCCGGAGGCAGATGTGGCGCCGTGTGGGAGCCGGTGATGTGCTCAAGCGGCCCACCTAGGTGGCTCTTGGGCACGACGTGCAGGCAGCCGCTCTCGGCGGGCGCGTCGTCGAGATGCACCAGGCAGTCTATGAAGTCCGCGCCCTCGTGCGGGTACTGGTGCGGGTAGAACGGGTAGTCCTGATGCATGGGGAACGGCGTCCCCAGCGTCGGCGGCTTCGCGTGCAGAACGGTGTGATGCCATTGCATCGTCGGCGACACCAGCTTGGTGATCGAGGACGTCAAACCCTCGTGGAAGAGGATGCGCCCCCACGTCGCCGAGTAGTGCTGCGGGTTGTGGAGGAACACCGCCTTCGTCGTCTGCTGCTCCTCGCCCTTGAGGTAGCGTTCCCGCCACGGCCCGTGCCAACCGATGGTCTCCTGACCCCACTCGTTGATGATCCGCACCATCTCCGAGCCGAGTTCACCGACTTCGTCCGGTGAGAAGAGCCCCTCGACCTTGACGTAGCCTTCCTCGCGGTACTGCTGCACCTGCTCCGGCGTAACCATTCGCGTCTCCCTTATCCCCTGGGTCGCACGACGATCACACGACCGACCTCTGTCTCGAACTCCCACGCTCCGTCGTCATGTCGCGTCGTTTCCACGTCGACGCCATCGCACGATGCATCAACGTCCCCCGGCGCCCGAAGGCGACACGCCCCGCCGAGTCGCGACGTGAGTCTCGCCTCCTCCAGGCGACCACCTTCCCACGCGATGTCCACGTCGAACCCGCCCCGGGCCCGCAATCCTCTCACGCCGCCCGTCGGCCACGCCGACGGCAGCGCGGGCAGCAGCGAGATCTCGCCCGCGTGGCTCTGCAGCAGCATCTCCGCCATGCCCGCCGTAGCGCCGAAGTTCCCGTCGATCTGGAACGGCGGGTGCGCGTCGAACATGTTCGGGTACGTGCCCGTCGCGATGAGACTCGCCAGCATCCTGTACGCGTGGTCGCCATCTTCGAAGCGCGCCCAGAAGTTGATCTTCCACGCCTTGCTCCAGCCGGTACCGCCGTCGCCTCGGAACGTCAGCGACTGCTTCGCTGCGGCGCACACGTCGGGCGTGCCACGCGGCGTGATCTCGCACCCCGGGTGGAGCCCCCAGAGGTGGGATACGTGGCGATGCTCCTCCTCCGGGTCGTCCTTGTCCTCCAGCCACTCCTGCAACTGCCCGTGCTTGCCGATCTGGTTCGGCGCGATGCGCCGCCGCATGTCCACGAGGGTCGAACGGAACTCGGCGTCCATGGCGAGCGTCTCGGACGCGGCGATGCAGTTCGCGAACAGGTCGCGGATGATCTGGTGGTCCATCGTCGGCCCCGCGACGAGACCCCCGATCTCGGGCGAATTCGACGGTGTGCTGATGAGCCACCCCGTATCCTCGTCCTCGACGAGGAACCCGACGAAGAACTCGGCCGCGCCCTTCATCAGGGGATAGGCTGTGTCCGCAAGGAACGCCTGGTCGCCCGAGAACACGTACCGCTCCCACAGGTGCTGGCACAGCCACGCGCCGCCGGTCGGCCAGATGCCGTGATTCGACGCGTTGATTGGCGCGGCGCCGCGCCACATGTCGGTGTTGTGGTGCAGCACCCATCCGTCGCAGTCGTAGTGCGCGCGGGCGACGCGCGCGCCCGTCTCACTCACATCTCGTATGAGATCGAACAGCGGCTCGTGGCACTCGGCGAGATTCGTCGTCTCGACGGGCCAGTAGTTCATCTCGGCGTTGATGTTCGTCGTGTACTTGCTGTCCCACGGCGGCTTCTGACTCTCGTTCCAGATGCCTTGAAGGTTCAGCGGCTCTGTCCCGGGTCGCGATCCCGCGATCATCAGGTAGCGGCCGAACTGGAAGAACTGCGCGGCCAACTCCGGGTCGTCGCCATCCTCGAACGCCTTCAAGCGGCGATCGGTAGCGGCCTCGGCTGCGCGAGACGAACCGAGGTCGAGCGTCACGCGGTCGAAGTAGGCGCGATGGTCCGCGATGTGCTCTTCGCGCAACGCGTTGTACGGGCGGCCGGATGCGGTCGCGGCGTCCGCAGAGCACCGGGCGGTGGGATCGGCGGCGGCGTCCTTGTAGCTCCGCGCGCTGCTCGCGCACGTCAGCCGCAGGACGACGGCGTCGGCGCCCTCGACGCGGATGCCGTCTCCGGCCGCTACCGCACGGCCGCCCTCGGCCTCCACGAGCACCCGCGCCTCGAAGCGCGTCACGCCTTCGTCGACACGCCCCGTGAACGTCAGAAGGCCTGCGTCCGAGGCGTCGACGTGGGTGTCAGCATGTGGCGAGTCCAAGCGCGCCGTGAAACACACGGCTCCGGGCGTGTCCGACGCGATTCGCATCACGATGGCCCGCCCCGGCGCCGTCGCAAAGGCCTCGCGCGTCCACCGGACGCCACCGACGGAGTAGGACACTCGCGTCAGCGCCTGTTGTAGGTCGAGCGTGCGCTCGTAGCCCGTGACATCCTCGTGCCCGAAATCGAGCCAGAGATCGCCGACGGGCTGATACGGCATCTGCCCGAGGGGCACGCTCATGGACTCGCGCAGCGCCAACTCCTCCGCCTCGCGCTGCTTCCCTTCGCGCAACAGCCGCCGAATCTCCGGCAGATGCGCTGCCGCGCCCTCGTGCGCGTAGTCGTGCGGCCCGCCCGCCCACACGGTGTCCTCGTTGAACTGCACGCGCTCAGTGGCCGTGCGCCCGAACACCATCGCGCCCAGCCGGCCGTTACCGATGGGCAGCGCCTCGACCCACTCTTCGGCCGGCGCGTCGTATCTCAACGTCAGGTCCAACGCCTTCTCCTCGTCGGGCTAGTCGTCGTCGCCCGTCGTCATCAGGAACTCGTCCAACCACTCGTATAACGCCGATTCCGACTCTCGTGGGAAGGCGTGCCCCTGCCGGTGGTTGATGAACGCGACCCGCTCGCCGGCGCCCATCGACTCGTAGAGCGGCAGCACGCTACGGATGAACGGCCAACTGCGCTCCCCGTCGGCGGAGCCCCCACCCAGCAGAAGGAATGCACGCGGCGCGATGAGCGCCATGAGTTCGTGGTGTTCCCGCATGAAGTGCGACGACTTCGCCTGGCCGCCCAAGTACCACGGGTCGTGCCAGTTGGAAAACGCGACGCCGATGCCGCCTTCGCTGCTCACCGTGGCGCCAACGCGGTCGTCGAACGCCGCATGATACAGCGCTTCCTTGGCCCCAAGCGAGTGGCCGACACTCCCGATGCGCGCGCCGTCCACGTCGTCCCGCGCGACGAGGATGTCCGTGGCGCACATGGCGTCCCACGTCATCTTGCCAATGCCCGTCCAGTGGGGATGACGCGCGTGGAAGGCAGTCATCACCGGGTCGAGCACGTCGCGTAGGCTGTCGACCTCGTTGCGGTCGTCCCACAGGAAGCAGCGGGGCGAGATCGTGACGTACCCACGTCGCGCCAGGTTGAGGCCAAGCTGTCGTTCCTTCGCGCTCGCGAGGCCCGCCGGCTCAAGTATCGACGCGTTGACCGTCGGGTGGAGGACCACCACGCCGGGATACGGGCCGTCGCCGTCCGGGCGGCAGACGTACGCCTCGACGAAGATGCCGTCTTCGATCTCGTAGCGAAGGAGTTCGCGGATCACGTCGCCCTTGACGGCCTCCGACGACAGCACCTGCGGATGGAGCGTCGGCCGCGGCGGGAACTCGCCCATGACCTGCAGCCACGAGTCGTGAACTTCCGCGCGTCGTTCAGGCCAGTTGTCTGTAGGGATCGGCGGCAGGTCAGGCGCGTCGGCGGGCAGGTCGTGCGGCATGCGCTGCGCGTCTGCGAGCCAAGGTAGCATGGGCGGAATCCCGGGCGTGGTCGACCGTCGATCGCGGCGCCGCGTACCATACTCGGCCGGGGGTCGAGCGGCAACGGCGTGGCTCCTACGAAGCCGACCCGTTCACCCCGAAGTACTTCCGGCCCATCGCCAGCGCGACTCCCACCAGCCCAATGAGCACCGGCACTTCCACCAGCGGCCCGATCACCGCCGCGAACGCCTCGCCTGAGTTGATCCCGAACACGGCGACCGCCACGGCGATGGCGAGTTCGAAGTTGTTGCTCGCCGCTGTGAACGAGAGCGTCGCGGTCTTCGGGTAGTCCGCGCCGACCCACCGGCTCATGAAGAACGACACGAAGAACATCACGACGAAGTAGATCACGAGCGGGACGGCGATGCGCAACACGTCCAGCGGGATCTTCACGATGTGCTCGCCCTTCAGCGAGAACATCACGACGATCGTGAACAGCAGCGCGATGAGCGTCAGCGGGCCGATGCGGGGCGTGAACGAGCCCTCATACCAGTCACGGCCACGCGCTTTCACCAACGTGTACCGCGTGAGCATGCCTCCGAAGAACGGGACGCCGAGATAGATCAGAACGCTCTTCGCGATGTCCCATATCGTGATCTGGACGAGCGCGCCTTCCAGGCCGAACCACCCCGGCGCCAGGGTGATGAACACATACGCGTACACCGAGTAGAACAGCACCTGGAAGATGGAGTTGAACGCGACGAGACCCGCAGCATACTCGCGATCACCGTCCGCGAGGTCGTTCCACACGATCACCATCGCGATGCATCGCGCCAGGCCGATGAGGATTAGCCCCACCATGTATTCCGGCTTGTCGCGCAGGAACGTGATGGCGAGACCGAACATGAGAATCGGCCCGATGACCCAATTCTGCACGAGCGACAGCAAAAGCACGCGGGTATCGCGGAAGACGTCCCCCAGCTCCTCGTACCGCACCTTCGCCAACGGCGGGTACATCATGAGAATCAACCCGACGGCGATGGGTATGGACGTCGTGCCCACCTGGAAACGCGTGATGAGACTCACGACGCCGGGGGCGCCGTACCCCAGCCCCACGCCGAGAGACATCGCGAGGAAGATCCACAGCGTCAGGTACCGGTCGAGCAGTGACAGGCTTCGGGGCCGATCGTCCATCTGTTCGTATCCTCGCTGTCCGTGGTGGCGCGCAGCCGAGAGTAGGGCCAATGCGCTGCCGGAGCAAGGCGCCGTGGCGTCGATCGCTACCGACAATGACCACTCGCGACCCCGATGCTATGATGTCCCGCGCCGCCGACAAATGGAGGAGACGCAGTGACGGTCGACTACGCCGGCGATGTCCGAGACGTGCGCACGATATGCGCGCTCCCCAAGCCCGGGCCCTACGACAAGATATGGATCCCGTTCATCGAGCGATGGCGCGAGGGACATCTCCTCGTCGCGTTCGGCCTCCACCTGGGCGGCAAGACGGATATGGGCGACATCGTATGCTCCCGCAGCAACGACGATGGCGACACGTGGACCGAGCCGACGATGATCTTCGACCATCGGGACGCCCACGGCCCGCTCCGGTTCGCGTACGCCAACCCCGTGCTGTATCGCCCGCCCGGCCACGATGTGGTCTGGTGCTTCGCGATGCGCTGCTCGCTGCACTTCCCGGACAGCGAGGACAGTCGCCTCTGTGCCGCGTACTCGGCCGATGGTGGGTGGTCGTGGACGCAGGTCGAACTCGCCGTGCACCACGCGTCGCCGCTGATCACGTGCGCCGGCATCCACCGCGTCGGCCCACCGGACGCGCCGCGCTACCTGATGCCCGTGCACCGCAACACGATGCGCCGTGACCCCATGGGCGACCGTCAGCACTTCGTCCTGGAGAGCACGAACCTGGTCGAGTGGAAACTGGCGGGCTACATCCCTCACCCCGAGACCGGGCCGGTGTTCATGCACGAGGGAGGCATCGCCGACGGAGGTCCTGACGGCGAACTGAAGATCGTCATGCGCACCGGGACATACGAGAGCGGCGGCCGCCCCGTCGACCCACCGGTCGCGTACTCGTCGGTGAGCGCCGACGGCCGGGTCTGGTCGGCTGGGGAGCCGGAGCCACGGCTGCACAATACGGTCTCGAAGGCGTACTACGGCAGATCCGCGAACGGCTCCGAACTGTACGTCTACAGCGACGGCCCCGCGTGGGAGCGCATGGCCCTGGGCTATCGTGTCCGCCGCCCCGGGCAGGACTGGGGCGACCCGCGCGTGTTCTTCGACGCCAACTGCAAGAACTCCTACCCGACGTTGCTCGAGGGCGAGCCGGACGAGTTCTACGCCGTCTGGGACAGTTCCGACAGCGCGACCCAATCCCGCAACCTGATACGCTTCGGCAAGCTATCCATCGCCTGAAACCACGGAGCCGGTGATATGAGCCAGAGTCTTATAGTCGCAAGCGCCCGATTCGACGGCGTGTGGCCCTGGGCCGCCGACCACTTCCACGCCTTGTGGCGGGCGCAGGGGGACGTCGAGTTCATACGCCTCCCCGGCGACGACGAGCGCCCAGTCGGCGAGGCGGCGTCCGATCTCGCGAGCGTCCGGCGGCTGGTGAGTCTCGGCGTGCCGGTCACGCTGGACTGCCTCAAGGCGATGCCGGCGCTGGAGGAGGCGACGTTCCAGGGCGGCTACAGCTCGCAGTTCACCGACGAGGCGAAAGCGCATCTCGAAGACAACGGCGTCACTGTCTACCGTCACACGAGCGAGGGCTTCTGGGGTCAGACGGTGTCCGAGTACGGCCTCGCCCTGACGCTAAGTGGCCTGCGCCGCATCCCGCAGTTGCACCGCCAGATCATCGACGACCTGTCGCCGTGGGACTACAACGCCCCGGACGGCATCGGCATCCCGGGTGAGCGCGGTCAGCAGTTCGGCGACAACCCCGCCTTCACGAGCGGCACAATCGCCGGGAAGCGCGTGCGCGTCGTCGGCGCGGGGAACATCGGCGGCCGCTACGCGAGCTTCTGCAACATGCTCGGAGCCGACGTCGCCGTCTGGGATCCCTACGCGCCCGATCCTTGCTTCCACCGCGCCGGCGCCCGCAAGGAATGGCATCTCGACAGCCTTGTGCGCGACGCCGAGATATTCGCCCCCATGGTGCCCCTGCACGAGGGAACGCGGAACGTCGTCACGGCGGAGCACATTGATGCCCTGCCGACCGGGTGCCTGGTGATCCTGGTCACGCGGGCGCACGTCTGCGACGTTGACGCGGTTCGCCGTCGCGTCCTTGCCGATGAGATTTCGTTGGCTGCGGACGTGTGGGATGTCGAGCCGCTGCCTCTCGGCGATCCGCTGCTCGGGCGCCACAACGTCGTCCACACGCCGCACAACGCGGGGCGCACCATCGACGCGAACCGCAGCTGGTCGGCGATCCTCGCCGCGCAGTTCCGGCCGGTCGGCTAGCCGTGCTCGCGGAGGAACGCCAAATCGGCGACGGCCTCGCGCCACAGGGCTTCGGGGTTGTCGCGCTCGGTGCTCGTGCCCTTCGTGAATTCCAGCGTGTACGCGCCGCGGAACCCGGCGTCCCGCAGGATGTCGATGCGCGGCCGCGCGAGGTCCGGCGCCTCGTCCAGCCGGAGGAACTGCCCAGCGTCACGAAGCTGCACGTGCACAAGCTCGACGGCGCTCTCGAACAGGTCCAGCCATGCCCGCAGTCGGTCTTCCGTGTCCGTGAATGCGTGGACGATGATGCCGCAGTCGATGTCGGCGGCGTCCATGAAGCCGCGTGCCGCCTCCGGCGTCTCGACGATCGTGCCGCCGTGGCACTCGCACAGCGGGCGGCAGCCGGCGGGGAGCGCCGCGACCCACTCGCGCAGGTGGCGCGCATATTCATCGCGTCGCGCCGCATCTCCCCCGACGTTGAACTTCACGCCCTGTGCGCCGAGCGCCCGGACGCACTCCAGAGCGTGCGAGCGTGCGCCGGCCGAGGCGTCGTCGAACCCGCAGTAGGCGTTGTACACCGCCACCGGCAGGGCGCCCGCCGCGAAGCCGTCGGCGTGGTACTCCCACAGTTCCATGCCATCGAACCCGGCGTCGCGGAATCGGCCGACCCAGTCGGCTACTCGGTACGTGGCGCGCTTTGGGTTCGCCCACCTCGACGGCTCCAAGAGTATCGTCCCGATGTTCACAGCGGGGCTTGCCGCATCGCGGGTCATCGACTCTCCTCCGTGGTACGAACCGTGGACTTGTCGCAGGGCCGTGGGTAGACCTCCGACAGCACAGGGTACGACGGCCGCGCCACGTGGGGAACCGCTCGGCCCAGTTGGCAGGACGGGTGTCGGCGCCGCCCCTTGCCCCATGGCGCGCCCACGGCGGACAATCGGCGCGACATTCCATCGGCCACAGAAGCCTCCACCGAAGGCGCGACGCATGAAGCCCAACAACTTCCGAGCGCTCCTGAACGACGACAAGCCGACCATCGGCACGCGCATCTACTCGTCGTGGCCGACGCTGATCGAGATGGTCGGCGGGACGGGTCACTTCGACTATGTCGAGTTCGTGTCCGAGTACTCCCCCTTCGACCTGTACGACCTGGACAACCTGTCCCGCGCGGCTGAGGTCGCGGACATCTCGATGATGATAAAGGTCGAGCAGGAGCCGCGTGGCTACCTGGCGGGACGCGCCATCGGGTCGGGGTTCGAGAGCATCCTTTTCTCCGACACGCGAGACGCCGCGGAAGCGCGCGAAGCCGTCAAGCTCGCTCGTCCCGACACCCCCGAAGATGGCGGCCGGTTCGGCGCGGTCGCGCGTCGGTTCACTGCGGGCGCGTACGGCGGCGACCTGTCCTACTCGCAGGCGGTTCGCGATGTGGTTGTCGCGCTGATGATCGAGAAGGGCGGCGCGGTCGACGATATCGACGAAATCCTCGCCATCCCGGGACTCGACATGATTCAGTGGGGACCGTCCGATTACGGCATGAGCACCGGGAAGGCCGGCTCGCCAGGCGTCAACGAGGCTCGCGACCGCGTGTACGAGGCCGCGCTCGCGTCGGACGTGATCCCACGCGCCGAGATCAACACCGCCGACGACGCCAAGCGTTGGTTGGACATAGGCGTGCGTCACTTCTGCATGGCCGCCGAGGTCGGCATATTGCGTCAGTGGTGGAGCACCAACGGCGACAACATGCGGAAGGCGCTAGAGGGCAAGTAGCGTCCGGCCACGCAGCAGGGCGCCGAGCGACGGCAACCGTCGCGTCCCCGACACCCGTCCGCGCATGCAACACGTGAACGTCTGCCCTGTGCGGGCAGGCGGACTCGCGAACATCGCCCGCAGAGCATTGTGGATACCTGGCTTGCCGCGGTCGAGAGCGCACGCACGTGTCGTCCGGTACGCGCGAAGACGTGGACGCCGGCAAGCGGCGGATTCCCGCAGGCGCGCCGAAGGGGACGAAAAGGCGACCCCGATAGCCGGTGCGAGAACTCGCGTTGGACGCGTGGCGCGTCGGCCGCGTGCATGGCGTCTGACCAACAACGCAACCGAGCGCGCCACCGGTCGTCCGCTCGACGATGGTGTGCGATTCAGGGTACGCCGACACACCGCGCGGTTCGCCGCACACGCAGATGTGCTCGCCGCTCCACGACGAACGGGGCCACCCGCGCGCTCGCACCCACATCCAACGCGCAAGGCTCCGAATCACGACTCGCCCGAGCGGGCCAACACGCAGTACCTGAGGCGGTCACGCCATGGCTCACGCCTTGACGACCCATGCTCCGACGGCTAAGGTCATGCAGGGGTATGGAACGGGAATCTGCTCCCGTACGACTGGGCCCTGGCGCTGGTAGAATCACAACCGAAAAGGCGTGTACATGCGAGCATTCTCGATGATCACGTATAGGTTCGCGGCGTTGGCCGCGGGAGCGTTCCTGGTCGCCTGCGCGGCCTCTGCGGACTATGCGACGGACGGATTGGTCGGCTACTGGTCCCTGGACTCGGCCACGATCTCCGGCGACACCGTAGAGGACATCTGGGGCGACAACGACGGCGTTGTGTCCGGCGCGCTCACGCCCAGCGCGGGTCGCGTAGGCGAGGCGTTGGCGTTCGACGGCCTCACCGAAATCGAGATAGAAGGCACTGACGCGCTCAACTTGAACGGCTCCGACAGCTTCACCGTCATGGCGTGGATGAACCCCGACAGCGACAGCCCTGTCGACGGCGTTGTCGAAGGCTGCTGCGGCAGCGTCGTCGCGCAGCGTGATGTCGACGGTTGGGCGTTGCGGTACGACGGTCGCAACCCAGGAGCCGAGATGGAGTTCATCGTCCACACCGCCTCGTGGAACGGCGATGCCGGGTTCGGGGCGCCGCAGTTCCCCGCAGGTGAGTGGCATCACCTCGCGGGCGTGCTGGACGGGGGGAATATGGCGCTCTACCTAGACGGCGCGCTCCTCATGGAGAATCCCGACGCCGGCGCCCTCGCCAGCCTCGGGTCTGAGATGGAGATAGGCCGCGCGGGTGACGGCGGATTCATCGGCCTCATCGACGAGGTGGCGATCTACAATCGAGGCCTCTCCGCAGGCGAAATCGCCGGGAACTTCGGGGCGGGCGGCCTGGTCGCCGTGGAACCGGCTGGGAAGCTGGCAACGCGGTGGGCTTCGCTGAAGCTGGACCGATAGGACCGAGGCGAGGGGGCCGACGTGCGTCTCGCTTGACCAGGATCGGACGCGCCCGTAGCCTCACGTAGCGACACTCACACACGATCACGGCAAGGAGTACACGGTGAACTTACTGACGAAGAGATGTATGGCAGGATTCGCCCTGACGGTCGCGGGTCTGCTGTTGGCGGGCATCGCCAGCGCGGAGATGACTCTCGACGGCATCATCGGCTACTGGCCGTTGGAGAGCGTCGACGACGTGGAAGATGTCATCGGCGGGAACGGCGGGGTCGTCGAAGGTGGTGTGGACGAGATCGCAGGGCAGTTCGGCGGCGCGCTGGAGTTCGATGGCTTTTCCTTCATCGATATCGAGGGTACCGACGCCCTGAACTTCAACGGCCTGGACACCTTCTCCGTCTCGGCGTGGGCGAACGCCGATAGCGACGCTCCGGTGGAAGGCGCTGTACCCGGGCAATGCTGCGGCAGTATCGTCGCGCAACGTGATGTCGACGGCTGGGCCCTTCGCTACGATTCTCGCGAGGTCGGCACCGAATATGAGTTCATCGTCCACGGAGCCTCGTGGTTCGGTGACGGCGCTTTCGGCGCGATGCAGCCTCCCCCGAACGAATGGCACCACTATGCGGGCGTGCTGGACGCCGGGACGATGAGGTTCTACTTCGACGGGGAGTTCGTGATGGAGCTCGCGGCCGGCGAGGTCGTTAGCAACGGTTTCGAGACCGAGATCGGCAGCGCGGGCGACGGTGGGTTCGTCGGCGGCATCGACGAAGTGGCGATTTACAGCATCGCCCTGAGCGATGACCAGGTGTCGGCGAACTTCGAGACGCCCGGTCTCGCCGTCGAGCCGGCCGGGAAGCTCGCAACGCGGTGGGCGTCCCTGAAGGGCATCCGCTAGACGCAGGACTGACGGCATCGGGAGAGCCCGGCATCCCCGCGTAGGCGGCGGAAGCCGGGCTCTCTTCCTGTCCACGCGCGACGCCGCGCAGTCGCCGTGATAGACTGCGTCGCGACCATCGACCACGCGCACATGTTCGGCGGAGAATGGGCGAATGACACAGACGGCCGCGACACGCGCACGGGTTGTGACGAGTCTCACGGCGGTGGCGCTCGCGGCGTGGGCCGGGGTCGCGACGGCCCAGACGGTGGAGGAGATCATCCACGCCAACATAGAGGCGTCTGGAGGCGAGGAGGCGCTCGCGAAGATCACCGCACTCCGGCGCGTCGGCGAGATCAGCGTCAAAACAACGTACGCCGGCACGATGACCGGCACAGTCGAGGCGACGGTGGCCCCCGGCGAAGGGCTCTTCCAAGACACGGACCTCGGGCCGTTCTCCTCGAAGACCGGCTGGGACGGAACCGTCGGGTGGGAGCGTGGGGCCATGGGTCCTCGCAAGATAGAAGGGGCGGAACTGCCGCTGATGGCGCAGCGCTCGCATACGAACCACTTCCTCGGCCTCCGGCGCTTCGGGCCTGAAGGGGTGACGTACGAGAAGTTGCCGGACAAGACGCTGGGCGACGTCCCGCACGACGTCGTGCAAGTCGGCGGCAGTCTACCCACGCAACAGGTGTACATCGACAAGGCGACCCACCTCATCTCGCTCCTCACAGTCGACTATGACGTGCCCAACCTTGGTAAGGCGCGGATTTCGGCCAGATCGTGGGATTACCGAGCGTACGGCGGGGTAATGCTGCCGAACACGGCTACGTTTGATATTGAGGGCCTATTCACCAGCGAGGTCACCTACACCGAGACCGTCCTCAACGAGCAAGTAGACCGCGGGATCTTCACCGCGCCGGAGTAGACCACCGGACAGCGTGGCCCGCAGGTCCCCACGACGCCATCCATCGGGAAGACCACGATGCGCAAGATCGTCATCATCGGCGCCGGGAGTGGGTTCGGGCGAAGGCTGTCGCTCGACATCATGGCGCGCGAGTCGCTGCGCGACTCGACCATCGCGCTCTGCGACGTGCACGACGGGCGGCTCGGGAAGCTCACGAGCTATCTCGAACGCGCCGTCGAGAAGTACGACCTGCCAACGCAGATCGTCGCCTCCACCGACCGCCACGAACTTCTGCCCGACGCGGACTACGTTATCACGTCCGTCGCCGTCGGTGGCGCGGCGTACAGCGGATTCCCGTTCACGGCCGAGAAGGAGATCCCCGCGAAGTACGGGATCGACCAGTCCGTAGCGGACACGATCGGCGTCGGTGGTGTGTTCCGCTTCCTGCGCACGGGCCCGGTGCAGCACCAGTTCTACCGGGACATGGAGAGCCACTGTCCCAACGCATTCGCGCTGAACTACACGAACCCAATGGCGATGCTCACGTGGCTACACACGACGGACTCGAGCATCCGCAACGTGGGGCTCTGCCACAGCGTGCAGGGCACGACGAAGATGCTCGCCGACCTCATCGACGTGCCGTACGACGAGGTGACGTACCAGGTCGCGGGTATCAACCACATGGCGTGGGTGCTGGAGTTCCGTCGCGGCTCCGAAGACCTGTATCCACGCATCCGCGAGGCGGCCGAGACGACAGAACGCGACCTCGTGCGCTTCGAGATGATGCGGCAGTTTGGGCGCTTCGTCACGGAGTCGAGCCGCCACAACTCCGAGTATCTGCCGTACTTCCGTCGGACCGACGAGCTGTTGGACATGTACGACCTCATGCCGCGGGAGAGGCGTCAGGAGCAGCG
This sequence comes from Candidatus Poribacteria bacterium, assembly GCA_018644665.1. Lineage (GTDB taxonomy): Bacteria > Poribacteria > WGA-4E. Next base: position 123,694 of record JABGQA010000058.1, read on the forward strand.
CAGGCGCGACGGATGGCGCGCGTGGATGAACGGCGAGGACGGCGCCGCCATGCCGGAACCGGAACTCGTCCTGTCGCACGAATACGCGACGGCGATCGTTGAGGCGATGGTCACGAACACGCCGTTCCTGTTCAACGGGAACGTCATGAACAACGGGACCATCCCGAACCTCCCTGGTGAATGCTGCGTCGAGGTACCGTGTGTTGCGGATTCGTTCGGCGTGCGGGCGTGCCACGTCGGGGAGTTGCCGCCGCAGTTGGCGGCCCTGAACCGCTCGAATGTAAGCGTGCAGGAGCTAGCTGTCCGCGCGGTGATCGACCGCGACCGCGAGGCAGCGTTCCATGCGTGCGCCGTCGATCCGCTCGCGGCGGCAAGCGTGTCGCTGCCCGACATGCGCCGCATGTTCGATGAGCTGTGGGACGCCGAGCGCGAACTGCTCCGCTGGTTCGATGACGGTGAGATACCCGAGATCGCCGCGCCGTAGCGGCCCAAGCGGGCGGCTCTGCCTCTGCCCGCGACCCACGCCTCGCACGGGGCCAGCGGGCCCGACCCCGGCCGCCCAGGACAGGCCGACCTGGGAGCGGTCGCCTGGGTCCGGGCCGCGCCACAATGCACGCATCCCTGGTTGGACAGCGTGCGCCGCACCGTATGTCATCGTGACGCGGCTCCCGGTTCCGTCGCCACCCGCTACCACACCGTGGCGCTGTCGCCCCATGGAGGATGTCCTAGCCAATGCAACACGCAGTACCGATACTCCCCATCGGCTCGTACGCCGACGCTGTGGCGTACTACGTTGACGGGCTGGGCTTTGGCATCAACTGGGAGAACCGGCCTTACCCGCAGTCGCCGCTGTACATGGAAATCGAGAGGGACGGACTCTATCTCCACTTGTCTGAGCACGCTGGCGATATGGTCAAGGTCGCGTGCCACGCGTACATCGACAACTTGCCAATTCTGGTCGAAGAGTGGCGGGCGAGACGCCCTGGCCTCGTCGGGGAGGTCGAGGAGACGCCCTGGAACGCGCTCACGGTCGGGTTGGGCGACCCGTTCGGGAACCACTTGCAGCTCCAGCAGAACCTACCGGCGAAGGGGCGACAGGAAGCACAGAGGACGATTCCCACGTTCCGCGTCCACTCCTACGACGAGGCGATCGCGTACTACGTCGAGTGGCTTGGGTTTGTGGTCGACTGGGAATGGCGGCACGAGCCGGGCTTCCCGGTCTACATGCAGATATCGCGAGATGGGTTGGGCCTCCACCTCTCGGAACATCCACACCCAGCGTTCGGCGCGACGTGCCTGATGCGAGTTCGCGACGTAGGCGCATTGGTCAGCGAGTGGCGGGACAGGGACGCGGAGTTCGGCGGAGAGGCGGAGTCAATGCCGTGGGGCGCTCTGGTTGTCGCGTTCGACGACCCGGGCGGCAACAACCTACGGTTCCAACAGAGCATCGACGTTGGGACCCACGCGTAGCGCCCGGGTTCGAAGCTACCACACCGTGAACAGGCTCGACGAGAACGCGGGGTACTCGTAGCCCAAGACGGCTTCCACGACGCCCTGCGAGATGCCGTGTCCGTACGCGCTGTTCGTCATGACGACCACGCCACGTTTTTCAGCGCGCGAAGCCGCCACGAAGCACGTGTAGCTGGAGTTCTCGCCCCAGTGCCAGAACGTGTCGTGCCCGGCGGCGTCCATCAGTCCCCAACCTAGACCCCACGAGATGCCCTCGTCGACGACCACCTGTGGCCGAAGAGACTCCCGCCACAGCGCCTCCGATACGAGGCCGTCGGATTCGACCGGCGACTCCAGCATCGCGATGACGACGTTGGCGTACTCGGAGGACGTGGTGTGCAGGCTCGCGGCGACGTTCGCGGTGTCCGGCTTCCACTTCTCGGTGACCTCGCGTTCTCCGCCATGCCCGTCCGCGCACAGCGCCTCGAACCGGTCCTCCCAGACGAAGCTGGAAACGCTCATGCCCAGCGGCGTGAGCAGGGCATCCCGCAGCCATTCGTGCACGGGCCGGCCCGTCAGCGCTTCCGCCGCTCGCGAGAGGTACACGTACCCCTCGCCCGAGTATTGGAACTTGCTCCCCGGCTCGAAGGTCGTCTTCAGCGCGTCCTTCCCGCGCCAGTTCGGGAACCCGGACGCGTGCGACAAGGCGTGACGAACGGTGATCGCGGAAGCGCGCGGGTCGTCATCGGCGAACGGCGTCGGAACCACTTCGCTCAGCGGAGTGTCTAGTCCGATGCGTCCAGCGTCCACGAACTGTAGGAACGCGTGTGCGAACACCGGCTTTGTGAGCGACCCGGACTCGAAGATAGTCGACGTGTCGACAGGCTCGTCGCCCCCCTTGGTCTTCACGCCGTACCCCCGGCTCCACGCTAGGCGCCCGTCGGCGATGAGCGCGACGGACGCCCCCGGAACTCGGCGCTCGGCGAGCAGCCGCGGTACCAGCCGGTCGAGTTCCTCGATGATGCGCGTCTCCCTCTCCAGCGCTGACGGGGCCGCAGAACCAAGGCGCGGGGTCAGCGCGCGTCCCTGAGCCTGGCCCACTGCGTCGCGAGCTTCGCCCGGGGGTCGACCGCCTTGACACCTTCCGGCGGCCCGGTGAAGGAGATGTAGTCGATCTCCGCGACGATACCAGCGGCCGTGCCCGGATCGATGCGGAACACCTTCACGTCGTCGTCCTGCCAACCGCCGCGCTCCAGCTCCACCTCGACGTCCTGGAAGTCCGCGCCTGCGGGGATATCGATATTCTGACGCATCACCTCACCCCATGCGGCGTCGCCCATCGTGATGTAGTAGACCTGCCACGTCGCGGCCTGATTGATGCGCACGCTCATCGAAAGTGTGTTGTACGTTCCGCCGGGGAACGGCTCGTAGTTGGCGTTGTTCCAGTCTGCGCCGGGGAACATGTACGGGTCGTTTCCGAGCGACTCCGTCACCAAGACGCTGCGCGTTTCGCCAGCGCCGTCCTTCACTTCCTCGATCTCGAGGGGCAGTAGCTGATTCTGCGCGCCCCAGTCGTCTAGTTCGTCTTCCGCATCGCCGCCGTCGAAGAGCCACTGCGGCACGAGGCCGTCCTGAGCCATCGCTAGGCTCGTTACCAGGCACATGATGCCCAACGCCACGCATGTGCGGTGGATCGCGGTTCGCATTTCCGTCTCCCCTGTTGTCTGTCTCCGAGCGCGATCGCCGGTCCAAGCAGTCCAGACCAGGATACCGGAGCCATGGCTAACGGCAAAGGCCCGGAGACCGACTATAGGCGCAGTGACGCCTTGTGGGTCGCTGGACGCGAAGTCGTCGGGCATGGCGCGCTAGGACCACGGCTGCTCCGTGCGCTGCCGAATGTCGACGCCGGCCTTCGGCCACCACCGTTCGCGGCCTGCGAGACTGCGTGCGACCATCTACAGATGATCGATCTGCTTGGCCTGCGGCCGGCCTTTCGACCCGTGGAGATAGGGGTTGTGCGACCACCGCATCGGCGACGTTCGCGATCGGTCGCGCTTGTAGCCGGAGTTGTAGTAGGTGCTCGTGGCCAGCCAGTCGAGAAGGCGGAGCAGCAACTCGTTCCTGACGGCCGCGTAGGCGTCATCGCTCCAGCGGTTCCACAGTTCTCCCGGGTCCTCCGTGAGATCGTAAAACTCGCCCTCCTCCTGGCCGATGTAGTAAACGAGCTTGTGCGCCGTCCCGCGCATCATGATCTGGTAGTTGTCCTCGCAGAAGACGAACTCGCGAGGCTGGATCGCCTCACCGTCCAGGTACGGCCGCAACGAGCGCCCCTCCATGTACGACGGGATGTCGACGCCCGCGGCCTCCAAGATCGTCGGGCCGAGGTCCATGAGCGAGACGAGGTCCGTCACGTCGCGGCGTGACCGTTCCTCGCCCGGCCGCCACACGATCAGCGGAACGTGCGTGATGGGGTCGTACATGAGCCACTTGTACGCGAGTCCGTGGTCGCCCAAGAGCTCGCCGTGGTCGGAGCAGAAGATCACGACGCTGTTGTCGAGGTAGCCGCGAGCGTCGAGCGCATCGATGACCTCGCCGATCTTCTCGTCCACGGTCGTGATGTTCGCGTAGTAGTGACGTCGCATGCGCGCGATGTCGGCGTCCGATGCGCCGCGCAGATCGATCTGCGATTCGTGGCCCGTGGTGGCGTGCATGTCGAGGTGCGCGAGATGTTGCGGGGGCTTCTCCTCAAGTTCCCCCGGGCGAGTCACCGCCGGTGGAACGTCCGCGTCGGCGTACATGTCGAGATGTCGCGCGAGCGGGTCCCACGGCTCGTGCGGACCGGCAAAGCCTACCTGCAGGAAGAACGGGCCTGACCCGCGGTAGTTCTCCGCCCACGCGACGGCCGAATCCCCGATGAACACATCGCTGTGGAAGCGCTCCTCGTGATGCCACGGAACGCCCTGATGCTTCGAGAGCCAGTCTGGGTCGGTCGTGTTCCGGTCGTTCGGGCGCTCGATTCCGTGCAGGGAGAGGAACCGTCCCCAATCGTCGTCGACGCCCCCGCTCGCCAGGTTCTTGTTCGTCGGGTTCTCGACGATGACGCGCTCATGGAACCCCCCGGGAACGTCGCGCGGCGTGAAGTGCATCTTGCCGATGTTCACGCACCGGTAGCCGCCTTCGGCCAGGTCCTGGACCCAGTTGCGATGGTTCGCCCACGGCTGAAACGTGTAGACGCCCGTCGTGTGCGGGTACATGCCGGTGAAGATCGCCGCACGCGACGCGACGCACGTGGCCCCGGGACAGTACGCCTGCCGGAACGAGACGCCTTCGCGCGCCAGACGGTCGATGTTGGGGGTGACCATGTGGTCGTGTCCCCACGCGCCGACCGTGTCGAACCGCTGCTGGTCCGTCATAATCAGGATGATGTTCGGCCGTTCGGGCGGCATGGAATGGTCTCCGAGCGGGCGTCAGGGCAGGCGGCGCGTCCGCACATCATCGGATGGATTCGGCACGGCATCAAACACCGGCACGGTCTCAGGCGCGACAACGCCCGGCCGATCCGTCCACCGCGAGGGTGACCCGATGGCGAGCAGCTTTGAGATACGCGCCGCAGTCGTCGACGACGTCGCCACGCTGCTGACGCTCGTCAGAGAGCTGGCCGAGTACGAGCGTCTCTCGCAGCACGTCCACGCGACCGAGGAATCACTACGAGAGTCCATGTTCGGCTCGCGCCCCTACGCCGAGGCAATCATCGCCTGCGCCGACGGGGAGTCCGTGGGGATGGCCGTGTACTTCCACACGTTCTCCACGTTCCTCGGCAAACCGGGTCTGTACCTGGAGGATCTGTACGTCCGAGAGCCGCATCGCCGCCGTGGGTACGGGGACGCCCTGCTCAGGTACGTCGCGCGGATCGCGCTGGAGCGCGGATGCGGGCGGCTGGAATGGGCAGCCTTGGACTGGAACGCGCCCGCCGTGCAGTTCTACACGGATCTGGGAGCTGAACCCCTCGACGACTGGACGACGTACCGCGTCACCGAGGATACCCTGCGCCAGCTGGCGGGGGCCTTTGACAGGGCGTAGACGCGTCAGATGTGGTAGTGCTGGCGGCCGAGGGGAATCGAGTCCGCTTCTTCGCGTTCCTTCTCCGACTGCTTGCCGATGCTGTGCATGAGTCGGCGCATCTTCATGTAGCGGTAGATGCCGAACGCCATCAAGGGGATGGCGGCCGCGATGAACGACCAACCGACGATCTCAATCCACAACGCGTCAAAGAACTTCGTGAACGATATGCCCGCCACGACAAGCGTGAGTGAGGTGCGGATGTACGAGAGAAAGGTCCGCTCGTTCGACAGGGCCGTACGGTCCACCGCGAGGTGGTCCCGCAGGATCAGCTTCTCGTCTCCGACGCCGTCGTAGGGACTGGCGGCCATTTCGTTCCTCGCCGCTGTAGGCGAGGCGGCGGACGCTCCGCGCCACCTCGCCCGAGCGAGCGCTACTTGGTGTTCGCGATGCCTATCACGCCGCAACCTATCCGCGCGCCTGCGTTTCCGGTGGGCTGACCGTAGTCGTCGGGCAACGCGTGGACGATCACGCCGCGACCGAGTATCGGGTGCATGTCGCCGCCGACGGATATGCCATGGAAGACCGTGTGGAGATCCGCGTTGCCGTCCGCGTCCGCCTCGATGTTGCCCAGGTCGCCCGCGTGGCGCTTGTCCGCGCCCGGCTCGCCGTGGTGCCCAACGTCCGCGGGGTCGTAGTGCCCGCCGGCGCTCTTGCCGTCGGGGGAGCTGCAGTCGCCGAACTGATGGATGTGGAAGCCGTGTTTCGCGTTCGGCGTCAGCCCGTGCAGATGCGCCGCGACCTGCACCTCGCCGCCGCCGTTGTCCGTGAAGGTCACCGTGCCGGCGGCGCTGTTGCCCTCGGTCGGGTGAATCACCGCGATCGCGTTCTTGACGGACGCCAATCCGGTCTCGTGGTGCTCGCTGCGTACCGTGCGCGGCGCCAACGCCACATAGCCGATCGCCAGCAGCGCGACCCCGGGTAGTAGCACACGTAATGGTCGGAACATGCGTGGTCCTTTCTCGTCTCGCCTAGCCTCACCTTCGGCCCCGGGAGGGCCGCCTCCTACGTCTATGGTCGCACAGAACATGGCGGGTTATAAGGCGACCTCGGCCACTACGAGGGTAGTTCATCGTCTATGGTTTAGGTTGGCGCACCTTTGTGCCGGCACGACCTTGCTCCCGGCGTACGCGCGCTGTATCACCGCGGACGCTTGGGCGTCCCTCCAACCTCGACCCAAGGCGACCGCATGCGCCGCCCGTCAGTCATCGTGAAGCCGGAGAGTCAACCGAGACCGCAGCCCCGAATCCGCGCGGCCGTGATGCCTCTCGGCGCCATCCTGGTGGTTGCCAACACGTACTGGATCGGGATGGAGAGCGAGGTCGCGTACTCGCTCTTCACGCTCGTCAATCCTTTCCTGAACGCCATCTTCACGCTCCTCATGCTCATCATCGCCAACGCCTTCCTGACGCGCCACCGACCGACGTGGGCGTTGAACGCCGGGGAGCTGCTGATCATCTACGTGATGGTCACCGCCGTGTCGACCATATCGGGCGCGACGATGATGACGAGCCTCCTCGGGACGCTGGCGCATCCGTACTGGTTCGCGGACGCCGAGAACGAGTGGCGGTCGCTCTTCTGGCCGCACATCCCGGACTGGTTCACGGTCTCCGACGAGTCGGCGTTGCGTGGGTACTTCGAAGGCGAGAGCACGCTGTACACGCCCGCGCATCTGCGGGCGTGGGCGCTGCCGGTGCTCGTGTGGTCCGGCGTGACGGTGTGCCTCTATGTGTCGCTGCTGTGCCTGACGGCGTTGGTCCGTAGGCAGTGGATCGAGCGCGAGAAGCTGACGTACCCCGTCACCGCGCTCCCGCTGGCGATGACCACGGGTCAGACGTTTTTCAACACGAAGCTGATGTGGCTCGGGTTCGGCATAGCGGCGGGAATCCGCGCCCTCGCAACCGCGCACGACTTCATCCCCTCCCTGCCCAGCGTGCCGTTCGGCCTCCGTCTCGACGCGTACCTCACCGAGAAGCCGTGGAACGCGATGGGCTTCCTCTGGATGTCGTACAACCCCGCCATCGTGGGTCTCACGTACTTCATACCGTTGGGGCTGTCGTTCTCGTGCTGGTTCTTCTTCTGGCTGACGCGATGGGAGCGCGTGGTCGCGAGCCTGTTCGGGTGGCGTGAGTTGTATCTGGACGAGCGGGCCACCGGCGCGTGGCTTGGGATCGGGCTCCTGGCCGTGTGGATGTCGCGGCGGCATCTCGTGGCCGTGGCGCGTCATGTAACCAATGGGCCGAAGCTCGACGAGACCGACGAACCCCTGCCGTTCCGGGTGACAGTGGGCATCCTCGCCGCGTCGGTCGTCGGCGTGGTGGTGTTCTGCTCGCTGGCGGGGATGGCCCTGTGGGTCGTGGTGGGGTTCTTCACCATCTTCTACGCGTTGGCCATTGCGCTGGCCCGCGTGCGCGCGGAACTCGGCCCGCCGTACCACGAGCTGATCCGCATCAACCCGCGCGAGTTCATGGTGGACACGTTCGGGTCACGACTGCTGCGCGCCCCAAACCTCATGGGGATGACGTTCCTCTACGGGTACAACCGCTGCAACCGGGCGCACCCGATGCCTGCCCAGATCGAGGCGTTCAAGATGGCGGAGCGATCGGGGACGAGCCCGCGTCGCGTCTTCCAGGCGATCGTGGTGGCGACAATCGTCGGCGCGGTCGCGACGTTCTGGGCGTACCTCGATATCACCTACCGCTACGGGGTAACCGGCACGCTCAACGGGTGGATACGCCACTCCGGCTGGGAGAGCTTCCGGCCTCTCCAGGGATGGATTCAGAATCCCCAGGCCCCGGACGGGGTGAGAACGACGTTCATGTGGCTCGGGTTCGCGTTCGTGTCCGCTCTGTACGTGCTCCGCGCGCGGTTTGTGTGGTGGCCGCTGCACCCGTCGGGGTACGTGCTGTCGGGCGCGGCGTGGGGCGGGATGATCTACTTCTGGTTCCCGGTGATGGTGAGTTGGCTCATCAAGTGGCTGCTCATCAAACAGCGTGGGCTGGGCGCGTACCGGAAGGGCATCCCGTTCTTCCTGGGTCTCATCCTGGGGGAGTACCTGCTCAGGGCCGGCATCAGCCTGACGAGTCTCATCTTCCACATCGACATGCCGTCGAAGGTTGGCGGCATCACAGGTTGGTGACGCGTCGAACGTCAGGCCGAGGCCTCGAGTATCGCCGGCATCAGCACCCGAAACTGCTCCGGCAGGTAGCCGAAGTAGACCGCCGTGATGATGTTCCCATCGCGAACGCACGGCTCGTCGACGAAGATGCCGCCAGCGTTCTTGACGTCATCGGACATGGCGCGCGGGCAGGTGATGCGTCGCCCATCGACCACGCCAGCCGAGACGAGTATCCACTGCGCGTGGCAGATCGCGGTCACGATGCGGCCGTCCTCCACGGCCTCGCGGACGAGTTGCAGGGCCGGGCGGTGTGCGCGCAACTCCAGCGGTGCGAAGATGCCACCCGGCAGGTAGACGACATCCGGCCCCCACTCCGCCGCCTGTTCGACCGTGTGTGTGACCTCGGCGGGCAGCCCGTCCTTGCCGTGCCGCCCCTCACCGTAGACCGTGCGAACGCGCGGCCCGGCGACCATGACGTCGGCGCCCTCTTCCCGGAAGCGATAGTACGGGAACCAGAACTCGTGGTCGTGATAGCCGTCGCTGATGAGGATGGCGATCTTGCGGCCTTGGAGTCGCATGTGGGTGCTCCTGCGGGGGGATCGCGGCGGCTCGTCGCGTGAGGATGTCGCCAGACTAGCACGCCTAACGCGCGCCCGGGTAGCGGGATCGACGCTTGACACTATCCGAGGCGCGCCCTTACAACGTGCGTGGAGGCATTGGCCCGGCAGGGCCGCTTGGGAGGCAGACTTATGAGCACGAATACCCACCACGACACGCCCGATTCTCTCTTCGCGTTGTCCGAGCCGGAAGGCGCTCTGGACCCGGGCGACCTGGTCTATCATCCGCTATGCGCCGCTTCGGACTTCGAAGAGGGCGAAGGGAAGCCGTTCCACATCGACGGCACGCACCTTGCCGTGTTCTGTGAAGAGGGCAAGTTCCACGCTGTCGACAACCGATGCCCACACATGGGCTACCCGATGTCCGAGGGCAGCGTGCGCGACGGGGTCCTCATCTGTCATTGGCACCACTGGGAATTCGACCTGAAGACGGGCGGCTGCTTCCTGGCCTTCGGCGACGACCTCAAGGCGTTCCAGACCGAGGTACGCGACGACGGGATCGTCTACGTCGGCCTCGCCGCGGGCGAGAAGGAGGCGGCGCGTCTCCGCGTCATCGGCCGCGGGCAGCGCCAACTCGTGCAGGGCCTGAAGGACCGCAGCCCGTTCCTGATCGCGAAGGCCGTCGCAGCGTTGCAGGACGCCGAGGCGCCCGCTCGCGAGATCATCCATCAGGGCTTGTTTTACGGCGCGAACAAGACGAACGAAGGTTGGTCGTCCGGCGTCGCCGTCCTGGCGATCGCCGCGAACATGTGGGAGGACGTCGATCCCGCGGACCACAACCTGTTCCTCGTCCACGGCCTGACGCAGACCGCGCGCAGGACGACCGGCGCATCACGTCGCCATCGGACGGCGTTCCCTCGAAGCGGCGACGAGCACAGCCCCGAGCAACTGGAGCGCTGGTTCCGGTATTTCGTCGATAAGCGCGACACCGGCGCCGCCGAGCGCGTGCTGCTGACGATGCACGATCGGGAGTTCTCCAAGTCGGACATCGCCCGGCTCATCTTTACGACCGCCACGGACTACTACTTCACCGGCGACGGCCACGCGCTCGACTTCGCGAACAAGACGTTCGAGGCGCTCGATTACGTGGAGTGGCAGGGGGCCGCGGAGATCCTGCGACCCATCGTCGTCGACCTCGTGGGCCGCACACGGCACGAGGAGACCTCGCGCTGGGCGGACACGGTGCCGGTGCTCGAAGGCATCTTCGCGAACCTTGACGAGCTATGGGAAGAGAACCGGGCGAACGACGCGGAACTGGACATCTCCGCCTTCGCGCAGACGTTCCTCATGGACGACTTCGCGGAACTGTGCGCCGAGATCGAGCAGAAGCTTCGCGCCGGCGTGAAGCCGACGGACATCTGCCGCGCGATGGCGTACGCCGGCGCGATCCGCACGGCGCGGTTCCACCTCAAGAATGAGGGCGACTGGCACGACGTCGCGAACATCTACTCCTACGCCCACGCGCTCTATCGCGCGTTCCACTACGCCGACTGCAGGGAGCTGCTGCGAGGCCTGTTCCATGGCGCCGTCTACATGACCATGCTGCGATGGCTGAACATGCCGTCCGCGCGCATCCCACGTCCGGGTCAGCGGCTGGATCAGTCGTTCGAATCGCCGAAGGCGATGCTCGACCAGCTTCAGGAGTACGCGGACTTCCAGAAGGTGTTCGAGGCGGAACTGCTCGTGAGCCAGTACCTGGAAGAGGGCCACGACATCACGGCCCTGAAGCACACACTGGCGCACATCACGCTCCGGGAAGACGCGGAGCTGCACATGTTCCAGATGCTGGAAGTCGCGTACCGCCATTTCGACCTCACGGATGACCCCGAAGAGCAGCGTATGCACATGCTCGCCGCGACTCGGTACATCACCGCGCAGAAGGTGATGAAGAACATCCTGTGGTCCACGGAGAACGCGGAGCGGCTGCAGCGCGGCGATCTGCTAAGCGACCGCGAAGACGACAACTAGCCGGCACACCTCGACGCACCACGCGCCAACGGCCCGCCGTCGGGCTCGTCGGCGCACGGCCGCGTTGCCGAGGCGACCTGTTCTTGGTAGCCTCGCCCCGGTCGTAGCGCGGCCGTCGGAGTTAACGACGCGGCCTGGAAGAGCGACCGTTCCCACGCTTACGAGGAGGACTGCACGTGAACCGATCCAAAAAGCTCATGTACGTTGTCGCCGGTGGGGCGGGCGTTCTGGCGCTCCAGTTGGCGTTCCATCTGGCAGGCCCATCCGCGCTCGCCTCCAGCCACGAGGAGCATCCGGCCGAACACCCGACCGCAGCTGAGCACGGACAGAGCCACATCGTCCTGGCGCCGTTCGCCGAGGGCAAAGCCGAAGCGTGGCAGGCGTGGGCGACTGAGTGGGCGAGCGACGAGGAAGGCGTGGTCGCGTTCAACAAGCGGCATGGTCTGACGCGCCAGGCGGGTTGGCTATGCCAGACGCCGGGCGGCCCGATGGTCGTCGTGCTGCACGAGGGCCCGGGGTCCGCGACGCTCATGCAAACGATGGCCGAATCGGACGATCCGTACGACGTCAAGATGGTCGCCCAGTTGTCCGAGCTGCACGGCGTCGACTTCAGCGGCGAGATGCCTCCGGCTCCGGCGATCGTGTTCGACACCAGCCAGGAAGGCTCATGGGTCCCCGGTTCCGAGCACCCGACCGAGCACCCTGAATAGGCAGTAGGACGTTCGAGAACCGCCGGCCCACGGCCGGCGGTTCTTCGCTCCCACCGCACGCTGCGCGATCCGCGCTCGACAGCCGCGCCGACCCCCCGTACCATGTCGTGACCCCACTCGACCGCCCTCCGGGAGCACGACCATGCCTCGTCCGACTTGCGATCGCGTCGCTGGCGCGGACCACCACGTGCAGGGAACGCTTGGCGGGTATTTGGCCGCCGTCACCGACCAATGGCTCGCCGTAGCGCCCGACGCAAACCCCGGCATGCTCGAAATCCTGCGCGACCGTGACCGCCGACCGTACCGCGACATGGTCCCGTGGGCCGGCGAGTTCGCGGGTAAGTATCTGACCGCCGCCGTGCAGGTGCTGAGACTCACAGACGACCCGAAGCTGCGGGGCATCATCGAGGCGTTCGTGGACGAGCTAGCCTCGCTTCAGGACGAGTCCGGGTACCTTGGCCCGTGGCCGCAGGGACATCACCTCACCGGGATGGCGCCGAACAACGAAGGCGGCATCGCGACCTGGGACGCGTGGGGCCACTACCACGTCATGCTCGGGCTGCTGCTGTGGCATGAGGACACCGGCTGCACGCAGGCGTTGGGCTGCGCGCGCGCGATCGGCGACCTGCTCGTAGAGACCTTCCTCGGCGATGTCCCCCAACGGCTCGTGGACACCGGCTCCACCGAGATGAACCTGGCGCCCGTCCACAGCCTGTGCATCCTGCATACCCGCACGGGGGACTCCCGCTACCTGGATCTCGCCGTACAGATTGTCGCCGAATTCGCCGCCACGAACGCGGACGGCGCGGCGCTCGCAGGCGACTATCTGAACACCGGCGTGGGCGGCGTCGAGTTCTTCGAAACACCGAAGCCTCGATGGGAAAGCCTCCACCCCATCATGGGGCTCGTCGAGCTTTACTACATCACTGGCGACGCGCGGTACCGGGACGCGTTCGAGAGCCACTGGTGGAGCATCGTCAAGCTCGATCGGCACAACAACGGCGGGTTCTCTTCGGGCGAGCAGGCGCAGGGGAACCCGTACCACCCCGGCGCCATCGAGACATGCTGCACCATCGCCTGGGTCGCGATGGGCGTCGAGATGCTGCGGCTCACGGGTAACTCGATCGTCGCGGACGAGCTGGAGCTGTCCACGATCAACTCGGTCGTGGGGTTGCACTCGGTCAGCGGGCGGTGGGCGACGTACAACACGCCCATGAACGGCGTACGGCGCGCGAGCGCGCACGACATCGTGTTCCAGTCGCGGGAGGGCACGCCGGAGCTGAACTGCTGCAGCGTCAACGCCGCGCGCGGACTCGGCATGGTCAGCGACTGGGCGCTCATGCGCGACGACGACGGCCTCCTCCTCAACTGGTACGGGCCGTGCGTCTTGCGCGCCGACGTCGGCGATTGCTGCGTCGTGACGTTGGAGCAGCGCACGGACTATCCACGGTCGGGGGGCGTCACCATTCACGTGACGGCTTCGGCGCCGGTGGAGTTCGACCTGCGCCTGCGCATCCCACATTGGTCCGAGCGAACGTCCGTGGTCGTCAACGGCGACCCTGTTAAGGGAGTTTCGGGTGGCGGATACTGCTCGCTGTCGCGGGTGTGGCGCAGCGGAGACGTCGTGGAGTTGGCGCTAGACATGTCCCTGCACTTCTGGGCGGGGGAGCGGGAGTGCGCGGGGGTCACGTCGGTCTACCGTGGACCCGTGCTGCTCACGTACGATCGCCGGCTCAACGACATGGACCCGGACGACATCCCGACACTGGACGCGTCAAACATGGACGGCCGCGTCTGCGCCCCAGAAGGGCGTCGCCAACCCGCGGCCCTCATGGAGTTCACGGCGGCCGACGGACGCGCGCTGCGTCTCTGCGACTTCGGGAGCGCCGGAGAGGGTGGCTCGCCGTATCGCTCCTGGCTCGCCGTGGACGGTGTAGCGTCCGTGGAGTTCGCGCGCGATTCGCCCCTACGAACGACGCGCGTCGGGTAGGCTGCCGTCGTTACGCGCGCGATTCGCCGGGGCGTACGTCGGCGGAACGACGGGTGGCTCAGCGAGTTGCCAACAGCAGGTCGCCCACGCTCCCCGTCAGCATGTCCACCCACATCAGGCCGAGCGTAGCGGCAACGGCGAGGACGATGAGCCCGTAGACGGTGACGCTTACGACTAGGGCCGATCGGCTGCGTTTGCCGGGCGGGCCAGTATCTTGAAGGCCGTGAGGCCGCGTCGCGGTATCCATATAGCCGGTCCCTATCCGTCTGGCCGTCGTCGCGACGGCGCGTAACAGGACGCCAGGTGCTTGGTCGTGATGGGTACGATCCGGCTTGGGAGCCGGCCGCATCGGGTTGGGGTGGCGAGTGTTCGTGTTGCGATGTGAGCCGAAACCTCATCGGCCCAGATGGCCGCGCCGTTTGTCGTCGGCGGAACCACGAGTTCAGGAGACGACGCTGTTCGCCGCCTACCGGTCTAACTCTCCCAGGGCGCCTGTCTGCCCGGCGTACGCACCCGCGAGTTGGCGCGCCTGCCTTCTGTGGTCGCAATTAATAGCGCCTCGGCCGCCGGCGTGCAAGGCGCCCAATCCGAACAGCGTCCCGCTCCGGGGACAGCGGCGCGGCGCGTGGGGTGCCGGCCGGCCTCCGCAAGCGCCCGCCGAGCGCGGCCCTTGGCGCCGTTGAGGCGCGGTCCTCGGTCGTGTACATTCGGACAATTCCGCGAATGCCCACCCATGTGACGGACACAGCAATGCCCACGTACGCCCAACGCGCTCTCGACCTGTTCCCCGCCGGCTCGAACGGCGAGTACCGCATTCCCGCCGACCTGCTCCCGGTAATCGAACGCGGCAGCGGCGCGCACGTGTGGGACACCGAGGGGCGCAAGCATCTCGACATGACGATGGCGTGGGGCGCCGCGCTTGTCGGACACGCACACCCGAAGGTGCTCGAAGCGGCCGCGCGTCAGGCGGAACACGGGGCCAATTTCGCCGCGGTTACGCGCGTCCTCGTCGAGCTGGCCGAGCGCATTCGCGACGTGAGTCCGTGCATCGAGAAGATCCGGTTCGTCGCGTCCGGCACCGAGGCGACGATGCTGTGCCTACGCGTTGCGCGTGCGGCGACCGGCAGGGCGAAGGTGCTGAAGTTCGAGGGGGCCTACCACGGTCAGCACGAGGTGGGGGTCACCAGCCTCGTGGGTGATCGACTGCCGGACTTCCCCGAACCCGACGACGCCGGAGTCGGCGGAGACTGGGTGAACAGGGACGTCCTCGTCGCGCCATACAACGACATCGACACGACCGGGCAGATCATCTCAACGCACGCGGACGCGCTCGCGGCCGTGATCGTCGAGCCGTTCCATCGATGCCTGTCCCCGGCCCTCGGCTTCCTGGAGGGGCTTCGGGAGGTCACCGCGCGGCACGGCGTGGCGCTCGTGTTCGACGAGGTCGTGACGGGCTTTCGGTTCGCGCCCGGCGGGGCGCAGGAATACTACGGCGTGACCCCCGATCTGGTCGCGTACGGCAAGGCGCTCGGCGGTGGGTTCCCCATCGGCGCGTACGGCGGCCGCGCCGACATCATGGAGGCCGTGTCCGAGCATCGCTTGCCTGGGCCTAACTACGCGTGGTCGGCATCGACTGGAGGCGGCAACCCCGTCACGGCGGCAGCGGCGAACGCGACGCTGGACATCCTGAGTGAGGAAGGCGTCTACGATCGCCTGCACGCACACGGTCGGAGTCTGCGCGAGCGCATGCGCGGCGTTCTCGAGGACGCGGGCGAGTTGGCGCAGGTGCTCGGCGACGGCCCGTTGGCTCAGGTGGCGTTCACCGCGGAGCCTGTTACCGACCATCGGTCGTGGAAGGCCTCGGACGGGGCGAGGGGGCGGGCCGCCATGCTGGCGCTGCTACGTGACGGCGTGTTTCTCAACCCCATGGGGACGAAGCTGTACTTGTCCATTTCGCACGGCGTCGAGGAGATCGACGCGTTCGGCGGTCACTTCGCCGCGGCGCTGGCCCGCGCAGCCGATGCAACCGAGGCGCGGTAGCCCAAGCCGTTGACCCTCCCCACACCTCGTATCGCGTTCACGCGGACAGACGGCCGTGGATCGCACGCGCGGCCATGAGGCCGCATCCCGCCGCAAATATCACTGTGCCGCCGGTACCCGCCACGGCGTCGCCACCGGCGTATACGCCGGCCATGCTCGTCTCGAGCGTCTCGTCGTCCACGATAATGCGCCCAGTGCGGTCCAGATCATACGCGGTGAGATCGAGGAGCGGGTTCGGATCTTGGCCGATTGCTATGATCGCGACATCTGAGGGAGCCACGCGCGGGTATTCGGTGACCGCGACCGGGCGCCGCCTGCCATCCTCGTCCGGCTCACCTAGGGTATTGTCGTAGTAGCCGACCCCGACGAGCCGGCCGTCCTCGCCCGCGAGTTCATAGGGCGTCACGAGATACTGGAACTGAACCCCCTCGCGCTGCGCGGCGACGTGCTCCTCCAGACGGGAGGGGATCTCCGCCTCCGACCTTCGGTACATCACGGTGACGCTCTCGGCGCCGAGCCGTAGAGCGCACCGCGCCGAGTCCATGGCCACATTGCCGCCGCCGAACACGACCACGCGTTTGCCAACGACGTTGGGGACCGGCGTGGTGTATTCGGGGAAGCGGTACGCCTTCATGAAGTTCACTCGGACGAGGAACTCGTTGGCTGTGTAGACGCCGGTCAGGTTCTCGCCGGGGACGCCAAGGAACTTCGCGGTTCCGGCGCCGGTAGCGACGAACGCGGCATCGAAGCCGTGCCGCTGCATGTGCTCCCGCGCGTCCGCAATCGGGCGATTCACCTCAATCGTGACGCCGAGCGACATGATTCGCGCTATCTCGTATTTCACGATCTCGTTCGGCAGACGGAATTCAGGAATCCCGTAGACGAGGACGCCGCCGGGCTCGTGGAGCGTCTCGTACATGACGACTTCGTGGCCCTCAATAGCGAGTTCCGCGGCAGCGACCAGGCCCGCCGGCCCCGTGCCGATGACCATTATCCGCTTCCCGGTCGGTTCGCTGACGGCGTGCTCGTGGAACCACGGGTACGTCTCCATGCGGGCGCGGTTGGCGCGTATCCAGTGCGCGATGAACGCTTCCACGGAGCCGACCTCGACGGGGTCGCCCTTGCGCGCGCGGATGCATCCCGCGAGGGGGTCTTCGCACTGGCGCTCCTGCGGACACACCAGCCCTGTGATTTCGGGGATGGGGTTGTGATCGCTCAGCGCCTCGTACGCCTGGAAGATGGCGCGATCCACCGCCTCCAGCTCTGCCGGCTCGCACGAGTCCGGGTCCGTCTCCGCTCGCCGAACGACTCCTTCGAGTAGATCCCGCGCGTTGGCGCGTTCGTCCACGCCCTCCGGCCACAGCCGCTCGATAAGCGCATCGGGCTTCAGTGGCTGCGTGAACAACTGCACGTGTATGCCCAAGGGGCAGCCCTGCGTGCAGAACCGAACGCGTCCCTCGGCGATCTTGCACACGCAGCGATCCGAGGCCTCGACGGCGTCCTCGAAGCTCATGTACCCCGCGACGTGCTTGAATTGGTTCTCCATCGCCTCCGACAACTCGACGGCGGTCGCGCCTTCCGCGAGGCCGAACCGTCGCGCCGTGGTCGCCAGGAACTCGGCGCCGCCGCCCGACGGCTCATCCTGCGAGGCTTGGGCGAGGCCTTCCTGCCACCGGTACTGCGCCCCGCGCGTGCGGACTTCGTCCCAGTCCAACTGATGCGCGTCGAAGACGGGCCCGTCGGTGCAGGTGTAAGCGGGTCGCTCTCCCTCCGGGGAGCGCAACGTCACCTTGCATCCGCCGCACATGCCGCTGCCGTCGACCATGACGGAGTTCAGGGAGGCGTGTGTGGGAATGCCCATACCGCGAGTGACTTCTGTCGCCGCGGCCATCATGGGGTCCGGCCCAGACAGGTATATGTTGGCGACCTGCTCGGCGCAGTACAGGTTGCGGAAGTGTGGCATCTGCGGCGCGGTGTCTTCGCGGCCGTGGGCAACCACCTGTTCCAGCACGTTCGTGACCCGTAGCGCGCGGCTTTCCACGCCGGCCATCTCCGAGCCGACAAACGCCGCGCCGGGGCCGTCATACGAGCCGTCGTCCGTCGTGACGTAGCACGCGTCCGAGACCTTGCGCATGGCATCGAGGAGGATCAGCAACGGCGCGGTGCGGGAGCCGAGGACGCTGACAACGCGATACCCCGCGGCCGCGAGCGCCTTCGCCTTCGCGTGTGACGGCACTACGCCGATGCCACCACCGACGACGATGGCGATGTTTCGGAGAGGGTCGGGCGGCGAAAGGTCGATGCCTCGACCAAGCGGGAATGTGACGTCCTCGATCACGCCGCCTGTAGGCAGGGCGGCAAGCGCGCGCGTCGTGGCTCCGACTACCTGGTAGACAAGCGTGAGGACGCCGTCGTCGGCGTCATAGTCAGCCACGGTGAGGGGAATGCGTTCGCCCTGAGCGTCGACGCGCAGCATTACGAACTGACCGGCGCCGTAATCCTCGCCCCATTCACGACCCACGGCCAAGCGCATTCGACGGATGACGGTAGCGCGCTCAGGATCGGGGTCGCGCGCGATAGTTTCGTTCTCGACGACGACGATCTGCTTACCGCGTAGCGAATCCCGCCCCGGCTGCATTGCACGTCCCTTCTGTCCGCCGCGAGCCTGCGCCGTGGCGCTCCTCGGTTCCGGCCAGCGTCGGCGGCCGCGTCCGATCCACGCTTACGGCGTTCACGCGCCCTCTCTGCCGACGCGCGGCCTCCCCTGCATACATAGCCAGCAGTCGCGGAACACCACAAAGGTCGTGGTGGATCACGCGGGCGTGTCCCCGGCGCCATCGGCGTCCGGCCAGCCGTCCACGGAGGGGCGCACATCGGCGTCGATCTGGTACGCTACCGCGACCCGGTTCATCGCGTTGAACAGCTCCGTAACCGCGACCACCTCGGCGAGTCCTTGCCGGGTCAATCCCTGCTTCTGTAGCGCCGCGGAATGGGAGTTGACGCAGTACTCGCAGCCGTTCGTGATCGACACAGCGACGGCGATGATCTCCTTCGTCCGTCGGTCGAGGGCTCCGTCGGCCATGATCGTCTTGACCCGTCGCCAGCAGCTCTCCAGGTGGTCGGGGTCGATCGCGAGCGATCGCCATATGTTGGGGACGAAATCGATGCCCTTTGTGGCTTTGATGTCGTCGAACACCTCGCGTGTCTTGCCCGTCGCTTCCGCGTCTTCGATGAGTGGGATGGTGGCCATGCAATCCTCCGGTATGGGGTGTGAGTTGCGATCATGGTAGCGCGGCGGTCGGCGGCAATCGCCTTCCAACCGAGGACGCTCTCCTCCCCGCCCACCACGCGCGCGTAGCGACGGCGTCGCACAACGCGACGGCCCGCCAGACATGCAGGCGCGCGATGGCCGTCCTCGTAGATGCGCTGTTCAGGGCGATGTGGGAGGCGGTGACGCACACGGTCCGAGTTGGCACGGCACGTGCGTTCGACTCTGTGCCGGTCGGCGCCCGGAGGATGGGCGCGGTGGCCGGGCGACCGAGACCTCGTTGTCGCAGGGGGGCGCGGAGAGATGTCCAAAACGCACATCGGCCGACGCATGAGCTGGACCGCCCGCGTGCTGTTCGCCATCGCACTCTTGGCTGTGGTGGGCTATCGCGGAGCGCCTGAGGTCGTGAAGCTGCGGGCCACCCTACAGCCCTACGAATACGCCGGCACACCAGCGATGGCCACGCTCACCATTGCGGGCATGGAGGTCGTCGTCGACACGACCCGCGGAATCCTGCGTTACACGAACCACGGGGAGAGCCCCGCAGCGATCCGCGTCCTTGATGTCGCGGGCGGGCACGTGTCTCGACGGGGCTACTTGATGAACGGCGAACGCGCGCAAGAGCAGATCGGATGGCGTCACGGCGCGACGCTGGAGATCGTGGTCCATCGCTACGAAGGACAAGACCGCGGCGATGTGCGACAGGTCGAAACGAGGCAGATCACGCTGGGCTGATCCCGACGTACACGGCTACAGACTCCACGCCCGCCGGGACCGCAGAAGCACTATCAGGAACGGGCCGCCCAGAAGCGCCAGCACCGCCCCGACGGGCAATTCCACCGGAGCCACCACGGTGCGCGCTAGCGTGTCCACGCCCATGACGAGCGTCGCGCCAGCGATCGCCGCCACGGGCGTCAGCCCGCGGTGATCCGGCCCGACCACCAGGCGCACGATGTGCGGCGCCATCAGCCCGACGAACCCCACGATCCCGCACGCGGACACGGCCGCGGCCGTCAGTAGCGACACTGCCACCAGCAACCGACGGCGCACGCGGCGCACGTCGACGCCCAGGTGTTGGGCCTGCTCGTCACCGAAGACGATCGCGTTGAGTTCGCGCGCGTGCCACAGCACGATGGCCATCGGCGCGACCGACGCAATGGACACGACAGCGACGCGCCGCCAGTCGGCGTGCGAGAAGCTCCCCATCAGCCAGAACAGCACGCGGCCGACGTCACGCTCCCGGAAGACGATCACGAGCGACGTCAGCGACGTCAGCAGCGAACTGAGCGCGATGCCCGTGAGTAGCAGCACGGCCGGGCCGGCGCGTGGTCCACGTGCGAGAATCCCGAGAAGCGCCATCGCTCCCGCCGCCCCGGCGAACGCCATCGTGGGAACGGCGCCGATCCCCAGCCACTGCCAATGTGCACGGATGAGGAATGCGGAGGTCGCCCCGAGAGCGGCGCCCGACGCGACCCCGAGGATGAACGGGTCCGCCATGGGGTTGCGGAACACGGCCTGCGTGACGACGCCCGAAGCAGCCAGAGCCGCGCCGACGAGCCCGGCCAAGACCACGCGCGGAAGCCGCACTTCGAAGAGAATCGCAGCGGAGGCGCCGGATTCGACGCCGGGCCCCACGAACGCTCGCAGGCCGGGGATGCGGGTCAGTAGCGCGCGGACGACGTCGCCCGGCGGGATGCCCGCCGCGCCGAGATAGAGCGACGCGACGCCGACGACGCACAGGCCGACACACGAGGCAGCCAGCGCCACGCCCGGGCGAACGGCTGCCGATCCTGGCCCTGGGGCGCGCTCCATATCACTCACCGGCACCGGCGCCAGCGTGGGGGTCGTCGTCCTCGCGGAACAGGTCGGGGTAGAGCAGACGCGCCACGGAATCCACGGCATCCGCCAAACGCGGACCCGGACGGTTCATGGCGTCGCCGTCGATGAGATACACGCGGCCCGTCTTAACGGCGCTGAGCGCGCGCCACCCGGCCCGGCTTCCGTCGAGCGCCGCTTCGAGGCTTTCCTCGAGTGTTACGAGGATGATGTTCGGGTCACGACGCAACAAGCTCTCGACGCTGAAGGAACTCCATGCCGAAGGCACATCAGCCGCCGCGTTCACACCCCCTGCGAGCGTGATCGCCTCATGGACGAAGCTGCCCGGGCCGGCTGTGTAGAGCGGCTCATGGCCCACCTCGTAGAAGACCGTCGGACGCTCCTCGGACGGGACGTCGGCGACGACCTGCGCGACACGCGCCAACCGGTCCCGCATCACGGTGGCGACGGCCTCCGCCTCGTCGCGGGCGTCCAGAATCCACCCAAGCAGCTTCAGCGCCCCGTACACCCCCGCGACATCCTCCGACCCGACGACGACCGTACGAATGCGCAGAGCGTCGAGCCGCTCCACGTGCTGCTGCGACAGATCACGCATGAAGACGACATCCGGTCGCAGCCCGACAATCCGTTCGATTGACGGATCTACGAGCCCGCCAACCTTCTCGATATCCTCCGCCTCGGGCGGGTAATTGCTGAACCGGTCGATCCCGACGAGACGGTCCTCCACGCCCATCGCGAACAGCATCTCGGTCGTCGACGGCCCGACCGAGATGATGCGCGTGGGAGCAGCCGGGAAAGAGAGCACGCGCCCCATGTCGTCCTCGACACTCAGCGGGTAGGAAACCGCCTCCGCCGCCGCAGCGCCGGCCACGACATGCGCCAGCAGGAGACATAGCACCGTGCTCGCGATGAACTTCACTCGGGGATCCCTTCGTCTGGGCGCGCGTCCCACACGTTCGCCTCGGGCGGCGAAGCGCACACGAACACGTGCGGCACATCGAGCAGCGGGTGCCGTGTCACCATCACAGGCGCGCGGTACACCTCGCGCAGCGTGTCGTCCGTGAGGACATCTTTTGGCTCGCCCTGGGCGCGGACACCGCCGTCATGGAGGAGGATCAGGCGATGGCAGTACTGCGCCGCGAGGTTCAGGTCGTGCATGACCGCGACCGCCGTCAGGCGTTCCTCGACGTTGCGGCGCGCGACGATGTCGAGGAGGCGCGTCTGATATCGAAGGTCCAGATGCGCGGTGGCCTCGTCCAGCAGCAGTATCGACGGGCACTGCGCCAACGCGCGCGCCACTGCGACCCGCTGCCGCTCCCCGCCGCTCAGACGCGTGATCGGACGGCGCGCCAGGTCCGACAGATCTGCCTCTTCGATCACCCGTGCGACGACCTCGTCCCCTTCACGTGGCGATCGTGTCAGCCGGCTCTCGTGTGGCATCCGGCCCATGCGCACGGTCTCCTCGACCGTGAAGCCGAACGGCGTCGCGGTCTCCTGACTCACGACGGCGAGTTTCCTCGCCAGCGCCTTCGGCGCGTACGACGCGATGTCGCGGCCGTCCACAAGGACGTCTCCGCCCGACGCGCGGAGAACCGCACTCATGGCGCGCAGCAACGTCGACTTACCGCACCCGTTTGGGCCGATCACGCCTACGAACTCGCCATGCCGGACGGCTACGTCGATGCCGCGCAGGACGGTGGCGCCGTCGTAGCCGACGTGGGCCTCGACAAGCTCCAGACGTGGCACCGCATCGTGTGGGGTCACAGCCTTCATGCGATGGCAGCTCCGAACGCCATGAGCGCGACGAGTTCCGTGACTTCGCACAGCGCGCCGTACGTGTCGCCCGTCATGCCGCCCAGGGAGCGCGCGATACGCCGCGCGACCCACCACACACAGACCGCGACCACGGCGAGACACACCCACGCGCGCAGCTCACCTACGGCCGCTACGGCGGCCAGCGTCAACGCGCCAGCGACAGCGAAATGCCGCCACCGCGTCTGAGCCGCGAACGAGCCGCCCATGCCGCCCTCGGGGCGCGCGTAGGCGAAGGCAGCTCCCGCATAGACCATACTCAGGCGGCCGATCACCGGCGCCAGGAGGATCGCCCACCACACACGATCCTTCGGCAATGCCGTCAGCGCGCCCAGCTTCAGTAGGAGCAGCGCGGCCAGCCCCAACGCCCCGAACGCGCCGACCCTCGGGTCCTTCATGATGCGGAGTTTGTCGTCGCGTGACCGATGGCTCAGTAGCCCGTCGCAGGCGTCCATCAGGCCGTCCACGTGCAGCCCGCCGGTGACGGCGATCCACACGACCAACGCGACGACGAACGGCAGAGCGCGCCCATCCCACACGGCGGCTGACGCGTAGTACGCCACGAGCGCGACGCCTCCGACCAACGCCCCCACGATCGGATAGCACGCCGCCGAAGGCCCGACGTCCTCGTCGCTGGCGTCCTCGGGGTACGCCACGGGGACTCGCGTCAGAAGCGCGACGGCCATGCGGAACTGACGCCACGTGGAGCGGATCATCGTGGGTCGCCCCCGGCGTCGCCCTTGATGAGGACGGGTATGCCCGACGCACACAGGTACGCCGTGTCCGCAGCCGCCGCGAGTATCTGGTTGGCCGTCCCGGCGACATCGCGGTATCGCCGCGCCAGGCCGTTCAGCGGGACGATGCCCATCCCGACCTCGTTCGTGACAACGATCGTGTGCGCGTGGCACTCGGCGGCTACCCCGGCCAACGCCTGCACCTCCGATAGCGTCGCCTCGGCTCGTTCGTCGGTGAGGCTCTTGTCCTCCGGCTCGCGGCACAGCCAGTTGCTCACGAGCAGCGTAACGCAATCGACGATGACGACATCGTGCCGTTCCATGACAGCGCGCCGGACGGTGGCCGCCGCGGCGAACGGCTCCTCGTACGTCGTCCACTCGGCCGGTCTGTCCTCGCGGTGTTTGCGTATGCGCTCGGTCATCTCCCCGTCGCCACCAACGGCGGTGGCAACGAAGGCGACGGATTCCGGCCGGCGCGCGCGTTTCTCCGCCAGCTTCAGGGCCAGCGTGCTCTTGCCGCTGCGAGCCCCGCCCGTGATGAAGGTGAAGCTCATCCCTGACCTTCCTCGGCCGTCGAGACACCGGCGTCGGCGAACGACGCCATCTCGCCGAGGACGAGTCCAGCGGCCTGCAGGATCGGCATGGCAAGCGCCGCTCCCGTGCCTTCCCCGAGACGAAGCCCCAGCCGCAGCAGCGGCTCGAGCCCCAGCCACTCCAGAGCGGCGGCATGGCCGGGCTCAGCCGAACTGTGCGACGCGAACATGGCGTTCTTGGCGTCGGGACACAGAAGGGCGGCTATCAGAGCCCCCGCGGTGGAGATGAAGCCGTCCACGACTACCGGGACGCGGTTCGCGGCGGCGGCCAGAGTAGCGCCCGCGATCGCGCCGACCTCGAACCCGCCGACGCTGGCCAACAGCGCGACGGGATCGTCCACGGATGGCGCGTGCAGCGCGAGAGCGTCCTCGATGACCTGCACTTTCAGCGCGCGGCGGTCCTCGTCGATTCCGGTTCCCGAGCCTGTCAGATCCGCCACCGGCTTGCCCGTGACGGCGGCTGTGACTGCCGTCGCCGCAGTCGTGTTGCCGATTCCCATTTCGCCCATCGCGATCATGTCGGCGCCGGCCGCGATCTCGCGCTGCGCGATGTCGATGCCGACTTCGAGCGCCGCGAGCGCGTCGCTCGCGTCCATCGCCGGGCCAACGCGCATGTTCCGGGTGCCAGGCGCCACCTTGCGAGAGATGAGGCCGGCCGGCGACCCCATGTCCGCGGCCACGCCAACATCCACGACGACCACCTTCGCGCCCGCGTGACGCGCCAGCACGTTGATGGCGGCCCCGCCCGCGAGGAAGTTCAGCACCATCTGCGCCGTCACCTCGGACGGGTAGGCGCTGACGCCCTCGGCCGCGACGCCGTGGTCCGCGGCGAATACGATCACGCGCTTCTCGCGGAAGCGCGGCTCGGCGTGGCCCGTCGCGGTCACGAGCCTGCACGCGACGCCTTCGAGGGCTCCGAGGCTGCCGAGCGGCTTCGTCAGGTTGTCCAGGCGGCGTTGTGTGTCAGGCGCCGACGTGTGATCGGGGGCGTCGATGCTGTCGATCGTGTCGCGTAGCAGCGCGCTGTCCATGTCGGAACACTCCAAGGGCGAGGCGATATCAGAGACTGGCGCCGACCGTGACGGAGAAGGCTCGGCCGGGCATGGGGTACTGCGGGATGATGACGTAGGCGCCGTCGAGAGCGTTGGTCACGTCGATCCTCGCCTCGTACTCCATCCCAGTCACGCGGAACCGACGCCACACCCCGATGTCCACAACGGAGTAGGCGGGGAGCGAATCCTTGTTGTCGGCTCGGGTGAAGCTGCTGCCCACCCATCGATGCTGGGCGCGCGATCCCCACGCGGCGGCGGTGTACATGACCTCGGCGGACGCCATGTGCTTCGGGATCAGGCGTAGTTGCTTGTCGTACGTCGAGTTCGTCTCCGGTGTGTCGCTGACGTCGACGGCGATCGTGCGCGAACCGCGCAGGGCCGCGCGCCACGGCCCCTGCCGGACGGAGACGCGGCCGTCCCATCCCGACTTGCGCGAACGCGTCACATTCAACGGCGACCATGACCCGTTGGCGAGTGGCGCCCACTGTATCTCGTTCCTGAAGCGCGTGTGGAAACGCGACGCCTCCGCCGAGACGGAGCCATCGCTCCACCCGACGCCAACCGCGCGATGCGCGCCGCGTTCGGGTTCGAGGTCCGGGTTGCCGCCTGGCGTCCAGTAAAGGTCATTCAAGGTGGGCGCGCGGAAGCTCTCGCCGACGTTCGCGAATACGCGGGCCGACGCGCGTCGTAGGACGAATCCCGCGCGCGGGCTGACGACGGAGCCGAAGTCGCTGTAGGAATCCGCCCGGGCGGTGATGTCCAGTTGCGCCGTGTCGGCCGATATCGCCTCGGGCAGCTCGATCCTGTGCAGCCCCATTACGAACGCGCCGCCCCGCAGTCGGTCGGTGTCGAGCACGTCCGTGCTCGTGATGGCTTGCCGCTCGCCATCGAGCCCGGCAGCGACGTGGGATGCTCCAAATTCACGCGATCCCACGATGCCCGCGTGCTGCATGTTCGGGCGATGCACACTGTCCACATCGAGTGGCGGGTCCAGATAGCGCTCCTTCGAGCGACGGGCGTTCAGCGTCGGCTCAATGCGCCACGCGCCCGCGTGCACGCGTCCTCGCAGGCCGAGTATCTGCTCGTCGTCCCACTGTCGCGCGTGGTCGTCTTCGGCGCGAGGCGGCGCGCCCGTGTCCACTCCTGGCGCGCCGGTTTCGCGACGCATCGCTACGGCCGTGAGCGTCCACTCTCCGAGCGAAATCGGCAGATCCCATCGCAGGCGCGCGTGGTCCTGCACGACGTCGGCATTTGTGCGGCGGCGGTCCTTGCCGTGCCACACGTACGGGAAGTCGTTCGTGGCCTCTCGCCTGCCGATCGACAACCGCACGCCACCCGAGGCCGTCGGCACAGTGAATCCGACGTCCGCGCTACGCAACCCGAAGGCGCCGGCCTGCATCGTCAATTTCACCGGGGGCAAGGCGTCGACTGGGAGGCCTTCGAGCAGTATCACGCCGGCTCCCGCCCCCGTGCCGTATTGGGCGGAGTGGCCGCCCTTCGCGACCTCCACGCTACGGAGATCGTCAGCGCGCCACAGGCTGACATCGCTCAGACTTCCCTGCATCGAGTCGAGCCGGACGCCGTCGGCGATGACCGTCGTGTGCCCGCCGGACGAACCGCGCACAGAGACGGACTGCAGCGCGCCCAGCGGGCCATAGCGTCGCACGCGCAGTCCGGCGAGCCCGTCGAGCGCCTCACCGAGCGTGTGCGACCCGCGAGCCGCGAGTTCGACCGCGTCCAGCGTCTCCACCGACGAGGACGCGGCAGCCGGATCGATATCTATGCGAAGCGCGCGCACGATCGCCGGTTCGAGCACGATGTCGCGCGGAGCGACGTCGGGGTCGTCCTCGGCCGAGACCGTGATCGCCGCGGTCAGCAGAGCCAGGAACAGGCCTGCACAGAGAGTCGTGGTCGCGCTTCGGCGTGTGGAAACGGGTCCACGTAGTACCCGCGCACTGCGTGGCGTCATGGCGGCCCTCCCGCGTTCTTCGCGGGGCGCCGGGTTCACAAACGTCCGGGAACGGCGGCGAAAGTGGGATCGCGCGCGTCCTGCCGGAGCCTGTTTCCCGCGTCTTTCCCGCGAAGACGTGAAAACCGGTTGGGGCAGGTCTCCGGACTTGCCGCCGTCCCGGGTGGGACGTCCGCGCCGCCTTCCACGACTCGTTCTCGAGTCGCGTGGCACATGGCGCGAGCGCTCCGAACTAGCGCCGACTTACCGTTGCGGGGCAGTCACGGAATTGCACCGTGTTCCCTATTCTCCCGCGCCGTAATCGCGCGGGCACCACCAACCGTGTGCTGCGTAGCCGATGCCGCCATCGCACGATGGCGACCGTCTACAAGTTAGAGTCCGGCGAGCCGTCTGTCAACGGCGCGTCGTCGTCTTCTGTGTGCGCTCGTCCGCCGATCACGCCGATTCGATGCTCCACCCCGTCTCATCGCGCGCCTCTGCGAATAGGGCGTCGTCGAGGCCGATCCCGAATCCCGGCGTGTCGGGCACGGAAAGGGCGCCGTCGGCGAACACGTACCCCTCGGTGCTGGCGGCCGGCATCGTCGCGGAGTCGATTTCGGCGAGGGACACGTCGGCACATCCGAGCGCGAACTGCGGGATGTAGAAGCCGGACAGGTGCGACCCCCAGTTGTGCGGCGCGGCGATGACGCCGGCCTCCCGTATGAGCGGCATGTACGCCAGCCACCTCGTCAGCGAGTAGAACCGCAGGTCGAACTGAATGACGTCCAGACCACCGGCGCGCACGATGTCGTCGAAGTCGTCGGGACGCGACGACTCACCGTCCGCGAGCAGCGTGTCCCATCCGGCTTCGCGCAGGAAGTCCCGGAACGCGATGCACTCGTCCACCGACTCTGGGAACGGCTCCTCGAACCAGTAGATGTCGCAGTCGCCGACATGCCGCATCACCTCGCGCGCTTCGTCGGGCGTGTAGCCGTTGTTCCCGTCGATGAGCAGGCGCATGTCGTCGCCGATGAGGTCGCGGATCGCGCGTATCACGTCGATGTCGCGACGCATGCCGGCGTCCTTGGGCATCCACTGGTACCCGCGTCCGATCTTCACCTTGAACGCGTTGAAGCCCGCTGCCAGCCCTGTGCGGACGGCGTCCAGCATCGGCTCAACGCCGTCGTCGCGACCCGTGTCCGGGTCGAGTTCGTCTATGTATATCGAGCCGTCGTAGAGGGGCACGGGGTGCGAGCCTCCGTCGCCCAACATGCCGTGAACGGCCTCGCCAAGTAGGACGCCGGCGAGATCCCAGAGCGCGAGATCGAACTTGATGTGCTCGTCGGGGGTCCCCGTGGACGGGTCGAACACGTCGCACAGCCGGGCTCCGATGAGTCGCCGCGCGTCGTCCTCTTCCGCAAGTGACCAGCCCCACCCCGCGGCGCCCTCGTTGGTGGTGAGCCGGACCACACGGTCACGCGCGTATCCGCCGTGAACGCCACGGCGCGAATTGCGTCCTACGACGCGCGGCCTCGTGCCTGTCAGCGTGGCCGCCTCGACCCTACTTATCCGAATGTCCGCCGGGAGCGCCATGTCCGCCTCCTGAATGGTCGACGCGCGTGAGCGCCATAATCCGAGCGTGGCCGTTCTACGCCAGCGCGTCGCGCCATCTTCGCATTGCTGACGATCGCTTCCAAGAGACCGCAGCCGCGTGGAATCGCTGGCCCGGCGCCAGCGCCAGTGATGATTCGGACGGCGTCTCGCGGCGGGTGCTTCCCGCGAAGCCGTCGATCGCGGCGCTGTCGGGTCGCCGCAACCGGCCGGGCGCCCAGGCGCCACTCCTTGCGCCGTGTCTCGCGATCGACGACCCCGTGGGCGCTACACCACGCCCAGATAGCCGACCGGGGCCACGCCCGGCGGTCGGCGCGTCGAGGAACCACCAGGGCTACCGGGCACTCCCCGGACGGGTGACAGAGCGGCCACTATCGAAAGGCTGGCTCCGGCTGGTATACTCGTCTCGACGGAGCTGCGCGGATCACGAATCCCACACAATGCGGAGACTGCGATGAGCACCATCAGAGACATTGCGGAGCGGTTCTTTGTGGCCTGTGAAGATGGTAAGGGATGGGACGTATGCCAGGAGTTCTGCCACCCAGACGCGACCTTCTCGGCCCAGGCCCCCGCACTCGCTGAGATCACCACGGTGGAGGGCTACACCGACTGGCTCAAGGGCCTGTACACGTTCGTCTCCAACCCACGATACGAACTGAAGTCATTCGCCGTCGATGAGGAGCGGAGCAACGTCACCACCTTCGCCGTGTTCGAAGGGACGCATACCGGTGAAGGCGGGCCCTTGCCGCCCACCGGCAAAAGCGTCGCCAGTGACTATTGCTACTGCCTACAGATCGAGGATGGCCGTGTACGCCACATGACCAAGATCTGGAATGACGGCTTTGCCATGGCGCAGCTCGGGTGGGCGTAGACGCCGGGCCTGCAAACGGGAACGCGGGCGATGGGTGTTGCGCAGCCCGTCAGTAGGAACAGGGTGCGCGTGTGTGCCATGGTGGCTAGCGCCGGCCGTTGATCGCCTTGGGCGACTCCTTCATGTGAGGGAGCCAGCGCTTGTGCGCGAGAGGCCTGCCTCGGCGCTATCAGCAGTCTCGATTCCGAATATGGAAGCGGCGGTGGATTCACGGACTGCGCGTCTATGGGCGTTCGTGGCAATCGCCGCCGTATCCTGTGCTTCCCTCGTCGGGGAAGGCAGGGCCGCAGACGGCGATGGCCGCCCTGTCTGGGCCACGGGGTGGACAAGCGACAGCCGGGCGACGGCACAGCCTGACTTGCCGTCACGTGTCGTGTACCGCCGCGGAACCGCCGGTGGTCTCGGTCTCGTGGGAGGACCTTCGTACCGACTCATACCCGCATCTGTCGCGGGCAGTGGTCTCTACGCTGACTCGGTGGCCACGCGTGCCGAACAGCGGGCGTCGGTGAGCCTTTCTCGGTCGCTTCCAGCCGAGGAGGCCGGTGAAGCGATGCCAACATGGAACTTGGGACTACGCGCGCTACTTGAACTCTCAGCCCTGGGCGCAATGGGCTGGTGGGGTCATCAACAGACCGACGGAGCCGGGCGCTATGCGCTGATGGTTGGTGTCCCCGCACTAGGCGCCGCGGCCTGGGGGACGTTTGCCGTCAAAGGCGACCCAAGTCGCTCTGGAGCGGCGCCCGTGCCCGTTGGCGGCGTGACGCGGCTGGCGTTGGAGCTGGGGGTATTCGCGTTCGCCACGTGGGCCTTGACCGATATCGACCGAGAGTCGATCGCGCTTGGTCTCGCCAGCGCGACCGTGATCCACTACGCCTTCTCGTACAGACGTGTCTCCTGGTTGCTCAGTCGATGATCCGCGACGCGTAGTCCGGCGAAGGCCGACTAGACTGCCAAGTCGCGTCTCGAAGCGTCATCTATCACAGCTTGCAGCGGCGGCGGCCAGCGCATCCGACCGCGTCCACTTGCGACGCTAGGCCTGTGGACGACGACGTCAACGCCAGCCTCAGCACTCCACACGGCGCCTCGCGCGGACGACCCAATTGCCGCAGCGCGGGTCAGCGGTTGGCTCGCAGCGTCGAGATCAGCGCGTCCACGTTGACCATGGGCGTCTCGGGCATGATGAGATTCGAGCAGCCGACGATCACCCCGCCGTACTCGCGCGCCACGTCCAGGCAGTCGCGGGTTTCCGCCACCACGTCCTCCACCGAGCCGACGTGGAGGGTCTGGGATGCGATGTTCCCGATCGGCGTGACGTTCGGGTACTCGGTGCGCAGGCGACGCAGCTCCATCCCGGCGATGCGGTCCACTTCGTACAGGCCGTCGACGCCGCTCGCGCCGCACAGGTCGGACGCGATGGGCCACAGGTCGCCGTCGCTGCCGAAGAGATGCAGCAACCCGCGCGCGTGGCATTCGTCCGAGATGCGCCGCAGTCGAGGCAGCATGAGGTCGTGGAACGCCCGCGGCGAGTAGAACGGGCCGTCATTCCAAGCCATGTCGCCACCACCCCACAGGCACGTGAACCCGAGGTCGCGCAGCAGGTCGAGGCGGCGCACCACGCGCTCTGTCTGCGCGTCGAGGTGTCGCGCGACGAGTGAGGGCCGCGCGGCGAGCGCGTACAGCCATGCCTCGTCGTAGGGGATGCTGATCCCGACGCCGCCCACGCGCACCACGTACTCGTGGCCGATCTCTCGTTGCGCGCGCACTTCGGTGGCGAACTCCGCCTCTGTCGGTGTGTACGCCTCGGCCGACCGCTCCGATCGCGTTACGGACTCCTCGATGTCCTCCGGTGACGGACCGGCGACAGCTACGCCGCCGACATCCTGATACAGCTCCGTGGCCGTATCGAATCGCATGACGCGCCGTTCGCCGTAGCGGTACGTGTGTTCGTCGATGCGGTCCGACGGCTTGGTGTTCATGCGCCAATACGTCACGCGCACGATGTCGTTCCCGACGGCTTTGGCGAGGTCGATGGCGTCGCGGTACGACCGTTCGATGAACTCCTCGTGGGCGTCAGGGCCTTGCCATAGCGCACGGGCCTCCCGCCACTGCTGCATGCCGCCGCCTACGTGCGCGTCGCGGCCAAGGAGTTCGGATGCCACACGCGAGGAGAACGTGATGTGGTGTGTCGGCACGCGATCCGTCGCCTCGCCACGAAACGTGGCGAGCACGCGTTGCTTGGGCGTCATTCTCGGGCCTCCGTCGTTGGCGACGCGTCGGCGTACCCATAGCCGATAGCGCGCCCCTGAGTAAGTGAGGCGCGCGGACGGGAGGAGAACGGCGGCCGCGCCCGTCCGACTCGGTGGCCCGCCGACTGACTCCACGTCCGGCCGATCGTCCGCGTACGCGCATGAACATCGCCGTTGCCCGATGCGTTGCTGACGCATCGGGCAACGGGTTTCACTGGGTGTGAAGGGCACGTTCTATGGGGAAGCAAGTGTTCGTCGCGAACCTGCCGGTGGGCGCCGAGAAGCCGGCCGTGCACAAGCTGTTCGCGGACTACGGCGAGTTGGTCGATGTGCGCATGCTGCGCATCGACGGGTGCGCGTTCCTCCAGTTCTCGTCGGACTGCGCCGCCAACGCGGCGACTGAGGACATGGACGGCGTCACGGTGAAGGGCGCGCGTCTGCGCGTACAGGTGGCGAACCTCCTCTGACACTCCGTTGACCGCGGAACGCAGCCGTACGCACACGTGTTGTATCGTGTAACGATTCCGCGCTTCATGTCCCACTCCTGTCATCCCAACGCCGAACGGCCGGCACAAGGAGCGAACTATGTCCACTTCGCAAGACACACCCACGCATGGCTTCCGCCACGACCCCATGAGTTGGGCCCAGACCGACGACGGTCTCGAAGCCGCCATCGTCCGTGAGCAGGTTCTCGGCACACCGGCTGAAGGTGACGCGCGGGCGCTTGCCGACGCGGTGAGTGAGGTCCTCGCAGGACAGAACTCCGACGGAGGGTTCGGCGACGACAGCGACGGCACGGCAGGAGCCATCCTCAAGTTGCTCGATCTCGGGGTAGCGGCGGACACTCGGGAGATGCGGGAGGCAGGGGCGGCCCTCGGCCGGCGGGTAGCGGCCGGAGCCGCGTCCGCCTGCGCTGGCGATGAAGCCACCGAGCTGCCGATGGCCATCGCCGACGCCCGCGCGCTCTGCGGGATCGGTGAGACGACGTCGCCGCAATTGCAGGCGACCCTACGCTGGCATGCGGACAACGTCGATCTCTGGATCAACCGCGGATGTCCCTGGAGTCAGGCCGCGACGATCACGGCCCTGGCGGCCGGACGTGGCGTCCTCGACATCGAGGACGGCTTGCGCGAGGCACTGACCTGGGCCTCCGAGGCGGTGAACGGCGCGGGCTGCATCAGCTACTTCGACCCCTGGTCGTTCGTCGAGATCGCCGCGACCACCGACCATCCTCTCGCGGCGGCGATGCTGCAGAAGCAGTTGACGCTGATTCTGCGCACCCAAGGCCTCGACGGCGGATGGACGATGCCCGACTGGTGGCCGACCGCCCAGAACAGCAAGGTCGTGTTCCGCGCGCTGAGCCGCCACGGACTGCTCGACGTCCTCCACGACCTCCCGCCGCTGCCTCCCGGCTACAAGATCGGTCGGACGCTGGCGACGCCTGCGGGCGATCTGTGGGGGCTCGCCTGGGACGGGCAGGCGTGGTGGACGTGCGACGAGGCGACGAACACGGCCATATCGTTCTCCGCCACCGACGGCGTCGTCCTGCGCACAGTGGAACTGCCGCCGGGAGCCGGCCGAGGTCTGGGCTGTTGGCATGGAGCCCCACGCTCGCTCAAGGATCGCCATGGGGTAAGGACCCCAAACGCCTCGTGCGCGTCGACCCTCAGACGGGCGCGTGCCTTACGGAGTTGCCGCTCGATTGCCTGAACCACGCGGGCGGCGTGGCGGCTGTGGATGGACACGCCTGGGTCGCCGATTCGTTCTTCGGCCACCTGTTCTGCTTCGACAGCGACGGGCAGGTGCTGCGCGATCATGTCAGCCTGGCAGGCCCACTTCCGGTCGGGCTCGCGGCCGACGGAGAAACGCTCTGGCATGACGACCTCTGGGTACCGTTTTTCATACGCAGCGGGCTCGACCATGACGGGCAGTTCGTCGACTGCATCGAGAAGCCCTTCCGCGAGCCGTTCGCGCCCAAACCATACGGCGGGGTCACGCGGGGCATGGGCCACAACGACGAAGGCCTATGGGTGATCGACCGCGAACATGGCCGCATCATCCAACTGTCGCCACGCGATCCCGACGGCGTGGCCGCGTAGGGGGCGCACAACTGGTGCGCGCGAACCGCGCGGAGTGCATACTGTGCCCGACTCCATCACGGAGGCGCGCCCGTGCTCACAACGCTCCTGGCGGTCATCGCTGTCGCCGCGGCCTCCGCGCCGTCCGCTCGCCTCGTGGCGGGGCCGAACCTGTCCGACTGGAGCGGCGGATCGGCTGACACGTCACTCGACACGCCGACGATCCGTTGGTCCCATGCCGACGCGCACACCCTCCGTCTGAGTTCCCCGCCGGCCGACTGGGACACACACAACGCGATCCGAATCCGCCTACGCAACGAAGTCGCCGTGGACGGCGCGATGATGCTCATCGTCGCCAGCGAGAACCCGGCCACCGAAGGCATGGACTACTGGATGTCGCGTATCCGTCTCGACATCGCCGGGTGGCGAGAGATCGTCCTGCCTCGGCTTACGATGGGGCCGGCGCGCGAGCCGCTGGGATGGGATCGAATCGGCGACGTGTACTTCACCGCAGCCGGCTGGGGAAATACGCCGAGCCCGAACGCAGTCGTGCATCTCGAACGAATGGAGTTGGTGGACATGCCCGAGGAACACGGCCCACGCATGACCGACGATGAACTGCTAGGCGCTCTGGACCTGGACCATCCGGGGCTGGAGGCGGTGCGCGCGGCCTTTGGGCGTGGGGACATCGCGACATCCCGCGCGGCGCTCGCCGCGTATCTGCGCGAGCGGACGTCCGTGCCGTGGCGGTTCGACCCGCGCGACACTAACCGAGACATCTCGCACAACGTCGAGTCGGCGGAGGAGACCTTGCGCGGCCGCGTGCGAGTCAGCTCCATTTGGCACGAGTTTCCGGACGGAAAGATCGATTGGTTCTACAACCCGACCATCGTGCGCGACGACCTCCCGCGGAACCACGAATGGCTCTGGCAGCTCGGACGGATGGGTTTCTGGAGCAATCTCGGCCGCACGTACTGGGCGACCGGTGACGAGCGGTACGCGCAGGCGTTCGTCGACCAGTTGCGGGGGTGGGTTCGTCAGTGCCCGCGCACGCACGACAGCGGGAACTATGCGAACAGCGTCTGGCGCACCATCGAGTGCGGCATCCGCATGGGTGGCCCCTGGCCGGACGCATACCACCGGTTCCTCGCCTCGCCCTCGTTCACCGACGACGACATCGTGCTCTACCTGAAGTCGTGCCTGGAGCAGGCGCAGCATCTTCGCGAGCACCCGACCTCCGGCAACTGGCTGACGATGGAGATGTCCGGACTCTATGCCGTGGGCGCCCTGTTCCCGGAGCTGCGGCAGGCGGACGAGTTCCGAACGTACGCCATCGACCGCATCCACGAGGAGTTGGGTGTTCAATTCCTGCCCGACGGCGCGCAGGTCGAGCTTACGCCGGGGTACCACCAGGTCGCGTTGTCGAACATCCTGAAGATCGCGGAGTTCGCCCGCATCGTCGGCCGCGTCGACGAACTTCCGGCGGACTTCGTCGCCATGACGGAAGGCGCCTTCGACTTCAACCTGCATCTGATGACGCCCGACCGGGACCTGCCGCGCTTCAACGACTCGTGGAACACGAATGTGCCGCGCACGATGCGCCAGGCGGCGGAACTCTTTCCCGAACGCGCGGAGTTCGCATGGGCCGCGGACGACGAAGGTCAGGGCAGCGCGCCCGCCGAGACGTCTCACCTGTTTCCGTACGCGGGGTACGCAGCGATGCGCTCGGGATGGGAACGTGGCGCGAACTACCTCGCCTTCGACTTCGGCACACTCGGCTATGGGCACGTCCATCAGGACAAGCTGAACGTCGTTGTGTGGGCGTATGGCCGGCCGATCCTGTTCGACGGCGGAGGCGGGAACTACGAGAGCAGCCCGTACCGCCGGTACGACGTCGACACCTTTGCGCACAACACCGGCCTCGTCGACGGGCAGCCTCAACGCCGACCCACGAACGACAGATGGGCGAACGTCTCGCGGGAGCCGATCGACGCTCGATGGGAGAGCACGCCGGACTTCGACTTCGCGGCGGGCGTATACGACGAGGGCTACGGCGAAACGGACGACCGCAAAGCGACGCACGTCCGTCGTGTCCTGTTCGTGAAGCCCGACCTGTTCGTCATTGCGGACACGTTCACGCCGAACGACGACCTCGCACACACATACCAGATCCGTTGGCATGTCGACAGCACGGAGTGGCGCGAGGGGGACCGCGACGGCGTCCGTGCCCGCTGTACGGCCGACGAGGGTAGCCCGAATCTGGCGATAGTCCCCGTCGATACGGACGGGTTGGTAGTCACGGGTCACTCGGCTGTCACGGAGCCGGAGCCACTCGGCTGGTGGGTGCAGCGGGATGGGAACCACAGGCCCGCCACGACCGAGCTACACACACGGACGGGCGAAGGCCGACAGAGCTTCCTCACCGTGCTGTACCCAATGCCGGCGGGCGCCGACGCCCTGCCGGCCGTGCGACGCGTCGGCCCCGGCGCCCTCAGCGTAGAGTTCCCGGACGGCCGCGCCGCCGCCGTAAGCGTAGATGCCGACCCCGGACGACCCCTGACGCCTGTCGGCAAGGGCAACCATTAGGAAACGGAGGACGCACGTGCTGCGAAGCCAGACACCTTCCCCCGATACCGCGGGCCGGCTCGCGCCGGTCGCGGACGGACGGGTATGCGTCGTCCACTGCATGGACTACCGGATACAGGCCACCGCTGACCGACTGATGGGAGCCCTCGGGGTAGGTCGTGGTCGCTTCGACCGCGTGTCCGTGGCTGGCGGCGCGGGCAACGCCGACCAGACCAGGCGACACCTCGACCTTTCCATACGGCTCCACAACGCCGCATCGCTGGTGCTGACGGCCCATGAGGACTGTGGCGCCGGCGCCACGCGGGACGACCTGACGCGGGCGCTGGCCCTGGCGCGGGGATCGCACCCCGAGCGCCACATCCGGGGCTTCTGGATCAACCTCGACGGAACGTGGGAGGAGTTCCCTGTCTAGCTACTCGGGATCGACGCGAAGGACGAGGCGTCGGTACGCGTACAGCGGCGGATCGCCGTCGTCGCGCGTTTCCAGAATGACGTGCAGCGTCTCCGGCTTGCCGACCATCGGGGCCTGTAGCCGCGCATTTCGCGTGTTGGCCGCCTCGATTCCAACGGGGCCGTCGTACGTGCCGGCCTCTGGGTAGACGAACCACCGAACCGCGACATCGTCCCCGTCCGGGTCGTGCGTGCCCTCGGCGCTCAGTTCGACGGTCTCGCCGGCTGTGACCTGCATTCGGGCGACGGCCTTGCTGGTGTCCCCGAACAGGCCGGCTACGGGATTGTGGTTCGCGTCGGCATATCCCGCCGCCACGGCCCAGTCGATGCGCGCCGCGAAGTCGTGCTGGTACGCCTCGCGCCAGCGCCAGATGGTCGCCTGGTTCGTCGCGTAGGTGACGCCGTCGATGCCGACGACCTCATCTGTAGTGTCCGTCCAGATCGGGCGCGTCTCCTGCTCGTAGTGCCACGGCTTCTCGTGCGGGACGCCCAGCTCGTACCGTCCGCCCCAACTGCCGTAGTTCGGTCGCCCCGGGTCTCCGAGCCCATTGGGAATGAGGTACAGAAGGGTTGGGGTGTCGCCCTCCATGAGGTACTTCGTCTGCGGGTGCAGCGCGCCGAGTGGCCCGTGATCGACCCTAATGTGCTCGTCTAGCCAGGGGTTGTCGACCAGCGGGAAGTCGGCGCCCTCGAACCTGCCATGGAACTTGTCGCCGGAGATGCCGACCCAAGTCGAATGGTGGTAGGCCCCGCCACCTCGCTCCTCGTAGCCGGGACTGACGATGTAGAACAGCGATGGAAACTCGCGGCGAATCCACGGGGCGGAGTCGTCCTGGTCCGAGATGGTGTACACCCGTAGCCTCGAGACGAACTCCGCGACCTCGACCGGTGTGCGCGTCTCGCGGACCGTCCAGAGCGCCTGCGCGAGGCAGTTCACGCCTCCCCATACGCAGACCCACAGGGGCCGCGGGTCCGGGTCGTCTACAGCCGCTATGATCCGCTGGGAGCCGTCCGAGTCCATCCCCTCGCCGACACCCTCCATGCCGTAGCGACTGACGCCCGTCATCGTGAGTCTGTGCAGAGCATCCGCGTCGGGGTACCCGCTGGCGTGTACAGACAGATTGCGGCGAACGGCCCCGTAGGCGTCGACGCGTTCGGTGATCTGCTCCGGGGCGACGCGATCCCTCAGCCAGCAGGAAGTCGTCGCGACAAGGCCCTCGATGTCGAACTCGTTCGCGTAGCACAGGAACCGCACCATCGACTGTTCGTCGTCGGGTTCGTTGGTGATGTCGGTCAGCACGAGCACGCGTGGACGGGTGAACTCGTCGAAGGACGCCTCGGCGGGCATGGCGCGGCTCCCTGGCAGGATCGACACAAGCGCGACGAGCGATGCTACCACGACGGGTCGAAGAGTGGATCGTGCGCTCCGCATCCGTCGCCATCGGCGAAGGCGACGGCCAACCGGCATGCGAACTTGACGCCGGCGCGCCCATGTCCCATATTGACAGTAACGGCTGCCAGAGGAAGCCGCTCGTCCGCGGAAAGGGCCGAGCCCACCTCCGTTCGACGCAACGACCATTTCAGCCTTCTTTCTGCTCGTCCGCGGACGCCGAGCATACGCTAGAGAGAGGGTGTCATGTCTACGACACTGCCCCCGAATGCCAGCATCGTACAACTGAGGAAGCAGGCGAAGGATCTCCTTGCCGCCTGGAAAGCCGGCGCGTCGGACGCGATCGAACGCGTTCGCTCGGCCCATCCACGAGGGCCTGGCGCGTCCGACTCCGTGTCGCTCGTCGACATGCAAGTCACGCTCGCGCGCGAGCACGGCTTCCAAAGCTGGGCCGAGCTGAAGCGGCACGTCGAGTTGGCCGCGGACGATCCCGTCGTCGCATTCATCGAGGCCGCCTGCGTGCCGCTGGACGGGGGGTCGCACGCTGCGGGCGCTCTGGGCCCAGCCAACACACTGCTCACAAATCATCCAGAGATCGCGTCGTCGGGCATCTATACCGCGGCGGCACTCGGCGATGCCGCGGCCGTGCGACAGAGCCTGGCCGACGATCCGGCGCTCGCCACAGCGAAGGGCGGGCCGAGGGGCTGGGACCCGCTCACGTACCTGTGCTTCTCGCACTACCTACGGCTCGACGCGGCGCGCTCGGATGGCTTCATCGACACGGCGCGTGTGCTGATCGTGGGTGGGGCCGACCCGAACACGGGGTTCTTCGACGACGACCACTTGCCGGAACCCACTCTCGAGTCGGTGATGTACGGGGCGGCGGGGGTCGCGAACCATGCGGGCGTGACCCGGCTCCTGCTGGAGGCCGGCGCCGACCCGAACGACCGCGAAACGCCGTACCACGCGCCGGAGCACGCCGACAGCGCAGCGATGATGGCACTTGTGGAGAGCGGGAAGGTCGATGCGTGGGGAATGAGCACGATGCTGCTGCGCAAGCTCGACTTCCACGACTACGATGGCGTGGCGTGGCTACTGCAGCACGGCGCGGACGCCAACGACACCGAGTCGTGGGGCAAAACGGCGCTGCATCAGGCCGTCCTAAGGCGGAACGCGCTGCGATTCGTC
Organism: Candidatus Poribacteria bacterium; assembly: GCA_018644665.1. Taxonomy (GTDB): domain Bacteria; phylum Poribacteria; class WGA-4E. The sequence continues at coordinate 163,368 of JABGQA010000058.1, forward strand.
GACCTGCTCCTCGAACACGGAGCCGATCCAACGGTCGTGGCGTCGGACGGCAAGTCCGCCGTCGCCGTGGCGGCACGTATGGGCCGCGCGGACGTGATCGAGGGGTTCGCGGCGCGCGGGTTCTCGACGGAGCTACAGGGCATCGACCGGTTCCTCGCGGCGTGCGCTCGCGCCGACGCCGAGACGGCGCGAGCGATCGTAGCTCAGCAGCCCTCGCTGCTCAGCACATTGCGGGCGGAGGACGGGCGCGTACTCGCCGATGTCGCCGGGTCGGGGAACACGGAAGCCGTGCGTCTCATGCTCGACTTGGGCTTCGACATCGAAGCTCCCGCAGACTTCGGCGAGACGGCGTTGCACCTGTCGATCTGGCACGGGCGTCACGAGACGACCCGGCTGCTCATCGAACGTGGCGCCCCGCTCGAGCAGGAGAACGACCGTGGTGAGACGGCGCTGCAACATGCTGTTCGGGCCGCTGCGGGGTCGGACTGGGACGCGGCCCGCTCGGCGGAGGCGGTCTCCGCACTGCTGGACGCCGGGGCGAACGTGCGCGCCGTGACGCTGTTCCCATCAGGGGTGGACGCGGTAGACGCCCTGCTCGAAGCGCGCGGCCTGGGCGGCTGAGACAGCGTCCCCGGGCAGATTAAGTAGTGGAGTGTCGCCCACTCACGGGTGATCCTCCACCGCTGCGCGAGCTGTCACGCTACCTGCGGACCACCATCTTGCGGGCCTCGCGATGGTCCCCTGCGCACAGTTCGTAGACGTACACGCCGCTCGTCACGGCCTCGCCGCGGGCGTTGGAGCCGTCCCAGTAAGCCGCATCGCCTCGGCTCTGGTACGTGCCGGCGTCCAGACGACCCAAGTCGATGCGGCGAACGACCTCGCCTCGCACACCGTAGATGGCTATCACCACGTCCGCGGCCTCGGGTAGATCAAAGGGAATCCACGTCTCGGGATTGAACGGGTTGGGATAGTTCGGCAGCAGTGCGGACACCCGGGGACGCAGCGAGAGCAACAGGCGCTCAAGAGAGGAGATGCCCTCGCGGTAGAGCGGCGAGCCGTCGTCGGCTCCGCGCGCCTCGGCCAGCCAGCGCTCGACCGCGCCGGCCGCACTCTCGCGCGTCGCGGGCGCGCCGTCAGGGACACCGGTCCGCGCGGATGCCACCAGCGCCAGGTCGCTGACGTCCACACGCCCGTCACCGTTGACGTCGGCGGTCGTCGCAGCGGTAGCGGCGTCGGCTACCGCTGCGGCGACTGCCAGGATGTCAGCGATGCCGACGGCTCCATCGCCGTCGACGTCCGCGGAGGCCGACCCGGCGGGGAGCGTCACGGGCAGGGCGAAGCTGAACTGCCACGGCCCGCCGCTGTCCGCCGCGACGTCGACAACGAAGTCGACCGGCCCCACCACGTCCGGGCCTAGACCGACGCGCAACCCGACGTTGTTCCGCGCCTCCCCGGCCGGCCACGTCGGATGCGTGACCGTCCCAGAAGACACCGCCACGTGCGGATTCGATGTGCTGAGCGTGACCACCACGTTCTCAGCATCGAGGCCCCCCACGTTCAGCAGGCGCACACGCAACTCGACATGTTCGCCGGGTTGCGCCATGCCGTCGCCGTCGCCCAGCACGTGGTCCCGGACCCAAATGCTACGCCGTTCGAAATCCACCGTCGGGACGATGGGCAGCACATACGTGAAGCGCCACGGGCCTCCGCTGTCGGCGGCGACATCGACCGTGAACGTCACCGAGCCCGACGCGGCGGCCCCGATGTCCACGACGAAGCCGTTGTTGTTGCGGGCCTCTCCGGCCGGCCATGTCGCATGCGTCACCAATCCGTCGATGACCGTGACAGTGGGGTCGGCGACGGAGATCGCGATGCGGACGTTCGTCGCGTGACCGCGTCCGACGTTCCTCATTCGCAGGCGTGGCAACACCCTCTCACCGGCGTCCGCCTGGCCGTCACGGTTCCCTCCGGGCGAGGGATCGTAGGCCCAGACGCTCCGCTTCTCGAACCACGGAGCCGCGCGGATCGGAACTTCGATCGTGAACCGCCACGGCCCTCCAACGGCGGCAGCGACACTCACGACGAGCGCGGCGCTATGTGAGGTAGCGCTGGGCGCCACATCGAGCGCCAACCCCTCGTTGTTGCGAGCGGCCCCGGCGGCCCACACGGCGTGCGACACGTCGCCCGCTACGACCGCTATGTCGCGGTCATCCGTCGAGAGGCCGACGCCGACGCCCGTAGCATCCGTGGAACCGTCGTTGCGCAGGCGAACACGGAGGAAGACCCGTTCGCCGGCTTCGGCGATACCGTCCCTGTCGCCACCCGGCGCCGGGTCAAACACCCAGAACGCGCGTGGTGAAAACTCCGCTACGGGGCCCGCGATGGGAATGTCGATCGTGAACGTCCACGGCCCACCGGTATCTGCGGTGACATGGGCCGTGACCGTCACCGTGTGCGCGGTCGCGTTGGGGTGGACATACAGAACAAGGTCGTCGTTGTTGCGCCTCCCCCGCGGGCCATATCGCGTGGACGATCTCGCCGTCGACGACGGTCACATCACCGTCAGAAATCGCGAGCGAGACGCGGACGTTGCGCCCAACCCCGGGACCGTCGTTGCGTAGGCGGACTCTCGGTCGGACTCGCTCTCCGGGATTGGCATGCCCGTCGCGGTTGCCGCCGGGGTCGAACGTCCAATGGCTGCGATAGGAGAACTCGACGGGAATCGCGACTACGACGATCGCGAACGAGAAGAACCACGGGCCGCCGTTGTCGGCGTCGACACGCGCGGTGAGAGCGACCTCCCGCGAGTTGGCGTCAGGAGCGATGTCGAGCAGGAAACCCTCGTTGTTGCGCGCCTCGCCGGCGGGCCACGTGGCGTGCCGTACCTCACCCGACACCACTGTCACCGTCGGGTCGGAGACCGTGAGCGTCACAAGCGCGTTCTGGGCCGGATCGGTACCGGAGTTCACTAGCCGCAACCTCGGGCGGATACGCTCGCCCGGGTTGGCGACGGCATCCTGATTCGCCAGAGGAGCCGGGTCGAACACCCAGTCGTTGCGATGCTCGAAGAACACCGGTGGGTGGACTATAGGGAGCACGAATACGTGGCGCCATGGGCCGCCGTTGTCCGCGGTCACGTCGACGGTGAAGGTCACGTCGCTCGGGGCCGCAGCGGTCGCGATCCGGAGCACGAAGGTGCTGTTGCGCGCCTCGCCGGGCGACCATGTCACGCGCGCCGCCTCGGCGGCCGTGGCGGTTACGGCGGGATCTTCCACGGTGACGGCAACTTGGACGCCTCTCGCCGCGCCGGTCCCTGAGTTCCTCAGACGCACCTGCAGTTGCAGGCGTTCGCCGGGGTTGGCGGCGCTGTCGCGGTTGCCGCCGGGCGCGGGGTCGAAGACCCAGTGGTTGCGCTTCTCGAACGACGGAGCCACGCCGACATCTACCCACGCGGGCGGGCCGAGGACAGTCGGCATATCCCTTGCCGCACCATCGACGAGAAGCGCCGAGGACAGGGATATACGCGCCGATCCACGGACGAGAGCCCGGAAGGTCAGGCGCACAAACGGGCCGTCGCCACTGACTCCGGCGGTTCCCGCGAAGTTGACCCGGGCGACGGTGGTATCCTCGGAGGGCGAATCGACCTGGAACAGGGACGCATCGGCGAAGACGCCTAGGAGAGACCGACCGGCGTCGACATGCGCCACAAGGGATGGGTCGTAGGTGACTACGAGCCGCGCGGCGTCGAGTGCCGTGACCGGCCCAAGGGTCACGTCGATCGTGAAGAGTTCACCGGCCGGTACGAAGCCTGGCGCGACGATGTCCACCGCTACTGCCTCAGCGCCCCACGCCGTTCCACCGAGCACGGCCATCCCCACGATCCAGCAGAGCAGACGAGGCTGGCTGGCGCACGACCGCGTCTTGCCCGACCAACCGCGGCCTGATGCCTCCTTAGTCACGCTGCCGCTCCGCCAGTGGGTGCGCCGACACAGAGACGGACTCCGTGCACCGAATCGGCGGCGCGGCAGGCCATCCGTTACTCGGGCACGGGCCAGGCCGTCCGCCCGAGGGCCGTGCTGCGACGGCCGCGGCAGGCCCTGCGGAAGGGCGAACGCAGAAAGGCTGGTCGGCCGACCATACATGCCTCAACATCGCGCGATTCCTGAACATGACGAGCGCGACCGGAAGACAGGGCCCAAAGATGCACGCTGCCTGCTCGCCGCGCAAGAGGCTACTGGGCTGTTGCGCATTGCACTGAAACGCCGCCAAGCCGGACTGCGGAGCAGAGACGTGGGCAGCGATGCGTGATCTGCCGCCGTCGGCTATCCTGAGCCTCGGGCCGCGACAGGCAGGAGGAGGACTGGGATGCTGGACGAACGCCACCTAGAGCACAGGTTGACGGACGCAGAGCGCGAGCAATTCGAGGAGGACGGCTACCTCGTCGTCGAGAGCGCCATCCCGCCGGACATCGTCGAGGGCGTCGAGGAGGCGGTGGACTACATCTGGCGCAACCCGCCGCTAGACGACCGCGACTCGCGCGCGATGCACGCCAAGGCCGACCTGACGCGGAACTTCTTCTTTCCGAATTTCCTCTGGCGCGATCGACGGTTCCTAGAGTTGCTCGACTGGCACACGACGTTCCCAAAGGTATGGGACATCCTGAGCTGGAACATCTACTCCTACCACTCGCACTTCATCGTCACCCCGCCCGACGTGGACCGGGGCAAGAAGCCGCAGACGCTTGGTTGGCATCAGGATAGCGGGCGGGCGAACGCCGAGTTGGAGGGGGAACCCCGCGCCCGGCTTTCGCTCAAGGTCGCCTTCTGGCTCAGCGACATCTCCGAGCCCGACAAGGGCAACCTATGGGTCGTCCCGGGTAGCCACAAGGTGAATCGCATCGATCGCCCGACGGACGGCATCTCGCATCCGGCGGGCGCTATCCCGGTGCTCGCGAAGGCAGGCGACGCGGTGTTCTTCGACCGACGGTTGTTCCACGCGCGCGGTCTTAACTACTCGGAGGAGACGCGCAAAGTCCTGTTCTACGGCTACGGCTACCGCTGGATACGTCCCAAGGACGACATGAGCATCCCCGTCGGACTCATGGAACGGGTGGACCCCATCACCCGCCAACTGCTGGGCGGCGGCACGTCCGGGAACGGGTACTACTCGCCGAACGACGAGGACGTGCCGCTGAAGGTATGGCTGGAGGAGCACGAGCCGATCTAGCGGCGAGCGCGTCAACGGCGCCGCAACTCAGAAGGGCAGCGGCTCGCCTTCGCGAGCCGTCATATCGGCGTAGAGACGTTGCAGACGCCGGGTCGTCTCGCCGATTTCGCCCGTGCCGATGCGCCGGCCGTCCACCTCCAGCACGGGACTCAGCTCGCCCATCGTGCCGGTCGTGAACACGTCGTCGGCGGTATACACCTCGGTCATGGAGACGTTGCGCTCCGTCACCGGGATGCCGGCATCGCGCGCGATGCCGATGACGTGCCCTCGCGTGATGCCCGGTAGGCAACTGTCCGCGTGCGGTGTCAGCAGCGCGTCGCCTTTCACCACGAAGATGTTCGTCGCGTTCGTCTCGGACACGAACCCCTGCATGTCCAACATGACGGCGTCGTCCGCGCCGGCATGGTTCGCCTCGATCTTCGCCAGAATGTTGTTGATGAGGTTGTTGTGGTGGATTTTGGAATCCAGCGTCGCCGGGGAATTGCGCCGGATCGACGACGTAATGAGCGTCACACCGCCGGGGTCGTATATAGGCAGCTTCCACTCGGCGAGCACTATCAGGCACGGGCCGTAGAGGTTCTTGCGCGGGTCCATGCTCGACGTGACTTTGCGACCCCGGCTGAGCGTCAGGCGGATGTGCGTCTCATCACGCATCCCGTTCGCTTCGAGGGTCTGGAAGATCGCGCTCCTGATCTCGTCGCGCGCGGGGATGTCCACGAACGCCATCGCGTGGGCGGACGCAACAAGCCGGTCGAGATGCGCATCGAGGGCGAACAGTCGGCCGTCATAGACCCGCAGGCCTTCCCACACCCCGTCTCCGCCCTGGGCGAGGCTGTCGAAGACCGAGATCTTGGCGTCCTCGCGCCGGTACAGACGGTCGCCCACCCACACCTGGATGTTCGCGTTGCGTGGGTCGGGAAGTTCCGGCTCGGGTCGATCGGTGTTCACGTCAGTCGCCTGCCTTGATCGCGAGTTCAAGCAGTGTGTCGTAGTAGGGCTGGCACTCCGCCAGGAGTGGCTCGAGATGCGTTGGGAACGGTTCCGCCTTCGGTCGATACGGCTGGAATCCGGTGGACCGGTGGACGTTCGCGTACCAGTGCGGCGCCCAGACACCGTCCTCCGGCCGCGGGCCTGCCGCCCATCGGAGCATTCTGTCGTCGAAGCTCATGCCCAGCCGGCCGCAGAAGGTCGCCAGGACGCCGGCAGGATCACGCAGCAGCTCGCGCGAATCGAGCACGGGCGGCTCCTGACCGTATTCGCGGAGGACCGCCAGCAGATCCGCCTGCCCCTTGAATCCGGTGTCGCGGAGCGTCGGCTTGTCGAGGACGCCGTCGAGAGATGGCAACATCTCAACGGGGTCGCGCGTCAGGAGCACGTTTGTCGTCTTCGCGAGGAAGGACAGGTCGATGTCCACGAGATGGTGCGTCATCTGCTTCATAAAGAGCGTCGGCCGGTCACATGGGCCGAGAATCACGTCCGAGATGACCTTGCGGCCGTCGCTCTCCATGCTCGCGATGACGTCCACGGGGATTGGATGCGCCGCGCCGGACACTCGCAAGTAGTGGCCGTAAAGGGGTTCATCGATCACCCGGGTGTCGGGGCGTTGGGCAAAGGAGTACATGAGCGCCGTCGAGACGTTACGTGGGCTCGACCACACGCAGAGGCGGAGCACGTCGTCCATACGCGTACCGTCTCCCGATAGCGCGAACCACGCGGCGGCTACACGCGGGACACCAGAAGATCGCGCTGCGTCTCGAACTCTTCCTGCGAGATCATGTCAGTGTCACGGAGTTCCGCGATGTGCTCCAGCTCCGAAAGCGCTTCATGGCCGACGGCGTCCATGTTCGCCTCGTGGAGTTCGTCCTCGCTCCCGCCGAACAGCCCGCGAATCATCGCCTTGCCCAACACCTGCGTGAGCATGGCAAAGAGGGCCAACCCGCACAGCGCGGTAATCGCGGCGACGCCCTGGCCGGCCAATGTCACGGGGAGGACATCCCCATAGCCGACTGTCGTCATCGTTTGGACCGACCACCACATGGCAACGGGTATGTTGGTGAACTGCGTCCCGACGACAGAACTCTCTGCATAGTACATCAGCGCGCTGCTGATGATGAGCACGGAGAACATCGTCAGGAAGTAGATCTCGAGGTCGAGCCGCATCGTGCCCTGCTCGCGTTCCGCTGCGGATTCCTTGTAGGCGTCGGTGACTTGCCTCGCGAGCTTCAGAACTCGCAGGAGTCGCAGGAACCGGAGTACACGGAGCACACGCACGACTCGGATCTGCCGCATCGGCAGGAAGCCGATGAGCGACGGCAAGATGGCGACCAAATCGATGATGCCCCACGTGCCCAGCACGTGCGCGCGCCACGGCTTGGTGACGTATACGTTCGCGATGTACTCGACGACGAAGATCGTCACGACGACCGATTCCGCCACCGTGAAGAAGACGGCCCACCTCGTGGCCAGGTCGCCCACGGTTTCGAGCACGATGAGGGCGATTGAGACGAATATCGCCCACATCACGACGTTGCTGACGCGCTGATACAGCGTCGAGGAGGTATTCGCGAACCCCTCGTGCATGAAGTTGTGGAAGGGAGCCCACCAAGAGCGTACGGTCGCACTGTCCTTCATACCGCTTCCTGAACCATCCATCGCGGGCGTCTGGCCGGCCGCAAACCATCGGTATTGTCGGCGACATCTGCGCCCGCGACAACCCACCCGGCAACCTGTGGCCGTGGGGTTGCGACCCGCCGAGCGGAGCCCGATGATAGGCGGCGCTGTTGCAGGTGCGCACACACTGGTCCATCTAAGAGGAGGTTCCGATGACGAGAATTGTGAAGGCGAGTGTGGTGGTTGTGGCGCTGGGCGTGTGCATCGCCGCTGGCATTGCGCGCGCGGCGGACATCGACCCGAGCATGGTGCTATACATGCCGTTCGACGACGTCGGCGCAGACGCGGCGACCGATTTCAGCAGCGTGGGCAACCACGGGGAGCTGATGAACGGCGCGGAGCTTACGGAGGAGGATCCTATATTCTTTGGCTCCCTGCTGCTGGAGCCGAACGCGTACGTCGAGGTGCCGGGACACGATTCGCTGAACCTGCAGGACATGACCCTCATGTTCTGGTGTCGCTTCGACGGCGAACCGGACGCCATCCAGAACGGGATCGAGCGTACCTCGGGCTGGGGCGCCGGCGAGTACAACCTCAACGGCGACTACAACGGAGGCGTGATCCTACAGGTCTTCGATCTCGACGACGGATGCGATGACGAACTCCAGGTCGGGAACGTGGTTGACTTCACATGGCACCACGTCGCCGCGACGTACGACAGCTCCGAGATCGTCATCTACATCGACGGCGACGATGTCGGCGGAGGCCCGTGCGAGGGCGAGATCGCCAAGGTGGCAACGCCGCTGTACATCGGCGCGCGTGGGGGTAGCGGCCGTTTCACGCAGGGCGCTTACGACGAAATCCGCATGTACAACCGCCCGATGAAAAAGGCCGAGATCGCGCAGATCATGAGCGAGGGGCCGATCGAACTCCTGGCCGTGGACCCGCGGGATCGCGCCGCCGTGACGTGGGGGACGCTGAAGACGGGCGTCCCGGCGCTGCACGACTAGACCTAGTAGTCGGAGCAGGCGGCCAGGTAGGCTGTCAGCGCGTCGTGCGCCGGCTGGGCTCCGATCGCGTCGAGCGCGTGGGCAGCGTTCGCTCGGACATAGTACGCCTCGTCTCCCAGGGCCGCGACGAGTTGCGGCAACGCGGCCACTGCGCGCGGGCCGATCCGGGTGAGGGCTACCGCCGCGTTGAGACGCACCCACTCTACTTCATCGGTGAGAAGCTGCCCCAACGCGCCGACGCCGTGCTCGACGCCGAGGTGGCCGAGAGCCTCCGCGGCGTTGCGTCGGACCCACGGCTCTTCGTCGTCGAGGCGTTGCGCCAGGGCGGGCACGGCGTCGGCGGCAGATCGACCGATGTCGCCAAGGGTGTTAGCCGCAGCGGCGCGAACCGCCCACGAGTCGGATTCGAGCGCGTCCGTGAGAGCCGGAACCGCGGGGGCGCCGACCGCGCTGAGCGCGTAGCCAGCGTAGAGATGGCTCGGGTTCGTCATGCTGGCGGCGAGGTTCCCGTCGAGCCGCCTGTCCGCTTCATCACGGAGTGCGTCTACGAGCGGTGCGACGGCCCGCTCTCCCACACGCCCGAGCGCGTAGGCCGCGTTGAGACGCACGGTCTCCGCATCGTCCGACAGGGCGACGCACAGGTCTGCGACTTCCGCGCCGTCCCCGTGTCCTTCGTCCACGCCGCCGCAATGCCAGTTCCAGAGGCTCGCCCACATGCCGCGGTGGTCGTGCGAGTCGAGGTCGGCTGTGGCCGGGCAGTCGGGATCGGACGACTCCGAGTGGTCCCAGCTCGGCTCCGCCGGCTCCGCGGTGCGGATGAACAGCCATTTGTGCATGTAGCGCGGGACGTCGCTCAGGTTCGCGGTGGCGCGGTGCCAGGAGTCGTAGTGCACGATGCACACGCTCCCGGCGGCTCCGGTGAAGCACGCCTCGTCGTTGGACGGGCGCGTGCTGTGGTACTGGGCGCGCGGCACAACCGACGTCGGCCCCATGCTGTCGTCGATGTCGTGCGGGTAGTAGAACGCCATTGCCCAGCGGGCGCGGTGGTGACGGTTGTTCTCGTCCGCCTCGTAGCTGTCCAGGTGCATCGCCTGCGCGGCGCTTTGGGGCGCGTTGAGATGGCAATGCCGGTGCGGATAGGCCCGGTAGCCCGGCCCCAGGACGCTCGTCAGCGCGCCGCTCACGGCGGAGTGCTCGAAGACCTCGGCCAGCTCCGGGACGGCGGCGAGGATGCCGTTGCCGACGTTGCCGCGCTCGGCGAACACTGCCTCAGTGTCCCGGTGTATCTGGGCGTGGAATTCGCTCGGGAAATCCGCGTGGACGACGGTGTAGCCGTCCGCGATAAAGTCCCACATCGCCTGGTCGTCCAGTAGCTGCGGCATGTCTTCGACGTGGCCTCTCGGGCCTGTGGCTGTAGCGTGCCCTCAGTATGTTCCCACGGGAGGCAGGCGGGCAACACGGGGACGAGTCCATCCACACAGTTGCGGAGCGGCGCCGTGCGCGAGGCTGACACGGGCAGACGGCCGGACTTCTATGTCGTCGGCGCGCCGAAGTGCGGTACCACCTCTCTGTATCAGTATCTCCGCCAACACCCCCAAGTGTTCATGCCCGACCGCAAGGAGCCGCACTACTTCACCGACGCTCACCAGCTACCGTCATCGTATCCGCGCATGGATGTCCACGAGTACCTGGCGCTGTTCGCGGGCGCGCTGGAAGACCAGATCGCCGGCGAGGCCTCGGTGACTTACCTCACCTCGACGGGAGCGGCCGCGCGCATGCAGGAGTTCACGCCCGCCGCGCGCATCGTCGTCCCGCTACGGAATCCCGTTGACCGCGCGTACTCGGAGTACTGGAACAGCCGTCGCGCCGGGATGCAACATCTCAGCTTCGCAGACGCCATCGCGGAGGAGTCCCAGCGCGACCCATGGCGGCGCTACGTCGGCAAGGGGTACTACGCCCAGCACGTAGGCCGGTTCATCGAGGCGTTCGGGGCCGACGCGGTGCACGTGTGCTTCTTCGACGATCTCGTGGCGGACCCGCGTCTGCTGTGCCGAGGGGTCTTCTCGTTCCTGGGCGTGGACCCGTCGGTTGAGGTCGATACGTCTACCGTCTACAACCGAGGAGGGGCGCCGCGCTGGAGGTCCGCCGGGGTGCTCCACACGGCGATCGCCCGGCGGGCTCAACCGGTGAGGCGAGCCATGGAGGCCGTCCTGCCGACTCGCCTGACTCTGGCTCTGAGGCGCGGATTCCGCCGACTGATGATCCGAGCGGATGTGCCGCCGATGCAGGCCGATACTCGGCGCCACCTGCAGCAGTTGTACGCAGCGGACATCGAGCAACTTCAGCGCATCACGGGTACAAGCTTGGCCCATTGGCTTGTATGACACGTCGTCGTGGTCGCCTAACGTCGACCGGCGCCGACGTCCTGCTTAGCGCCCTTCGCCCTCTGTGAGCGTCATGATTTGCGGGGCGGGAACGTCGCGCCAGCGGTCGACCAGGCCGGTCGGCCAGCGCACCTCGACTAGCTCCGCGGTCGCGTGGCGCCCGAGCCCGAACAGCACGCGAAGATCACCTTGGGACAGGTATCCAGAGCCGCTCCGCACCTCCTTGACCTGGGAGAGTCCACCCGCGACCACTCGGATACGCGCCCCGATTCCATCCCGATTGCTGACGGTCCCTACCGTTCGGCACATCAGCCATTGGTTCGCGGCGCCTCCGTCGTTTCGCAACAGTCTGGCGGCGCGATTCGAGTTGGTCAGGAACAGGTCAACATCGCCGTCGTTGTCTATGTCGCCCGCCGCCACGCCACGGGACACCTCCACGGTAAGGGCAGCGACGCCGGTCTCGACAGACACGTCGGCGAACCTACCGTCCCCGCGGTTCCGCAGGAGGACATCGGGCTGGGCGTAGGACTCGTCGGAGAAGAGGGCAATGTTGTCCTGTAGATGTCCGCTCGCGATGTATATGTCCGACTGACCGTCGTTGTCGTAGTCGAGGAACTCGGCGGACCACTGGAATCGCGGCAGCGTCACCTGCCCGACGCCAGATGGGAACGAGACGTCCGCGAACATGCCGAGCCCTTCGTTCCGAAACACCAGCGCGGGAGCGGCGGCGGCGTTGCTGACGACGAGGTCGAGCCGGCCGTCGTTGTCCATGTCGCCAAACGACGCGCCCATGCCACTGCCCGGCATGCCGTCTTGGTCGTACGCCACACCCGCGAACGGCGCCGCGTTCGTGAAGGAGCCGTCGCCGTTGTTGCGGTAGAGGAAGTCCGGCTCCATGTCGTTGGCGATGTGCATGTCCGGGTCGCCGTCGTCGTCATAGTCCCCGACGGCGAGCGCGAGTCCGAGCCCCCTCCCGGTGATGCCGGCCGCGGCGGTGACGTCCGCGAACGTCCCGTCGCCGTTGTTGCGGTAGAGGATGTCCGGCTCGCTCACGAACACGCTGCCGGCGATCTGGTCGACAGGGCTGGCGTATGTACGCACGCCTTTCGTCTCCCATCGCTCGTCCCGGTCCGTCGAGAACTCCATGTAGTTGACTACGTAGAGGTCCAGGAAGCCGTCCCGATCGTAGTCAAGGAAGGCGCAACTCGTGCCCCAGCGCGCATCACCGACGCCTGCGTGGGCCGTGGCGTCCGTGAACGTCCCGTCGCCGTCGTTGTGGTAGAGGACGTTGGCGCCGTAGTTCGTGACGTAGATGTCGGGGCGACCGTCGTTGTCGTAATCGGCTACCGCGCAGCCCACTCCATAGCCCGTGTGCCCAACGCCGGCCTCCGCCGTCACATCGTCGAAGTGGCCGGAACCGTCGTTGCGGTAGAGCGCGTTCGTGGGTGGAGAAGGGGAGTGAGCGCCTGGCAGGTCCGCCGCGTTCACGATGTAAAGGTCGATGTCACCGTCGCTGTCGTAGTCGAGGAATGCCGCTCCCGACCCGAGCGTCTCCGGCAGGTACTTCCGGCCGCTACGGCCGTCTGTGTGCCGAAAGCGAATGCCCGAGTCGGCTGTGGCGTCGACGTACCTGACCTGCGCGAGCGCCTTAGTTACGGCCGCCACCGACAGTAGCGCGCAGATGAGAAAGACGCGCGACCCGCTCACCGGGCGCCCTCCGCGAGTATCTGGGACAGCCTCTCGCGGAACGCCTTGTCGTCGGGCGCAAGTCCCACCGCGATGCGCGCCGCTGCCTCCGCACGGTCGAATTCCCCGCGACGTAGGCGCACCCACGCAAGTGTATCGTGGTAGTTCGCGGAGTCAGGCCGCAGCCGTGTGGCGATTTCCGCGTGCTCGGCCGCATCGTCCAGGGCCTCGCCGTCGTCCGCGTACAGCATCGCGAGGTTGTTGTGGGCAGCGGGAAGCAGGGGGTCGCGTGTGATGACCTCGCAGTAGGCGTCGATGGCACCGGCCACGTCCCCGAGCTTCCCAAGCACGACCGCCAGATTGTGGTACGCCGGCGCCATCTTCGGCGCGACGTGGATGGCCTTCCGGTACGCGACCGCGGCGAGGTCGTGCCGTCCGCGGGCGGCGTGGATCGCGCCGAGGTAGTTGTGGCTCTCCGCGTCGTCGGGATGCGTCTTTGCGCGCAGCGTGGCCTTCGCCAGCAGGGGGTCGGTGCGCCTGAGGGACTCGAACGTCGCCATCGCCGCCTGGGCGTCCTGCTTGCGGCCTAACGACATGTAGAGCCGGGCCAAGCCGTAGTGCGCATCGCTGTAGTCGGGCCGCAGCTCGATCGCGCGGCGGTACTCGGCGAGCGCCGACTCGTCGAGGGCCCGCTTCGCGTATGCCTGCGCCAGGCCGTAGTGGATTGCCGGCCGGTCGGGATTGCGCCCATTCGCCGCCGTGTACGCGTCGATAGACTCGTCTGGCCTGCCCATGTCGAGGTACAGCGCGCCCAGCGCGGCGTACGCGTCGACGAAGTCGGGGTGGATCTCGACCGCGCGCGTGAACGCTGCGGCCGCGTCGTCGAACGACCCTTGCGCGCGATGGACACGCCCGAGGTTGTAGTGCGGGGACGGGTCCGCCGGATTCAGCTCCATGGCCCGGCGATAGGAGTCGGTGGCCGCAGCGTACTGCTTCAGGTGCGAGCGCGCGACACCCATGTCCTGATGCGCCGCCGCGTGGTCGGGAGCTAGGGCGAGGACACGTCCGTAGGCGGCGATCGCGCCGCCGTAATCCTGCAATTCGGCGTACGCGGCGGCTACGCCGTAGTGGGCTTCAACGAGAGCTGCGTCCAGCCGCGCCGCTTCGTCGAAGGCAGGCAACGCGCGCCCCGGTTCTCCCATCCGCATGTGCGCAGCGCCAAGAAGGACATGGGCCGCGGCGAAGTCCGGTCGGAGTGCGATTGCCTCCGCGGACGCTTCGGCGGCCTCGTTGTACTCACGCTGCTCTATGAGCGTGTGGGCGTGTCGGACTAGCGCCTCTGCTCTGTCGGCCGCACCGGGAGGCGCCGTCGCGGCATACGTCGGTAGCCACGCGTCCCAAGCGAGGATTGCCGCGAGGGCCACCGTTCGCCAATCGCGTACAGCGTGTCCCGCGAGCGCAACCACAGGGTCAGCGACGCGCCTTCACGGCGGCCCATGTCGTGGCGACCTTGCCTCCGGGGTCGACCGCAAGGAACTCGCCCTCCATGATGCTCTCGATCTCGGCCGCCGCGATGGCGCGGCTGAACAGGAACACCTCGTCGATCGTGCCGGCGAAGAATTCCTGGCCCGGGTGCCGCGCGCCGATCATGATCGACCCGTCGATCGCGTCCGCCTCCGGCGGGTCGGCAGCCTCGAACACGGGTTCAGCGTCGAAGTACACAGTGACGGCTTCGGCGACATCGTATGTCACCGCGAGGTGAGTCCAGTCGGTCGTGAGAGGATCGCCGGTCATGGCCCGCTGCGCCCACGCGCCGCCAGCAGTGGACCACACGTACACGCTCTGGTTCGAGTTGTAGATGGTCGCCCATTTCAATGTCCCGGCGCCGACCATATAGTTCCAGTCAGCGAGCTGGTCGTCGGATCTCTGCACCCAAAACGCGGCTGTGAACGCCGTCGTCAACTGGAGAGTGTCGGTGACGGGGATCTGTACGTACTGGCCCTGCGTGGCGTCGAACTCGAGTGCGGACCCAGACTGACCGGCTACCCAGGAAGGCCCGGCAATGAGTTCACCGTCGTGTCCGTACTGCGAGGCGTCGGCAGCAACTGCCCCGCCGTCCTCGTCGAACGACAGGTATGCGACGAGGGAATCGTCATCGAGACCGGCGCGCGCGGTCCATGCAACCGCGAGCAGCAGCAGGCCAACGAGCCCGGGATACAACGGTCGGAATCGAGCCATCGTCTTCTCCTTCGGTCTTAGCCGCGGCTGTCGACATCGGCGACGCCGTGAAGTCGCTCAGACGGTAGTGCAAAGCAAGGCCGTCGGCAACATCGCAGGGCGTGACCGCGCCGCCAGCGGCGACCCTAAGCTGTGACGCGCAGGACGCAGAATCCGCGACATGGGACGGTGACGAGGGTCTCCCCATCCGCCCCAGGCCCAACGTCCAACCTGTCCGGTGGATACGTCACGAGCGCTTCGGCCGCCACGCCACGGACGCGCGCGGAGACATCCTGGTCGTTGAAGTTCGTCAGCACCAAGCGGTCGCCGTAGCGGTAGACCCCCACCTTCGAGCGGACGTCGACATCTAACGAACTGCCGCTCAACATCAGAGCGCGCAGTCGATCCGCGAGCGGCTGGGGGAGGCCGGTCAGGCTGACAGGCTCCGCACTCGTTACGCGACCCGAGCCTGGCGGGTACTCGAACGTCGCCGCGTTCAGTACCACGACCTGGCCCTCTCCCACCGATCGGCGCGTAAGCACGGGGATGGGGCCGTCGGCGTGGATCGCGGTGGCCAGCACGTCGGCGGTCGTCGGCAGCAGACGCGACGCGAACCGCACGTGCTGCTCGCCGGAGACAGCCCGGCCGTCGACGGCAAACCGGAACGTCCACAGGTCGCACGGCACGGCGCCGGGGTAGGCGAGGCCCGCCATGTCTAAGACGCGCGCATCGTGCGCCAGCCTGCGGATAAAGCCCGGCGTCAGAAGGACCGTGGCGCCCCGCTCCGCGAGCGCGAGGGCTCGCGCCACGATGTCCGGCTCCGATGCGGCGTGCGCGGCGAGACAGACGGCCTCGGCCGACGCAGCCAGGACGTGCGTGGGGATGATCGGCAGGCCCAACATGCCCAGCGTATCCGCGAGGTACGCCTCGTCGCCGGCATCGCTCATTGGGGGCTTCACGAACAGCACGCCCTCGGGCGCCTGGCCGTCGAGTTCCTCGGCGAGGCGCGTCAGCGTCGGGATGGCCTCGATCAGGGCGGCGGTGCAGGGGCTGTCGTCCTCGTACAGGTCGGGGCCGTAGTGGAAGCGGATCATCTCGCGCGCGCCCGCCAGGATGCTCTGGACCGCCTGCTCGACGTATATCTCCGGGTAGCAGTTGATGAAGTCGAACCACGCCCCGCCCATGCGGTCGCCGGAGAGCGACCCCAACCACGTGTGGTTCGCGAACGCCTGGTATTGCACCACGTACTCTACCAGCGGATCGCGGATCTCCGTCCCCGCCCACACCTCGTCGAACGACGTCGGGTGTCGGGTGACGTCGTAGCCGAAGTTGTGGAACCGGTCGTACCATTGCGGGTACTTGATGATGACCGTGGCGTCGGCGTTCTCCGCCTTGATCGGATCGATGAAGCACTCGCGCGCGACGCGCGCCATGAGCTCGCCGTAGTACTCCTCCCACGACCCATCGCCGCGTTCGTCGACGCACTCGGCGCACTGGCACTGCGTGCAGAGGAAGTCGTCGACGATGATGTGGTCGAAGAGGCGCGCGGTGAACCGGGAGACCTCCGCCAGCTCGCGCCGCGTGTCCGCGCTGGTGTAACAGAGCCAGTGCCTGCCGTGCGTCGAGCCGCGCCCGCTGCCACGCGTAGGAGTCAGGCCGGCGGCGACGTCTATCCCGTTCGCGTTGAGATGGTCGCGAGCCGTGGACAGGACGGCCGCGTCCGGCGTGTGACCGCCTCTGAGGCAGTCCAGGTAGACGCGTGAGATGTGGCTAGCGCGGAAATGCGCCAGAGCGCGGGCGCGTCCGTCCGCGTGGGACAGATGCGTCGTGACCTCCTGGGCAGGCACGTACGCGCTGAATCGTAGCGGACCTCGGTTCCCGCGGGCGGAGTCCATGTCGCGCTCCTCATCTCATCGGAAGGGCAGGCGTCGTCGGATGGATAGCGGCGCGATCCGCCACGCGCAAGGCGGTCGGGAGCGCGACGCATCCGACCCGAGGGCCCGGAGCTCGGCGCCCGAGCGCTTATTCTGGGTTGGTGATCCGGTTACGATGGCTGCACGAACGACGGAAGGAGGAAGCCGGATGTTGTCCACGAACACGACCCGCATCGTCGCGCCGGGAGACCACCCCGCTCTGATCGGCGGAAGCGAGCACGTCGCGAGACTCGACGCGTTCGGCGACGTAGCCGTGCACGGCGACCTACCCGTCGACGACGACGACAAGGTAGCGCGGTGCATCGACGCCGACGTCATCATCAACTCCTGGGGCATCACGAAGTGGCCGGGCGATGTGATTCGCAGGTTGCCGAGGCTGAGACTCATCGCGACGTGCTCGATCGGCACGGACATGGTGGATCTCGACGCGGCGCGCGAGTGCGGGGTCGTGGTCAGTAACCAACCCGGGGACACGGCGCCCGTCGTCGCCGAGCACATGTTCGGGCTCATGTTCGCCGTCGCAAAGCGCGCGGCGTTTTACACGTCGGAGTTGCGCGCGGGTCGCTGGACGAAGATCGACAACGTGATGCTCCAGGGCAAGACGCTTGGCGTCATCGGGACCGGCGCCACCGGCGCGGAGATGGCGAGGCTCGCGCGGGCGATCGGCATGCGCGTCGTCGCGTGGACGTTCAACCCGTCAGCGGAACGCGCCCGACGCCTCGGAGTGGAATACGTCGAGCTGGACGAATTGCTGCGGGTCGCGGACGTCGTGAGCGCGCACGTGAAGCTCACCGACGACAGCTTCCACATGATCAGGGCGCGCGAGTTCGCGTTGATGAAACGCGGCGCGCTGTTCCTCAACGGCGCCCGCGGGGCGGTGGCGGACGCGGCCGCGTTGGTTGCCGCGCTGGATTCGGGGCATCTCGGCGGCGCGGGCGTCGACGTGTACGAACGCGAGCCGCTACCCGTAGATGACCCGCTGTTGACATGCGAGCAGGTGTGTCTCACGACGCACTGCGCCGATCTAACCCCAGAGGGGGCGGCCTACCTGAGTAAAGGCGCCGTCGAGAACGTGATCGCCTTCCTCGAAGGTCGGCCCAGAAACGTCGTCACCTGACAGGGAGACGCGCTGTCAGTGGTCACGTCGTACGGTGTCAGACGCGTCGCCGCCGGCGATCACCGCCTCGAGCAACGGGCGCATGTCGCGCGCTCGCGTGACGGCGAATCTGTCGAGCAGCACGCCGTCGCGTCCGACGAGGTACGCCGACCCGAGACCTTCGTACCGGGTCACCGTGGCTTCGTCGGCGAGCAGGACGGGGAAGTTCACGTGGTACCGCTCGATCATATGCCGAGTCTGCCGACCGTCGGTCGACTCGTGCGACAGGCCGAGGACGACGAGGTCGGGGGACTCGAACGCGGCGCGCAACTCCGACAGGTCGATCATCGTCGACGTGTCCGCAAACGGGGTGAAGAGATACAGCAGGACCACACGGCCGCGGTGGTCGGACAGGGCGACGGCATGCCCCGCCCGAGCGTCAGGGAGTTCGAACGGAGGCGCGGGCAGCCCGACGGTCGCCCGAGGCGGGGCGGGCGGTTGGTCGGAAGGCGACGTGGCCGCAGTGTCCACCAGGTCGAGGGCCTCCGGGCCGCTGATTTCGATCTCCAGTAGGCGCACGGTGTCGGCGATGGCGCGCCTGACGGACCCCCCGCTGGGCAGCCGCGCCGCCTCGCCGGTCTCGTATACGTGCAGGCGCACCCCGTTGATGTCCTCGGTCTCGAATCGGATGACAGTCCGAGCCTCGACCGCGCCGCTCAACTGCCGCCGGATCATCACCTTGCCCTTCTCGATCGTCGCGACCGTCCGCCACACATCCGTCGAGTCACGGGGAGACCGCACCAGTAGTTCGCCGGATTCGATGCCCTTGAACGGGTATTCGTCGGAATCGAGCGCGTGCACGACAACCCGGTTCACTCGGCGAGGCTCGGTCAGGCGGATCTCGACTTGCGCGTAACCGCTCGACATACGGCGTTGGTCCATTCCAGGGCTGCGGAGCTCGAACGACCCCTGCCGGACGAACGGAGCCTCCCACCCCTCGCCGTCCGCCCAGCGCGCGGCGTCGGCGACGCCATTGATGAGAGTATCGGCGCGGTGGCCTCCCACGCCTCTCGTCGCGACGACGTACGAGCCATGCCGCGCGAGCGCGTAGTTGTGTTCCGGCGGGCTCATCGTCTGTACGGCGCAGCCAACGACGATGGCCGCCGTGGACAGGGCCAGCGAACGGCACGACCACATGACGATCGCGGCGTAGGGTCGCATGGCAGGCGTCTCCACATCCGAGCATGTCGAGTCTGTTACGGTCACATCGCGGGCGTGTGCAAGATATACATAACGCCGGCATACACACGCTGCAAGGTGACGGGTTGCATAGGGGCGCTGACCGATCGCGAACGTGGAGCCCTCGAACGGCCCGCGACACTGTGCTATGCCATGGGAGGGGCAGTAGACAGGACGACCGGAGAGGAATCGCGGCATGGACAGACTGAAAGTGGCGATGGTAGGAGCCGGCCGACGCGCGGCGGGGTCGTGGCTTCCCACGATCGATGTCATGAGCGATCAGCTTCAACTCACTGCCGTGTGCAACACCGGCGCGGAGCGCGGCGAGGAGCAAGCCGCGAAGTACGCGGTCCCGTGGCACACGGATGTCGAGCGCATGCTCGACGACGACCGGCCCGACTTCGTGGCGATCATCGTGAACCCGCCGCAGACGCACATCGTGGCCCAGGCCGCGCTGGCGCGTGGGGTCAGCGTCATCATGGAAACGCCCGTGGCGTCCAAAGTCGAGGACGCGGAGGCGCTCATCGCGCTCGCGGACGAGAACGGCGCGCACATCGAGGTGGCGGAGAATCTCTACCGCGCTCCGTCCGAGCGGATCAAACGCGAGATGATCCTGGCAGGCGTGTTCGGCCGCGTCCTGCGCGGTCACAACAACTCGCGGACGCACAACTACCACGCGGTGAGCCTCGTGCGCAGCTACATCGGGTTCGACGTGCCGGTCACGCGGGTCATCGGTGTCGAGGGCGCGTTCGATGTCGAGCTGCACGACTACCGCGGAAACGAAGCCGACAAGGAACGCTCACGTCACGCGGTGTTCCTCTTCGAGAACGGAGCCCTTGGGTTCTCGCACTTCACGAGTCTCGCCTTCGGCTCGCCGCTACGCGGCGTCAGCTCGACCGAGTTCTACGGCGAGAAGGGCATGGCAGTGGGCGACGACGTCTACGTCCTGGAGAACGCGACGGAGCGCCGACGTATCGACATCCAACGCGTGACCTGCGAGGTGGACGGCCAGACGACTCTGGACAAGCTCGTCGCGGACGTGCAGCCAGAAGTGGTCTGGGAGAACCCGTTCCGGCAGTACGCGATGAACGACGGCATGATAACCATCGCGTCGGAGTTGGCGAGCATCATGCGAGCGGTGCGCGGCGAAGGGCCTCCAGAGTACGGAGCGGTCAACGGGCGCGTCGACCGTGAGATCGACCTGGCGATTAGTGAGTCTCACCGCAACGGGAACGCCCCGGTGGACATCGTGTAAGGCGAGGGAGAGCGGCGGCCGCCTCTCTCCCTGCCTCTCGCGAAGTATGCGCGCCGACGCGCGTCTACGTGACGCGCAACTCGACGGACTTTCGCTCGACCGCGCCAGCGCTGTCCGTGACGACGACCGTGCCGTAGTAGGCGCCGGGCGCGGCGTCGAACGGCACCGTCTCTTCCAGCGCGAATTCCGCCGTGTCGTCGACGCGGCTAAATGACAGCCGTTCGCCGCGTGGATCGTAGACCACGGCCGACTGCACGGTGTCGGGTTCTTCCACTTCGAGAGTGACCTTGACGGTCTTCCCGGCGACCAACGGGTTCGGGAACATCGCGACGTTGCGTATCTTGGCCAATTTCTCCACCATCCTGCGAATCCTTTCCCTCAGCATCCCGCGAGCCCGCTGCAAGCGGCTCTGCACAGTGGATACCGGCACGCTCAGTGAGTCGCTTATCTCTCCGTACGACAGGTCGTCGACGAAGAAGAGGGTTGCGGCGACTCGGTAATTGCCCGGCAACGACACGAGGGCTTCCCTGACGGCGTCGACGATCTCCTTGCGTTCGGCCGCCACGTCCGGCCGTTCAGGCCGTGCGACGCCGTGCATCGGAGCGCTTTCGTCGATGTCGTCGAGAGGCACGAGGCGTGCGCGCGCCGAGGCGCGCCGACGCATCTTGGCGGCGTTCAGGGCGATCGTGCGTAACCACGATGCGAACCGCTCCGGGCGTTCCAGCGATTCGAGCTTCTCGTAGGCTGTCACGAATGCGTCCTGCGCGACTTCCTGCGCTTCCTCGGGATTCCTGAGGACCGCGTACGCCGTTGCATACGCCAGCGGCTGGTGCGTTCTCACCAGCGCGCTGAAGCCCCTCGGGTCTCCCCCAAGCGCCGCCGCGACCATCGTTGCGTCGTCCGCCATCGCGATCCCTCCGTGTCGTCTGCCTATAGGGATGCGGATTCGGGTGAGAATCAATCGGGAAAATGCGCCCGCACACGGCGAACGGGCGTCACACCGATGGTAGCGCGCGCAGGCCGGCCTCACCAGAGGCCATGCCGTGAGAACGACCCTGTCGTAAACTCAGCGCCGTCGGCAGCGCATCGCTCACGCATCACCGAGGTGAACATGTCCCCGAAGCCGCTGAACGTTGAGTTGTACGCGATAGGCACGGAGGTCGTTTACGGTCTCACGCTGGACACGAACACGCATTGGCTGGCGCAGGAAGTCGTGCGCCTGGGCGGCGACGTGCGCCGGGTCATAAAGCTGCACGACGAATTCGACGTCCTGGTGGACGCATTTGGCGAGTCCGTTGCCCGGGGCGCGGACATCGTCATCTCGACCGGGGGCCTCGGGCCGACGCAGGACGACGTGACCGCAGGCGTGTTGGCGCAACTCACGGACAGCGATCTGATTCAACCCGACGAAGTCCTGGACGACTACGTGGAAAGGCGCGGCCTGGCGTCCAAGGACGACCTGAACCCAACGCTCATTCAGATGGCCAGTGTCCCGGCTGGCGCGGACGTCCTCATCAACGGCGCCGGATGGGCTCCGGGTATTCGTGTGCCGGTCAACGGGACGACGTTCATCGCTCTCGCGGGCCCGCCGCGCGAGATGAAGTCGCTGTTCACCGACCACGTCGCGCACTATCTGGCCGAGCTTAGCCCGACGAAATCCGCGTCGACGCGCCGGCTCGTGAGCATTCCGGCCGAATCGCGGATAGCGCCGTACATGGACGCGGTGATGGAGGCGTTCCCTGGCTCGTACGTGAAGGCCCGCATCGCTGACAGGCGGCGCGAGGGATGGACCGCTGTCGACGTGCTGGTTACCGGCGACGGCGAGGTGGAGGCCGACGCCATGCTCGACCGTGTCCTCGAGGACTTCGGCGTGCGCCTCGCGGTGGATGATCACACGATGGACGCGTATCCCGAGGACGACGCCGTAGCGTAGCCGCCACGCTCGACCACTAGATCAGGTGGAACTCCGTCTGCCGCCCGTCGAGGAAGACCGGACCGTCCTGCGTGTAGGCGGCGTCCTGCTCCATGGGCATCAGCACATCGTCGCCGTCCCACTCGGGCTCGGAGATGGTAACGTTGAGTTCCACGGTGTACGCAGTGTCGTAGTGCATCACGACGTCGCCGCGACCGGGACAGCATTCCTGCTCCCACGGCAGACCCATCAGCGGCCCGGGTTCGTGCAGGTAGTGGCTGAGCGAGTGCGAGTAGATCTTCGGCTTGCTCAGACCCTCCTCCCTCGCCTGCGCCAACGCGTTCGCGAGGATCTCGTTGCCCGTCAGGCCTTGCTGCCACGCGCCGGTGAAGATGTCCTGGAGGCGCCCCGCCTGCCGCATGCCGTCCCGCAGTCCCGCAGGAGCATCCGTCTCCCCCGGCTTCAGCACGTACGCGAGTTCCTGATGGTCGGTGATGATGCGCAGGTACTCCACGCCGACATCGCAGTGCAGCATGTCGCCGTGACGGATGACGCCGTCGTCTTCGCCCCACGTCTCGATGTTCGGCGTGCCGCGGAAGCGTCGGAAGAACGGCGAGAACGAAACCGGTAGACCGAGATCCGTCGAACGCTGCCAGTAGTGCCAGCGCAGATCGTCAGTGGTCGTCACGCCGGGGGTCACGACGCGGCGGGAGAAGGTCTCGCGGATAAGTTCGTGGGCGATGGCGCACGCGTGGTGGTACAGCTCGAGTTCTCGCGGCAGCCGCGTCTCAAGCCAACGTATCGCCAATGGCTCCGCGGACACTATGCGCCCGGACAGCTCCGGCCCCAGCGTGTCCCGCAGCCTTTCGTTAAGCGCGACCGTCAGTCCGTCTGCGGCCCAGATGACGTTGGACACGTTGACGCCGATCCGCTTCGGCTTGCGCTCATCCAGGACGCGACGCAGGCACGCCCATTGGTCCGCCTCCTCGTGCCAGCCCTGCTCCCAAAGGCTGTCCATCAGGCCGGTCATGTTCGTGCGCGAGATGTTGAGCCGTTCGACGCCGCGCCCTTCGCCCGAATCGTGGAGGACGAGGATCTGCAGGATGGGCGTCCATGACTCCCACGGGATCATCGTGCGGAACACGGGGTCGAGGTTGTCCTCGTTGCAGACGATGACCCACGTGTCGATGTCCGTTTCGCCCATGATCGCCGGTAGGATGGTGTCCAACCGATCGGACAGGATGTCGTTCACGAGTGTCGCGCGCTCGCGCACCGGCAGCACCTTCGGCCCGTTCCATGGCATGTGTGACGTGTACACCTGTTTCTCCTCTGGCGCGCGCTAGTCTTCGTCCATGTGCAGATGTCGACGGTACCACGCCACCTGCCGACGCAGCAGGTCCAGTCGGTGGCGCGGCTCGGAAATGCTGTGCCCTTCGCGGGGGTACCGGACGAATTCCACCTCGACGCCCGCAGCCTTGAGGACAGCGTACAGCTCCTCAGACTGCGAGATCGGGACGCGCCGATCCTGCTCGCCGTG
Source organism: Candidatus Poribacteria bacterium (assembly GCA_018644665.1). GTDB lineage: Bacteria > Poribacteria > WGA-4E. Next base: position 187,474 of record JABGQA010000058.1, read on the forward strand.
GAGGATGAGGGTTGGCGTGTTGATGTTGGCCGCGTGGGTCATGCCGGAGCGCTCGCGGTAGAGCGGGCCTCGATGCGCCGGCGAAGCGTCACCGAAGTACATCTCCATGAATCGGGGGATATCCGTGGTGCCGTACATGCTGAAGGCGTTCGTCACGCCGCAGCCGCACATCGCCGCTCGGAACCTATCCGTCTGGGAGATCATCCACGCCGTCATGTAGCCGCCGTAGCTCCATCCGCCGACGATGAGGCGGTCGGGGTCTGCGATGCCCTCGGCCACGAGCATGTCGACGCCGGTCATGATGTCGCGGTAATCGCCGCCGCCCCAATCGCCGAAGTTCGCGTGGGCGAAGTCGCGGCCGTACCCGTCGCTTCCGCGGAAGTTGGGCGAGAAGATCGCGAAGCCCTCCGCGGCGAAATACTGCCATTCGGCGCGAAAGGCCACATCGCGGGCGCCGCCGTGCGGCCCACCGTGCGGCTCGACGATCATCGGACAGGCCTCGTCGACAACGTAGTCGGGCGGAAGGACCAGAAGGCCCTCTATGCCCAACCCGTCCGCGCCTGCCCACCGCACCACGCGCGTGTCCCCGAAGCGCGTGTCGCTAATGTGGGCGTTGGAGATGACAGCAACGCGCCGGGTTCCGTCGGCGACGCCGCCAACCGTGAGGGCTTGAGGCACATCCGAGGCGGACGTCAGCGTCGCGAACGTGTCGCCACTCGCGGACACGGTCGTGCCGCCGTGCACAGCGCTGGCAGTCGTGAGCCGTCGCAGATCGCCGCCGACTCTGGGGACCGCGTAGAGCTGTCGCTCCACGCCCATGCGCGCCTCGAAGAGTACCTCCAACCCGGAACCGAGCCAGCGGGGGTTGTCGATCGTTCGGTCGAGCGCAGACGTGAGACACAGCGGCTCGCCGCCGTCGACGCCGACGACGTACAGATCCTTCTGTCCGTATCCCTCGGGACTGTGCAGGAACGCGATCTCGTGGCCGTCCGGCGACCATCGCGGGCAGGTCTCGCCGCCGCCCAGGGCCGTGAGCGGCCTAGTCGATCCCCCGTCCACGTCGAGCACGCGGATCACGGACGCGAACATCGTATCGTCCGCCTTCGGCGTCGGCGACGCGACGAAGGCGATGCGCGAACCATCGGGCGACCATTCGGGCTCTGTCACGTGGCCGTCATCGGCCGTCTGCATGGTCGCCTTGGGACCACCTCCCCCGTCATCAGGCGGGTCGAACTCGACGGGCGCCTCGTCCGCGTCGAGTTGGACATCCACGACCCACAGCCGCGCGGGCGTCGAGTCATCCACGCCGACGACGATGGGGTCGTCCCTGGCGGTCTTGCGCCGCCTTTCGTCGTCGGTGGATTTCGCCGCCGCCGTGTACGCGATCCGGTCGCCTTCCGGCGACCAACGTGGATTGGACACGGTTGTCTTGGAGTCCGTGAGGGCCCAGGCCTCGCCGCCGTCGACGCGTATGGCCCAGACCTGCGCCACATCGTTGGCCCGGCGGGAGACGAAGGCGATGTGCGTTCCGTCCGGCGACCACTGCGGCTGTCCGTCGCCGCGCGCGCCGTTCGTCAGCCGGAACGAGTCGCTACCACCGGTCGGGACGATCCAGATGTGCCCGCGGCGCGTGCTCTCGTCTTCCGTCACCACAGGTCGGCTGCGAACGTACGCTACGCGCGCGCCGTCTGGCGAAATCGCAGCCTGGCTCAGTTCGGTGATGGCGACGGCGTCTTCGGCGGTCATTCGCCGCCCACGGTCTGAGGTCATGCGTTCGAACTCCGGGATGCCTCAAGGCGCGCCGCGACAGATGCTCCGCGGGCCGGCGTGATGCGCACGCTCCCACGTCCGACGTTCATCACAACGCCCATGGGCCTCCCGTGTGCTACCAGGTCGCGTAGTCGCGCAGGCAGGCTATGACCTCGTCGACGATGGCGTTCAGCAGTGACTCGCCCTTGGCGGCGGTCGCCTCGTGCGGCATGCCCATCGCGCCCGTGGGGGCTGATGTCGTCAGACGCTTGCCTACGTTGAGCCGCCCGCCGTGCTGGCTGTGGTAGTAGGGCGAGTCGACCAGCGGCGGGCTGGACGTCACGCGATCCATGCGGATCTTCTCGCCGTGGAGATGGAGCATCATGGACGTCTCGTACTCGCACGCGTGCGACAGTTGCTTGGATGCCATCCCGTGATCGTCGGCGGCCATGACCGGGCCGGCAATCGTCCAATACGACGCGAGAGCGATCCACATCCGGTCGTAGACCTCGGATTCGTTCGTGAGGTCGTTTAGCGCCTGCGTCCCGGGCGTGACGTTTCCTCCGTGTCCGTTTAGGAGGAAGACGCGCTGAAACCCCGCTTTGGCGATAGAGCGCACGAGATTCTTGATCACGGCCGTGTAGACGTCGTTCGGCAGGCTCACGGTGCCGGGCTTTTCGAGGTGGTGGTCGGAAGCCCCGAGCCAGAGCGTCGGCAACAGGTAGATGTCGTCCGGCAAGCGCGCTTCGACGCGCTGTGCCACGGCGGTGCACAGGTAGGTGTCCGTCAGGAGCGGCGAGTGGTGTCCATGCTGCTCGAGCGACGCCAGCGGGACGACGACGATCTTGTCCTTGTCGGCGGCCGCGACATCGGGCCAGCAGTTGTCGCCGAAAATCATGCGCGGGTCCTTCGTGGCGGGTTGGCGTGCGACCCGGCGGAGGCGGGCCGTGCGTGAGCTTGGCTGCGAGGATAGCGACCGACGCAGCACAGCACAACGCCCGGCGCCGCAGGCGCCGAGCCGTGTCTCGCGAATCGGAGCCCTGTGGGCGGGCCGGCTACAAGCGCGGGTCGATGGGGTCACTCTCGAGTGCCAGCACGCCGAACGCACATTCGTGTACGCGACGCAACGGCTCGCGTCGGACGAATCGCTCCAGCCCCTCGATGCCGAGGGCGAACTCGCGCAGAGCCAGCGCCCGCTTCCCCCCGATGTTCCGCTGCCGCAGACTCGCGAGGTAGTCCGGTTCGGTGTACTCGGGGCCGTAGATGATGCGAAGGTACTCGCGGCCGCGGCATTTCACCGCGGGTTGCGCCAGCCCTCTGCGGCCACGCGCGATGAACTCCAGCGGTTTGATGACGGCGCCCTCGCCGCCCTTGTCGGTGAGCGCCTGCCACCAGTCGACCGCAGCCTCCCGCGAGGCGTCGTCGGCCGGGGACGCGAACAGGTAGTCGGTGGCCTGCACGATGCTGTCCCGGCCCGCAGGGGTCATGCCGCGCAGCGTCTCCATGTGCCAGCGGTGGTCCCGATCGGTGTGCGTGGCCCCCTCGCTCGCCAGGACGTGGAACGGCGCGACTCGCAGGTCGGCGGGGCTTGCGACATCCCAGCAATAGCCGCGGTACACATCGACGAACTGCTCACCCATGCACAGGCGCGCCTCGAAGCGCGCGCGGAGATCGGACACGTCGGCGCCAGCGGCCTCCGCGGCGCGCAGCGTGTCCAACGTCTCCGCCAGCGATGCTCGCGCGGCGGCTCCCACAGAGGCGTACTGCTGCTCGATTAGCTCGCGCGCCTTCGCCGACCAGGGCATGATCTCGCAGTCGAGACACAGCCAGTCCGTGTCGAGCGTGTCCCACAGCCCGGCGGACGTCGCGCCTTCTCGGAGCGCGGCCAGCACGGCGGCTTCGGACGCCGCGTCGGGGAAGAACGCGCGCCCTGTGCGGGTGTAGACGATGCCATACCGCTCCTCACTCAACCCGAAGCGCGTCACCGCGACCGACGGCTCGCGGCAGACGATGGCCACGGCGCGCGAGCCCATGTGCTTTTCTTCGCAGATCACCTCCGGCACGCCTTCGCGCGCGTAGTACGCCAACGCCTTGTCAGGGTGCTCCAGCAGCCCCTCGCGCTCCGTGGCGGCCGGTGGCGCCATGGTCGGCGGGAGGTAGATGAGCCACTTGGGATCGACGGCCCATCGCGAGAGAACCTCCAGGGCCACTGCCCCGTGTTCCTCGTCGATGGTGATGTTCCCGCGCAGACGCGTCTCTATGAACCGGCGGCCTATCAGGTCTTCGATGTCCAACGTGTCGTCGGACGCGTGCTGAGCGGTGCGTCCCTCGACTTCGCTGGGCGCCAACGGCCTGACGGGTTCGGCGTACATCTCGCGGGCATCCACGCTCACGAGTTCGCGCTCGGGGTAGCGTAGCGCGGTCAGCCGTCCGCCGAAGACACAGCCTGTGTCGATGTTGATCGTCTCGTTGACCCACTCGGCTTCGACGACGGGCGTGTGTCCGTAGACGATCGCGGCCTTTCCCCGGTATTCCCGCGCCCAGTCGTGACGTACGGGGGCGCCGAACTCGTCCGTCTCGCCTGTCGTGTCCCCGTAGAGGGCGAAGGATCGCACGGCCCCCGACGCGCGCCCCGCCATGCTCTCCTTGATGCCAGCGTGCGCGACAACGAGCGATCCATCGTCTAGCGCCGCATGGCTCACCAGTGACTCGAAGAACGCGGCCATGCCCTCCTGGAGGTCGCGCCGGCTTTCCTCAGGGAACGCGGCGATCTCGTCGAGCGTGTCTTGGAGGCCGTGTGTGACCTGGACCTTCCTGCCCCGAAGTTTGCGGACGAGCTTCGAGTCGTGGTTGCCGGGCACGCAGATGGCCGAGCCCGCTTCGACCATGTTCCGCACGAGTCCATAGGCGTCCAGCACGCGCGGCCCGCGGTCTACGATGTCGCCGACAAACACGGCCTTCCGGCCTTCGGGATGTTCGTACACGCGCGTGTACAGCAGCGCGTCATCTGCAAGTTCGGAGAACGCGTACCCTAGCAGCCCGAGTAGCGCCTCCAGTTCGTCGCAGCACCCGTGCACGTCGCCGATGATGTCGAAGGGGCCGCGCTCGTCGCGGCGATCCGGCCAGAGTCGTACGCGCGTGATCGTGGCGGCATCGACTTCCTCCTGCGAAGGCACGGTGTATACGCGGTGGATGCCCTCGCGACCCAGGCCGCGAAGCGATTTGCGTAGGTCGCGCGCGTGCCGCGTTATGACGCCCCGGCCGAAGTTCCGGTCGGGACGGTCGGCGTTGCGGGCGTGGCACACGTCCTCCGGGACGTCCAACACGATCGCGACGGTCAGGCAGTGCAACTCCTTGGCGATCGCGATGAGCGGCTGCCGCGCGAACCGTTGGACGTTCGTCGCGTCGATCACCGTGACGCGTCCCGCGGAGAGGCGCTTGCGGGCGATGTAGTGGACGAGGTCGAAGGCATCGGCGGTGGCGTCCATGCTCGTTTCATCGTCCGAGACCATGCCGCGACAGCGGTCGGAGGAGACGACCTCGGTCGGCAGAAAGTGCCTGGCGGCGAACGTCGACTTGCCACTGCCTGACGCTCCGACGAGGAGCACGAGGGCCATGTCCGGGATGTCGATGTTCATCGCCGGAACACTCCCATCTGCGTCGGCGGCCCCACGTCCGGGTCCACTTCCCCGATAGGGCGGAACTCGACCGCGTACCCATGCTCCGAGGCCACGCGATCCGCCCACCCCGCGAACTCCTCGCGCGTCCACTCGAAGCGATGGTCCGCGTGGCGCGCGTCTCCCGCTGGCAGTTCCGGCCATCGGGCGTTGTACTCGCGGTTCGGCGTCGTGACGACGACGGTCGACGGACGGGCCGAGGCGAAAACTGCGTCCTCGAGCGCGGACAGACGACCCGGGTCGATATGCTCGATGACCTCCATGAGCACGACGGCGTCGTACCCCGTGAGCCTGGCGTCCCGGTAGAGCGCCGACCCCTGGACGAGGCTCACCCGCCCCTTCTCGCGGTCGGACTGTCGATCCAGGTGCAAGCGGCCCGACGCGCGAGCGAGGCTGCGATGCGACACGTCGACGCCTACGACCTCGGTGTATCGTCGGTCGGCGTGGAGGTGATGCAGGAACTTCCCCTCGCCGCATCCGAGGTCCACGACGCGCCGGGCGCCGGATTCCTCCAGGGCGGCGAGCGCTGCGCGATGGCGGTGCTCGTAGAGACGCAGTGTCTCCTCGGTGGTCGCCTCCGCGTCGTCCTGACGCGCGGCGTCCGCGTCGGGATCGGGAGCCTCGTCCTCGACCAGCGACGCCAATGCGGCGCGGGTCAGTCGCGGGCTGTGGCGCATGTAGCGGCGCACGATGTCGTCGCGGAGTGGGTGCTCCGCGAGCCAGTCACCAGCGTACTTGCGCAGCTTGTCGATCTCGTCGTCGCCCACCCAGTAGTGTTTCGCGTCGTCGAGCACGGGGACGAGCACGTACAGGTGTGCGAGGAGGTCGCGCAGCCTCGCCGTCTTCGTGAGTTCCACGGTGTAGTAGCGGCTGTCACCCCATTGGGGGAACTGGGGGTCCAACGCGTGCCCGTCGGCCAAGAGTTCGTAACCTAGGGGCTCGAATAGCGCCGACAGGAACGCGTGTCCACTTGCGCACGGCACCGCGGAAAGGCGCACGGTTAGTGGCATCTCAACGTCGACGAGTTCCGGTCGTGCGTTACACGTCCCCTGCAACGCGGACCCGAGCACCCGCGAGATCGCGACCGACAGGAACGACGAGGCGGCGTAGGACCGGTCGTTCACGTACGGCTCGAGACGGAAGGCAGGTTCCCCCCGTCCACGTCGCCGCAGACGTTGGGGGTCGACATCCAGGAGGATCGCGGCGGTGCACTCGTCCTCCTGCGCCTTCGGGTAGAAGACCCGGACGGCCCCGAACCAGAGTGGGAACTCCTGCACGCGCGCCGGGTGCTTGTGCAGCAAGTAGCCCAGATCCGTCGCTGGCTCGCGCGTCGTCGTGATTGTGAGCAGCATGCGTTCCCACCCAGCGGAGTTGCCGTTCGGCCCCACGCACACTACCTTGTCGTCGCCAACACTGACAACCAACCGGAGGAGAACATGGCCGCACGCGGACGCGCGCTCATCGTGGTGACATTTGGGGCGCTCTGCGCCGTCATCGCCACGACATCCCCCGCCCAGGCAGAAGCCGAGGCGACCGCAACCGGCGTCATCGCCTACGTACAACAGGTGGGCATGGGGGCAGGGGAGGGACCGGCTTCCTTCCTGCATATCCCGCGCGGCAAGCGCTCCTACGAGAACGAATGGGATCGCTACGCTTACGACATTGGTGTTATCGGGGCCGACGGCACCGGGCGACGTCAGCTTACGTCCGACGGCTGGAGCCCACGCCCCGTGTGGTCGTGGGACGGCGAGTGGATTGCCTTCATGACAGGGACCAAGCCGCAGATGGAGCTCGGTATCATGCGCGCCGACGGCTCGGATCTCAGAATCCTGCTGGAGAGGGAGCAGGGCATAGAGGCTTATTGGTGGGCGCACGACAGCTCGAAGGTAATGGGGGCCGTCGAGTCGAAGCGCTCGTCGCCCCGGCCTCCGACGCGTCGCGGCACGAACCTGCTGGAGGGCCGGGTGGTCGACATCGAGACCGGCAAGATCGGCCGCCTCTCGAACAGCGACTGGATGCGTGGCTGGAACCACTGGGAGCCGGGCAAGAAGGATGTCGTGAACCCGCGTCGCCGCATGTTGGAGGCGCTCGACGGCGTGGAGTGGCCGCACTGGTCGCCCGACGCCGAGTACGTCGCGTTCGTGCACGACGGCTTCCTCGCCCTGGCGCATGTCGCCACGACGGGCGACACGGGCGCCTGGTTCCTCCGCAACGACGAACCACCCGCGGCCGCGATCCACGAATGGTCACGGGACGGCTCGAAGATCCTGTTCTCGATCGGCAGCCGTGCTGGCGGCTTCCTCGTCCTCGCCGACCGCGCCGCGGACGCGTGGGGCGACGTGCGCCTCGTGACAACCCGGAACGCGTCGTCGGTCACAATGAGTTCCGACACGCAGCACGTGGCGTTCACCGCCGTGCCGCCGGGGTACCGCAACCGGGAGATATACGTCGTCGATACGGCGACAGGAGAGGATCGGCGAGTCACGCGATCGCGAGTGCACCACATGGAACTCGCCTGGCAGCCTCGGCCATAGCCGGCCGCAGGGGCATCGTGGACGCGCCTCCCACCACGGCCGAGGCGAGCCAGTTCTGTCCCGGCCGCGGTTCTGCGCGAGCGCGACCCGCTCCGCCATCGTGCTTGCGTGAGGGCCCCGGGTTGCGCTATGTCTGGTGGGCGCCGAGGCATCGCCGGAGGCGCAGTAGCGACCTGGGTGGGAAGGCACGACATGGCGGAGAGGCAGGCGCCGGACATCGCCGGACTCCTGCGCTGCGTGGCGGATCTGGCGTCCGCGCACGAGAGCGCAGAGGCCGTATGCGCCGCGCTGCAGGCCACGCTTGCCGAGCAGTTCGCATGCCCCATCGCCGTCATTGAGTTACGCGGGAACGGCTCCTCTGTGCGCCGGGTCGGCACCGGGGGCGCGTCCGTCGCGGTCCTGGCCGACGCGTTCTCGGCGGACGTCGCGCGGTCTGAGACGACCGTCGTCGAAGTAGACCTCGACGTCGCTGCCGACGCAATCTCGGGATCGGCGACACCAACCGCAAGGTCGGTGGTTACTGTGCCCGTGCGATCGGGAACCGACGTGATCGCGACGATCACGCTGGCGGACACGGTACCCCGCCCGGAGTGCGGCGAGTGGGTCGCGCCTCTCGAAGCCCTCGCCGACTATTTGGCTCAGCTCCTCGCGCGCGATCGCGCGGAGGCCGAACTGGTCGAGACACGCCGTGTGCTAGACGCCTACGAACGCATCGGCGGCGCGGTCCTGGCGTCCGAGAACTTGGACGACATCCTGGACACGCACGCGCGCGAAGTCGTGGTGGCCGGGGTGTTCCGTAGCCTGATGTTCGCTCTGGTCGATCGCGCGTCGGACTGCGTGCAAGTGGCGAGTGCGTGGTATCGCGGCCGCGACGGGACTGTGTGGCAGGTTCCGCCCCATCTCACGCGCGCCCGGTACGCGCTCGACGACCGCAACATCACAGCGGAGGTCGTGCGAACCGGGGAGATGGCCGCCATCACTGGTTGGGACGACCGGTTCGACGCGCGCTTCGACGACAAGGACAGCTACGACCCGAACAAGGTCGCCTATTTCATTCCCGTCAAGCGGGGCGATGAGGTTCTCGCGGTCATGGCCACGGCGAGCGATGTCGCCGACAAGGCGCTCATCCTGGCGCGCATAGACTCTATGTCACCGCTATTGACCCAGGTCGCGGCCGCTCTGGATCACGCCCGCGCGCACTCCGAACTGAAGTCTTCGCATGAGACTCTACGGGCGGCGATCGAGGGCGCGCGGTGCGTCGTGTGGCGAGCGGACGTCACGCGGGCCGGCGACGAACTCGACTGGGAGATGGAGCCCATGGACGAGGAGGCCGCTCAGCGCCTGCTGCCCGTTGACATCCAGGCAGGGGAGACGTGGCTCGAAGGCGCGTATCGGGCCCGTGACGCGGAAGACGGCGTGCGTATGGAGAGACTCGCCGAGGAGTCGCTCGCCGCGGCCCGCACACAGTACACCCAAGAATTCCGTGGCGTGGACCGGGACGGGGCCACGCGGTGGATTAGCGAGGACGTGTTCATCCACCCGCGCGGCGAGGGCCGCTGGTGGGTCACCGGCGTCCTTACGGACGTGACTGACCGCCGGCGCCGCGAAGAGGAGGTGCGGGCGCTCAATGAGGAGCTCGAAGGGCGCGTGCAGAGGCGCACCGCCGAACTGGACCAGGCAAACGCGGAGTTGCGCCGGGAACTCGACGAACACACACGCACGGCCGGGGAGTTGCAGCGCGCGGAGGGGGAGCGCGTCTCGCTGCTGCACCGGATTCTGTCCGTGCAGGACGACGAGCGAACGCGTATCGCGCGCGAACTGCACGACCACACGGGGCAAGCTCTGGGCTCGTTGCTTGTCGGCCTGCGGGTCTTGGAAGACGCGGACAGCCTGGAGCGCGTCCGCTCGCGCCTCCACACGCTGCGCGAGGCGACGAACGAGGCGTTGGAACAGGTGCGGACGCTCTCGTTCGAACTGCGACCAGCGCCGGTGGAACACTTCGGCGTCGCTATGGCGCTGCGGCGGGAACTCGCGACGCTAGCGGATGAGCTTGGCATCAATGCGGACTTCTACGCAGACCGACGCGACGGGTACGACCTCGCGGAGAACGTCGAGGGCGCGCTGTATCGCGTCGTGCATGCCGCGCTCACGAACATCGTGCGGCACGCAGAGGCCTCGAACATCAGCGTCGTCTTCAGGCAGCGGAGCGGGCGGCTGCACGCGCTGATCGAGGACGATGGCAAGGGGTTTGACGTGGACGCCGTGATGGCAGGGCCGGTCGAGGGGCGGTTCGGACTCCTCGCGATGGAAGAGCGGTTGCGGTCGGTCGATGGCGAGACGGCGGTGGAGTCGGCGCCCGGGTCGGGGACGACCGTGTACGCCCACGTGCCGATCGCGTCCGACAACGGGCTCGGCCGACGCGACCGCACGACGGACAATGGCATCTGACCCGGAAGCGACTTCCCGCCAGCGGCGGGGACAACGCGCTTGATGTGTCGGCACACGCGGATGGAGGCCCCTCATGACTGTTGGCCTGTCTCTGATCGCCCTCGCCGGAGTCGCCGCGGCCTCCGCGCAGGCTCTCCCCGAGATGCGGGCGACCGTCGAAGTCGTCAGCGACGCAGTGAAGGCGCGGACGATCCACGGTTGGCATTCGTCGCGCCTTGTCATGCACGACGGGGCCCTGTACGCCGCCGCGACCGCGGCCGACCCCGACGGCGCAAACGACTGGCAGGACCGCGGGTTGCTCTACCGACGTGACCCCGGCGGGTCGTGGAGCGTCGTCGGGGAGACGCCGAACCAGCCGTACCACATGTGCGTGGGGGCCGACGGGCATTTTTGGGTCGTCGCTCCGGCCCGGTATCACACTGCGGAGGTGTTCCGTTCGAAGACGCCCGGGAGGCTCGACGACCTGGAACTGATGTACAACGGCACGTGCGCGTACCTAGGCGCCAGCGTGAACGACGCGGGTGACTTCCTGCTTCTACACGCGCGCGACGGCACGTCGCTCCCCAACGCCGTGGTCGCCAAGTTCTACGAGGCCGCGACCGGCGTCTGGCACACCAGTGAGTTCCCGACACCCGAGGGTCGGTGCGGGTATGAGGGGATCATGCTGCGCGGGAAGTCGGCGTTCGCCATCGTGAACTCGTCCGCGAACCCACCGCCCGATGGGGCGACGGCCCAGGAGTCGTCGCCGTGGCGCACGGTGCGGCTCGCGCGATGCGACGACCTTACCAAGGGCGAGTGGGTCACGCGGGCGTGGTTGGACCAGCCGTACGGAGCTACCGGGCTCGCGGACATGTACGTCGATGGCGAGGTCACATACCTCACGTACTCGCATCGTGGCGCGAACTCCCTCGACACGTACGGCGATACGCCCGGCGGGAACTACATCGCGCGCATTCGCCAGGACATGTCCGTCGAGGCGTTCGAGTTCGCAGTCGGCGTCGGTGGGGGACGGATCGTACGCGACTCGACAGGGCGCTTCGCCTTCGTCGGGCGGGCGGGAGACGAGCACCATGTGTGGGATCTGGATGTCGCGCGCGACTTCGCGCTGATCAACGAACGTCGGCTCGTGGGCACGGCGGGCAAGCTGACGAACTACGTGGTCCACACGTTGCGGCCGCAGCGGTTCGGCGGCGAGACGGACGGAGACACCGTCCATCTGCTGAGCACGACCGTGACCGACGACCCCGACAACGAGACGCTCAACCATGTCTCGTTCCCGCTGAGATAGGGCCCCGGCGCAGCACTCGCGCGCGTGCCGCGCTGGCGCTACGTTCCCGCGGTCGTTTACGCTATCGCGCGTCTCTCGCGCTGTACCCAGGCATCCCACGAAGTGAGGACCGCGTGACATCCGAAGAGCGCGATTTCTTCCGAGCGAACGGCTACCTGTCCCTCGGTCAGATCGTGGAGGGCGACGAGCTCGCCCGCATGGTCGAGGTGTTCGACCGCGACCGCGCGGAGACGGCGAAGGACCACTGGTACAAGTTCGGGCATTGGCAGTCTGTCAACTGCGACGCGGTGTTTACGTCTCCCGAGTTCGACGAGCTCATCCGACACCCGAAGGCGATGGCGTACCTCGCTGAGATCATGGGCGACGACATCTGCTTCTCCGAGCTGTGCGCCCGGCACATGGGGCCGTACGACGGGGAGCTGGATCGCGGGTGGCATCGCGATCGTGGGCATTGGTCGGAGCATCCGCTACGCGTCGACTACATGCAGCTCATGGTGTACCTGACCGACGTGCATGAAGGCACGCACTGTTTCAGCATCTCGCCGGAGAGCGTCGACGAGGATGTGCTGGGCAACGAAGCGCAACTGGAGCGGGGCGGAGTCGTGGACATCCACGGCCCGGCGGGCACGGGACTGCTGTTCAATGTGGCCGTGCTGCACACCGCGACGACGCGAGCCACGCAGGCGGAGCGGAAGACGGCGCAGGTGTACTACGGGTTCACGCACCGGCCGCATCTGAGCGAGGACTCGCTCATGCCGCCCGCGTTGTGGCGCGACCATCCAGACGCCGAGACGCGTCGGTTCTACGGGCTACTGAACGGCAAGACGCGCGACTACATGGATGTTGTCGAGGAGCGCGGTGAGTTGAGCTTGGACGACGCGCAGGCGGCGCTGCGCGAATTGGACGTGAAGCACGGGCGACGGCGCGCGTAGACCGGGCGCCACGGCGGTCCCCGAGCACGCGAAGACCCGCAGCCGAGTGATCGGCGCGGGTCAGCTCACACAGCGCATCTGTCCTCCTCCATGCCAGGGTTGGTGCCTGGCGCCTTCGCGATCAGATCAGGCCGAGGCACGCCAGGCACGCGCCCATCAGATACAGGGACGTAGCGGCGACGCCTCCGGCGATCAGCACGCTGCGGGTTACGTTTCTCATTGTAATAGTCATGTTCGCGCTCTCCATCAGTTGACTGCCGTGTCTCGCCGGACGCCGAGATTGGGCGCCGCGACCGACAACGCGGATACCGCACGGGGCGTGCCAACAACCGACAGTGTCCGCCGCCAGCGCGCAACGCCGCTCCATGAGCGGGTTTCGGCGTCGTTACCACTGGGAAGGCGGGAGGAGACGGCACGCGTGGCTACGAGGACCGACGAGAACGTCGAGGCCGCTCGACGATTCCGTCGAGACCCACGCGGAAGGGCGGAGACTGCCGGCGCCGGACGTCAAGGCCGCCAAGCATGGGAGATGGCGCGCGGCTAGCCGTTCTCGGCGTCGCGTCTCACGCTGACGACAAGAGCCAGGCCGAACGCAGCGATGACGATAGCGGCTGCAATAGAGCCGTACAGAGTTGGCATGATGCCCTCGCGATGACGGGAATGTCGATGCGAGCGCCGGCCGCGGTCGGAACGCCGGTGGCAACGACTGCTCGTGGGTATGTAACGCCACGCGCTCGGGAGGGTTCAGGCTATCTGCGGGGCTACGCTGCGGCGCCGTTGAGTTCGACGACCTGTATCTCGAAGGTCAGGTCCTTGCCGGCGAGTTCGTGGTTGCCGTCCAGCGTGATGCTGTCGGCGCCGACGGCCGTGACGACGACATTCATCGGCTGGCCCTGCGCGCCCTGCATCCGCAACTGCTGGCCGACGCTGGGGTCCATGCCCTCCGGGACGCGCGATCGCGGCACTTCGAAGACCATCTCGTCGCGATGCGTCCCGTAGGCTTCCGCGGCGGGTATCTTCGTCGTCTTGACCGCGCCAAGTTCCATGCCTCCCACCGCCTCGTCGAACCCGGCGATCATCTGGCCCGCGCCCACGGTGAACTCGAGCGGCTCTCGCCCTGCCGACGAGTCGAACTGCGTACCGTCATCGAGTGTGCCTGTGTAGTGGACCTTGATCGTGTCGCCCTGTTGAACGGTGGACATTCGGGGACCTCGTGCTCTGGGTGTTGGGGAGCGCAATGCGGACGGCGCACGGTGGAATGCTACACGCACGTTGCGCGCCTCGGCGCGTCGAAGGCGCCAACGTGTGCACAAGTGGTCACGCGTAAACGCCTTGCGCCCGGCCGGCGAGCACGCGACGATGGCGCCAGCAAGAAGCGCGACCGTCCCACGCCCGGAGCCGTCGTATGCGAGCGTTGTACCGATGGACGCGCGACCTGCACCTCTGGCTCGGGCTGTTCCTCAGCCCGTTCCTCGTCGTCTACGCGGTCAGCACGGTCCTCATCAACCACAACGCAGCGCCAGGCCGCGGCGCGCCCGAGGAGAAGTCCGACCCCGTTCCAGTCGTCGTGCCGGACGAGGAGGACAGGACGCGTCTCGGGAGAGACATCATCGCGCAGTTGGGCATCACCGGCGAGTTGGGGAGCGTGCGCCGCATGCCCGCGCAACAGCAGATCGTGATTCCCGTGAACGTGCCGGGCAAGCGGCGGGTAGTCACCGTGGACACGGCCACGAACCTGGCGACGGTCGCCACGAAGACCCCCGGGTTCCTGAGCGGCCTGGTGTACCTGCACTTCGCGCCGGGCCAGCATCTCGTAGGCGTCAGCGGCAACTGGTTCTGGATGCGCCTGTGGCACTGGATGGCGGACGCGACCGTCTACATCGTGCTGTTCCTCACGGCGAGTGGCGTCTACCTGTGGACGGTGCTCAAGGCGGAGCGCAAGGTGGGTCTGGTCTGCCTCGGAGCCGGCGCCGTGTCGTTCGTCGTCCTGGTCTGCGGGTTGCTCTTCTAGGAGGCGGCATGGCGCGGCGAGGATTCACCTACTGGAACCGGAAGTTCCACATCTACCTTGGGCTGTACTTCCTCCTGTTTCTCTGGCTGTTCGCGGTGTCGGGCCTGATCCTGAACAACACGCAATGGGCGTTCGTGAAGTCCAAGCCTGTCGATGTTCGGTCGGAACTACCCGTCACAACGCCCCAGACGACGGACGCGTTCGCTAGGGCCCAGAACGTCATGCGCCAGCTCGACATCTCGGGCGAGATCCATGCCGTGAACCGGCCCAAACCCAAGGCTCCACACGACCTGTTCTTCTCGGTGGTCCGGCCGCACTACTTCACGTTTGTCCAGGTGGACTTCGACGGCGGCGTGGCGAACGTGCGCGTGCGCAAGTGGGGATTCTGGTCGGGGTTCGCGCGGCTGCACACGATGGCGAGCATGTCGACGCGGGGGCAGAGCATGTTCCGCGATTGGTGGATGACGAAGGTCTGGAGCGTGTCGGTCGACGCGATCGCGGTCGGGGTGATCGTCATGTTGTGCGGCGGCATCTACATGTGGTGGCAGCTCAGACCTAAGCGCCGTGTTGGGATCATCTGTCTGTCGCTGGGCTGTGTGTCGTGCGCGCTTTTCGTCATCGGGTTGCGCGTCCTCTTCATGTGAGCGAAGAGGACGCCACACGGCTCTGCCTAGCGAATGCCGCCGCCGAGGCCGCCACCCTTGCTGCCACCGCCACGTCCGCCGCCAGCGCGGCCGCCGCCACCGCCTCTTCCGCCGCCCCCACGACTGGGCATCTCCGGTAGCTCGAGGTCGGGCCTGTCGATGGCCGCGAATACCTCGCGCTGGTCTTCGTCGAGGGCCGTGATGATCGCGTCCACGGCGCGGTCGATGACTGCTTGATACGCCGCCCGCTTCGCGTTGAGTCGCTGCAGGTCTTCCTGCATCTTCGCGCGGCGGGTTTCTCTGCTTCCTCCGCCGCTGCCTCGGCCGCCCGCGGGCCTCTGGGTCGGCATGGTCTCGGCGAAAGCCTCCACGTCGGCGTCGTAGTCCTCGACGGCCACGGCTATCCGCTCGATGTCTGGGCGGACGACCCTCACCTGCGCTTCGCTCAGGTCGAGCGCGGAAGACACGTCTTGAAGGTCTGTAAGCTTCGCCGCGGAGCATCCGGTCAACAGGGCGACCGAGATGGCCGCCGCGGCGGCCGAGGCTTGCATGCAGGCGTTTGCCGGCATTCGTCGTCTCCCTGAATGCGCGAGACGGAGGCTGGCATCGGGCCGCCTCCGTCTCGGCCCTTTCGTTAGCGCGAGGCGCGAAGCGCGGCCCACGCGGTTGGCGCGAGATTCTCGGGAGACAGGGCCCTGGGCGCTGCCTGGATCTCGGCATCTACGAGCGCCAGGTCCAGGACGGCGTCGTCGTCTGGCTCCGGGTCGTCTTCGATCACGCCCCACCCCACGAGAAGAGCGTGGACTGCGGCCCGGACGTCCTCACGCGGCGCTTCGTCGGCGCGCATTTGCGTGACAGTGGCCTTCAGCTCTTCCCGTTGCTCCTCGGTGAGGTCGGCCAGGAAGAAGCCGAAGCGGCGGCCGTGGCGGTGGCCGAGCCGCATGCCGTCCGGCACGTCGTGACCCAACGCCGCGAGTTCCGCGCGGATCGCGTCTCGGATATCGGCTCGCGAGGCGTCGGCCTCGCGTAGCTCCTCGACTGCCGCGCGTATGCCGTCACGCTGCTCGTCGGAGAGGTCGAGTCGTGCGACCGCATCGCGCGATCGGCCGCCGAACCGGCCTGGCCGCGCGTCGGCGGCGGGCGCGACGAACAGCGTGAGGGTGAGCGCCCCGACCATCGGGGCGATGAGTTGGCGAAACATCGTGTCCTCCGTTTGCTGCCGACACCCGCCTATCGCGCTGGGTGCTACCCGGCGGGGCATGCTATGGTGACGGCGATGGGCAAGCCGCACACGGGTCTTCCCGTGCGCGACCTTGCTTGCTGAAGGGGAGTCCGCGTGGACTGGGAGTCTGTTTCGCGGGCTCCCCTATACTTGCAGGTTCAGCTACTACAACGGAAGAACCCACACGCGAGTTGACGCGGTGGAAACGGTGGCATACGCGCCGTCCCGCGCCCCATTTTGACGGGCGATGCGCGTCGTGGATTAGGTCGGGCGCACGATTCTAGGGGCCGACGGCGGAGTGCCCACCGAGCAGCGCACCGAGTCTACCTGGCCGTACTGTCCTGCTCGAAAGGGGCGCCACAATGACGATTCCGTCTCTCCGTGTCGAAGGGCGCGCTGTGCCACCGGCCTGGGCTCTCTGGCAACGGCGACTCATTGACGTGATGGACGAAGCCGGACTCGCGTTCCTCGACCGGTATACGAGGCCTGACGGCACGCTCATATGGCGGGAGCATTGGCCCGGCATGGACGGCTCGGACGACGCCTACGAGAGCTTCTACACCTTCCCGCTTCACTACGCGCTTGGGGGACACGAGCGGTACCGAGCACTGGCGCGCAAGCAGTGGGAGGCGATCACCTGGCAGTTCACCGAGTACGGCCAGCTACACCGTGAATTCGATGCCTACTACGATTGGATGCACCACGGCGAAAGCTACCTGTACTTCTACTTCCTCGGGCTCTCGGAGCCGTACGACCTGCGGGACCGGCAACGCTCCGTCCGGTTCGCGCGGTTCTACACGGGGGAAGATCCCGATGCGCCGAATTACGATCCCGAGCATCGCCTGATCCGAAGTCCAATCAATGGCAGTCGCGGCCCACGACTCGAGATGACGGCCGAGGATTGGTCCACCCATCGTTGGGTGTTGAGCCACCCGATGTTCGGCCTCCCGTACGACGACATTCCCGGCGTGCCCGGCCCGTCCGCCGATTGGAGCGACGACGCCGTGTTCGCGCGCATCCTCGACACGATGAACCAGCGCATGGCGAAGGGCGACGTCCCGCTGAATCTGGCAGCCACCTCGCTTCTCACACACGCCTTCATGGCTACGGGCGACACCACGTACCACGATTGGGTCCTCGACTACGTAGACGCGTGGGCCGAGCGGGCCGCCGCGAACGACGGAATCCTGCCGGACAACGTCGGGCTGACGGGCCGAACCGGGGAGTACATGGACGGCAAGTGGTGGGGCGGCTACTACGGGTGGCGGTGGCCTCACGGCGGCACGATGCTGATGGAGGCCGCCACGATCGGCGCGATGAACGCAGTCCTGCTAACGGGAGACGTGTCTCGTCTGGGCATGGCGCGGTCACAAATCGACCAATTGTGGTCTCTCCGAGAAGAGATCGACGGCGAGATTCGCGTCCCCATCAGACGAACGGACAGCGGATGGGAGGACTACCGCCCGATGTCGCCGACGCTGCCGGTCAGCCTATGGCACATGTCGGAGGACGCAGACGATGCCGAACGTGTGGACCGCTTGCCCGAGGCGGAAGCGTGGGACCGGATCAGCGACGTTCGCGGCATGGGTTGGGGGTCCGGCGCGGCATGGTATCGGTTCGTCACGGGGCAATACGACGACTACCCCGTGGACGCCTTGTCGGCGAGCTATGCCGAAGTCGGTCGGGCGTTGGAGTCCATGCGCGACGACGCGGAGGATCCGGCCGACATCTACATCCAGCACTGGATCGCCCGAAACCCGGTGATAACGAACACCTTGGCGCAGCTCACGACTGGCGGCCCATGTCCTCTGTACCATGGCGGACTGCTCAACTGCCGCGTCCGATACTACGACGCGGTAGAGCAACGACCCGGGTTGCCCGCCGATACCGCGGCCCTCGTTGATCGCGTCGAACGCGGTTCATTCAGCGTGGAACTCGTGAACCTGAGCCCACAGCACCCCCGCTCGGTGATTCTGCAGGCCGGGGCGTTCGGGGAGCATGCGTTCGCTCATGCTGACATCGATGGGCGAGACCCGATCACGGTGGACAGCAAGTGGCTCCGGGTCGATCTCGGCCCTGCCGCATCGACACGACTGCGCATCACGACGCGGCGCTTCTCCGGGACGCCAAGCTACGACACGCCGTGGCGGCGTCAGGCGGACGCTCCGCGCATCCAGCCGCGCGATCCGAACGCCGACCCAGGTAACGTCATCTTCGAGTGGGAAACCGATCATCCACGGCGGAAGCAGGACTCTTAGGCGCCAACGCCACGGCGAGCGCGCTACGGAGCCGCCGCCGCTCTGTGGATCTGGTTGCGATGGAGCGCGAGTCGATGTGGGTGGTGGCCGTGGTGAAGTAGGCGGCGTGGCGCCGCCTATGCCACATCGCTGGCTGCGACGTGACGGCATGGATGGCACGTGTCACGCCTCGCCGTGCCTACCGCCCCTTCCACCGGGACCCGCACCCTCGACACCGGCGCCCGCGGCGCAAAAGCGGGATCGGCACCCCCAGCACCATCCACGAAGCGTACACGAGCCTGCGATGGCGCCAATGCTGCTCGATGTCGGGTGAACCGCAGTCCGGGCAGGCGTCGGCGGTATCGTCGGTGGGGGCGTCCGTGTCCGGCTCTTCGGCGGGAACCTCAGCGTCAAGGAGTTCTACCGCACGCGTCGCGTGTTCGTCTGACACCTGCAGCTTCACCCCGCCGACGGCGTTGGACCACGTCCAGTTCATGGTCACGAGGTTCTCGTCGGTCAGGAACGCGGGGATCCCGGCGTCCTCCAGCCTCGTCAGCGCAACGCGCGCTTCCAGCGCCTGTGTGTAGGAGGCCACGGTCACGAGCGCACGGACCGCCGCATGTTCGTCGGTTTTGGACACCGCCTGCCTCCGGCGCAACTCTGAGGGAAGGGGCGTGCTCCCTACGTAACTGCCATAGTAGCCCATAAATGCGTTCGCTGCGCCGCGCGGGACCATAGCGATCGCTTCGGAGTACGCGCTGTGGTGGGAGACAGGCGCGATCGTGGCCCTAGGAAGGTACGGGCCACATATTCCGCAGCACGCGGAGCCACTTGCAGTCAACGCCGGAGAGCCGCCTAGTCGCCTAGGGCTGTCACGACATCAGCGAGCGGAGGATGAGGATCGTCACGGCGAAGACGCCCACGCCGAGGGCATATCGCAACTCGGACAGGTGCCGTACTAGCGCGCCACGTAGGGAATCTGTTCGCATGCTGGGGTTCTCACGGAATGCGCGGCTGATAAGGTTCCGCGCTACGTTATGAGAATAGCAGTGGGTATGGCGCGTGTATATCGGGCGTAAAGCCCATTTTCCGCGGTCGCCAGTGGGGGATTCCCCCACACTTCACAGGCGTCGCACGCAACGCGCGCCTCAAGGGAATTCGACGTGCACGACGGAACCTGCCGGGACGACGTCCCATGCGTCGTCGGGCAGTCGGATCGTGACGAGGTACGCGAACGCGTCGATCTCGCTGGCCTCGACCTTGCCCACTTCGCCGGAAAGAACCGTGTCCGCCCCGGACAACTCCACGCGGACGGTTGCGCCAAGCACGATGCTCCCAAGCTGCGCCGCATCGACGGCCACGCGCGCCACGAGACTGTCTGTCGTCACGAGCGTCAGGAAGGCGGGGTCCGCGACGACCGCGCTCCTGCCAGACCGCACGAGTTCTCCCGCCGAGACGCTGAGCGCGGAGACCACCCCGTCGGCCGGGGCCTCGATACGCAGCCATTCGACCTGCTGCTCTGCGAGTCGCAACGCGCCCTGCGCGGCTTCGACGGCCGCGTCTGCGGCTGCGATGGTGTAGCGGCTCTGCTCGGCGCTCAGTTCCACCGCCGCACGCGTCGCCGCCAATCGTACGCCGGCCTTCGCCATTTCGAGCTCGGCCTCGGCCTCTCTCGCCGCGCGCGCCTCCGTAAGTGCTTCCAGCGCCTCGAGTGTGTGGGCGAGAGTGTCCTGCACGATGGCGTTCATCCGCCGTGCCGTAGCGATTTCCTCGCCCGCGGCCTTGACGTCCTCGTCGCGCGCCTCGAGGTCGTTCTGGTGTTCCTCGCTCTCGGTCGTTGCCGTGGCGTGCGCCAACTGCGCTTCCTCCACGGCGCTGGCGGAGGCGAAGTTCTTCGCCAGTAGTTCCTCCATACGTTCGCGCTCGCGCTCGGTCTTCCCGAGACTGATCGCGACCGATCCGGCTCGCGCGAGCGTCGCCTCGCGTTGCAGTTCGGCCTGCTTGAGTTGGTTCAGCGCGCGATCAAGGTCGGCCTTTCCACGTTCCACGTCGGACAGGACGTGACCCATGTTTTGGCGGTCGCTGTAGATCGAGCGGACGGTCTCGTGGCGCGCGAACTCGCGATCGGCTGCGGCGGCCTGGTGGTCCAGGTCCCATTCACTCACCGATGTGACGCTCTCCAGGGCGGAGAGCTTCGCGGCCGTGTCTGCGACGGCCGCTAGCGCCTGAGCTTGCGCCAGGTCGGCCCGCGCCTGATCCGCGAGGTGCACGAGGTCCGCGTTGCTCAACTGAGCCAGCAGGTCGCCAGCGCGAACTACGTCGCCATCAGCAACGGAGAGTCGTTCAACCGTTCCATCGACCTGTGGGCGAACCCGCACGGCCGTCGCTGCCTGGACCACGCCCGAAATCCGTAGTGGACTCGGGGTTGGCGTGTCGTCAGACGACGGGCTCGCGGAGGCTGACGTCACCAAGGAGGCGGTGTACGCCGACGGCGGGCCGGCGGCGTCGCCACACCCACTACCAAACGCGACAAAGAGTGCCAGGAGCGGCAACGATAGGAAAGGCGACCGGACGCGCATAGGGCCTCCGCACGAGACGCCCGATGAAGGGCGCGCAGCCACGACGGCCACGCCCCATGAGCGTATCCCGACCCGCCCGTCAGCACAACGCGCCGTCAGTCGTCCATGGCCGCGAGGCGCTCGCGCGCGACGCGCCCAATCCACAGCGTGCCGAAGTGTTCGGCGAGATGCTGGAACTGCCGCCGCGCCTCGTCGGTCTCCCCCTCCGCGCGTAGGCGATCCGCTTCATAGAAGGCGTCCGCGCCCGTCGTCATTCCTTCTGCGGACAGAGCCGCGGCTGCTTCCCGGGATGGCACGTCGATGTGCCGCAGGCGGCCCACCCCTGGTGGCGCCGGATCGGTGAGAATCCCGTACGCGGAAGGGACACGCTCCCCGAACAGCCGGGCGCGGAAGTCGGTCACTGTGCCGCCGAGCGCATCGCCCGCCTCGCGCCCTCCCGACAGGTCGATGTCGGCCGTAACGATGGCGTCCGGTTCGCCCCCGCCGTCCGCCAGAATCTCGCCCTGCGGGCCGATGACCATGCTGCCGCCGCCTCGGAACGCCACGACGAGATAGATGAAGTTGTCGGCGGCGCGCGTCCGGAACGCCGCGAGACTCGCGTCGCCCTTCGCCATGGACGCCCCGCCCATCGTGAGGTGGAACACGATGTCCGCGCCTCCGAGCGCCAGCGCGCGCGTTGTTTCCGGGAACACCATGTCGTAGCAGATGCACATCCCCACCGAGCCGATGCCCTCTACATCGAAGACGGGGAAGCGATCACCGCGCGTGCGCGCTTGCTCGCCGACGGGCAGTTGCACCTTGAGGTAGCGGCCCGCTTCCTCGCCGTCTCGGCCGAGGAGGATGGCGGTGTTGTACACGTCGTCGCCGTCAGAGCAGTCGTTGCAGCAGATGATCGCCATGTTGCGTCGAGCCGCGACCTCGCCTAGGCGCGCGAGCATCTCCGCTTCGGCGGGCCGCAGAAGCGCCGCGACATCGTCCCAATGGCCCGACTCCCATTCGAGGACGCCTAGCGTGTCCTCCGGGAGCGCGACTATGTCGCAGCCCATGTCCGCCGCCCGCTCTGCCAGCGCAACCAACTCGTCTAGGTTCTCGCGCACTGCGGGCAAGGCGGCCTCAGGGCCGCCGATCTTGTAGGAGATGGTCCGCCGCTTCGTCTGGATCGCCGCGACCCGAATCGTCTTCGACACGTGGTTCCTCCCGCGCGCCTCGCGTTACGCGCCTGCGGCGTAAGGTAGGGGACGCCAGCGCGGGTGACAACCCACACCGCGGCGGAAGCTTGAATTCGCCGATGATGCAGGCGCGCCTCGGCCCGGAGTGGCCCAAGCGACGCCGTCCCGAGGTCAGATCCAGCTATACACGGTCGTCCGGGTGACGAGGCTGAGGAGCGGCCAGAACCCGGCCATCAGCGCCTCTCCCGCGGCGAGACCAATGAAGAACGGCATCGCGCGGCGATATGCGCGGAAGCCCACGAACCGCAGCAGGATCGCCTTGATGACGATCGCGATCAGCAGCGGGAACCACAGGTTGTCCGTCGTCCCCGGGGCGATGCCGATCACGTAACCGGCCGGGTGCAGCGGGCACCAGAAGTAGCGCGCCCTCATCGCGAAGATACCGATACTCGCGATGAAACTCGCAGCGAGCGCGCCCATCCCGAACCAATTCGTCGGCCGTGGCAATTGCAGCCATCCCGCCAGGAAGTTGAACGTGTCGTTCCCTCCGCCGTGAATCTGCTCGGCCACGCTCGGGACGCCCTCGCGGTAGATCAGCATTGGGTAGATGATGAGACTGCCGACGATGCCGACAATGCCCGCGATGAACAGCGCGAGCAGCATCGACCCCGGCCGAATCCGCGCCTGATCGGCGAGCTTCATCGCCTCCATCTGGTGCGGCATGGGGTGCGTGCGGAACGACGCGTAGGAAGCGCCGCTTAGCCAGTTCAGCATCGACAACACCGTCAGGTTCCCCTGCCCGAGGGACCGCGTGCCGAACGCAGAGACAATCAAGTGCTGCGGCGTGGCGTAGCCGATCGCGTGGATGGGCGGCCCCAACTCCGTGCGCATCCGCGTGAGGCCAACGACCACGCCAAGATACGTGACGATGTACGCCGCGAAACCCCAGAACGTCATGCCGGCGCGCAGGCAAATCAGAAGCAGGCACAGGACACACACCGTGAGCATCGTCGCCGCGGCGCGATGGCCCTGGCCGCTGGAGAGCCCTACCCGCGAAGGCGTGAGCGTCAGCGCGACGCGCTTGAAGTGGCTGCGGCCGGTCCACAAGGAGACCATGAGCAACGCCAGCAGCGCGCCGGCTCCCTGCTCGCCCAGGAATGGGTACCCGGGCGCCAGGCGAACGCCCATGGCGCTGCCCGCGATGTACTGACACTTCTGGAACACGTAGAACACCACCACCGAGAACGAGATGTCCAGGGGCAACAGGTACCCCACCCCGATAAGGAACGGGTGCAGCCGCAGAGGCACGTACCCCATTGCGCTCCACGGCCGCTCGGTGAAGTGCTGGTTGAGCGTGTTCGTCTTGATGGGAATCAGGGGCAGCGTGGGGTAGAAGTACTGGATGCCGTTCCACAGGTTGATCCCGAAGGCGATCAGGAAGCCGACCCAGAACACGCGGTCGCGGAACAGCCGCGCGGGGTGCGTCGCCAGTTCATAGGGCAGCCGTATGAGCGGATAGGCCAGCCGTTCGCGCGACACCCACTGCTCGCGGAACAGCGTCGTCAGGCACAGGAACGACACCATCAGCAGCAACACGACGCACGACCACCAGAACAACGGCGTCGCCCACGCCTGCCAGTAGCCACCACCAAAGAACGACGTCTCTCCTTCGTAGAACGCCTCGACGGCTCCGGGGTCGGACACGACCAGCCACCGCGGCAGGTAGCTGAACAGCAGCGCCTCCCAGTCGTTCTCCGTGGACGCGTACCGGAACGCGTGCGGAAGCAGACCCATTAAGCGCGGCATGAAGTCGTGGCCCGCGAAGGCGCTGCCGGTGGCGAGCATGCTGTACACGGTGATGAGTTCGGCGGGGCGCAGGGCGCGCCGAGGCATTGCTTGCCGGGCCAACGTGTTCACCCACGTTAGCATCAGGAGGGCGAACGCGACGTTGATCGGCACGGCGATGATGGTGAGGTGGGCGTTGTGCCAGATCATCTCGCACAGGCCGAGCCAGTAGCTGTTCGCCAGCAGCAGTACCGACGCGACAACTACCGCCCGCGCGGACAGGCGCTCGTTGGGGACGCGGCGCGGAGATGTGTGCATCGCGGGCCCTGCGAGCGTTGTGGCTAACCGTGGCGGGTCACAGACGTGCGGACGCGAACACCTGGCGCGGGCGGTCGCCCTCCCTCCTGACTAGACATTAGTAGACGGGCGGGCGGCTGGCAACGCCCGTGTCCGAACCGAATCCGCCGCCGCCTTCTCGACGCCAGCCGGCTGAGGTACCGTCTCCGCGACTTACCCGGGTCTTGGGCTCTCCTGGCGTCGGAGAACGCGGCTCCACACCGTCCGCCGCCAATGCAGGAGCGATGCGAACATGCGCATCCGGCTGGAATGCACCCCCCGATCTCCGCAGGACGGCGTGCCCTTCACCGAGGAACGGCTCGAACGCACCGGCACGGAATTCGAGATGGACGGCTCCGAGGTCGCGCTGGCGCTGGTCGATCTCTGGAACATCGGGTGGCCCGGAGGCCCGGTCGGCCCAACGTTGGGGGAGGAACTGAGCACGGAGCGCGGCGTGTCGCACGCCGAACGGAAGCGTGAGATCATCGAGACCGTGATCGCACCTACGGTAGACGAGTGCAGAGACGCCGGCGTCCAGGTGTTCCACTGCACGCATCGGGGGTTCCTGGAGCGGTACCCGCAGTGGATCGCGTCGACCACGGAGGCGGAACGTGACCCGACGGAACGGGAAACGTCCATACACGAGGACGACGACCAGAGCGCGAGCGATCGCGACGAATGGCCGCCCACCGAGTGGGTGGACACATGGCGAGCGCAGCACCGGGAGGCCGTCTGGCGCATGGGCGATTGGGGCGAAACACAGAGCCTGGAAGTCTACCCACAGATCGACATCCCCGATCCCGTGCAGCCACGGGGAGCCGATCTCCTCGCCTTTGACGCCGATCAGTTCCATCGGCTTCTGCGCGAGCGACGCGTCCGCGTGCTGTTCTACATGGGATTCGAGTCGACAGAGTGCCTACAATTCAGCGCCTGTGGTATGGCGCAGATGCAGCCACTTGGCTGTCTGTGCGTCGCCGTGCGGGATGCGACGACCACGTACGAGGTGGCCGAGACATACGAAGGTCTGTGGCGAAGCCGCGGCGCTATCGTCGACATCGAGGCGCGCTGGAGGTACTCGGTGACTTCGTCCGCGCTCAGGGAAGCCGTCCGTTGAACGCCCGGCGCGCACACGGACGCGCGCGCTACCCGTCGACAGGCTCCGACGTGCCCAGCATCTCGAACGTGACGGCCACGCGCGCGCCGACCGCTTCATCGCACGCGAACAGGACGGGGTTGTCCCCGGGCATCACCTCCGGGATCGGGTCGCCCAGCGGCACGTCGGCCACGGCGTTCCAGTTGACATCGAGCACGCGCGCCGTGGCGCTCCCGTCGATCACAAGATACTGATGTGCCGAGAGTTCCACTGGAATCGCAACCGCGTCGAAGTCGATTTCGATGCGCGGGTTCACGACCGCTGACGACGCGGCGCCCGCGTCCGGGACGACGCGCAGGACGCAGCGCAACGGCTGTGCCGCGTACGGGTTGTCGATGGTCCACTCCGCTTCCGTCGGCTCGCCCGGCTGTAGTTCCACGGCCTCGTATGTGTGGGTCGCGGAAAACGTCACTGGGGTCAGCGCCCAGGCGTTGTCAGCCGTCGGCCGCAGGCACCACTCGCCGTTCGGGTCGCGCAGCCGCTGGCGTTGCCCCGGCGTGAACGCGCCGCCGAGTCGCGCCTCCTCCCACGCGCGCACGGTGTCCAGGATCAGGCCTGCCTGTCCGTTGCCGTGCAGCGAGTCGAGACCCGCCACGAGCGCGAACCCCGCGTCGTATCCCGCCGCCTTCGACAGCATCCACTCGATGTCCGGCAGCGACGTCGCCTCAACGTCGCCTCCCGCAAGACGCAATTGGAACCATCCGAGCATCCGCGGGAACAGGTTGCGCTCGAAGTACGCCTGGTTGCGGAACCGGTAATCCGCCATGCCGTCGCGCGTAGGCTTGCCCCACGGTTCGCCCCAGTTCATGCGCGTGTGGATGTGCCACAGGTAGTGCAGAAGCCGGCTCGCGTCGTTGACGATCTCCGCGGAGCACCCCTCGTAGAACTGCTGGACGAAGCGATGGTGCGCGTAGATGCCGTGACCCGTCCGTTCGCACCCCTCCAGTCCGTCGAACGATATCTGCCGGAGCCCACACGTCTCGAACAGTTCGACGAGGCGCGCGACCATGTCGTCCTGCATGTCGAGGTTCGGGAAGAACACGCGATACGAATGGTCGACGAGTTTGCCGACATCCGCCCCGGCCTCGTGGCTCGACGCCGTCGTTCCGAACGCCCCACGACGACACCCAGTCAGATGCCACGGCGCATCGTTCGACACGGCGCGGTACTGGACGATCTCGCCGCCGATCGCTGCTGCCGACAGGTCGCCCTTCTCGCAAAACGGCGACGGGTCGGAGACGACGATGCTTCGCGACGCGGCATCGACGGCCTCGACCAGACGCGCCGACCCGCTCCGCATCAGTCTGGGGTCGGGTGTCGGCGTGACGTATGGGTCGCTGGTTGTGATGAAGTTCGTGAGCGTGTGCACGCCGAGTCGCACGCCCTCCTCCTCCGCTCGATCGGCGCAGCGCTTGAGGCTCGCGTCGCCGTCGGGGAAGGCGTCTTCCAGCAGGTCGAAGTGTCCCCAGTTCTTGAACGGATGACCGTGATAGAGGTAGCGGAAGCCGGCCTGCTTCGTGGCCGCGACCATCTCGTCCAGTGAGTCCTCTCCGAAGTTCGCGATGAGGTACGACTCGCGGGCGGCGCGCGATGTCTTCGTCCACTCCCCATCAAGCATGGGGTGTGGCAACGCCTCCGCGACCTCGATTCGGCCGAGAGTCTCCAGCGCGTCCTCCGCGGGACAGGAGAACAGCGCGATCTTCGATCCCACGATCCCGCCGTCGGCTTCGAGCGTATACGCCTGGAGTGCCGCTCCCTCGGCCGTCTCGGCCGCCGCGTGGAGCGCATCGCCGACGCCGCCACCGGGGTGCCCACCTACGGTCTGGATGGATGCCGCCTGTATCCCGACGGCGACCTCCCCGTCGCGCGCCACGCCGACAATTTCGCCCACCGTCTCGCCAACACTCGCGCCGATCGGCCCCCAGACGACGCCGTCGGGTGTGTCGCCCTCGACGCGCGTGACCTCGAACGTCACGTGGGATTCGCGCTCAGCCACCGCGACGGTGAGCGTCGTGCAACATGGGGTGAACTCCAACGTGATCGTGTTCGACTCCGCGTCGTACGACGATCGAGTCGGCGTCCTCGTGTCCCCGCCGGCAACCACCTGGATGAGGGGTGACACGCCGTCAGTCAGAAGCTCGCGTGCGTCGACGACGCGGGCCATACGGGTCAGCGTACCCACGTCGCTGAGCTCGATCTCGCAGTCATCTGTACGCCATCTGGGGCTCATGTCGGTTCCTGTTCCTGGCCGTGATCGAGGAGGCCGGAGCCGTACGACGCGCTACAGGCGTAGCCCGGTAGTGAAGCGGACGGCGCGTTCTGCCGCCGGGTAGAAGTACACGGCGCCCGACCCGCTCGTGTCCGGGAAGCCGGTACTGCTGTACTCCTCGCCGAGAAGGTTCAGCGCCTCGACGGCGATGTCCACGGAACGCAGGCGCCACGCGACCTTCGCATCGACGACCGTGTAGTCCGGGAGCGAGATCGTGTTCGCGTCGTCGAGATAGATGTCATGCGTCGAGCGGACAATCGCGCTCAATCGCACACCCCCGTCGAGTCGCGCCGTCGCGCCACCGACGACGACATGCCGAGGGATCGCCTTCAGGCGCCTCCCGAAGTTATCCCCGGTGCGCGATGTCGCGTCCTGGTGCGTGTAGTTGGCGAACAGGCGGACGCACTCACACAAGTAGGCGGCCAATCCGGCTTCGACGCCCCGGTGGCGGCTGCGACCGATGTTCACCGTGCGGAACTCCTCCAGGCTGAAGTCGAGTTCGTCCTTCAAGCCGATGGAATACCCCGCCACGGACAACTCCACACTGAAGATCCTGGGCGCGAAGGCGACCCGGTGTCGCAGGCCGATCTCGCGGTTCGTCGCGAACTGCGGGCGCAGGTCACCGTTGCTGATGAGGATCTTGTACGGCTCGAATGGCACCGGGATCGAGCGTCGATCGAACAGCTGGTCCGGCGTCGGCGCCTTAAAGCCCCGGTGCAGGTTTCCGTACAGATGCCCGCTGTGGCGCCTCGTGGACGCGTATCGCAGGCTCACACCGAGCTTGGGGCTGAACGCGTTGTGCGTCGCCTCCTGCGTGACGCCCATGCTCGGGAGTCGCGGCGTGAATTCGTCGCGGAGCGTGTCCAGCCGCCCGCCTACGACTATGTTCAGCGCATCCGTGGGTCGCAGCTCATATTGTGCGAATGCGGCAACACTGTCGCGCGTCGCGGCCCCACGCTCGTCCACGGCGCGTGCTGCTGTCGTTGGCGCATCGTACTCGACGCGGCCGCCGGAAAGGAGCTGGTAGTACGTGGAGTCGAGGTCGTGCGCGGCCGCGTCGACGCCAAAGACGATCCGACCGTCGGCGGTGTCCAAGGGTAGATCGGCAGTTACTTTCGCGGTCGCCGTTAGGCTGTCGGCGCGCAACTCGCGGTGCTTCGTGTCCACGAACTCTGGGCTGAGCGGGAGGGTTCGCGTTACGTCGGAGCGCCGGAATCCTCGCGTGATGTTCCCCGTCAGCTTGGCCGAGGAACTCAGCTCCACGTCGCCGACAAGCGACTGTCGACTGCGTCGCTCGTCCGAGTGGTCCAAACCGTAGAACGGCGACGACGCGCGTGGGTCCGCCGCGACCTCAGGCCCCGTCAACGGGCCGGGACTGTCGGAGCGCGTCCAGTTCTGCGACAGCACCAGCTTGAGATTGGACCGCTCGCCTTCGACCAGCGAAATCGAGCCGACGGCGCCGTCCGCGCGCCGCTCCGCGTGCGCGCGGTACCCGTCGTTGGAGTGCTTTCCCAGCGACAGCGTGTACGCGCGGCCGCCAATGTCGCCCTGCGAGTACAGACTGCCGTCGACGGCTCCGAACGTCCCGCCGGACATGGAAAGCGTCGTTGCGGGCGCGGCGGTTCCCGTGGTGAGGAGGTTCACGACGCCTCCCAACGCGGCGTCGCCGTAGAGCGACCCGGCCGCGCCACGCAGCACCTCGATGGACTGCACTCCCGCGAGCGCCAGCGTGTCCCAATCCACGATGCCGGTCTCGGCGTCGTTCACCGGGACTCCGTCGCGCAAGACGACGAGGTATTCCGCCTCGCCGCCGCCGTAGAACCCTCGGACGTTTGCGACGCCGTCACGCCCAAACCCGTCGCGGTTGAAGAACGTCAGCCCGGGCAGAAGGCTAAGAGCGTCCGTGATGTCGGTGACAGGGAGGATCTCCAGGTCCGATGCAGACAGCCTGGACACGGCCGATGTCGACGAGGCGATGGGCGTCTCCGCGCGGTCTCCCGTGACGACGATGGCGTCGAGTTCGTAAGCGGTGGCGGTCGTCTGCGCAACGACGGTCGCAACCGCCGACACGAGCATGGCGACCACCAGGCCGAGCCGGTACCTGAGCACTGGACAACTCCCTACGTGGGCCGAAGGCGGCGTCTCACGGCCGCGTCGGGTGAGACGGCCGTGGGCCTGGAGGAGTATACGCGATCCGGCGGCCGCCCGCTTCGAGGCGCTTCCGCCATGCGCCAGGTTCGGAGTAGAGTTGCCGCGGTCGGCACAGCATCGCATCTTGGCGTCTGAGCGCCAACAGCCCAGGAGAACGGGCTCGGCTATGCAGGAATACACGGCCG
The DNA here is from genome assembly GCA_018644665.1 of Candidatus Poribacteria bacterium. Taxonomy (GTDB): domain Bacteria; phylum Poribacteria; class WGA-4E. The sequence continues at coordinate 217,843 of JABGQA010000058.1, forward strand.
CGATCATCGGCTGCGGGCGCATGTCGCGAGGACACGCCGGAGCGTACAAAGCGCTCGACATCCCCATCGTCGGCGCGGCGGACATCGCCGAAGAGGGTCTACAGCGCGCTCGCGAGCACTACGGGTCACCCAAGACATACACCGACTACCGCGAGATGCTCGCCGAGGTGCGCCCGAACCTCGTTTCGGTGGTGACGGCAGAGATGGCACACTGTGCTCCGGTGGTGGCCGCGGCGGAGGCGGGCGTGAAAGGCATCGTGTGCGAGAAGCCGATGGCCATGAGTCTTGCCGAGGGCAAGGAGATGCTCCGCGCGTGCCGCGAGAACGACGTCGTGCTGACGATCAGCCACCAGCGGCAGTACGGCGCCCAGTACGTCGCCGCACGCGAGTTGGTCGAGAGCGGCGAGATTGGGGACGTGCGCTTCATCGAGGCGTACGCGATGGCCCCGTCCATCCACACAGACGGCACGCACACGATACACATGCTCCGCTCGCTGCTCGGAGACCCAACGGTGGTTCGCGTGATGGCGCAGATCGACGGGAACTCCGACTACGAATACTTCGGCCACCGGTGCGACCATGCCGGGAACGCCTTCCTGTCGTTCGATGACGGTCGCTACGCGCATCTCACGTGGGGTCTCGGCGCCCCCGGGGCGGCCGAGCGGCTGCATCCGGCGTGGGACTTCGACACGCAGGCGTACCACGCGTTCGTCGTCCACGGGGAGTACGGTCGCGTCGAACTGGACGGCGACCTGTACGCCGTGCCCGAAGAGGCGAGTTGTCCGGGAGGCCTCCGCCTCGCCGTAGGCCGTGACATCCGCGATATTGAGTACCCGTGGCCTGGGGAGGGCTCAATCACGATGGAGGTGCGCGACCTGCTGCAGTCCATCGAGACCGGCGCGCCGCACCCGTTGAGCGGCGAGAACGGATACGCGGCCCTGGAAGTTATCATGGGCATCTACGAGTCGTCCCGCCGGCGCGGCGCCGTCGAGTTCCCCGTCGAAGTGACCGACAACGCCTTCCTCGCCATGTGTGAGTCGGGCGTGTTCCCGGCTGGGTCCTGAGCGCCCGCATGTGAGGCATGGAGGAGTGTTCGCTCTTGCCAGTCCCCGGTTCCCGCGAGGCGTACGAGCGCGCCAACGCCCTGCGTGAGGGCATCGCAAACAAGGTCTACAGAGCCGACGTGCGACCGCGTTGGATCGGCGACGGGGCCCGGTTCTGGTACCGCAACCGCCTGCCCAATGAGCGCCGCGAGTTCGTCCTCGTAGACGCGGACGGCGCAGGCAAGCCGTCGCGCGCGCCCGCCTTCGACCACGCGCGGCTAGCGGCCTCACTGGCGGCAGCCACCGCCGCAGACGTCGACGGCGAAGCGCTCCCGTTCGACGAGATCGCGTGGCAAGACGGTGAAAACGCGATCGAGTTCCGCGTGGACGAAACCCGGCGGCGCTGCGACCTGGACGGCTACGTCATCACGCGGCTTGCGGACGACGAGGAGGAGGACGCCGCGACGGAACCCGACGGTCAGCCGTCGCCCGACGGAGCATGGGTCGCCGTCTGCCGAGACCACAACCTGATACTCCGCGATGCCGGCACGGGCATCGAGTTCGCTCTGACCACGGATGGCTCCGAGGCCGACGCGTACACCGACGCTACGTACTGGTCGCCGGACTCGCGTCGACTCGTGGCGCTACGCGAGCAGGCGGGCGACGATCGTCAGGTACATCTCGTCGAGTCGTCGCCTGCGGACCAACTACAGCCGAAGCTCCACTCGGCGCACTACCTGAAGCCCGGCGACCGTATGCCGACGCGCCGTCCATGCCTGTTCGACGTACTGACCCGTCGCGAGAAACATATCTCCACCGCGTACTTCCCGAATCCCTGGAGCGTCGGAGACGTCCGTTGGGAAGCTGACTCTTCACGCTTCACGTTCCTCTACAACCAGCGCGCCCACCAGGTCCTGCGCGTTCTCGCCGTATGCGCGGACAGCGGCGCATGTCGCGTGCTCGTCGAGGAGCGCGGTCGGACGTTCATCGACTACGCGTACAAGCGCTTCTGCCGCTTCACGCGGGACTCCGGCGAGATCGTCTGGATGTCGGAGCGCGACGGGTGGAATCACCTCTACCTGTACGACGCGGCGACCGGCCGGGTGAAGAGCCGCATCACGCGTGGCGAGTGGGTCGTGCGATCCGTGGAACACGTGGACGACGACACGCGGCAGATCTGGTTCCTCGGGAGCGGCATCCACGAGGGTCAAGACCCCTACTACCTGCAGCTCTGCCGCGTCGGGTTCGACGGCGACGGGTTCACCGAACTCACCGACGGTGACGCCACCCACACGGTCAGCTTCTCGCCGGATCGCCGATACTTCGTCGACACGTGGTCGCGCGTGGACGCGCCCCCCGAATCCGTCTTGCGGCACAGTGAGGACGGCTCGCCAGCGCTGGTGCTGGAGCGCGCCGACTGGACCGATCTGCGAGCGACCGGCTGGAGTCCACCCGAGCGGTTCGTCGCCAAGGGCCGCGATGGCGTCACGGACATCCACGGCGTCATCTGGCGGCCGAGCGACTTCGATCCGGGTCGCTCGTACGCCGTCGTCGAGCACATATACGCGGGGCCGCACGGCTCATTCACGCCGAAGGCGTTCCAGCCCTACCATCGGGGCCAGGAGATGGCGGAGTTGGGCTTCGTCGTCGTGCAGATGGACGGCATGGGCACCTCGGATCGGTCCAAGGCGTTCCACGACGTGTGCTGGGGCGCCCTCGGCGACTCCGGCTTCCCCGACCGGATTCGGTGGATGCGCTCCGCCGCCGAAAAGTACCCTTACATGGACCTGTCTCGAGTGGGCATCTACGGGGGCTCCGCGGGTGGGCAGAGCACGCTCAGGGCGCTCCTGGCGCACGGTGACTTCTACAGGGTCGGCGTCGCGGACCGCGGATGCCACGACAACCGCATGGACAAGGTCTGGTGGAACGAGCTGTGGATGGGGTGGCCCGTCGGCGCCCACTACCGCGAGCACTCAAACGTCACGCACGCCGCGAAGCTACGAGGCAAACTGCTGCTCGTCGTCGGTGAGTTGGATCGCAACGTCGATCCGGCGTCCACGATGCAGGTGGTGAACGCGCTCATCGAGGGGGACAAGGACTTCGACCTGTTGGTCGTTCCCGGCGGCGGCCACGGTATCGCCGAAGCTCCGTACGGGAACCGGCGGCGGCAGGACTTTCTCGTGCGGCATCTGGTGGGGGTCGAGCCGCGACACGACGCTGCATCGGACGAGTCTTCGGCCTAGTATTCTGACAAGACGCGACACACGCAGCATCGGGAGCCTCGACGACGAGCCATGACCACACAGCAGGACGTTCTCAACTACATCGATGGTGACTGGACGCGCGGGTCCGGCGACGACAGCGCCGACGTCATGAACCCAGCTACCGGCGAGGCGATCGCCGCGGTCCCACTGTCTCCCGCGAGCGACGTCGACCGCGCCGTCGATAGCGCGAGCAAGGCGCTCAAGGCGTGGCGGCATGTCCCGGCCGTGGATCGCGTGCAGTGCCTCTACAGGCTCAAGACGCTCATGGAGGAGTCGGCGGAAGACATCGCCCGCGCGATAACCCTCGAGTGCGGCAAGACGCTGTCGGAATCACGCGGCGAGGTACTGCGCGCCATCCAGAACGTCGAGGTTGCCTGCGGCATCCCCACCATGATGCAGGGCTCGAACCTGGAAGACATCGCCTCGGGCATCGACGAGCACATGATCCGCCAGCCCGTCGGGGTGTGCGCGTTCATCGCGCCGTTCAACTTCCCGTGCATGATTCCCTTCTGGTTCCTGCCGTATGCGATCGCGTGCGGGAACACGTGCGTCGTGAAGCCGTCGGAACGCGTGCCGCTCACGATGCAGAAGGTGTTCGCCCTAATTGAGCAGATCGGCCTGCCGGACGGCGTCGTGAACCTCGTCAACGGCGGGCGAGACACCGTCGACGCGATACTCGAACACCCCGAGATCCGCGCGATCAGCTTCGTAGGGTCGTCAGCCGTGGCCCGGCAGGTGTATGCGAAGGCCGCGGCAAACGGGAAACGCGTCCAGTGCCAGGGCGGCGCGAAGAACCCGATGGTCATCATGCCCGACGCGGACCCCGACATGACGCGCGCCAACATCGCCGAGAGCGCGTTCGGATGCGCGGGGCAGCGCTGTCTGGCGGCGTCGCTGGCGTTCACGATCGGTGACGCGCGCGACTGGTTCCCGGACGTCATCCGTGACGCGGCGGAATCGCGCGTCGTTGGGAACGGCCTCGACGAGGCCACGGAGATGGGGCCGGTAATCACGCGGCAGAGCCACGATCGTATTCGGGGCGTCATCGACGGCGCGGCGCAGAGCGGTGTCGCGCTGCTCGCGGGTGGCCGAGACTGTTCCGTCTCGGATCACGACGGCGGGTACTTCCTCGCGCCGACGGTGTTGGACGGTGTGGACCCAGGCAGCGACATCGCGTCCGCGGAGATATTCGGGCCCGTGCTTACGCTCATGCACATGGACGAGCTCGACGACGCGATCGCGTCGATCAACAGCGGGCGCTATGGCAACATGGCGTGCCTGTTCACATCGAGCGGTGGCGCCGCCCGCAAGTTCCGGCACGACGTCGACGCGGGGAACGTCGGCATCAACATCGGCGTCGCGGCGCCGATGCCCTTCTTCCCGTTCAGCGGCTGGAAGGACAGCTTCTTCGGCGACCTGCACGGTCAGGGGTGGGACTCGCTCGAATTCTTCACGCAGAAGAAGGTGGTCGTCGAGCGCTGGTTCTAGGCTGAAGTGAAGGCGGGCGCGTATGACACGCGCCCGCCCAAGAACGTCCTGTCCCGCCCGGTGGCGCCTACTTCATGATCACCATGCGGCGCATCGCACGGTACTCGCCTGCGGTGAGTTCGTAGACGTACACGCCGTTGGCGACCTGCTCGCCTTGCGCGTTCCCACCATCCCAGCCGGCGGCATCGCCGTGCTTCGATTCATGGATCAGTCGTCGGTCGGCCTCTGACCGCATTGCCCAACCTTCGCCAGTACAGACGCCGCCCGCGGCGGCCGGCGGCGAGGCGCTTCCCGTGCGCCCGCCGGGTGTGTGCTCCGATAGTAGACGGTGTGCGGAGTCATGTGCGGCGCCGGCGAAGCGGTTCATCCCCGCACGGCAAAGCAGGACGAAGGCATGAAGGCCGCGCTCGTAGTACATCGCGTGACGCGCGACATCGAGCACAACGTGTGCACGATGCTCTCTGCCGTGCAGGATGCCGCGCGCGCGGAGGCCGAACTCATCCTCTTCGCGGAGATGGCTTCCACCGGCTTCATCAACGGCGATGACCCGGAGCGGGACCGCGCGATCGCCGAGCCCATCCCCGGTCCCACCACGGATCGCCTAGCAGTTTCCGCCCGCGAGCACGGTGCGTGGATAGGCGCCGGGATGTTCGAGCGCGACGACCCCGCGCTGTACGACTCCGCGGTCCTCATCGACCCCACCGGCCGGATCCGCCTGACGTACCGCCGCATGCAGCCGAATTGGCGGACGAGGGACGCCGATCCCGACACCTACCGCCTTGGAGACCGCGTCACGGCGGCCGAGACGCCGTTCGGACGCGTGGCGTTTCTGCTGTGCGGCGACCTCTTCGACGACGACACCGTGGATCGGCTGCGCGCGCAACAACCCGACCTGTTGCTCTTCCCCTTCGCCCGATGCTTCAACGACGGCGCGTACGACCAGCGACGCTGGGACGAAGACGAACTGCCCGAGTACCTCGCCCGCGTTCGACGCGCCGGGGTCAGGACGCTGATGGCGAACTACATCGCCGACCCGGAGCTCGACGGCGGCAGCTTCGGTGGCGCCATGGATGTCGCCGCCGACGGGACGTTGCGTTCGTCCCTGGCGTTGGGAGTCGTGGGCGCCCTGCGCGTCGATCTGTGAACGCATCGGCGCGGGGCGCGTTGTGCGAAGAACGGGCCGTGGCTATCCTCAAGCGACGGCGCCGACCGCGCGGCGTCCAGCGCCAGGGGCATGCCGATGCACATCGCGATGCTTCCGTTCATCGTGGCGATCTTCATGCTGTTCGTCATTGTAGGAACGCCGCTGACGGTGGCCCTTGTCCTATTCCGCCACCGGCGCGGTCTGAAGGCGACCAGTGAATCCGAACAGACAGCAGCGCTCCGCGAAGATATGCGCGACCTGCAAGACAGCATGGAGGCGCGCTTCGCCGACATCACCCTGATGCTCGACGACATCCAGAAGCGACAGCTTCCGCCTCGCGCGGGCGGGGACTGACGGCGATGGCAGCGTCGCCCCGCACGGTCGCGCCCGTCATCTGTCTGACGATCCTCATCCTCTCATCGACGGGTTCCGCGATGGCCGCTGATTGGTTGGCGCCCGGAGGAGGAGGCGGACGAACGGGTCGCGTGTCGCTGCCCTCCCCGCTCGACCGGCCCGTCGTCCGTCACGAGATACCCACGTCCGCGCGAGAAACCCTTGTCGCGGTCTCCCGTTCCGACGGCCGCAGGCTCCTGTCGCTCCCGGCGTCCGAAGTCGGCATGTCGGTCGCCGACCGGATCGGGTGGGGTCTGCGCGCGCCGCTCCTGGCTGTCGCCGGCGACGGCGCGCTTGTCGAGCCCCCGTCCGCTCCCGGAGCGCGTTGGGGGAAGTTCCTGCCGGGAATCGCCGGCTTGCAGCGACTTAGCTGGACCACCGGTTGGGGACCGAGCGGATCGCTACAGATGCACGCGTTCGACGATGGGCTCGACCACCCGCGACTCGTCTGGGATGTGGAGCACGACGGCTCCGTGTACTCGCCACTCACCGTCGTTGGCGACATCGACGACGACGGCCAGAACGAGGTCGTGGTCTCCACGTGGCACGGCGTGCTCGTGTACGACATCGCGACCGGCGCCGAGAAGTACCAGACGAAGTACCGCGAGACGCACGCGCGACACTACGGGTCGCTCGGCCTGCACACGGACGTCCACGGACGCGTGTACATCCTGGTCGTGGGCGACTTCGCCGGGCACATCGCGTCCCTCGCGGTTCGTGACGGCACCCTCGCGCCCCTTTGGTACGAGGAGTTCGACCCGCAGTCCGAGCAGGGAATCGACCGCCGATTCACGATCAACCGGATCGGCCCGGACCCCACGGGAGACTTCAACGGCGACGGGCGCGCCGAAGCGTTGATGAACGTCTTCAACGAATCCGGGGACGGCAAGTGGCATCTCCTGGCGTATGACCTAGAGGTCGGCGAGCGCGTCCTTGATGTCCCGGACGAGTTCGTCCACGGCCACCACGATGTCGACGGCGACGGGACGCCGGAGTTGCTGACGCAGCGATGTACGGCGCGCGCCGTCGCGACGAACGCGGTCATCCACGTTCGACGGTGGAACGACATCGTCTGGTCGCACGCGAACTCACGCTGGGCCGTGCACCCCCTCGCCGGTCTGCCGTTAGCGCACGACACGGGCGCGACCCGAGGCCGCGAGACGGTCGTCACTGCGGGCGGCGCGGCGGTCTGCACCACCGCCGGTGATGTCGAGCGGACCCAGGGCGTGAAACTCTCCTCGACGGGGGAACCAAGCGCGACGTGGCGGGTCTACGGGCCGACCCAGATGCATCTCGACGCGGTGTCCGCCCGGGACGACGACATCCTGATACGCGTGCGTGGGCCGCATGGCGCGACCGGTGAGCTATCCGCCGACGGCCGACGCCTATCGGTCGTTGAGTCCTCGATCACATCTCACGGCGCGCCGGCTCCCATCGTGCTCGACGCGCCGGACGGCCCCGTAGTCGTAGTCGCCGACACACTCGATACCGTGTCCGCCTGGCGCGTCGAAGAGGAAGGGGCGGAGAGGCTGTGGACCCAGCCGGGACGCGCGATGACGACGCAGGCGCCGCAGATGCTGGGTGTAGCCGCCGGAGACATTGACGGGGATGGCGTCGCAGAGGCGCTCGTCGTGCGCGAGACGCGATCCGGTGAGGCGGAGCTTACCGCGTATCGGCTCGACGGGTCGGAAGCCTGGGCGCACGTCGTCGATGGCTACGGCGGCCGCGCGCCGGTGTGGAACGAGGGCGGCGTCACGCGCTGGGCGCTCGGCCACTTCCTACACCGCGAACGCCTCGATGTCCTCGTCGCCGTGCGCCGCTCGATCATGCACAGCGACGAGACGATGGTTATCCGCAGCGACACGCATGAGACCGTGTGGCGGAGGGACATCCTCGAGGTGCGCGCACCGTGGGCGGACTCGCAGTGGCAGCACACCCGGGGGTACGGCGGCGGGCCGATGGCGTTCGCTGATCTGGGCGGCGACGGCCTCGACGACATCATCATGTGCTATCCCGCGGAATACTCCGTCGTCGACGGCGCCACCGGCGAGCAAATGCACGTCATGGACGCCGGGCCGCTGCCGGGGGCAGACGGCTACTGGGTGCCGTCGGGCGAGCCACTCACGGCGGACCTGGACGGCGACGGCGACATCGAGACGCTGTGGCGCGGGGCCGGGATGTTGCTCGCGATTCGTCACGGCGAGCGCGCAGAACTGATGTGGCGCACCGACACCGAGGACGGCGCCAACGGCGGCGGCGCCCTGGCCGACGTGGACGGCGACGGTCGGCTGGCCGTCGGCGCGGCCGGGTTCCGCGACGGCTTCAGGTGCTACGATGCCGCGACCGGCGGCGTTCTGTGGCGGCTGGACGGAGGGGCTTCGCCGGTATCGAACACGCTGGCCATCGCTGTCGACGGCGTTCCGGGCGATGAGTTCGTCTGGGCCGACGGAGCCAGCATTCTGGCCGCGCGCGATGGCGCGGTGTTGTGGGAGACGACGGCGCCCGCCAACGTGAGACATCTGGCGCCGGTCAGCGTATCTGAGCGCAGCGGCCTGGTCGCGGCCTGCGAGAACGGCGTAGTGTACGTCTTGTGGTGACAGGGGAACCCGGAGGATAGAGGCATGGCGACCTTAGCGATCAACGGCGGTACACCCGCGGTGTCCGAGCTGCGCACGGAATGGCCGGTGCGAGGCGACCTCGAACGGGAGAACGTGCTCGAGGTGCTCGACAGCGGGAGGTGGTGCAGCGTCGGCCACGACGGCAGCAAGGTAGCTGCGGCCATGGAGGCGTTCCGCGAATGGATCGGCACGGAGCACGCCGTGGCGTGCACGTCGGGCACGAGCGCGCTGGAGCTGGCTCTACGGGCGTGTGGTATCCAGCACGGCGACGAGATCCTCGTCCCTGCGGTGACGTTCTACGCGTCGGCCTCCGCGATCGTGATGGCCGGAGGCGTCCCTGTGTTCGTGGACATCGACCCCGACACGTACCAGATCTCCGCCGAGGCCGCGGCGGCGGCCGTCACGGACAAGACGACGGGCATCATGCCCGTGCACTACGGCGGCTATCCCGCAGACATGGACGCGGTCAACGCGTTGGCTGACGCGCGTGGGCTGTTCGTCGTCGAGGACTGCGCGGAGGCCCACGGGTCAGAGTGGCGCGGCCGCAAGGTGGGATCGCTCGGCTCGGTTGGGGCGTTCAGTTTCCAGATGGGCAAACCGCTCACCGCGGGCGAAGGCGGGGCCATCACGTTCGACGACGACGCGTACAGCATCAACCAGTACCAATACCAGCGCACACGCACGGCGGCCGATGGGACCGAGGAGTCGTACCACGTCGCGTGCGGGAACTTCCGCATGTCGGAGTTCGTTGGGGCCATCCTGCTGTCGCAGATTTCGCGGGTGCGCGAACAGACTGAGGCGCGTTGGGCCAACGGCGAGTACCTCGCGGAGGAACTGGCGAAGATCGACGGCGTATCCGCGCTCAAGCGCGACCCACGGATCACCAAGCGTGGGTACTACTTCTACTTCGTGCGGTACGACGCGTCCGCATGGAACGGCGTTAGCCGAGATCGCTTCATGGAGGCGCTTCGCGCGGAGGGCGTCAGTTGCGGCACCGCGCACAACGATCCGGTCTACGAATACGCGGCGTTCAAGGACATGCCCGCGCGTCAAGGCATTCAGGTGGATTGCCCAGAGGCGGAGCGCGTCTACCAGACGGAGGTCGTCGCGCTAGGGAAGGACTTCCTCATGTACCGCGAGAACATCGACGCGGTCGTGGGCGCCATACGCAAGCTGCGTGAGAACGTGGACGACATCGCGGACTAGACGGCCCCAGGGACGTTCGAAGTGCCCGCCTACGCGGCGCCCATGACGGCGACATAGGCGTAGTGCCAGTCCTCGACGTGGTTCAGCACGACGCCGGATGTCGTAGTCAGCGGGCGCCCGACGGTCGCGCTGATGTCGTCTATCTTGGCCTGGTCGCGGACCCGCGTGCGGACGAATTGGTTCCATTCGGCGACGACATCCGCGTCGACGTGGCCGTTCGCCTCGACCCACGATTCGAACTCACAGTAGTCGGGTTGTTCGGCCCTGATGTACCCCGTAGCCTCGGTTGGGTCTAGTCCCAGACGCGTCAGTACTCCCCAATCGAGGCCGTCGCCGTGTCGAAGGTGTGGGTAGTCCTCATGGAGCATCCCGCCCGCCCGCAGGAGGCACTTCAGCCACGTGCGCGGCAGTTGGCACACGCCTAGCGGGCCGTAGTCGATAGTCGATATGAGCGGCACGAGCGGCTCGTCGAGGCGCGTGACGTCACTGGCGTGGAAGAGTTGCCAGTCCTGTAGCGCGTTGAGGATGACCGCCGAATCGATGCCAGCGTCCGCTGGCAGGCCGATGTCACCGTACGTCTCTGCGATCTTCTCGGGCCGCGTGTGGATTCTCGTGCGGACGCTTTCGTTCCACGCATCGGCCGCCTCGCGGTCGATGGCTCCACCGCTTTGCGCGAGCACCCAGTCCTCGAAATCCAGATAGGTGGGCAGGCTCTGCCTGATCCACTTGAGGGTCGCGTCTTTGTCCAGGCCCAGGACATCGAGGACGTATGTGTCGAGGCCGCCGCTGCAATCGGGGTACGTCCCGTCGAGCATCCCCTGCGCCCGGAGGAGGACCTTCCACCAGAACCGAGGCAGTTGGCAGACTTCCAAGGGGCCGTGGCAGATGCTGCTGATAAGCGGGATCATCGAGGTCTCCAACGGTGACGCGTGTGCGATAGCTTACCGCGTCCGCGGCCACCTGTGTAGCCCCCGCGTGCGTGCGCAGCCGAACCGTTGTCCACGACAGGGCGGCGGCGTAAGGTGGCCGTATCAACCACGACCTGCGGGAATACGTCATGCTCGTCGTCTGCAACGGAATGTCTCGCTCAGGGTCCACCCTCCAATACAACGTCGTGTGCAACCTCGTGGAAGCCGCCGGCGTCGGGATGGCGCGTGGCGGCGCCGAGAACGATGGAGGCCCGGGCCCGGACCTGGCGCACATGGATCCAACGGCTCCGATGCAGGTCTACAAGGCCCACGACGCGCTGCGCGGCACCGTGCCGTGGATCGCGGACGGGCGCGACGGCGTGCGCATCTGCTACATCCATCGTGACCTGCGGGATGTCGCCGTGTCGCTTCGCACGATGCAGGGCGGCGATGACGACAACATACTGCACCTCCTCGACGCCGCAGTGCTGGCGTACGGCGAGCTGAAGCGGGTTCGCCATTCACCGTACGTGCTCTGGCAGCGGTACGAGGACGTGGTTGCGGATGTCCTAGGCGCGACGGAGGAGATGGCGCGCTTCCTGAAAGTGGCGCTCCCCGCCGAGACTATCGACAAGATTGCCGCCGATAGCGCCATCGACGGCGCCAGCAAGGTGATGGACAAGATCCGCGGGCTGCTGGACGCCGACCTCAAGCACGCCGATCCCGGCGAAGTGCGCCGCGTCCGCAAGGCGATGCGCGAGCGATCGCTCACCCTGCGAGATCCTGTGACATTGATCCATTGGAACCACATATCGAGACACCGCGGCGCATCCGGCGTTTGGCGAACCGAGCTGCCGGCCCAGCTAGCCGATACGATAGTGGAACGCTACGCCGAGTGGTTCGCGGACGCGGGATACGCAACGGATGACACGCACGGAGCGGCCGAAGAGGGAGTCGAGACGTGAAGCAGGCGCGATACGGGATCGGCGTCGTAGGGTTGGGAATCGGGCAGCAGCACCTTGAGGGGTACCGCCGGAAGGGCCTCCGGGTGGCCGCGATTTGCGACCTCGATGACGCGTTGCGGACCCGCACGGCGGAGAAGTTCGGCGTCGGCGCGACGTACGCGAACGTGTATGACATGATCGCCGACCCGGCGGTCGACGTGGTCGACGTCGCGCTGCAGCCGTGGCAGCGCCTGCCTGTCGTCGAGGCCGCCGCGGAGGCGGGCAAGCACGTTCTTAGCCAAAAGCCGTTCGCGATGAGCATGCGGCAGGGCGTCGCCATGGTAGAGGCGTGCGAGCGGCACGGCGTCCTGCTAATGGTGAACCAGAACTCGTGCTACGTCCCCGGATTCCTGGCCGTGGAGCCGTACCTGGAATCGCTCGGCGACGTGTATCACATGTCCATCACGTGTGATGGGCGGTTCATGGACTTCCCCGAGCGTCGGCTCATCCCCGCGATGATGGTGCACCACGTGGCGCTGGCGGTTCACTGGTTCGGGAAGATGGAGAGGGTCTACTGCCACGCGCACGGCCACGACCTGCCCGTCGCGGAGCGAGAGGTCATGGCGCAAGCGCTCGTGCGGTTCGGAACCGGCGTTGGCGGTCTGTTGTCGTGCAATTGGAGTTTCCTTGGCGCGGCCGGGCATACGCATCAGCACCCACACGAAGAGATCCGCGTCCAGGGCTCGCACGGCTCGATTTGCGGACACAGTGGGGAGATGTCGGTGCATATCGAGGACCCTGAGCCCCGGACGATATCGCCGGATATCGAAGGCACGTGGTTCCCGGACGCGTTCGGGAACTCAATGTCGCACTTTCTGGCGTGCATCGACAGAGGGTCTACGCCGAAGACGGACGGCCGAGGCAACCTACACGTGCTGCAATGCCTATTCGCGATGCACCGGTCCGCCACGGAACGCCGCGAGGTGTGCGTCTCTGACATCGGCCTGGACGACGACATCGACCTGAGTCCGCACCGCGTGCTCGGAGCCGATGAACGGTAGCCGGTCGTGGAATTCGCCTGCCGATGTTGCGGGTGCTATCCTATGCCACGATCGAAGTGAGGGCGCGCACGGCAGCGCCCACAACAGACCCGGAAGGACGACACCATGCGAATTGGCGGATGCGCGCTGGCCCTGGCGCTGCTCACGGCGTGTATGGCCGTGGCGCAGGACGCGGATCTCATACTGTACTTCGACTACGAAGCCATCGACGGCAGCACGGTCGTGAACAAGGCCGGGAACGGCCTTGATGGCGCGGTGAACGGCCAGATAGACATCGTGGACGGCGGAAAGCTGGGCATGGCGGCGCAGTTCGCCGCGGGCAGCTACATTGACCTCGACGGCCCGAGTTGGGCCGCAGACGTCACCCCTCGCGAGGGCATGAGCGTGCTCGCGTGGGTGAACGTCGACAGCCTCGGCGGCGACCACGCGATCTTCAACGCTCGCGCCGCGGACGAGACGTGGCTTATTCACCCCGAGGTGCGCGGCGGCGACGGGAACTTCCGCTGGCTGCTCCGCACCGACGGTGGGACGACCATCTTCGACATCCGTGCCGGCGCCGCGGCGGCAGGTGAGTGGGTGCACTTCGCCGGCGTCTACGACAGCGCCTCCGGCGCCGCGCTCTACATCAACGGCGAGCAGGTCGGAGATGGCCCAGGCGGCAGTTCGATTGCCGAAGGCTGGGGATTGGGCGCGCGCGTAGGGATGAATGTCGACGACGCCCGCCCCTTCACCGGCTTGATGGACGACCTGAGCATCTGGAAGCGCGGACTGACCGCCGACGAGGTGGCCGCCATCATGGATGCCGGAGCCATACCGGCCGGCGCCGCTGTCGACGCGGCGGGCAAGGCCACGACGACCTGGGCCGTCCTCAGGCGATAGTCGCTCCATCCCCAGCACTGCAGATAGCCCGTGCGACTTGCCGTCGCGCGGGCTATCGTCGTACATGTGATCGCTGCTGTATCGCGCCTAACCACTGGGGGATTGCCCATGCGGCTATCCACGATCTGTGTCCCTCTTCTCCTCACCACTTGCGTAGCGTTCGCGCGCGTCGGTCAGGTGCTACCGCAGCCACTTCTCTGGCTGCAGTTCGACGAAGGTGACGGCGACATAGCCGCCGACGGCAGCGGGAACGGGAACGATGCGACGCTCCACGGTGATGTCGAATGGGTCACGGGGTTTCGCGGCACGGAGGGCGCACTAGGCACGTTGGGCTTAGCGCCCGACGAGGGCGGGGCAGTGCGGTTCGGGGAGAACCGCTGGGCCGTCGTTCCACATGACGACATGTTCCACCTGACCGACGACATGACCGTAGCGTGCTGGGTCAAGCTGGAAGGCGACGGCGAAGACGATGGGATGTCGTATCAGCAGGCCGTTTTCGAGAAGGGCCCCGTGTGGGGGGCCGGCCTGTACAGCCTCATGCCAGACTTCAACAACAACGTGCTGTTCCAGGCGCGCGATCTCCTGGAAGGCTGTAACGACGAGCTGCAGGGCGGGTACATTCTCGGCGTCGGTTGGACTCACATCGCCGGCACGTTCGACGGCGAGAGCATCAGGGTCTACGTCAACGGGGAGTTGGCCGACGATCTCGACTGCCCCGGCGAACTGCAGACGAACGACGAGGACCTATACATCGGCTCACGCGCGGGCGCGGAGCGATGGGTTCTCGGCGTCGTGGACGAACTGTACGTGTTCAACGTGGCGCTGTCGGAGGAGCAGGTGAAGCACCTGTATGCTCCGCCCTCAAGTGTTTTCGCCGCGCAATGGCACGAACTCAAGAGCGGGACGGTCGCGCCTATGACCGTGGGGGGCAACTAGACGGCCCGGCGTCGGGCTCTTTTACGCGACCCCGCCACCCACGAGAGCGGCCGAAACTCCGTCGACCATCGCGCGCCACGGGTCGGCGGGGTCTGACGCGCCGAAGCGCTGCGCGCAAGACCGGGGCTGATCCACGCCCCGTACGCGGCGGTCATATACCTTGGCTGCGGATCGATGGCCCTGTCGCAGCGCGTGCCACTGCCGCCGTGGGCGCACCTCGCACAGAGTTACCCCCGTCGCGACGCCGGCTGGCGCACGCTGCGCGCAGCCGCTTCGGTGTCAGCCGCCTACCTCTGCCGCGCATCCCCAGTGGTGATAGTCCTCGATCGCCGCGCGCAGGAAGTCCGGCTGCTCGTGTTGCAGGAACGGGTCGAAGTTCGCGACGATCGAGAGCCGCAGGTCTTGAAGGCACATCTCCTGCGAGTACCCGTCGACGCCGTTGTCTCGGAGCGCGGCCACGTAACCGTGTAGGAGGCTTTCCGTCCGAGCGTGGCGAGCTTCCCGGTCCATGCTGGACGTTAGGACGGGATGCGCCACGGAGAAGACCCCGAGGCCTCCGGCGAGACCGTTCCAGTGGAAGATGACGGGAACGTCCCGCTCTGCGTCTCGCGGCAACAGGAACGTGTGTGGATGGAAGTTGGTGTGCGTGAACGTCAGGCGCGCGCCCTCGGCTCGCCGCTCGTTCATGTGCGCGGGCCAGGCAGCGATGGCGGATTCACACAACCCGCGCCATTCGGGCGGCGCGCCCACGGCCGGGCCGTCGAAGAACCGCGGCACCGCCCTGTCCAGAAGACGGGCGCAGCATCGATGTAGCGCCTGTGGGGTGTCCGCCTCCATCATCATGGGGTTGCGGTAGTGGTTCTGGTGGATACGCTCGTTGTCCCACCAGAACGCCTGTATCCGCGCCAACTCCTCGACGACCGACTCGAGCGCAGGCGCCGCCAGATGTTCCGGCGCGCGGTACAGGAAGTGCGTGTCCAGGTGGTCCGCAACAAGGACATAGGCCTGGCGCGTCTCGTGGTCGATGCCGGCATCGTAGCAGACGGGAGTGGACGCCACGCCCATTCGCGGAGCGATGTCCGTATAGAACCCGACCTCCGTGGCGCCGTCCCCGCCGCCGGTGCGTTTCAGCAGCAGTCGCGCGGGCGCGGTCGGAGCGTCGGACGTGTAGGCGATGGCGATCCGGTCGACGCCGCTCCTCGGGGTGTCCCGGCTGACGACCTCGACGGCGGAGACGCGGCCGCGCGGGAGATACCCGTTGCCCTGGAGCCTCCGCGTGAGCCACTCGGGCGTGATGTCGAGCACGGAGGAGATCGCATCCGACGCCACGTCGGGCACCGCGCGCCGTTCGCATCCCACCACGTGTTCGCGGAACTCCGCCCATGTGGCGAAGCCGTGTTCGCGCGCAATGACCCACTGGGCATCCCGCAGCGTCACGTCGACGGACGCGCCGCGTGGATGGGCCCCCGACACACGCTCGTTGGCGACTATATCGCCTTTGCGGCGCGCCTTGAGGAGGGCCTTCGCGGCGTTCTTGTGGTATTCGATGTTCGGACGCGCAGGGAGTTGTCGGGACATGATAACCCTCTCTCGTATGGCGCCTAGCGTCCGCTATGACAGGCCGAAAGAAGGTCGTGATGTGCGAAGCGTGCAGGAGGTGGGCGGCGCCCTTGCCGCGGACTAGAGGCTCCCTCCAGAGCTACTGACCGTAATCTGCGACATCCGAGGCGGAGCGTCAACCGATGCTCGAGTCACGGCCGCCAAATGCCAGCAGATCGCGCGGGAGCTACGCTCACCTCAAGGAGAGTCGCGGAGGAAGCGCTTGCGCTTCGACGACGAACTGGCAAACGGTCCAGCGTCCTCATCGACCTGGAAGAACCGGGAGACGCGTGGAACGACTTCGCCGAAGGCCTCATCGCGGAATCGCACAAGGACAACGAGAAGCTCGCGTGGGACGAACTAGACACCGAGCCACCCGGAGACCGACGACGTGGCGGCCTGCCAACCCCTGGTCGACAAGGACGCCTCCGGTGAAGACGCTCGCAACGTGCGCGACCGCGCGAGTACGAGCCCTTGCTGACGGGCCTCGCCCGCCCGGCTGGCGTAAGCTCCGAGGGTAGGCAGGCCTCGTCCGGGTACACATTGGCGACCACCGCGGGGTGTACCGCGTTGACGATGCGGCGCATTCGGTCACGGTTGGGTGTGCGGGTCATCGCCACCGAACATAGACGGCGTTTGCGTGCGCGCGGCCGCGAGAGTGCTGCGTCGGCTGCGGTGGCCGGATGCCGATATGCCTTCATGTGTCTTGCGCAGGTAGGGACGTGAGTGGCCTGCCGCAACGACGCGGCCAACATATCGAAACCGCGCCAGATGCGGGATGACTCCCGCGTCAGCACGGACTCGCTGGCGAAGACGACCCGGCGGTCGCGCGACTACGCCACGACATCGTTCGTCGCCGTAGTGTTGTGGTGGGCGAAGACTGCCCAGAGCCCCAGGACCTGGATACACGCGAGCCCACCCCAGACGACAAGCCAGCCTAGCACGCGCAGCGGGACACGGTCGGCAACCGGGATTGGGAGACTGTACTGGAAACGCAGAGGCAGCCACAGGCTGTACAGAGCCCAACCCGTAAGGATGAGCGCGATGGTTGCGCACGCTCTGCTCTTGCGGTAGATGCCGTAGCCCATCCCTAACAGGACGATTGGCGGCAGGGCTTTTACGGCGACCATGTACGCTACGACTAGGACCGGATGGCTTGCGCTTGCGATATCAATGTCTCGCATCTCGCGAGGAATGACGTCGCTCAACGCGACACGCACGAGGACGTAGATCGCGACCGCTGCCGTTGTAGTTGCGGCGAGAAGAGTGTGTCGTCTGATTGCTCGTGCGTCCAAGGGCTCGTCCTGCCGTCAACGCTGGTGTTGGCAGTATGGCAGACCGCGATACTCGGTCGCACTACCCATGCTTAGCCCATGGCCACCTACTAGACGTGGCATAGGGCCGCGGCGGCAAACTACGGCACGCCTGGCCAGAATGTAGCCTCTGAAGCAGGGCCGGTTGCGAGATGTGGTATGCCTGTGGCGGAATCGGCTCGGGGAGTATAACAGAATATTCCATCCGAAGCTCTGCAACGGACATCTCGCGGAGATAGGCACCGTGGATCACGACAACGCCCATGTTGTCAGGCGCGCCCTGGCGCGGTACACCTTACCCACCCGCGCTCATACATCACTGTTGATCGGTGACTGAAGGGAAGGAGGCGGACTACCTCACATGGATGCAGATAGGACGGGAGTCCCTGTCCGCGTCGGAATCGACCGACTCCTGCACGACGCCTTCGGTGACGACCGCTGCAAGCTGTACCGCGCAGTGCAACGCACGGTCATCCTGGTAATCCTCTATGCCACTGGGCTGATGGCGTTCGAGTCCGTATCTGTATTTCAGGTCCAGTTCCCTGGGTTCTTCCGGATCTCGGAAGCCGTCGTAGTAGGCGTTCTCCTGATCGATTACGCCGGTAAGGTGTACGTGGCAAGTTCGCGACGCAAGTACATCCTCAGCGCCTGGGGAATCATCGACCTTCTGTCGGTGGCAATCTCGCGACTGTTCATTCCTTGGCTCGACCTGCGCATGCTCAAGATCGTCCGAGTGCTCAAGCTGCTGAAGCTGGTCGCGGACGATTGCGCGGAGATCCGGGACCGCGGGCCCGGAGGCCTGAGGGTAGGGCTTCGCGCTTACCTGACCGGGATGTTCGTCGTTCTGATGGTCGGTAGCACTCTCGTCTACTATGCCGAGAGTGTCGTTCATGACACTGCCTTCAGGCATATCCCTGAGGCCATGTGGTGGGGTATCGGAGCGATCACCCCGCTCGAAAGCGGCATGTCGCCGATCACGATCGTTGGGCGCCTGATTGCCACCGTGACATCGGTCTGTGGACTGGCGCTGTTTGCGTTCCTCATTCACATCGTCAGTAACACACTGGCCCGGGGTGGATCTGACGACTGAGTGACGGTGGACGATGAGAGGGCGTCCTAAGCGTACGGCGGGCCCGGCCGCTGAGCGGGCGCCCTACGGAGTCCTGCTGGATAGCGGGGCAAGGCGGCGTGTACCGGCACCCGGGCACACGGGTGCTTCGTGCCTGCGGCCGGCTCATGACGCCCAGCAGATGTGACGACGCAGCGGGCGGGTGCTACTCCAGCCACGTCTCGAACACGGCGTTCACGTTCTCGGGCGACGTGTCGATGCCCCACTCGCACTGCGCGATCACGCCACCTTCCCCCCGGTCCAGGGCTGCCCGAACGCGACGCACGGCCGCGCGACAGTCGTCGGCATCCCCGAAGGCGAGCACGGCCTGCCGGTCGATTTCGCCCCAGAACGTCACGTTCCCGTAATGCTCCCTGCCGATGCGTTCGATGTCCATGCAGAATAGCTGCGAGTTCATCGAATCCACGCCAATCTCAATCAGATCGCTGTGGATGGCTTCCGTATGACCGTCCGTATGGAAGAAGACGGCCTTCCCAGCGGCGTGGAGGATGTCGCAGTAGTCCTTGTAGAGCGGCTTGTAGAACTCCCGCCACTTCATCGGGGAGATGAGTAGCGCCGACTGAGTGCCCCAGTCGTCCATGAACGACACTGCGTCCACGTCGGTCTCCGCCCACATGCGGATCTCGCGCAGGAAGAAATCGTGGACCATGTCGCGCAGTTGGTACAGGGGCGCGCTGTCCTCAGCCAGGTCGTAGAAGAACTGCTCGGAGCCACGCAGAAACTGCATCCGCTCGAACGGCCGCACGGTGGAGCCTGCCTTCACGTAGTGGTCCGTAGCGGCGCAACTGGCGTTCACGCGAGAGAAATCCGCCTCGTCGAGTATCTCGAACGGCGGCTCATAGCCGGTGAGGGCATCCCAGTCCTCGAGTATCGGTTCGGCGACCTCGCCGACGACCCCCTCCTGCTTCACCTCCCACACCGATCCCCACGCGTCGGTGTAGCGCCCGACGTGGTACCCCGCCCCGGACGCCCGCTTCGCGTCGCCGTACTGCACGGCGGGCCCGGTGAAGTCGCTCGGGTAGCGCTCGTAGAACGACGCGATGTCCACGGCCCATCGAGTCTGCGCGCCTGGCAACACCCACAGCTCCCGCGGCGCCCGATCCGGCTTCTCGAATCGCAAGCAACGCTGCACCCGTTCTCTCGGCGTCATGTCCGCCATATCCCGAGTCCTCCTTACTGCCCGAAGCGTTCCGCCACCTCGACCAACGCCATGAAGTTACGCGCCGCCGGCTCCGTGAATGTCCCCGAGGCCGTGCCACCCAGGCAGTAGCCCGGCGACCCCGCGGCGGCGGCGAGGCACTCCTCACCTATCTTCAACACGGCGGCCCGTTCCCGTGTCTCCAGGACTTCCATGTCGTCCATACCCCCGACGAGACATACGTCGTCGCCGACGCGCCTCTTGGCCGCCTCCAGGGTGATGTCCCCGTACGGCTCCACCTCGATTGGATCGAGCGCGTCGATGCCCGTCGCGACGAGATCCTCGATGAAGGCGTCCATCTTCCCGTGGCAGTGGTAGTAGGCGATGCCGTCGTACTCGTGGATCACGTCGACCAGTTCCGCGTCCTGGTCGCGGCCGAGCCGTTGGAATGCCTTCGGCCCCAGTTGCTCGGTGATGTACTCCGCGCCGACGATGCGGTACGCGTCGACGCCTCCGGCGGACGCCTCGTCGACGAACGTGATGAGCCGCCGCTGCACGAGGTCCGTCGCCTCGACGGCGTACTCCGGGTCCAGCGCCCACAGCAGGCAGAAATCCTCAGGCGACATGTACTCCGCAAGGAAGCAGATCGCGTCCGGGATCCCCGCGAGTACGAGCCCCTGCTCCCCGAATTCCTCCTTCGCGTCGAGGAACGCCTTCACGTTGGGATGCGCCGGCTCGAAGGGGATCGACAGCAGCGCCTCGACGTCCTCCCTCGTCTGACACGGGAACTTCACCGTGTAGCCGGCAAGCGACGTCCGCCGGTAGACGCGCGTCAGGTCGCCGCGGGGCGTGCGGATCGTCGTGATTGTCTCGGCGCCGTCCTGCTCCGCCGAGACGCGCTCGCCGTAGAGCGTCCCGACGAACTGGCCGCCTCCGGCGCCCGCCGGGATGAACGGATCGGTCGCTTCGAGCATCTCCTTACCGACGCCTTCGCGAGGGTTCAGGTGTCCGAACCCAAACGGCGTCACCGGCACGCGGTCCACCGGCTCGCGACGTATGGCGGCGATGATGCGTTCGCGAGAAGTCATGAGCTCAGTACTCCTCGACGAGTTCGCGCGCAATGCTCGTCCACTCGTTGAACCGCTCGGGACGGTTCTCGCAGGTGTGCGTGTCCTTCAGGATCATCTCGATCACGCAGTCCTGGGAGACGTCCAGCGTGTGTCGGATGTATTCCCGGACCATGTCCGCGTCGAACTCACCGACGAGGTGAGACGGCTGCGGTTTCCACGAGAAGATGTAGTCGCCGCCGAGCTTCTCAGCACTGCGGTCCACGTTCGCCATCGGCGCTATGCTGATGCGGCGGATGCCCGGTATCTCGGCAACGAGGTGCAGCTTCGGCTCTAGGTCGTCGCAGCAGCCGTAGCCCGTGAGCGCGAACGGTTCGAGGAGGCGCTTCTCGTACTGCAGCGTGAACTCCTCGTGCATGTCGGGCGACACCGGGTCGAACTCCTGAGACTCCGCAGACGCCCACATGTCGCACGGCCGGATGCGGTCGGGGTCGTAGTCGTCGAGCGGCAGTTCGTCGGTGTAGCCATTGCCGCCGGTGGAGTGGTACGTCGCGTCGTTGTTGAGGCTCAGCAGGTTCATGTCGACGTACTGCCGAACGAGCTCGTGGCTGCCCTCTTCGAGCCTGGCCATGGCGTCGTGCACCATGTTCGGGTCGTCGATCATGTCCCACATGACCTGTTCGAGTCCGCGCAGTCCCGTGTAGACGTTCATGAGGTGGAACGAGACGTGGGCAACGCCCTTCTGCTTCACGTCCAGGATGTCGCCGAACAGATTCTGCGCCGTTCCCAACGCGCGCGCGCTGGCGTCCTCGTCTTCGTAGACGCGCGGGAACTTGATCTTGTCGAGGTCGGCGGGTGTCTTGATGACCGGGTCGAACTTCCACGCGCCGGTGGCCATGGAGCTGCGGAAGTGCCGCGCGGTCAGTCCCCAGCCGGTGTTGTGCACCGCGCGACCGACCACCCACTCCTTCTCGATGACGGTGTCATCCTGGAAGTTCTCGTGCTGGTACAGGCGGCTGCGTAGCGTCCACTCGGTGCGTCGCGCCGCTGAGTCTTCACACGTCATCTCGGAGTCGGGGAGGAGTTCGCGCCATGACCCTTCAGGGAAGATGAGGATCATCGGGCGCACGCGTTCCAGCGCGTTGTGTCGCTTCCACTCCTCGCGCCGTTGCGCCATGACGGGGAGATCGGCGATATCGGCTACGTCTGCCGCGAGCGAGCGCAGAATCTCGCGGTCTCCGACGCTGGTCTCAGACAACCTGGGCCTCCTCATCGATGGAGTCGGGCGCGCGCGCACGAGTTATGGATAGCCACCCCTGGTCGGCGCGGCAATGGCGGATGCGGCGCGGATTGCGGTGTACCACGCGTAGGCACGGAAGCGCGTCACCGCGACGCGACCTGGCGGCTCGCGCCGCCTGTCCCCGGCAATGCGTCCGCGTCGGTCGTCCGCTCAGTATTCCTCGACGAGTTCGCGCGCGATCCTCGACCACTCGTTGAACCGTTCCGGACGGTTCTCGCAGGTATGCGTGTCCTTGAGGATCATCTCGATCACGCAGTCTCGCGAGACGTCGAGCGTTTGGCGGATGTACTCACGGACCATGTCCCCGTCGAACTCCCCCACGAGATGGGACGGCTGCGGCTTCCACGAGAAGATGTAGTCGCCACCGAGCTTCTCCGCGCTGCTATCCACGTTCGCCATCGGCGCGATGGAGACGCGGCGGATGTTCGGAATCTCGGCGACGAGGTGCAGCTTCGGCTCCAGGTCGTCGCAGCACCCGTACCCGTTGAGCGCGAAGGGCTCGAGAAGCCGCTTCTCGTACTGCAGCGTGAACTCCTCATGCATCTCCGGTGACACAGGGTCGAATTCCTGCGACTCGGCCGAGGCCCACATGTCGCACGGTCGCACGCGGTCGGGGTCGCAGTCGTCGGGCGGCAGCTCGTCCGTGTATCCGTTGCCGCCGGTCGAGTGGGTGGTCCCGTCGTTGTTGAGGCTGAGCAGGTTCATGTCCACGTACTGGCGGACGAGTCCGTGGTGGCCCTCCTCGAGCCGGGCCATGGCGTCGTGGACCATGTTCGGGTCGTCGATCATGTCGAACAGAACCTGTTCGAGTCCGCGCAGTCCTGTATAGACGTTCATGAGATGGAAGGAGAGGTGCGCGATGCCCTTCACCTTCACGTCGAGGATGTCGCCGAACAACTCCTCGGCCGCTGCGACTGCGCGGGTCGTCGCGTCTTCGTCTTCGTAGACGCGAGGGAACTTGATCTTGTCGAGGTCGGCGTGGGTCTTGATGACTGGATCGAACTTCCAGGCGCCCGTCGCCATTGAGCTGCGTAGGTGACGCGCGGTCAGGCCCCACCCGGTGTTGTGCACGGCTCGCCGGACGATCCAGTCCTTCTCGATGACCGTGTCGTCCTCGAAGTTGTGGTGGTTGTAGAGCCGACTGCGGAGCGTCCACTCAGTCCGTCGCGCGGCGGCGCCCTCGCACGTCATCTCGGTGTCGGGCAGAAGTTCCCTCCACGACCCCTGGGGATCGACGAGGACCATCGGGCGCACGCGCTCCAACGCGTTGTGCCGCTTCCACATTGCGCGGCGCTCCGCCATGACGGGCAGATCCGCGACCTCCGCTACATCCTCCGCGAGAGAACGCAGAATCTCGCGGTCGTTGGCGCTGGTCTCAGACAACGTGGGCCTCCTCATCGATGGAGTCGTGCGCACCGATTACGGATAGCCGCGTGTAAGGAGGGGGGCAATGGTGGCCTGCGGCGTAACGGCGAGGCCTTCGCACGTGCCCTTGGGCGGCCGCCTAGCGGCCGCTGGAGACGATCGCCGAAACGGACCGCGCGGGAAGCGTCAAGGTCGTCGGCCGGACTCCGCTGTATACAGTCGCGAGGTCATGGGCGGCGGAAGTCTCGTACACGGTCATCGAGTCGGCGCCGCCCACGTGGGGCGGCGTGACAGAGACCGGCTCGTCGCCGTTGTTGATCGCCACGACGACCGATTCGTCGCCGTCGGGACTGACGAATGCTGAGACGCGCAGGTCCGCGCTGTCGATCGTCGCCTCGACACGCGCGTACCCAGGTCGCACGAGCCGGCTGTACGCAGCCATCGTCCAGAGACGCTTCGTCTCGTGGACCGCGTGCGTGTCCTCGTCGACGTAGATAAGACCGTCGCGGAAGTTGTACCGCGATACGGCGATCCAGTATTGCCAGGATGTGACCGACGCCACGGTAAGGTCGTCGTGTATGACGTTCGCCATGACGAGAGCCGAATCCATGCCGAGGTCGCGGCCGCCCTTCATCTCGGTCCACTCGGACATCCAGAGCCTCAGGTCCGGGAAGTACTCGCGGATCAGCTCCGCCTCAGCCCTCTTCTGCTCGCGAGTGGACCAGTACGAGTGGATCGAGAAATGCCCGATCGCCGCGCTCAACGTCTCATCACGGAGCATCGGGCCGACGTAGAGCATTCCCGCGCCGCGCCATAGGGGAGCTTCGATGATGTCCGCCTTGACGTCGATCCCAGCGCCGTCGATGGCCCGCAGGAGCGCCTTCGTCACGGCAATGCACTCTTTCGCCGTGTAGTGGCACCCCTCCTGACCGCCACCTTCCCATTCCCACAGGGGCTCGTTGATCGGGCTGATCCAACCGATCGGCACACCCTTGACCTCGCGCAAATGCCGCGTGACGTCCACGAGGTACCGCGCGAAGTCGTCGTGCATGTCCGTGCGCAGGTTCGACCGGCCGTACTCCGCGCCGGACACCTTGCCCGACTCCGTCATGCGCGCAGGCGGGCTGTTCGCGAAGACGACGAAGTGCTCGACTCCCGCGGCGACGGCCGCCTTCAGCGCCCACACGGCGTTGCCGTCGCGGCTCCAGTCGTATTCGCCGGGCGCGACCTCGAACGTCTCGGCGCGACGCCACGGGTCGCCGATCTCTTCGCCCGAGCCGGCGCCGATGTTGTAGCGGTACAGCGACAGGCCGGCGCCGGCCTCTCTATCGAACAGGAGTGCCACGACGCGATCCCTCGCGTCGTCCTCCCACCCGCCGACGTGCTGCGCCCACCACGCTCCCGACGCGCCGAAGTGCTCGATTGTCTGATGCCTTGTGCTCGTGTCGACAGTGATCGCGTGCGGCGCGTCGGCGCCCACCTGTGCGGCCGTGAGCAGCGCGACGGCGAGAAGCGGAGCCATCCCTACGCCTCCAGTCCACGAAGGGCGTCGAGGGAGCCGGTGACCTTCTCGAACGCGTCGAGGATCTGGTCGACCAACGCGGACTGATCGCCGCGCCACGCCGGCCCTCCTCCGAGGGTGAGTTCCGTGTCCGCGCACCGCGCCTCGGCGACCGGGCAGTCGCCGACAGCGTAGGTCACCTCCCGTTGCGCGCACGTCCACGGGTAGCCCTTCCCGAAGAAGTACTCCTTCTCCTGGATGCGTGGCCGCAGATGGATCGGCCGGCCGACGTAGCCCATGCCGATAGGCACGCCCTCCGCCCCGAGCGCCTTCACGTACGTCGCACGGGAGACCCCCTCGACCTGCTCAGGGACGAACGTCGGGCTGCCCATGTGGTAGACGTGCTCGCAGTCCGGCTCCACGGTGACAGGGCTGATCCCCGGGATGCCCGCCAGGCCGTCCCATAGACGTGTGTGGTTCGCGCGCCGCTCCGCGTTCCACGCGTCTAGGTGTGGGATCTGCTCCTGCGCTATGACCGCCGCCAACGGATGGATGCGATACGTGTAGATGAGGCTGTCGGTGAGTCGCTTCAACTCCGGGTCGTGCACCTGGCTCGATTGGCGCGCGGGATGCTGTCCGAACGCGTTGGCGAGTTCGTACGCGCGCGAGTCGTTCGTGAGGAGCACGCCGCCCTCGCCACCGATCAGCTGCTTCCCGTCGCCGATGCTGAAGCAGCCGAAGTCGCCGAGCGTGCCGACACGTCGCCCCTTGTACTTCGCGCCCGTCGCCTGGGCGCAGTCTTCAATGACCTTCAGGCCGTGCTTCCGCGCCACGGCGTTGATACCGTCCATGTCCGCCGGATGGCCGTACAGATGTACGACCACGATCGCCTTCGTGTATGGCGAGACGCACGCCTCGATCGACGCCGCGTCCAGCGCGTACGTGTTCGGGTCGATGTCGGCGAATATGGGGATGGCGTTCTGCTGGAGGACGCACGAGACGCTCTGCCCCCAGGTGTACGGGGAGACGATCACCTCGTCGCCCGCTTCGACGCCTGCGGCCATCACGGCGATGTGCAGCGAGGGGCCACCGCCGCTTGTGCACATGGCGTGTTCAGCGCCCATGAAATCGGCGAAGGCGCGCTCGAAGTCTGCGGTTGGCCCGCCTCCGGCGGCGGAACACAGGTACTCCCAACTGGAGGGGGAGTTCCGCATGGCTTCGGCAACCGCGTTGATTTCCGCCTCGCCGACGACCGGCCAAGGCGGGGACGTGAGCGTGACGGCCTTCGTGCCGCCCTCGATCGCGAGCTGGGACATGGTGCGACTCCGGTGAGATGGCGCGATGGGACCGCGATCACTCGGCGGCGGCTCAGCATATAACAGATAGCAGACGGCTGCGATCGTGGGGCGCGGGCGGCGCGAATCCCCTTTGCCGCCGGCCGGCCCGTCTGGGAGAATGTCGCCGGGACATCGCGACAGCGGAGCGCCGTCGATCGCGCCCGCCGCGCTGCCAAGGGATCCCGTGCGCGCAAGCGTCTAGCACGGTGCATCGCCGGCGGTCTCATCGGTGTGGCGCGCCGCTACCGCAGCCTCCGGGACAACGGTTCGCTTACGCTCTCCCTCTCGTCCCGAGTAGGCGCGGGCGGCATCGCGTGGAGGCTACGTAGCGACGGCAGCGCTAACCGACCACCGGAGGCATGACCGTGCAGACTAGACGCCGCGTGCTGGTGACCGGAGCCACCGGCCAGATCGGGTACATGACGTTTCGGCGTCTCCTCGATCAACCGGATGAGTATGACGCGTACGGGCTCGACCGAACGCGTGACGCCTCGGCGCGCGTGCCGGGCTCGTGGGCGCTCGACATCCCGGACGACCGCTTTCGCGTGTGCGACATCTCGGACTACAACCAGGTCCGCGAGGCGGTTGAGGGCATGGACGTTGTGGCTCACCTCGCCGCCGACCCGGGCAGCGGTGACTGGGAAAGCCTGCTCAGCAGCAACATCATCGGCGCTTACAACGTGTTCGAGGCGTGCCGGGATGCCCGTGTATCGCGGATCGTCGCCGCAAGCAGCATCACCGTATCTGACGGCCACCGCGAGCGTGAGCCATATCGTGCGATGATGGAACGCCGTCACGCCGATGTCCCACCTGACCTCCCGCGCGTCTCGCCAGACACGCCGGCGGAACCGCGCGGCATATACGCGTCGACGAAGGTCTGGGCGGAATCGCTCGCGCGAACGTACTCCGCACGCCACGGTCTGTCGTGCCTCTGCGTGCGCATCGGGCAAGTCGAACGTGACCGTCCCAGGCCGCCACAAGGCGCCGACATCTACGTCAGCCAGAGAGACATCGTCCAGATCCTCGAGCGATGCATCGTCGTGGAAGAGGGCCTGAAGTTTGGGATCTACTACGGTGTCTCTGACAACGACCTGCGGTGGATGGATATCGAGACAGCCTGCGAGGTACTCGGCTATGCGCCGCAGGACCGGGCGGAAGCCGGCCACGATTACGACGTCTGATGCCCCGCGGTCATCCGGGAGAAGTCGTCAACTGGACGATCCGCGTTTCGCCGGGCGGGACGGTCAACGTTACGACCCCGTTCTCGACGCGCAACATGTCGCCCTCAACCCATTCGCTCGCGGCACGGATGCCGCCGTCGCGGAGAGCGATTCTCACGTCGCGCGTTTGGGTCGCGTCGAGACTCACTGGGGTCATGCGGCCCTTCGTGACACCGTAGGAGTTCACCAGCCCCACGAGCCAACCCTCAGACGTGCGGTTGACGAGGTATTCGACGTCGCCCTCGACGTTCACGGGCAGGTGAGACTCTACCAACCCCTCCAGCGTCTCGCGAAGGCTGCTCATGAACTCGCGTTCGTAGGGATCGTACGTGAGGCCCTGCTTCCGACTCCGTAGGGTCTCCTCGCTCGCGCCCCAATGAGGCGGGGTAAGCCACCGCGCGGTGCCCATCGGGTCGGGCAGCCGTTCAGCCGGTGTCCCGTAGCGCGTTGCGAGGCCGTCCGGGAGGTCGTGGGCGTACGTGGCGAAGAGCTTGCCGCCCGCGGCGACGTACTCCTCAAGGCGCGCGACGAGGTCGCCGTCGAACCGATGCGGCCCGACGAGGAACAGAGCGGGGTACGCCGTCAGCAATTCGGACGGAGCATCACTCAGGAGGGCGTCGAACGTGTCGCCGTAGGGCGATGCGACGAGGCGACGATCGGACAGTTCCTCGTCCACCCCGGGGAGGAAGTCGAGGTACATCGACCGGGGAAACGCGACCTCCCAGAAGAGCGAGATCTGACGGTCCTCCCACGTGGGATCGAGCACGTTCCACGGGCGGGGCTGCGTGAGAGGGAAGCCGTTGAAGCCGGCGTATTCGTCGAGCATCACCGCGAACGGCGTGTACGGCGTCCCGATGTCGGGATGCTCCTCGACAAGCCGCATGAATCGCTGCGCACGCCCACCGATGGGCGACAGCGGCACACGCTCGTCTTGCGGCTTCTCCCAGTTCTCCTGCTGCGTGTCGGTAAAGAAGTTCTGCTGACAGTTCTCGGGACACACGATCGCCGCGCCCGAGAGCCATGCGACGTGCCACATGCGCGCCAGGAGCGACGGCGCGTGCCCGCCGTTGGGTATGGCGATGCCGCCCTTCGAGATGCCGTCCAGCACCGCCGCTTCGTCGAGGTCGTGCGGGGTGTATTCGTCCTCGCCTTGCTCGTATAGAGGGATCGTGCCGCCGTACCACTGCGACATCTGCACGTAGAAGGGCAGTTCGTTCTGCCGGGCGGCGCCTCTCAGGAAGGCGATCTGCGCCTGCATGGCGATGATGTTCTCGCCCACCTCGAGGCCGATGAGATCGCCCGCCCACCGCGCGCCGTACGGCGAGTACCACGAATGCCCCGTGAGCGTGTAGAACGGGATACCGTCGGGCATCGGTGCGTTCGAGTGCGCGCGCAGGCGGCGCCTGCCGTCGAAGTACTCGCGTAGCCACGCGTGGCACTCCTCGCGGGTCGCGCCCTCCGGCTTCACGTTCCACGCCCACTCGGTGGCGGCGGACTCGGCGGGGTGCGCGAAGTCGGCATCATCCGAGGTGGGCGTCAACAGGCGCTGCTCGCGCGCTTCGTGCGCGGCGCGCTGATAGCTGTCGTTCCAGGGGCCGCCATAGCTGATGAAGATGAACGGGTAGCCGCCGTACGTTCGTACGCGCCACGGGGACGCTTGGAGTTCCGCGTGCTTGGGCGCGGCCGCGGCGGCGAGGCAGATGATCGTGAGCAAGGTCACCGGCGGCCTCCGAGATGAGAGGACCGCAATCTATCAGGACTGCTTCCCTGGGGCAAGGGGTTCCTCGTGGCGAGCATGAACCTGGTCTGGCAGTCCCACCGGGAAGACGCGCGCGGGTCGCGGACGTCCACGTACGCCCATCCTGTACGACCGCGAGTGCGTCCTCGGCTGGTGGGCCCGCCACGGCGCGTACGTCGGACTGGCGAAGCCGAATTCGCCTCGCAGACGTGCCTGTCCGCGCGTGTGCCAGCGGACGTCGTAGTGTTACAATCTGAGAGGCGGATACAGCCGCAGCTTCTGGTATCCTGTCGCAGCCACACGGGCAGTTCGACCCCATGAGAGACGACGAAGCATTCCGCGAATGGGTTCACCCGTTCGAGGCGTTCCAGGAACTCACCGAGTTGGTTGCCACAGATGGGAAGCGCGTCGTAGCCTTCCTCGGCTCAGGGATGTCCGGCACGGATTACGTTTCGTGGAAGAACTTGGTATGCCAACTTGTGAGCCGATGCGAGGTCGTCCTCGATTCTGACGACAGGGAGTTGCTGTGCAAGGGCGACGCGGCCGCCCTCTTGCGGCTTGCCGGTAGAGCGAAGTCCGAAGACGGACCTGAATACTGGCGGGCTCTTGCTGAGGAATTCGGCCGGCCGACGTCAGACTCACGCTCTTGGGCGCGCTATCAACTCCTCATGGCGTTGGGATTGCAGGCGTACGTCACAACGAACTTCGACCCGCTCCTCCTCAAGCAGTTCCAGTTGTGCGCGGGCAGTCGGTACGGCGAGGACATCCGCGTGCCCCCCGCGCAAGGCACTCTGGGCGCCGATGGGTCGGCGTTCGTGTATCTCCACGGCGGGTATGACGCACACGAGGAGGGAAGACACCGCCTTCTAGGTAACTTGGTCCTCACGTCGGATGACTTCGACGAGGAATACAGTCCAACGGGATCTGCCGGCCTGTTCGTGCGCGACTTGATGCGCGCGAACAACGTGGTATTTCTGGGGTGCGAGCTGCGCGAAAGGGGTCTGTCGGACGCGCTAGAAGCGGCGCGTGACATCAGGCACGCGCAGAAAGCCAGAGGCATCGACGCCGGGTACGAGCTCCGCGATCACAAGCGCGTGATCCTGCTTCCATCCAATGTGCCAATGGCCGCATGGCAGCAGCCATTGGACCAGCCTGACCCGGCGCGGTACTTTGCGCACTCTGAGCTGCAGGGCGAGGGCAGTGGAAAGACGCCCGCAGAGGTCCGACTACGGATGGACGAACTCCACGCCGAGCAGAAGCGCGACGCGGAGCTCGACACCGACTGCGGAATCCGAGTCGTGCGCTACGACAACACGCAGGGAGACTATGCGGTACTCTGGAGAACCCTTTGGCATTGGACGCAGCGAGAACGGCCGAGCGTGACTTTGCAGGGCATGTCGCCGTTGCCCGGGAGCGAGGACCGAGGGGACGAACCGCATGGCTGACCGGGCGTTCTTCTACGAGGCGCGGCGAGTCGAGGCTCGTGTCGGCCTGATCACAGAACCTGGGTCTCGCCATGCGTTGCGGGCGCCCCTTCGCAGATGGGCGGCGATGCGAGACTACTTCTACGGACTGCTCATAGAGCGGGACATCGACGTGGTCGACATCCTCCGCGAAGAAGGATTCTTCAACGATCCTCCAGGTCTCGTGGAGGGCGACGGCGGCGCGGCGTTCGGACATCCGCGATGCCCGGAGGCGGAGTACCTGGCACACGTGGCCGCACGCAACCCGCAGGCAGTGCTCAGAGCGATTGATGCGATGCCAGACACCGGGAACATCCGCTGCCATGAGGAGTTGCTAAGGGCAGCGAACGCGATGGACGTCACCTTTGGCGCGCGTTTGGGTACTGCGATCCAGGCGTGGTCCCTGCCAGCGATGTCCTACTCCTTCCAACAGCAGATGGAGGAGTACGTCACCCGTATGGCGACAACCCCTGCAGGTCGCGACGTCGCATTCGCGACCGCGCGGGCTCTCTTCGAGATCGTCCCTGACAGCACACCACGACAGGGCCGCACGATGCGCGGCGTAGTGTTCAGTCACCCCGGCACGCGACTCCCGACAAGCGAGTACCGCGAGGTCAGCCAGCGTCTGCTGCCGGCGCTAGAGCGCGTTGATGGACCGCGGGCCGTCCAGCTCGTGGTCTCGTTGCTCGCGCGGTTCCTGGAGCTGAGCTACCGCTCAGGGCCGCCGACGGACTACTCGACTATATGGCAGGAACAAGTTGGTCGAGACACGGATTACACGGTGGATTCCCTGTCCGGCGACCTAGTCGCTTCCGTGCGGGGCAGCGTCGCCCGGGTGCTGCGCGCTGACCCCGCCAAGCTGGAGGATGTCGTAGGGATCCTCACGGCGCACCAATGGTATGTGTGCCACCGCCTCGCCTTACACGCGGCGCGCCAGAACATCGGCGAACGCCTGCACCCGACAGTCGTACGGATGTTGCTGAACAGGGACTACCTCGCCGGGTATACGGTCGAGCGTGAGTACATGGAGCTGGCTGAGGTCGCGTACCCGCTCTTGAGTGGCAAGCAGCGTGACAGTTGGGTCGCGCTTGTCGCGCGCGGGCCACGGCGCAAGGGGGAGGGACCATGGAGCGACGAATTGCGCGCGCAGTGGACGGGGCAGCGCATGGCGCCGTTCGCCGACACGTTGACCTCAGAGCAGCGAGAGGCCGTCCGCCGGTGGTGGCCGCCGCATACTGAGGCGTCCGTCAGAGCGCCTCGCTACCAGGACGAAGAGAAGGTGTGGGTCGGTCCCACAAGCCCCGTAGCGGAAGCTGCGATGGGAGAGATGAGCGTCCCCGACGTCGCGGCGTATCTTACCGATGGGTTCGAGCCGTCGGGAGAGTCTATGTCGCCTTCGCGGGAAGGGGTCTCTCGTGTTCTGTCGGCGGACGTTGAGTCGCGACCGCATGAATACGCTGCCTCGGTAGAGCAGTTCACCACTACAGCCATGCATCCTACATACGTTCGCGGGCTGGTGTACGGGTGGTATAGCGCCGCGAAGAACGACACGCCCATCGAGTGGGCACCGGCACTGGATCTGTGCGACTGGGTGGTCGATCAGGGCCAGGAGCCGGAGCTCGCCCAAGATGCGCGCGACGAGGATGCGGGTTGGCAACGTACACGCAGATGGATGGCTAGCCTGCTGCAGCAAGCCGTGCACGCGCGGGCGCCGGTTGAGTTGCACGAGCGGGTGTGGGCGCTCCTTCTCGCGCTTGCCGAGGACGACGATCCGCCGCGGGCGGCCGAGCCGAGGCCGTTCGACCAACACTCGGATCCGTACACGCAGGCAATCAACGCGACGCGGCCGCTCGCCATTGAGGGGTGTATCTTCTACGCGCTCTGGATCCGCCGCAGGACTGCCGACACGGAGACGACGGGCGCGCCGGGGTTCGACCGTTTGGGGCTCTCGCATGTCGGCGCATTCCTGACGCAGGCGATCGACGACCCCTCGGTTGCCGTTCGCGCGGTATACGGTCGTCTCTTCCCTTTCATCGCGGCCGAGTTGAGCGAGAGTTGGGCGGACCGGAACCGCGACGCGATCTTCCCAACGCAAGGAGGCGAGTCCGACCGCCACTTCGATGCCGCGTTCGGGACGTATCTTCACTTCAGCGGACCTCGGGTGCCCATGCTCGAGCGCCTGCAGGACGAATACGCCTACGCCCTCAGACGCGTGTGTACGGTGGATAAGGGTGATCGCGACCTCGACGCCGACGAGGCGCCGTTGCCCGACGACGATCCCGCGACCCGCGACGACGGTGGAACGGGTGGGACCCCTGCTTCCACTGCCGGAGCCGGATATGGCAACGACCTTGCAGAGCACCTCCTCCTCTTCAACATCTGGGGGGCACTCGACAGAGGCGACCGTCACCAGTTGATGGACGCGTATCTCGCCAGGGCGCCAGAGGATGTCCGGGACCACGGGTTGGCGTACATCGGTCGACTCATTCGGCGCGACGGTGGGCCGGACCTACCTGCGGATGTGAATCGTCGGCTACAGGCCCTCGTCCAGCACGAGCTTGACCGCACGCTGGAGCTTGGACAAGAAATGAGTGCGCGGTCGGCCCCGCTCATCCAGTGGCTTACCTCAGGCGTGTTCGACGCGATCTGGGCTCTCAAGCGTCTGGCCAAGCTGCTCGCCAGATACGACGCGTTTGGGGCGCCGATGGTGTACTCCGAGCAGAGCGGAATCGTGACCTTCCTTGGAGGCGCGCCGGAGGAGAACTTGCAGCATGTGGGGTGGTGCGTGCTGGCGTACGTGGAAGCTAAGCGAGACGGTTACCTTCAGCGTGATTGGGAAGACACCCTCACGTCCCTGCTGCGGCGCATGTATGCTTCGGACTCCCCCGCCATCCGCAAGAGGGGCGAGCAAGCCATTCACCGGCTCGGCGAGCTCGGGCAGTTCGGCTTTGGCGAACTCCTGCTCAGGCAGCCGGACGCTTCCGCAGAATGATGGCCGCCGCGTCCGTAGGCCGGGGCACACCCCGTTCGATGGCTGACCGACGTCGCCGTCTGACGGCAGCGAGACTGTCTTTGCCTCCAATCGGGGCGGTCACGCCCAGACCTATGTCGTGGACGTGGAGACCGTCGCGCTGCGCAACGCGACGCAGCACCCGGCCGACGACTCGTACCCCGACTGGGCGCCGGACATCTCCCTAGTGTCGATCTTCGCCAAGGAGGCCGTGACGTGGGGTTGGCTGCAGGGGCTCGGCCGGCCGCGGTAGTCCGCATCGCGCGCCGGCGAAACGGCGGGTCTCGGGCTGCACGGGCCGTCGCGCCGTGACGGCGCCCCGAGGGTACGGTATACAGGCGCGTCCCGGGACACCGGACCTCAAGGAGGCGCGCATTCGATGCCAGGCACGGACTCCGCCACGACATACAAGGCGAACATCGCTGACGACGAGACGCAACAGGCCGACTGGATCGAGAAGTTCCACCGAGACGGCTACCTGTTCCTCAAGAGCGTCCTGCCCGAGGACTGGTGCGCCGAGTTGCGCGCCGACCTGGAGAAGCGACTGCGCGACAACCCGAACGGTGAGAGCCAGAAGGGGGCGGTGATCCACCTCAGCCCGCGGCTGTTCGAGGGCAGCGAGGCGGCGCTCCGCCTCTTCGACATGGACCCCATCGCGAGCTTCGCCGAGGCCCTCATCGGGGGCGCGGTGCACGTCATCCACAACAACTCGTTCGTGACGCCTCCAGGTGGCGGCATATCGAGCTGGCACCAGGACGACGCCCCGCACTACCTCGTCACTGACGGCGACCCGCCGGCGAACGTGCGCCTACCGGTGCTCTTCTTCACCGCGAACTACTACCTGACCGACGTCAGCGAGCCCATGCACGGGGGCACCGAGACGATCCCACGTTCCCACCTCATAGGAGCCCCGTGCCCGTCGGTGATCGAGGGCACGGAGTGGGAAGACCGGATCGAATACAACACCGGCCCGGCCGGCAGCGTGTGCATGTTCAACAACCAGGTGTGGCACCGAGGGGGGCCGAACCGTAGCAACCGACTCCGCTACATGGTCCAGGTGACGTACGCCCGACGGATCGTCGGTCACAAGTACTACCCCTTCATGAACTACCAGATGCCCGAGCACGTCTATCGCGACGCGAGCCCACGTCTGAAGCAACTCCTGGGCTTTTTGCCCCACGGCGCGTACGGCTGAGCGCCGGCCACCGGCGGCTCCGCCTGACCGCGAATACCGCGCGCCACCGGCTATTGCTTGGCTGACGCAATACGCCGCCCGCGCGGTTGCCGGAGTCGCACTCTCAGGTTCAGCCCAAGACCAAGGAAAGCGCGAGAATGGCAACCGATCTCGACATCGCCCAAGCAGCGCAACTGAAGCCGATTACCGATATCGCGAACGCGGTCGGCTTGGGCGAGAACGACTTGGAGCTCTACGGAAGACACAAGGCCAAGGTCCACCTGGACGTGCTGGAGCGATTCGCCGACCGTCCCAACGGCAAGTACGTCGACGTCACCGCTATAACCCCCACGCCGCTCGGCGAAGGCAAGACAGTCACGACCATTGGGCTGTCCCAGGCGCTGAGCCACATCGGTAAGGACGTCTTCACCTGCATTCGCCAGCCGTCGCAGGGGCCGACGTTCGGCATCAAAGGCGGCGCGGCCGGTGGTGGGCACTCGCAGATCGTGCCGATGGAGGAATTCAACCTCCATCTGACAGGCGACGTCCACGCGGTTAGCGCGGCGCACAACCTGCTCGCCGCCGCGATCGACGCACGCATCATGCACGAGGACCAACTGAGCGACGCGCGCCTGGAGCGGACAGGCATCCCGCGACTCGATATCGACCCCTACTCGCTCACATGGAATCGGGTTCTGGACGTGAGCGACCGCTCGCTGCGCAACGTCATGACTGGGCTTGGCGACAAGCTCGACGGGCGCCCGCGCGAAACCGGCTTCGACATCTCCGTCGCCTCGGAAGTGATGGCGATACTCGCGCTGACGACCGACCTGCGGGACCTGCGCGAACGCCTCGGGCGCATCGTCGTGGGCATGAGCAAGGCGGGAACACCCGTCACCGCCGAGGACCTGAGGTGCGCCGGCGCCATGACCGTCCTGATGAAGGACGCGCTCATGCCGACGCTCATGCAGACGCTGGAGAACACCCCGGCGTTCGTCCATGCGGGGCCGTTCGCGAACATCGCGCACGGAAACAGTTCGATCATCGCGGATCAGATCGCGCTGAAGCTCGTCCCGGACGGATACGTCGTCACGGAGAGTGGCTTTGGGGCTGATTGCGGCATGGAGAAGTTCTGCGACATCAAGTGCCGTTACTCCGGGCTTGCGCCTGACTGCGTGGTTCTCGTCGCGACGGTGCGCGCGCTGAAGATGCACGGCGGCGGCCCCAAGGTCACGCCGGGACGTCGGCTGCATCGCGCGTATCGCGAGGAGAACCTGGAACTGCTGCGAGACGGCGTGTCGAACCTCCAGGCGTGCATCGCCGTGGCCCGTCAGTTCGGCATCCCCGTGGTCGTTGCGCTGAACCGGTTCACGTCGGACACGGACGCCGAGGTGGACTTCGTCAGGCGTGCGGCGGTGGAAGCCGGGGCGGAAGGCGCCTTCACCAGTAACGTGTGGGCGAAGGGCGGAGCCGGCGGCGCCGAACTGGCCGAGGCGGTCGCCGCGGCCTGCGAGAAGCCCTCGGACTTCAAGTACCTATATCCGCTGGACATGTCCATCAAGGACAAGATCAACACCATCGCCACGAAGGTCTACGGCGCGAAGGACGTGGACTACGCCCCGGCCGCGGAAGCCAAGATCAAGCTGTACACCGAGCTGGGGTACGACGGGCTGCCCATCAACATGGCAAAGACGCACCTGTCGCTGTCCCACGACCCGCTGCTGAAGGGCGCGCCGAAGGGCTTCACGCTCCCAATCCGCGACATTCGGGCCTCCGTGGGGGCCGGCTTCCTCTATCCGCTGTGCGGCGAGATGCGCACGATGCCGGGATTGCCGTCGCTACCGGCGTTCACGAAGGTGGACATCGACCTCGAGAGCGGGAAGGTCGTCGGACTGTTCTAACGGCGCGTGGACCTGACGTTGGGGACGGTAAGCCCCGACCCCGCATTTCTGCGAGGGGTTGGGGAGGAGTCGGGACAGAAGGTCGCGTCCTGTTCCCACCGCAGCAAATGGTCGAATGGATGCCCGGCTGCGTTCGAGATGGACGTGCCGCTGGACAGGGACGCTCGGCTTGTCCAGATACGTGTGAAGGACGAGGTCCTTCGTAGCTCGTCGATCTGGCTGTGCGCGTCGTGTGAGACGTGCGTGACGCGTCGCCCCAACCAGGTGGTCATCCCTGCAATGGTGGATATCCTCCGCCAGATGGCCCTACGTGAGAAGGTCCCCGCGGCCGATCCGGCGATCGAGGTATCCCACGCGGGGTCCTTCTCGTGGGTAGCGAAGCACGGGCGCGTGCACGATCTGGGGACGCTCCCGACCCACAAGGTGAAGACGCGCTCAAGGATGCAGGAGTCGAGTGGGAGATGTGCAAGCGCGGGAAGCTCCGTGTTCTTCCGAGCAGGGCACTACAAACGAAGCAGATCCGGTAGATGCTTCGCGAGATCGTAGATAGGACATGAGAGGCCCTGCTGGCTGCCATTCCGACCGGGCCGCTACGGGCGATCGGGTAGCTGTCGCGCCGCATCGTGCTGCCCGCGTCTGGGTACGGCGGGTTCGTTCCCGCCTCACCGATGAGGAGTCGGTAGTGGAAATGCCATACTTCCCGGGATGCTCACTACACGCGACCGCGCGTGCATACGCCGCCTCCACGCGCGCCGGTTGCGCCCAACTGGGCATCGAGCTGACGGAACTGGACGGTTGGAGCCGCTGCGGCTCCACCTCGGCGCACAGCGTGGGCGCCGGCGCCGCGCGTGTCCTGCTCCGCAACCTGCGCATCTTCGAAGAATCCGGCGGGGACGTGATGTTTTCATGCGCGGCGTGCTACGGACGCACGAAGGCCGCCCAAGCCGATGACGCCGCGTCGAACGCGATCGACGTATGCCACACTCTCGACGTCCTCGACACGCAAGAGAACGCGGGACTTCGCCGCAGCAAGGTCACGCGCGCGGTCAGGGATCTCAAGCCGTCGGATGCTACGATTGCCCCACCACCCGGCCCCCGATCGCACCGGCGCAACCGACTACGAGAACCCCGAGGGCATGGGCCGTCCGCACGAGGTGGCCGCCACCACGGCGCCGACGACGACGAGATGACAGTGCGAAGCAGAAACCTGCGACCGTCGCCGCTGCGGCGGCAGCCGGGCGGCGCCGAGAAAGCGCTCCAGGCCGCGTTGGGCGGCGTGGACGTGGCTCAGGCAAAGCGATTGACGATGGAGAACACATGCCCGCGAAGAAGCTAAGCGGAACCAAGGTCGCCAGGGCGATGCGGAAGGAGATGGCCGCGGAGGTCGAGCGCCTCAAGGCCGACCACGACGTCGTGCCGGGTCTCGCCGTAGTCCTCGTGGGAGACAACCCCGCTTCCGTGTCCTACGTCAGCGGGAAGCGGAAGGCATGCGAGGAGGTCGCGATCAACTCGCTAGAACACAAGCGCGACGCGGACTTCAGCGAAGACGCGCTCCTCGAACTCATCGCGGAACTAAACGCCGATCCCGCGGTGAACGGCATCCTCGTGCAACTCCCTCTCCCGGGCCACATCGACGAACACCTCGTGTTGGACGCCATCGACCCCTCCAAGGACGTCGACGGGTTCCACCCTATCAACCTGGGCCGGATGCTCGTCGGCAAGGAGTGCCTACTGCCCTGCACTCCGCACGGCGTGCAGCAGCTTCTGCTCCGTGGTGGCGTCGAGATCGAGGGCAAGCACGTCGTCATGGTGGGTCGTAGCAACATCGTCGGGAAACCGCTGGCGAACATCCTCCTTCAGCGGAAGGAAGGGGCAAACGCCACGGTGACAGTCTGCCACACGCGCACGCCCGACATGGGCGTCCACACGCGGCAAGCAGATATACTCATCGTCGCCGCGGGGCGGCCGAACACGATCACCGCCGACATGGTGGCCGACGGAGCCGTGGTCGTTGATGTGGGCGTGAACCGCATCGAGGACGCGTCGCGGGAGCGTGGCTTCCGGCTCGTGGGCGACGTCGACTACAAGGGCGTCAGCGAGAAGGCGAGCCTGATAACGCCCGTGCCGGGTGGCGTCGGGCCGATGACGATAACCATGCTGCTCCACAACACCATCGCCGCTGCGAAGATGGCCCACGGGGTCGAGTAGGCGCGGCGGAGACGAGCCATGATAGTCGCCGGACGGAAGCCGTTGGACGAGATCCGATAGTCTTTGGAGGGCTGCGAAAGCGTCCTCGTGGCCGGCCGTGGCACGTGCGTGACAGTGTGCATGGCGGGCGGCGAGAAGGAAGTCGGCGTCCTCGCCCCTGTTCTGCGTGTGCGCGCCACGATGGACGGCACGGAGTTGGATGTCCGCGCGGCCACCGTGGTCGCCTGGGCGGGGCGAGCGGGACGGACGGGGGCATCGTCATTGTTCAGTCGGACATAGATGACCTGATCCACTCGAAGAGGCCGCCTACTCGGCGGCGAAGGTGCTCGTGGACACGATGGGTCTGACGTTCGTCGACCTGAACGCGGTCTACATCGGCGGCAGTTTCGGGAACTATCTGGACATCGGCGCCTCAGTATGGATCGGCCTCCTCCCCGACTTCCCGGGCGACCGTTTCCGGTTCATAGGCAACTGCTCGCTCACGGGGGCGACGGCGGCGCTCCCGTCGGCCGAGGGGCGCGAGAAGGCGCGCGACATCGTCGCCCGCAGACGAACATGGACTACTGCTCCGACCCGTCGTACGTGCAGGAATACATGGGGCGCTGTCCATTCCGCACACGGACATCGGTCTGTCTCCCACTGTAAGGCCCGCCATGTCGGCGTAGCGCGCCGGCATACGATCAGCCGGTAACCACGAGTCCAATTCCATAGCCATCGCAAGCAAGGGGCCCGGGCGAGACCACGGCAGGCGCGCTGATAGCGGCGCGCTCTGTAGACACGAACTGGACGCCGGCCCTAGCGGTCGAGGCCGCCCCGAACACGAACCTCAAGGAGGCCTTGGGCCAGAGTACGACACGTCCGTCGTGGACACGGTGGACAGAATCATGTCCAACGGCGCCGACGCCCCGGCAGGCGTGTCCAAGGGACGCATGGTCGCATACGAGGCGCACGAAGCCCGCGCCGAGTCGTAGGGCTTCGAGCTGCTGGTCACGGCCGCGTCGAGGGGCCCGCATGCTACTGCTACGCGAACAGCGTCCGGAAGGGGTCCCACAGAAGCTCTCGGTGAGCTATCCCTACATCAGTGTGGACAACGAGGCCGGGCAGGAGCATCTCTCGCGTCGCACGACGCGCAACGTCAACGCGCCGCTCATCGTCGCGAATCGCTCCGTGACGGCGTTGAGGTCGGCTGGACGCTCACACAAGCTCGTGACGGACCCCCGACTGGGCGTCGGGCAGACCCATCTGGCGCCAAAGCGCATCAAGGCGGCTTGCGCCCGCCAGGAACAGGCGGCGTGATGGCGGACCAGGTGGCCGAGCTGGAGGCGGCCGCCCTGCCGCTGCTGGGAGAGGTGGCTGAGGGTGTGATTGGCGGGCCGGCGGGCCGCCTCGACGCTCGTGTCGGTCGCGGAGAGGGAGCACGGCTCAACGGATGCGAGGTTCTAGGAGGTCGAGGGTGGCGCCATCGCGAGGCGCATCATGGAGGGCCTCGGCATGCGCGAGGAGTCCATCGACCACGTCTGCAGCATCGTGCGAAGCCACCACAGCGCCGACGATCTCGACACGCCGGAGTTCCGCATCGTCTGGGACGCGGATCGCCTGGAGGAGGTCCCCGAGGGGTTCGACCGCCAGGACAAGGACCGGCTGAGCGCGATCATCGACAAGGTGTTCCGCACGGAGACGGGCAAGCAACTCGCGCACAAGCGATTCGTCGAATAGGCCATGGGAGGGCGTGGACGTTGGCAGTCAGGGAGATCGTCTCGATCGACGCGGAGTTGTGTAACGGCTGCGGCGACTGCATTCCGAACTGCGCCGAAGGAGCGATTCGCGTCATAGACGGAACGGCAGTGCTCCTAAACGACATCCTATGCGATGGCCTGGGAGCTTGTCTGGGTGTCTGTCCCGAGGACGCCATCACGATCATGACGCGTCAGGCGCCCGCCTTCGATGAGGTGGCGGTCCGCGAGCATCTGGCGAAGCAGTGGACAGAATCGGCCGCCGTACGCCCGGCGCCGCACGCGCAGCCGCACGCGCAGCCGCAGGGCGGGTGCCCGTCGTCGTCGACGCCGCCGATACGGCTCAGCGATATGCGCGCTCCGGCCCCGCAGATGGCGCAAGGCCCCGCGCCGACGGGACCGTCGCTGCCCCACTGGCCGATCAAGCTGGAGCTCATCCCGCCCGACGCGCCGTTCCTGCGGGGCGCCGATCTGATGCTGGTCGCCGACTGCGCGCCGTTCGCCCGCCCGGAGATACGCGAGGAGTTCACTTCGGACACGGCGGTCATGATCGGTTGCCCGAAGTCGGACGACTACGAGTCGGCCGTGCTGCGGCTGGCTGAAATCCTGCGCCGCTCGGATGCCCGCAGCCTTACGGTCGTCCACATGGAGGTGCCCTGCTGCTCCGGCTACTGGTACATGAGCCAGCAGGCGATGGAGGCGTCCGGGAAGTCGCTACCCCTGCGCAAGGTGATCGTCGGCGTGCGTGGGGACGTGTCGGCACCTATCGACGCGTCGGCGTAGGACCAGTTGCGGTCAGTCGTCGAGATCCGCTCGCAGCACGACGCCGTAGTCCTGCGCCCCGTAGAGCGCGCCGCCGTGCAGTTCGATGTGTGTCAGGGGTTCCGCGTGACGGGATATCCTGGCCCACGGGCCGTCGGGCGACGCGGCCCGGTACACGCCGCCGTTGGTGAGGACGAACGCCGCGCCGTCGCGGGCCGCGACCGATCGGATCACCGGCGGCGTCAGGGGCACGGCCTGCCAGTCTCCGTCCACCTGCGCTCGGAAGACCCCACGGTCCGTCGCTACGTACAGGGCGCCCTCTAGCACTGCGAGCCCACGCGCCTCCATCGCGTCCGGCGTCGTCGTCGCGAGGCGCCAGGAGGCCGCCGCGTCTGCGGACGCGTAGATGTCACCTCCGGTCGCGGCGACGTAGAGCGTGGTCTCTGACGCCGCGAGCGCCAGGGCCTGGGACATCGGCGCTTCTTCGCCAACCGGCGTCCAACTGAGGGGCGCTCTCCCGCGTCGCGCGGCCCGTTTGGCGCGTTCCGCTGGTCGGAGGCCGGCTTCCTCCTTGTCGGGCGCCGGGTTCGCGCCGCGAAATACGCCCGCGCCGTAGACTCCCGCGTACAGCGTCTCCCCAAGCCGTGCCATACCCCGCACATCGGACGTGGGCAGGCCGTCATTCTCAGGCCGCCACTTGCTGCCGAAGCTCCGCAGCACGCCTCGGTCCGCCGTGGCGACATACGCCGCGCCATCGAGTACCGCCGCCGCCGTGATCGCGTGTGAAACATCGGGGGAGCGGCCACCTCCGCGCCCGCCATGGCTGGACAGCAGCAACCCCTGCCCATTGACCACGTACACGCGCGCGTCGTCGTGAAGGAGGACGCGGGCGTCATCGACCCGCACGCGCATGGTCTCACGCGCGTGACGGGAGAGCTGTTCCGCGGAGGCGTACATGCCACCGTCCGCCGTCCCCGCGTAGATCGTGTCGCCGACCACCGCGATCCAGGCGGCGTCGAGGTCCATCTCGGCCGGCGTGGATTGGCGCCACGAGCCGGTCGCGGCATCCATGACGTAGAGGCCATCACCCCGCGTGCCTGCGTACAGCACGCCGTTCGCCGCCGTCAGCGCGACAATGTCGTTCGACGGCGCGTCCACGGGCGCCCATGTCGTCCCGTCGTCACAGGATACATGCAGCCGATCGTCCACGACGGCATACAGCCGATCACCCATCGCTGTGATGGCGCGCATGGGATGTGGCGGGCTCTGCAGCCCCTGGTTGACTGGCTGCCATCCGTTGTCATCGTCGCGCCACCGATGCACTCCGCCGCCGTACCGGCCACCTGCGTAGATCGCCCCGCGGTAGGCGCGTAACGCCCAGACGCGCACGTCGCTGAGACCGATGTTCACCCAGGAAGCGCCACCGTCCGTGGACCTGTACACGCCGTCCATGTCCGTGCCGACGTAAACACCCTCGGCCGATGCCCACAGGGCCTGGCCTACGCCACCTAGTGGGCCTTCGGGCTCTGCGGACGTGGGTTCCCAGGTCCACGTCGCGGCGTTCAACCGATACAGACTGCCGCCCGCGGTCGTGTACAGGCGGCCATCGTGTGCGGCGAGGGCTCCACCCCTCTGTCCGCGCAGCCCACCGCCTGTCTTGCGCCACCTCGGCTGCACGCCCCCGTGGCGCCAAACCGTCCCCAGCGCGCTCGCGAACACGTACCCTCCACAGCCCTGGAGGGCCGCGATCTTCCCCGGGTGGGGCCCATATCCCCAGACATCGTCAGTTGTCAGCGTCCACGACCGGTACAAGTCGTCCCAGCGGTAGATGCCCGCAACCGCCCCGCCGGACGTCTGCGCCGTGCCCGCCCAGAGCGACGGGCCCACGGCCGCGATACAGGTTACGCGCTGACTGTCCAGGCCGGCGGACATGACTCGCCAGAGCATGCCGACCCCATCCGACGCCTGCACGCCGGCGGCGGTCGCGACGAAGATGCGACCGCCACTCACGGCCAGGCCACCGGACATCATCCTCATTCCCGGCTGCCACGCCGCGCCGTCGTCGCTGAGAGTGTACAAGCCATGCCCGCCGCTCATCATCAGGCGGCGGTGAGTTCCGCGAAGGAGGCGACGCCGGGCCCAGCCGGATCGTCGCTTGCCAGGCGCATGAGGACGGAGCGCCACGTTTCGCCACCATCACCTGACCGGTACGCCCCCTGTCGAGACGCGGCCAGCAGGCCTGCCGCAGCCGCGCCGACGGCGGTGAACCGAACGTCCGCGGACGGGCCAGCGTGGGCGTTCCAGATGCCCCGACCCGCGTCGTAACGATGAACGGCGAGGCCCGAGTTCTCGAACAGCGCGCCGTTGTGCACGAGCAGGTCGCTGACGTGAAGCGCGCCCAGCCCACGGGTCACCCCAACCCACGATGCGGCGTCATCCAGGGAGCGGAACACCCCGAGGTATCCGACTCCTACGAACAGACCGCCGTCCGTGGCCGCGAGCGCTGTCGGGGAGTGAGCGGGCAGGCCGCCGCCGAGCTCCGACGGCCGGTCGCCGCGCACCCGGAAGACGCCCTCCTGTGTGCTCGCGTACACATCGCCGTCGCGGGTCGCGATGTGCCGCACTGCCGCGTCGAGCAGCCCCGGGGCCACCGCATCCCAGCGCGTGGCGGCGCTACGCAGTTCGTAGACGCC
The DNA here is from genome assembly GCA_018644665.1 of Candidatus Poribacteria bacterium. Lineage (GTDB taxonomy): Bacteria > Poribacteria > WGA-4E. The sequence continues at coordinate 262,378 of JABGQA010000058.1, forward strand.
ACCGCGCTTTGCACCCGCATAGAGCGTCGGGCCGTCGCCGTGTAGGACTGAGATAGGCTCTGAGAGACCGGCGCGGGTCGCGGGGTTCCATACGCGCCTGGCTTGATCGCGTGTGTACAGCCCGTCGGACGTCAGGATGTGTAACCGGCCTCCGGCGACCGCGAGCCGGGGCCGTGTTCGGCCAGGGATGGGCGGGTCGAGGCGGCGCCACGTGTCGCCGTCATCCGTAGATCGCGCGACCAGCCAGTTGGTGTCGCCGCCCGGGAGACTTCCCACGACCCATACGACGCCGTCGGAGACGCGCAGGACGACTATCTCCTTCAGGCACGCCGGCAGTTCGACGGGGTGCCACGCCTTGAGGTCGGCCGACCGGTGGAGGTCGCCTTCGCCGTGCGTCAGAACGAAGTCGCCCGCGACGGCAACGCGGTTGACCGTCGGCCACTCACTCGGCGTCTCGACCCGGGACCACGTGTCGCCGTCGTTCGTCGAACGGAACAGACCCGATCGCCCAACCGCCGCGTATAGCTCTCCGGCCGGGCCGACCGCCAAGGACGACACCCAACCGCCATACGGGCCTCCCGTCGGCTTCCATTGCAGCGTGTCGGCCCGCCCGGGCCACGCCGCGATGAGTCCGCACACGATGCCGCACGCCAGAGCCACCTTGGCGCCGCCGACATGCTTCATGCAGGGCCGTCTTCCGCCAACGCCCGTGGCCATTGCTGCGCTCCTGCGATGGTGTGACGCACAGGTGAACTCACCGTGGACAGTACACACGGCCGATCGACAAGGCCGTTGACATGCGACAGGCTACTCGCGGCGGCGCCTTACCGCCCGGTCGCAGTCATTCGACAAGATCCGCCCTTAGCACGACGCCGTATTCCCGCGACGCGTAGAGACTGCCGTCCAGGAGCGCGATGTGCGTCAGACCACGCGCGTCGTAGCGGGTCCGCTCCCACGAGCCATCGGGCGCGGACGCGCGATAGACAGTGCTATCCGTCAGCACGTACGCCACGCCGTCGCCGACCGCGGCCGCGTGAATGAACGGCGGCGTCAGAGGGACGCCTTCCCACTGACCGGCCGCGGTGAGTTTGAACACGCCGGCATCCGTCGCTACGTACCATTCCTTCCCCGAGGTGGCCATGCCGCGAGGGTCCATGCCGTCGTGGAGCGAGCCCGTCAGCCGCCAAGAGACGCCGCCATTGGCGGATGCAAGGATGTCCCCTCCCGCTATGCCGACGTAGAGCATCGTCTCCGACGCCGCGATGGCGGTTACCTCCCTCAGGGCCGCGTTGTCGCCGACGGGCTCCCAGCGCAGTGTGACGTGCACTGGGCGTCCCGGGCGCCGCCTCGTCGTGGTGAGCAGATCCCCTACCATGCGCTCCCTGGCGCGGAACACCCCGGCTCCGTGCGCCGCCGCGTACAGCCGCGAGCCCGCCCGCGCGAAGCCCCGCACGTCGAGGGTGGGCAGACCTTCGTTCACCGGCGTCCATTCGCCCTCGTGGTAACGCAGCACACCCCTATCGCCTGTGGCGACGTACATGGAGTCGAGGCGTGGGGCGCCGCCGTTGATCGTGGCAGCCGGCTTCTGCAGTCGAGCGCCCGTGAATCCGCCGTCGATCGACCGGATCAGGCCGCCGGGCGCGCTGAACACGACGGCCCCGTCGTGCGCGGATAGGACGCGGCCGCGGGGCAGCCGCAAGCGTCCGACGGAATGCCTCGCCTGCCGGAGGGCGTCGGCATCAACGTAGACGCCTCCGTCGCTGCCTCCCGCGTAGACGACTCCTCCCACCGCGGTCACCCACTGAGCGGCCACGCGCGTCTCCACGGGGCCAGAATGCCGCCATCTGCGCCCGACCTGCTCCATAACGTGGACACCATCGCCACGCGTAGCCTCGTAGATGCGCCCGTACGCCGACCGCGTCGCCACGACGTTCGTCGCGGGCCCAGCGACCGGTTCCCAGGTCCGGCCGTTGTCGCCGGATGCGGATAGGCCGTGCCGGTCGAGGGCATACAGCCGTTCCCCAAGCGTGACGACCGACGACGTCGATTGCCGGCCGCGCCCGTCACCGCGGTTCAGACGCTGCCATGCGCCTGCTCCAGGGCGCAGCCGCTGTGCTCCGCCCCTCGGTGGGGAGCCCGCGTAGATGACGCCCCCGTATTCGTACAGGACCGAGACGGATCGCTTGGGGAGGCCGGCGTGCGCCCACGACGCGCCACCATCAGTAGACACCTGGACGCCTTGACCCTCCGTGCCGACGTAGATGCGGTCGCGCGTGGCCCACATCGCAGAAGCGCGCGCCACCAACGGCTCCGGCGCGCCGCTCGACGCGGGCTCCCAGGTCAGCGTGGCGGGGTCGAGGCGCAGCAGTCTCCCTTCTGCCACGGCGTGCAACACTCCGCGATACGTCGCGATGCCCTTGTCGAACGGGCCGCCGTCGAGCTGCTGCCACTTGCCGTGCGGACCACCGTAGCGCCATATGGCGCCTTCCGCGTAGGCCCAGACGCTCCCGTCCGACTCGGCGAAAGCCTCGACTTCATCGGGCCCCTGATCAGGGCCCCACGGGTTGGCGGTCGTCAGAGCCCACGACTCGCCCAGATCGTCGGAGCGGTATATCCCCGCGCGCGGCCCCTGGTGAACCGCTCCGGTCCCGGCCCAGAGCGTCCTTCCCACCCCGGCAAGGCAGGACACTCGTCTGTTCGTCAGGCCCCAGACCGCCCGCCGCCACGTAAATCCGCCATCGTCCGACCTATGCACGCCGTCGCTGTCGCCGACGAAGAGGCTGTCGTCGATGACCGCCAACGGGCCGGACACTTCCCGCGCCAAGGTCTCCCACGAGCTGCCGTCGTCACTGAGGCGGTGTACCGCGCGCGCCGTGGCCATCAGCAGCGTTCCGCGCAGTTCCACGAATGCCTCTGCCCCCGATACGGGCGGAAGGTCCCGCTCTTGCCGGACGAATTGGCCGGCCCATGTGTCGTACCCGTGGCTCGACACGCGTCTCCCGTACACCCCGGCCGCGAGGGAATCCAGGGATCCGGCGCCGACCCCAACGACGCGGATGTCCGGTGAAAGCGGCGTGGAACTGTCCCACGAAGTCGCGCCTGGGCTGTAACGGTGGAGCGCGTCGCCCGATCTCGCGATGAGAGCGCCGCCGTGGACCACCAGAGCGCCGATCTTCCGCGCTGCCAGACCGTGATGCGCCGTCTGCCATGAGCGTCCGTCGTCGCGTGACCGCCAGACCCCGTTGTCGCCGCCGGCAAGCAGCGTGCCGCCTCCAGCGACCACGAGCGCAGTCGGCGGCTCGCCCACCCGCGTCATGGGCAGGTCCCGTGACGTCTGGCCATCGGCCTCCGCGAGGAACACCCCGACGTCCGTGGCTGCGTAAGCGGCGCCGTCACGCGCAACAAGTCGTGTCACGGCGGCGCCGAGGGGAGACGACGCCATGGAGGTCCAACGCCTCGTGCGCCTATCGAGACGGAGCACGCCGCCGCCCGCCGTGCCTGCGTATAGGGTGGCTCCGTCCGAGCCTAGCGCGGTGACCGGCTCGTCGAGCCCTTCTGGGTGCACGGGCCGCCACACGCGCGCGGCCTCGTCTCGGACGTAGACGCGTTCGGCGGCCGCCACATAGAGGGCGCCGTCGACAGAGGCGATGCCGCGCGGCGGGCCGCCGGGGATCGCTGGGCTGAGCCGCTGCCAATGATCGCCGTCGTCGGTTGATCGGAGGAGCATGGTGTTGTCGCCGCTGCCTCCTCCGTCAACGGCCACGCACACGGAGCCAGCGACGCAAGCAAGGGCGCCCAGGCCCTCCCCAACCACAGTCATCCACGGCCGAGACGGCCGAGGCCGCGTGTACCCAAGGTCGAGGCGGGTCCATGCTTGGAGGTCGGAAGACCGGTACAGGCCACTCGGCCCGTGTGCGTACACGAACATCGCCGAGGCCGCGACGCGCGTGACACTGTCCAGCGCGGCCGGCGTCTCGGCCCGTGCCCACTCGTGGCCGTCGCCCGGTGAGTGGAACAAGCCGGCCGGCCCGGCCGCGGCATAAAGCCTGTCGTGCGGGTCGATCGCGAGGTCCAGGATGTGCCCGCCGTATGGGCCGTCCGTGGCGCGCCATTTGCCGACATCGGCGCGCGCTCCTTGCGCCACGGCAACGCACAACAGGATGGCCCAAGCGAACCCGAAGGAGGACGTGTGAATGCGTGCCATGCGCTTCGTCTCTCCTCGGTCCGCCGTGCAAGGGCGTGGGGCGAGGCGACCGGCTGCTACCATTTGAGTATACAGAACACGTGGGGACGGCGACTCGAGCGGCACAGGCTACGCAGGCCGGGCGACATGCGCGTCCATCCACGCCGCGAGGTCGGCGTCGTTCGTAAGCGCGGCCGCTGCCGTGTTGCGGCCGTCGACGGGGCTCGTGACGAGTGTCGGGCGCGGTTGCAGCGCCGCGACGAGGTCGGGGATGTCCCCCACTGTCAACACGCCCGGGACGAGCGCGTCATGCGGGAGGTGGCAATGCGCGCGGTCGAGCAGGCCCGCGTATCCAGCGAGCATCCCGCGCGCGACAGCGCACGTGACGTGTCCTTCATAGAGCGCGGTGAGCACGGCGAGTAGGCCGCCACCCGGCTCCGACACGTTAGGGTCTGGGTCGTCGCCGATGAGCGGATCTGCGAAGTCCTCTGGGTTTGTCGCCGCGAACGAATCGCCCCACACGCCGACATCGGCCCACGTCGCGCGCAGATGGCGCGCGAGTCCGCGCATGGCCCGCAGCTTCGCGCCCAGCAGCGATCCGCCGAGCATCCACTCGGTGGCGGACATCGACGTGACCGCGCCGCGCCACGTCCGGTCGCTGCCCGGCTGCAGCTCACCGGTCATCGGCAGGTCGGCGAGACACACCGCGATGTCCCGCGCGAGCAGGCCCGCGATCTCCTCGGCGCGGTTGGCGAGGAAGCCACGTTTCCCTTGCTGCGCCACGCAGAGAACGACGGCCCGCCCGGTAGACTCCGACGGTGTCAGCGTGAGAACGGCCATCTCCGCGCCCGAAGCCGAGCGCATTGACTCGCGTCGCGTCCGAACGCCGTCCACGTCGGTGCTACGCGTGGCCAGCACACGCATCAGGTCGCCGGGCTCCGTGTCCCCGAGCATCGCCGTCCATCTCCTCCGCAGGCGGGCGACGCGCTCTGGTGGCGTCAGCGCCGCCAACTCGGCGCGCGCGTTGGCCAGGCGCTCCCGTCCGACGCGCCTGAACGCCTCGAAGGCAGGTCGTACGCGCAGGCGAGCGCGCGTCTCGGCGGGGAGACAGGTCAGCGCCGTCTCGTCGCGTCGCTCTTGGTTCTCATCGGGAATCGGGATGCCGTACCATCGATGCAGCGCCCCGTGGATCAAACGCCGGTGTTCGATGCCGACCTGATTACAGTGCGTCGCCTCTGGCGGCGACCCGGTGAGAACGCCCGCCCCGTGTGTGTAGGAGAGACGGTCCTCGGCGTCGTAGAAGCCGTACACGCGCTGCAGTCTCTGCCATACGGGATCACGTTCGCGATGCCAGGCGAACTCGTGCGCGTAGATCAGCCGACGCGGAGCGATCGACGCGACGATCGCCCACGGCAGGAACCCGTCCCGCCCGCTGAGTCGCAGGTTCCGCGTCGATTCCCACGAGCCGCTTCCCATGTAGTTGAAGGTGGCCTCCGCGTCGGGGGGCAACGGGTATTCGGCCTCAGGCTGCGGGCCACCGAAGTTGAACGGGATCGCGCATGACACGCGTTCGTCCAGGGCCGCGGCGACGGCCGCGGGATCGCCGCCGCCAGCGACCGCGCCTATGAGGATGATCGCGCCCGGGTCCACGGTGTCGCGCGTCAGCAGCAGGTCGATGCTGCGTCGGATGTCCTGGACCATCCACCCCATGAGGCTGTCGCCGATGACGTGGAGTTGCGCCGCGGTAACGTAGCGGAACCGATAGTCCTGTCGAGGGCCGGGGGCGTGGTAACGCCTCTCTCCGTAACCGAGTTGGTCCATGACGAGGACATGGCAACCGGCGCGCGCCCAAGTGACGCCCATGTCCTGCAGTTCGCCCTGATGCTTGCCGTTGTGGTGGCTATGCACGATCACAATGGCCGGCGCCGGTCCCGCTTCACGTATGGGACAGTAAAGATTGGCCGTCACGAACACGCCCTGCCGACTCTCGTACACCACGTTCTCGATGCGGTAGCCGTCGGCCTCGATCGAGGCCGTCACGTGAGTGTCAGGCGGCTCACCGTCCTCGACGGGCGGGCCCAGCGAACGACGGAGGGCCGCGAGACTCGGACGTGAGAACGCCTCCCACTCGTCTCTGCTCGATACCCGCGCCCAGAGCGCCGAGTCGCGTCGGTTGGCCTCCGCCTGTCGACCGGCGAGGTCCGCGCGGGCCGCGGCGATCGCGCGATGCCGCTCGTCGGCGCTGAGCACGTTGCCGTCGATGTCCCGGATGGTGTCTGCCGCGGTCGCCATGGCGTCTCCCCGGTTCCGATGCGCGTCGCGCGTGCAGAGAATACCTCGGCTGCGCCTGCCCAGCGAGCGTCCCGACCGCCGCGCCGCCAGGCCGGGACACGCGCGAAGCCGCTCGCGCAGGGCCCAGCCAGATGGATGGCGGCGTCGGGCATCGCCGTGCTGCACCGAGACGGAGACGGCGGACGTAGATTAGCGTGGGCGCATGGTAGCGGACGCCAACGGGGCAGGGCCGTACGGACGGGGGACCGATGACGACAGTGACGGATCAGGTGGTCGCACGGGCGAGCGCGCTGGCGGAAGAGCTGTACCCTCACCAGCTCGAAGGCGTGGCGTTCCTGCTGGGGCGTCGTCGCGCGCTGCTCACGGACGACATGGGGCTCGGGAAGACGCGGCAGTCGATCATCGCGCTTACGGAAGCGAACGCGAGCGGCCCGTACCTCGTCATCTGCCCGGCGTCATTGAAGCGCAATTGGGTGCGGGAAATTGGGGCCGTCCTCGCGCAGCCCGATTGCGTGATCGTGGGCCCTGGGCCGATGCCGGCTGACGGCTTCGACGGCTGGGTCGTCCTCAACTACGACATCCTGGAGAAGCATCTCGAGGCCCTTCTGGCGCGCGCTTGGTCCGGCGTCGCGTTCGACGAGGCGCACTACCTCAAGAACTACCGCAGCAAGCGAAGCCGCGCGGCCCTGCGGCTCGTGCGCGAGATCCCTGGCGATCCCGTCATCCACGCGCTTACCGGCACGCCGCTCACGAACCGGCCCCGTGACCTGTTCCCGCTGCTGCAACTTGCCGACCACCCCCTTGGGCGCAGCTTCGCGTCGTTCGCCAAGCGCTACTGCGACGGGTACCAGGGCGACTACGGACTCGTCGCGGACGGCGCCACGAACATCGACGAACTAACGGTGCAGTTGCACGGCGTCATGCTACGCCGCACGAAGGACGAAGTGCTCGACCTCCCACCCAAGATGCGCACGTGGCTCGATGTCGAGTTGCACCCGCGCGCCGTCGAGAAGCTGAACGAACCCGTGCGGGCCCTCGCGCAGGCGTCGCGCCGCGAGCGCGGCAGGACGGAGGAGGAGCGGCGAGAGTCCGGCCGGCTACTGGGCGCGCTCACAACGGCGCGCCGCAAAATCGCCACCCTTAAGGCGCTGCAGACCACCGACTATTTGCAGAGCATCGTCGACCAGGGCGAGAAGGTCGTCGCGTTCTCGGCGTTCATGCCGCCCGTGTTGCGGTTCGCACGCCACTTCGGCGATCAGGCCGTCACGATCACCGGCGGCGTGCCCAACGAGGAGCGGCAGCGACGCGTCGACCGGTTCCAGGAGGATGACGACGTTCGCGTCCTCGCGGCGAACCTGCATGTCGGCGGTGTAGGTCTCAACCTCACGGCGGCGCGGCAAGTCGTGTTCAACGACCTCGACTGGACGCCGTCGAACCACTGGCAGGCGGAGGATCGCGCCTACCGCATTGGCCAGACCGGCACGGTGAACGTGACCTACATGATCGGCGTGGGCACCGTGGACGAGTTCGTGCGCACGGTGCTGCAGATGAAGGCCCGTGTCATCGACGACCTCATTGAGGGGAAGGCGCTCGGGCCGGAACTCGACGCCGACGTCCTGTCCGAGCTGAAGCGTCTGCTGACCGCGATGCCCGCGCTTGCCTCCGGAGATGTTGCGCCCGAGCGAGTGACGGAGTTCCTCACGCAAGCGCGCGCCACGTACGTGGCCGAGCAAGATCCCTCTGACGCCAGGACGCCCGCGAGGCTACCGTATTCGGAGCAGGCGGTGCAGGCGTTGGCGACGGCGCTGGCCGGGCCGGGACGCGAACGCTACCGCGCTGTCAGCTCATCGGATGCGAGCAAGGCGTACGACCTAGAGATCGTGGGCGCGGACGTGTCGTGTTCGTGCCGCGGGTTCCAGTACCGAGGGGCGTGTCAGCACGCGCGCAAGCTCAAGGACGCCCTCGTCGGGAAGAAGGCCCTGCCGAAGGGGTTCGTGCACGTCGAGCCGGGATGATGGCGCGCGTCGGCGATGGCGGCACGCGTGGCGCACGTGCGGGTGACCGATCCCAGCGGCCGAGCGCACGCTGGCCGCCCTCGACGACTAGCAAGTCACGAGTGAGAGGAAGGGCTTGTGGACTCTCGCGAAAGAGTGCAGACGGTCCTGTCCGGCGGCGTTCCCGACCGCGTTCCGTTCCAAGACAGCTATTGGCAGGCGACGATCCGCCGATGGCGGGGAGAAGGCCTGGCGGCCGACGAGGACCTGGGCGCGCGCTTCGGCTTCGACATCGCGCAACCCGGGACGGTCGACGACACCCTTCAGCTACCCGCCCGTACGCTCGAAGCCTCAGACCGCCAGCGCATCCAGGTGGACGCGAACGGAGCCACCCGGCGCGAGATGCTGGACGCCGACGGATGGGTGCCATCATGGCTGGACTTCTCGATCAAGGGTAGAGACGACTGGGAGCGCCTACGCGACCGGGCGGGCTTCAACGCGACTCGTATAGCCCTAGGCGCACTGGACGCGTACAGAGCGGCGAGACGCGCCGGGAAGTTCTGCGCCTACACGATCCACGCGTGCTTCCATCCCACCTGGCACAAGGTCGGCATGGAGACGATGCTGGTATGGATGCACGAGGACCCTCAACTCGTCAGGGACATGTTCGCTGCCCATACGCAGCTGGTGATCGACGGATACGACGCGATGAAGGCGCTCGGCGTCGAGTACGACGGCGTGTTCCTGCCGGACGACCTGGCGTATCGCAACGGCCCGCTCATCTCGCCCGCGATGTACCGTGAACTCGTCATGCCCTATCACCAGCAAGCGTGTGAGCACTTCGCCCGCGACGGCCTGACCACGATCCTACACTCCGACGGCGATGTGCGGCCCCTCATACCGTCGTTCCTCGAAGCGGGCTTCGGCGCGCTCCATCCGCTGGAGGCCAAGGCGGGCCTCGATGTGCGCGAACTCAAGCCACAATACGGCGACCGACTGACGCTCTACGGCAACATCGATGTGCGGCGTCTGGCCGGCACTCGCGACGAGATCGAGGAAGAGATACGCACGAAGCTAGCCGTCGCCAAGGAAGGCGGCGGCTACATGTACCACTCGGACCACTCCGTCTCGGCCGATGTCTCCTTCGAGAATTACCTCTTCGCCGTCGATCTCGTCCGGGAGCACGGCCGGTACGACTGAGCCGTAGCGCCGCTCAGAACGTCTCCCACGTCACGATGTCTCGCACGCCCCGGCGCGTGGTCGGCCCCGGTTCTTCGGCCGCGTACCCGAGCGGCAGCATGGCGACCGGCGTGAGGTGCTTGGGCGCGTTCACCGCCTCGGCGACCGGCTCCGGCGCGAACGCGCCGATCCAGCAGCTAGACAGCCCGAGATCCGTGGCGGCGAGTTGCGCGTAGGCGCACGCGATCGTCGCATCCTGTACCGAATACAAATCTGCCCCGCGACTGCCGTACTTCGGCGCCGACCTCAGCGGGTGCGCGAGGAACACCAATACGACCGGCGCCCGCGCGACCTGCCCCTGCCCGAGCGCCGCCCGGGACAACGCCTGCCTCGTGTTCGCGTCCTTCACCACGACGACCTCGTACGCCTGCAGGTTGCCGGCCGACGGGGCGGCGTCGACCGTCTCCAGGATGGCGGTGAGCTTGTCGTCTTCGATCGCTCGTGGCTCAAACGACCGGATGGAGCGCCGTCCTCGGACGGCTTCTGCGAACTGCATAGAGCACGACCCTTCGTGGTTGCCGCGTCGCGGCGAGACGCGGTCACTGTCACAAGTGCGAACGGCCCTACGAAATCACGACGACCTCGTGGATCGCGATCGACGCCACCTCCACGCGCAGCACGCCGTCCTCCCAGCTCCAGTCCATGCCGTCGTCCGTGGGCGTAAGCGCCACCGAGCCCGGCCGCTCGGTCATGGGAATCGTGAGACTCACCACGCCACTGGGCGGGATCGCGTCGATGGCCGAGTACGGGGTGGCTACCTGCATCCCGGCTAGGTTCGCGAGATGGATCAACAGGCCGCGCTCGTTGCGCCGAACACTGACGTCGATCCAGGGAGGCCCGTCTACGCGCACCATTGGCTCGGGGAGGATGCTCTCCATGACGTTGCCCAGGAGCGTCCTGATCGCCGGATGGTGCGTGCGCGAATGCGCAGTTCCCAGCGGGCCGTAGATGCCGCCCACCAGACCTTGGCCGTGGGAGTTCACGCTCGCGCCACACTGGCCGCCCTCGTGCGACGACGGCACGGAGTACCGCGTCCCCGCGCATGCGGCGGTAGTGAGCGTGATGTCCTGCCACGCGCCTGCGAACGGACAGGCGACCCCCGCCTCCAGTGCGAACGCGGTCGTGTCCGCCGGTTCGCCAACGAAATCGACCCCGAGCATGTCACCGAACTGACGCGCCGGCTCCGCCCCCACCAACAGCAGGCTGCCGCCACCGGAGACGTACTCGCGCAACGCCTGCTCTAGCTCTGTCGGCACGACCGCGTATTCCGGCACGACGACCACCGGGTAGTCGCCCAACCGTTCGCCGAGGGCCCACTCCGCCATGACCTCGACGGAGTAGTGCAGTTCGAGGAGAGCGTGCAGGACACCGTCCACCGGATCCAGGGCGGCGCCCCACGAGCCGAACAGGCGATCCTGCTTGGCGTAGAGACTCCGACCCGGCAGCAGCAGCGCGACCTGCGGAACGGCTTCGGTCTTGTGGGAGACATCCTGCCGCGCCCGGCAGAATTGCGCGACGTCCGCCATGGTCTGGACGATCGCGTCGTCCACCCACCCGGCCCGCGTGGGCACGCTATAGACCTGGAAGCCCCCGCCCTGCGCGAGGACGACAGCCGCTTCCTGCGTGAGCTGGACGGCCGGCTTGTACGCGCGACTGTACTGCTCACAGTTGTTGAATCCCCACGCCATGAGGTCCCATGGCATCTCGTTCGACGCGAGCACACGCGCCTCGCGCCGGGCGTGGTTCACGGCGTTGCCCGGCGAGAAGTCCCCCGACAGGAAGTCCACCGGCGCGGTCGGCCTCTGCGGGACGTGTGTGCTGTAGAGCCAGTTGCTGGCCACCTCGAACGAGGGCTTCACAGCGTGCAGGGCGTCGGCATAGCGCGTGACGTACGCCACGAACTGATCGCGCTGGAACGCCAGGTATTCCGCCCAATGCGGCGAGCCGGCGTCCATGGGCGCCTCTTCGATGCCTGTGGCGTCGGTGAATGCGGCCCGCGCCTCCGGGCCGAAGTCGATCCGCGCCGACCAGCAGTCCCCGTCGACCCAGACGCCGTCGATGTCGTACTGCTCGATGACCTCTGTGAGTTGGGGAATCAAGAGTTCGTCGACGTAGCGGCCGAACGTGCTCGTGGCCTGCTCGTCGCGCTTTCCTTCGGCGTCTTGGCGCGCCCATTCAGGATGTTGGCGCACCGCGGCGACGTCGAAGACGCCAGAGTAGTGGACGTACAGCCCAACGTTATGTTCGCGCGTCACCTTGCGCCATATCGCGAGCGCGTCCTGCTCGATCCCCGGCGACGGCGTGCCTACGGCCGTAGGATAGCTGGTGTACCCAGGGTGACCCTTGCAGTCCTGCTGGACGTAGTCCGGCCCGACCGCATCGAGCAGCCTGCCGACCATCTCCTCGGTCACGTCTGCGCCTAGCTCCGTGTCCGCCTGCTGCGCGTGCAAGTCGAAGTGCAGGCCGAAGAACGCGTGCTTGCGCGACTTGGCGTTGGCTCTTCCAGACATGTGCTTGCAGGCCTCCTCTGCATGGCCGTGCGTTGAGCGCGTACGGCGCGCGCCCGTCGTAGACTCTGGCACAAGAAGAGCCGACCCGTGAGCCGAGATCAATGGTAGAGAGGGGATGGGCGCCCGCCGTGCGCCGGCGTGGAGATCGCTGACGCGAATCATCGGGTCGCGGGATCCGTCGCACGATTCCGAGTCTACGAGGAGACCGGGGCGGGGCCGCTGGCCGTTGCCGCAGACGCCAGCGCGAGGACGATCGACCGGCCGGCGAGCTTGGACCGCACGCCCGCGTACGCAATACTCCGGTCAGGCGAGCAGCGGCTCCGCGCCCGCAGGATGGTCGCGTCCGCGAACACGCTCGCACTCTTGAGCGCCCTCACCGCAGGGGGGCCGGCCAACCGCCCAACACAGGGAGACCCCCAGATGCATCGCACCGCCCTGCGCCTCGCGTGTGCCGGCATCATCGCCTGGGCCTGGACGGGCGTCAGCGCTGCTCGGGACGACGAGACCGCGTTCGAGGCCGAGAACGCGGACACCATCTCAGCGCCCATGCAGGTCGTCGAGGATGACGAAGTGTCCGGCGGGGCCTACATCAAGTCCCCGAACGGGCGCGCTGGATGGGCCGAGTATGAGGTCGAGATCCCGGCCGACGACGAGTATTACATGTGGGGAATGGTCCACGAAGTCGACGGCGTGACCGACAGCTTCTTCATCACGTTCGATCTGGACGACCGTGGCGACGACAACGACGACAATGAGAACACCTGGGACATGGGTGGCCCCGCGAACGCGTGGGGATGGGATGCCGTCAGCGGCCGCGGTATCGGCGGCGACCCTCGGGTGTTCGAGCTGACGGAGGGCATCCACACGCTCCGGGTGTGGACCCGCGAGAACGAGGCGCGCCTCGACAGCGTGTACATGTCGACCGATGACAACGCGCAGCCGGTCCTCGCATCGGGGTTCGACGGGCGCGACCGGACTGGCACTCCCAAGGCGGTGCGCTTCGCGGGCCACATGGCCATCACATGGGCCGGGATCAGGCAGTGGCGATAGGTGGGGCCAGCGCCAAGCGCGTGTCAGCGCGCGGGCGTTACCCGCTCGAACAGCACGCCACCGTGGGCGTCCTCGCCGATCTCGGTGAAGCCCACCTTCGGGTAGAAGTGGCGCGTGCGACGGTTCCACTTCGGCGTCCCGAGCGTCCACCGCTTGACGAGCGGGTAGAGACGCCACAGTCCTTCGAACGCCGCGGCGCCGACTCCCCGGCTCTGCGCGTCAGGGTCGACGAAGATCCGACCCACCTCGTACGCGCGCGTGTCCTGGCGGAACACGATGCACCCACCCACGATTCGGTCGCCGCACGTGATCTTGTAGTACTCGCCGAGGCGCATCATCTTCGTCTGCCACTCCGGCAGGTCGTAGCCAGGGGGACCGCCTGGGGCCGGCGCGCCGCACTCCACGTCGCTGTGGAAGGCGCGCTCAGAGATGTCCGCGAGAGTCTCGGCGTCGCGCGGCGTGGCCTTCTCTAGCGCCACATCGTCTGCCAGGCCGACGGTCGGATCGACTGTGTCCATACTTCTCCCCTGTCGCCTTCGCTAACAGGTAGTGGGGCGGCCCCCGGGCGGGGTAAAGCCGATGTCGTCGTGGCGTATGCCGAGTTCGCGCACCTGGCTCACGCGCCCGCGTGCCGCTGTGCGAGCGCCTCCGTTGCAATGGTCTGCGCGAGTTCTTCTACCGGCCGCGTGCCGTTCAGGATCAGGTCGCTCGGCGGGCGTACGAGGCGAATCCCAGCCAGATACGCGTCGCGGCCCTCGCGCAGGTAGTGCGTCAGGAGTTCGCGCAGGCGTGTGGCATAGCCATCCGGGTGGCGGGGCGCGCCGTCGGCGAATTCGCGCAGCATGCGCCGGACGAGGGCGATGTCCATCGGCACGTCGACGAACGCCACGAGGTCGATCAAGTGGCCGATCTCCGGGCGCAGGCGGCCGAACGGCTCTTCCACCACGACGAACGCCGCCGGCTCTACAGCGCCCCGCCCTAGAGGGTCATGGACGGCGTGCCCGGCCTTCAGGCGTCGTAGATCCTCCGTCAGTTGCGGGGTACGCCACTCCGATAGGTCGCCGCCCAGTTCGATCCACGCGCCGATGTCCGCTGGGTAGGACGACACCGCGGCGTAGTCGTCGAAGTGCAGACACGCCGCGTCGCCGAGGCGTTTCGCCGTGCGCCTGACGACCGTGGTCTTGCCCGCGCCGGAGGTCCCGCAGACGGCGATGACGTACGCGTTGGGATTCTGACGGCCCCGGCACCCCGCATGCCGCGTCTGAGGGACGATCATCGCGCCGTCGCGATCGGTGCAGCCAGCCGCAACCGCCACATCTCGAACGAACGCAGGCGGATGCCTCCGTCCGCGTCGTCGCGATAGGAGCGGCTGGCGGCGATCGCGAAGTCCTCCGGCGGGCAGACGGATCCGCGGAGCGGGTTCGGCACGAAGAAATACAGACGCCCCCGCAGGCCAAGGCCCGGGACGCGCCCGGGGCTGTGCCTTCGGACGAGCCTTCCCTCGCCGAGGACGTCCCCCTCCCAGAAGCGAAGACCCCCTGCGGACACGCTGTCGACGTACAGGGAGCGACCCTCCGAGACCGGCAGCCATTTCCCCCCTTTCGCGTTGTCATACGGGACCTCGAGCGACCGCAGCAGACGCAGTCGCCGCACGCGTACATCGTATTCCCAGATCTCATACGTCGTGACAGTGCGCGTGCGGGGCGTCCGGGAGCGGGAGATCACGAGCCCGTCCCACGTGTCGGTTCCGGCGGGGCGCAGGTCGAAACCGGAGCGCTGTTCCAGGCCGTCCGCGGGGAAGTCCTCCCGATGTAGCATCGTGCCGCGCCAGTCGACGTGTAGCACCCGCTCCGTAACCGGCCCGCGTCCTTGATCGTCGCTCGCGGCGCCGTAGACGACGATGCCCGATTCCGTCGCCGCGACCTGCCCGTAGAATCGCCCCATCGGCTCGGCGTACTGGACGGGTGGCCGGAAGACGAAATCGTGGCCGCGTCTGTCGCCGACGAGCAGCACCGGCGTGTTGTGGGCGATGGCGCCCGTCGGCGACACGGCGAGGGTGACGAGCGCCATACGGCTGCCGTCCCGCGAGATCCCCGCCTGCATCATGAGACCGTAGTGCTCGAACGGCGGGGCATGCGGGACGAGTTCCGTCCGCTCGACGAGCGAGGCGATATCGTCTGGCCGCTCGCTACGGAAGTAGCGAATCCGCCCCGAGTCGACGCGTGGGTTCTCCGTCCGGCGCTCGACGCCCACGAAGATGTGTATGTAGCCATCCGGCGATCGGATCAGCTGTGGATGGGTCCGGTCGCTGAACCCGGGCTCATCGAGCGGGATCGTCGTCACGTACGTCCGAAGGGAGGACCCTCGCCACGGGCGCTGCGCAACAAGCCCATATGCGACCGGCGGGCTCGGGCCGTACGGCGCCGAGGACCAGAAGACCCCTCTCTCACCCTGGACGAGATACCCAAAGGTCCGGGCGTCCGACATGCCCGGCGCGCTGCTACGGAGGGGAATCGGCCCCTCGACGACATGCACCGATCCAGCTTGGTTCCGCGGCACGTGCCCGCTGACCGCGAGGAGCAGGGCGATCGCCGACATCCATCCGACGGCCCGCCCGCCGCGCCGGGTCCATCGGATGGCCGCCCTACAGGCGCGTGCCAGTTCGCTCTGGGCCGTCCACTTCAGCCCATTCGGTTGCATCGCACACTCCTGCGGCGTCGGCCACCCCTGCCGCGGTTAGCGCGCTCATTCACTAGCGAGACGGCCTGACGCGTGCGAACTTCGCCGCCCGGGAACTGGACAGCACTGTGGGTAGGCCCTGGTCACATCCGGCCCGCGGGCGTGCGCGTTCTCACGTCCGCCCGCTCCCAACGCCATATCGCAGATGGTCGCCGCGCCGCGCGCCACGTCTCCGGGCCACTATCGCGTCGCGGCGACCGGCGCCTCCAGCCGCAGGCGCCACATGAGCAGCGAGTTCGGCCCGGAGGCGCCGTCCTGCCGGTTGGCGTTGAAGCTGTCCGCCGCGAACGCGATCGCCTCGGGCGAGTAGACCGACCCCTGGAGTGGGTTCGGCGCGAAGAGATACGAAGTCGCCTCGTACCCGAGCCGAAGCACATCGACGGTGGGCATTTCCCTTCGCAGGACCTCACCGCCCCCGAGGATGTCACCCTCCCAGATGAGAATGCGCCCCATCGACGGGTTGTTCACGAAGACGGAGTAGTTGTCTGAGGCGGGCAGCCACT
The DNA here is from genome assembly GCA_018644665.1 of Candidatus Poribacteria bacterium. GTDB lineage: Bacteria > Poribacteria > WGA-4E. The sequence continues at coordinate 278,888 of JABGQA010000058.1, forward strand.
TCCCCGCATTCGACATCCCGTAGGGGACTTCGAGCGACCGCAGGAGACGTAGTTGTCGTGAAGGGACGTCGTATTGCCAGAACTCGTGCGTCGCGGTCACGTGCGCGTCCGGCGCCGCCGTGGCGTAGAGGATCAGCCGGTCCCAGGTGTCGGCCGTGGCGGGACGCATGTCGTACACGAAGTGCTGTCCCGGGCCGTCGGCGGGGAAGTCCTCGCGGTGGACAAGCGTCCCGTCCCAGTCGATGTGCAGAAGGCGCGCCGAGGACGTCTTCTCGACCTTCTCGTCCCACACCTGCCCGACGACGACGATGCCGGAGTCGGTCGCCGCGACCTGCGGATAGAACAGTCCCATCGGTTCGGCGTACTGGACCGGTGGCCGGAAGACGAAGTCGCGTCCTTCCCTTTCCCCGACGAGCAGCACGGGCGTGTTGAACGAGAATGCCCCGGTCGGTGACACGGCGAGAATCACGAGCGCGACGCGGCTCCCATCCCGCGAAATCCCCGCGTTCATTCGCAGGTGGTAATCCTCGAAGGGAGGCGTCGGCGGCAGGAGATCGCTTCGGTCGACGAGAGACGAGATGTCTTCCGGCCGCTCGCTGCGGAAGTAGCGCACGCGTCCCGAGCCGACGTTCGGGTTGTCCGTCCGCCGATCGACGCCCACGAACACGTGTAGATGCCCGTCGGGTGAGCGGACCATCTGGGGCGGGTTCCACCCCTTCAGTCGCGGCTCGTCCCGCGAGATCGTCGTCACATGCCGTCGGAGCGACGAGCCTGACGCTGGATGCTGCCCGACTATCGGCGTGGGCGTCGCGCCATCGGAGTCGTGCAGGCGGGCCGACCAGAACACGCCCGTCTCGCCCTGCACGAGATAGCCGAAGGTGTGCCCTCCCCACTGGTCGCTGATGCTCCCGTGAAGGACGACCGGCCCTTCGACGACACGCGTCGCGCCGACGCCCGTCGCGTCACCCGTACCGATGGCGAGTAGGATCGCGGGCGCTATCAACCAACCGGCTAGCATCGACGACTCCTTCCGTGCAGCACGCGGCCGACGCCGCTATTCCGTAGCGCTCTTCAGGCCTACCCAGGCGCCCGCGGGCTTCCCTCTACATGACTCCGGCAACGACAACGCCGTGGTCACATTCGGCGCCAGAGCGTGCGCCTCATCGAATCCGCTGGCTCCCACCGGGAGGTAGTGGACGATCGGGTCGCTTCTCTCGCCGCCCTGCAAACTCGCCGAGGGAGTCGTGGATGACGTCGATGCGGCCGTCGGCGTCCCCAACTGTGTACAACGCCAAGGACCGGAGCTTGTTGGCGAAGGCCACGTGCCGGAGCGGCTCGGGCCACGCTTCACAGGCGCCATCTTGGCAGCGGCCTCCACCACCCAGCGCACGGGCCGAGGCCCCAGTCATCCCCTCGGCCCGGCAGTCGTCCGAGTGGTAGTTGGCGTGTGTACGCGTCCGCCTCGATGACCCACACCTCGCCGAGATCCTACGCCCGCGCGGCGTGGGCGAAGCCGCCGGATGTCAGTACAAGGAGTCCGAGCGTCCACGCCGCAATCGGTTTGCGCATGCGGTCGTCCTCGCCGACTGGGTGGAGTGGCAAAGCCGGACCTGTGCCCATTATCGTCCGCGTCGGCGCCGGGAGGAAGCGCGGACGCCGAGCACGTAAACGGCCCGCCCATGGAAGGCGGGCCGCTCGCATTGCCTAAGAGTCGCGTGAGCCTACGGCGCGTCGAACGTAGCCGTGACGGCGGCGGAGGCGCCGGCGGCAACCGTGACTGCCTGCTCCTGCTCGCCGAGGCCCTCGTGCCAGAAGCCTACCGTGTACGATCCCGCGGGCACGTCCGACAGTTCGAACTTACCCTCCGCGTCCGTGACCGCGTAGTACGGGTGCGGCGCGGCGACGATCCACGACGACATCCAGTTGTGCACGTCGCATGTCACGTGCACGAATTCGGGGTACTCCAGGTCCAGCGCGAGATGCTTCAGGAACTGCGGCTGCGCGCGGTTCACCGGGGCGTTCTCGTCGCCGTGCGTGTGGACGTTGTGCAGCGTCGCATCGCTGTTGCGGACGTAGAGCGATCCCTCCGCCTGCGTGACGATCACGTGCGGCGTGAACGTGCACCCCTGCTGGTTCAGAGCCGCCGCGTAGACGCCCAAACCCTCGTCGTCGGTCTGTAGGCGGAAAAGCTGGCCGTTTTCCTCGTCGGTCACGAGCCAACTTTCGCCCGGCGTCTCAACGGTCACGAACGCGTCCGGCGAGATCGTGATGAACACCGTCTTCAGCAGCTCTACGATTTCCATCGGGATGACGTCGTCGTCGACAAGGTCGCCCGCGAGGTCGGCGGAAGCTCCCGCCACGCGCGTCAGCCCGTCTTCGGGTAGGGACCATTCCTTGCCCGACCGAACATCTCTCAGGAATACGACCACGTTCGCGATGCCGGAAGTCGCGCCGTCCACGACGAGGCTTTCGTCCAGCTTGTGGTCTGTCCCGCAGACGTCGACGTCTGACGTCACGGGCAACTCCGCGGCGGCCGGGGCGGCGCCGTTGAGAGTGATCGTCCCGGACACCGCGCCGCCGTTAGCGACATCGCCGCCGGAATACTGCGCTACGGCGCCCATCGCGAACGCAACCGACGCGGCGAATGTGACCCCGAGGAAGAGCGCCCGGCGGAGCCAAGCGCGCCGCACTGTCCCATATGTCGTCATTCTGTTCTCCGGTGAATACTCGTGAGCATATGTCGCTGGGCCGAACGCAGAACGGCCGGCGACTCGTGCGGCCGCCGACCGTCCGCGTTCTGCTTTAGGGAGCAAGCGTCAGCGTGTTCCAGTTCGTGACGGCCTTCTGCCCGTTGCGGTCGCCGTGTGAGCCGTCCCAGACCGCGAACGCCAACGGGATGGCGGCGCCCGCAGCAAAGTGGGCGTCGCGCTTGTCGGTGGACTTCATTGGCCGGACTACGACGACTTTCCACACGCCGTTGTCCCACACGCCAAGCCCGCGCACGCTCTGCGCGGTCTCTGGCTGCGACGTGAGCGACCCGAACCCGCCGGCGTTGAGTTCGTGCACCGCACGAACGCCCTCGGGTAGTGACACCGGGTTCCCGGCTCCCAGGGCCGTCAGGAACGTGTTCTCGTAGTCCGACGCCGCCGGTATGGATTCCGCGGCTCCGCTGACCGGGCGGTTGGGATACGCCGTTCCCGACCACGGATACTCGTCGGCCACCATGCCCGGGTAGACGTCGTCGACATCACGATACCGCGCCACGTCCATCTGCCGCGCCGCCTGCCAGCGCCAGATGTTGATGGGGCTCTGCGCGACGCCCATTGTCAGCGTTTCGATGCTGGTGTCGTCCCCGAGGGCGAACTGCACGGCGACAGCATCGCTGAAGTCCTCGTGACGAAGGATGGACGCATCTGGCGACGCGTCGTCCCACTCCAGGCGCATCGCGACTTCGGCGCCGTTGTGCACGGCTTTGACGCGCAAGCCCGGGATCGTGTCTTGCCGCTGATGAAGCAGCATGACGGGCAGACTGGCCTCGGGCGCCTGGCCCCACGCCGAGTCGGTCGGATCCTCCGGCACCGCGCCCAACACACGAGCGGCTGTGAGCGCTTCGTGCTTCGGCTGCACGGCCGACACCGCGTCGCCAGCAAGCGACTTCACATAGTGCACCAAACCGTACGCCTGCTCGTCGGTCATGATCCCACCGTAGGAGGGCATCGGCGTGCCCATCATGCCGGTGATGAACCGCAGGTAGACGTCCTCGTCCGTGTCGCCACCCTTGTAGATGCCACGCGTGAAGTCGTTCGCGCGGACCGCGTTGCCCCACTCATCCTTGAGCGTCGCCGACGCTGGGCCGTCCGCGCGGCCCTCGGCGCCGTGGCAGCGATCGCAACCCATCATCGTGTACACCTGCGCGCCCTGTGCGACCAGTTCGTCGGTACGCGCCAGCGGCGCAGGCGGCTCGATCACCTCGTCGGTCTGCCTACGCCCAGCGGGGAGAAAGCTCTTGACCACGGCGATGGTCTCGGCCCGATCCGCCTCGGACAAGTGGGCGAAGTTCGGCATGCCCGAGCCGGGGAAGCCCAGCTCGATGGTGCGCTGTAGGTCCGCGTCGGTAGGCAGTTGCCCGGTGCCGGTGGTGCGCACCTTGAACGAGCCCTTCGTGAAGTCACGCGGCTTCGGGAACAGGAGGTACGACGCCGGGCCGTCCCCCACTCCCGTGGCCCCGTGACACGTCTCGCACTCCTGCCTGTACAGCGCGAGTCCCCGCTCCGATGTCGCGGCGTCGGCGTTTGCCTCGACCTGCGCGTGCACACCTGCGGCGGCGGCCGCCAGCATCGCGGCCCCGGCGATGAGGGAGATACAGTATCTCGTCATTGTGCCATGTCTCCTACCCAGTCCACGTTGCTCATGCCCATGTCGGACTGCGCCTCGTCCTGGTCGGCTTCGTCTCCGGCCTGGATCTCCATCACGAGGTCGGGCGCCGCGTCCAGATACTCGGTTTCCCAGGACAGGAACCACTCGAGGATCGGAGCGATGTGACCGTAGACCGTCCCCGCCCCGCGCTTGGCGAGGAGCTGGCCGAAGTACGGCCCCCAGCGTCCTAGGTGATCCTCGATGAACTGCCCCTGCGTCTGCGCGCACGACTCCGCCTGCTCGTCCCGGTCGTGGTTGAGCGCGTACGCCTCGCGTTCGCAGAGGACGTGCATGAACTCGAGTTCGGGGCTGATGTGGTCCAGCCGCTCATGCGACTCCACGTCGATGGCGAGACCGTACGCCGCGTAGAATCCGCCCACGTCGGCGAGTTCCTGGGACTGCATGAAGATGTGCGCGCCCGCGTACTCCGTCTCGTACGGAGGGCAGTCGCGCGACAACGCATGTCCGAAGATGTCGCCGTAATCCTCACCCAGCCCGTCCGTCGTGACGGAGCCGTGGTCCTCGGCGAGAGCGCACAGTCCTTCGATGCAGCGTTCGCGAAGCGCGGCGTCCTCGTTCGGCTGTGGCGGCAGATACGCGGCGTATGTCGCGAGCTCGCGATGGAACTCGCCGCTGCGAATCGCCTCGGCCGTGGCGGGGACGGGGTACGCCAGCGCCTCGCCGAGCCGCTTGTACATCCCGCTCCGGGCCACGGCCGCCTCCGCGTATTCGGTCCGATCGGCGGCCGACACCACTTCCGTGTCCATCACTGCCGTCATGATGTGCCTTTCGATGGATCAGATGGAGTTGGCGTGCTTGTCGGGACGCTCGTAGATCGGTTCCTCAACGGTGGTCCGCACGACCTCGCGGCCGTCGCGGTCGTAGCCGATGACCGTGTCGTTGTACATCTCCCACGGCTTGCCATTGATCTCGGTCTCGTAGACCTTCGGCCCCTCGACGATTTCGTAGCGGAAGATGATCGTCTGCGTGACGCGGAACAGCGCCAACACCGCGAGCAGTTCGCGCGACGGCGCGATATACGCGTCCAGCGCGTCATCCACACCCGGCCCGAACATCTGCCGCAGGTAATCCCTTGGCACCCAGCGCGGTGGGATGTAGTAACCGTTCGGCTCGGTGCCGAACTGCGGGTACAACGGCAGCGCGACCTTGGCGATCTTGACCATGTAGTACAGCGGGTTCTGCGGATCCTCGACCCAGTCGCCGGACTCGGGGTCGGTGTCCACGAGGCCCTGCATGCGGATCTTGCCGATGCACGCCGTCATGCAGCGCGTTTCCATCGGCTGCCCGTCCGTGACCGAGTCAAGCCCCTCGACGCGCGGGTAGCACCCGACGCACTTCTCCGACGCGCGTGTCGTCGGACGGAACATCGACTTCTTGTACGGACACGCCTCGACGCACTTGCGATAGCCGCGGCATCGCTCCTGGTCGATGAGGACGATCCCGTCCTCCGGCCGCTTGTAGATGGCCTTCCGAGGGCAGGCAGCCACACACGCGGGGTACGTGCAGTGGTTGCAGATGCGCTGGAGGTAGAAGAACCACGTTTTGTGTTCCGCGTCGCGCACCGCGCCGGGGTCGTACTCGTCGCGTTTGCCCTTCTTCCCCTTGGGCGTGTCCTCGTAGATGTTGGGCGCGGACCACTCTTCGTCGGTCGGCAGGTAGCCGAGCACGCGCTGCTGCGACTCGGGGTTGTAGTGCCCGTCGGCCGCCTCGAAGATCGTCTTCCCGGTGAACACATCGCCCTCGTCGGAGCTCTCCCACTCCTGCCCGCCGGGGTTGCTCTCCTCAAGCAGCTTGAGCGTCTTCTGGTCCCAGAACTGCGGGTAGCCCCCGTACGGCTTCGTCTCGACGTTGTTCCACCACATGTGCTCCTGGCCCTTCGAGAAGGTCCAGGTCGACTTGCACGCGATGGTGCACGTCTGGCACCCGAGGCAGCGGTTGATGTTGAAGACGAAGGCGAACTGCGCCGATGGGTGCCGTTCCTCGTACGGGTAGCCCATCTCCCGGCCGAGTTGCCAGTTATAGACCTGTGCCATCCTGCCCTACCTCTCGCCAAACCGGCCGACGGACGTCAGCGGCACGAACGCGTCGCCGCGGTCCTCGTCCGTCACGACCGGCTGAATTACGGTGTTCCGCCGCTGCCAGATGTCGCCCCACTGCTCGCGAACCGAGGAGAGGGCGTGCTGCACGTATTCCTCGCCCTTTGCCCGGAGGATCATGTGCGGCATCTGGTACACCGGCGACCGGAATAGCCCGAGCACCTCCTCGTCGGCCCAGCCCATCCGCACGTACTCGTCGATGAGCCCCCGCGTCATTTCCAGCATGTCCTTGTCGGACAGCGGGGGCGCGTTCATCCCGACCAACTGCATCGGGTCGTCGTGGTCAAACTCGTCCTTCGGCATTGTCACGTTCCTCCCGACGGGGTTAGGACTTGTTGACCTTCACCAGCGACCCGGCGATGTAGTCTTCCATGAACTGGTCTTCCTCCTCGGGGCTGTAACCCGCCTTCCCCGGGTTCCAGACGCCCTTGCCGCCCAGGCCGCCGTCCTCGGCCTTCACGACCTTGACGAGGGTTTCCTTCGGCACGGTGTTGACGGCGTGGTTGTCCGCCTCCCCGCCGAAGAGGAAGCCCATGAACACCTTGCTCTTGTGGAAGAGCGTGTCGGTCATGTGCATGGGCATGTGCCAGTTGCGCGTCACGCTCTGCTGCGAGCCGTAGCGCAGGTTCGACTGGTAGCCCGTGTCGGCGGAGAGAGCGCGACCGTCCTTGCGCGTCTCGTGCGCCTTCACGCTACGCTCCGTGGCGATGAACGGCGCGTGCTTCATCATGACCACGTTGTACGGATACGCGTGGTTGAAGCGAGCGCGCAGCATCAGCCGAGACACGCGGTAGTAGGGATCCTCGGGGTCCCACCCTCGGTACGGACGGTCCGCGGGGTTGGCGTCCACGTAGACGTAGTCGCCGTCCTCGATGTCGAGATCCTTGGCCGCCTGCGGGTTCAGGTGGATCTGGTGTTCCCCGACGCCCGGCATGCGGCGGTCCATGCGGTGCGGGTCGCCGAAGTTCGAGTCCCAGATGAGATGCCAGTCCGTGTCGCTCCACTGCGAGTGCACACGGTGACGCGTCTTCGGCGTGAGGCAGAAGAACTGGTAGCCCTTCTCCCACAAGGGATTCACTGTGTCCCGAGCCTCGGCCCAGGGCATCTTGAGGTTGCGGATGGTGCGCTCGTCCCAGCCCATGTGGTCGGCCGGGATTCCGTAATCATCCGGTCGGATGTACGGGTTCGAGCTGACGATCACGTTCGGGAGGTACGGCGTCGCCTCAGGCCCCTCGCGGTGGACGATGAAGTTCTCGCCGTATTCGATCGCTTCATCGAGGTCGCTGTAGGCTTGCAGCCGCCCGTGGTCCGTGTAGAACGGGACGCTGTCGTTCAACTGCTCCCAGAACGGGATGCGCGGATACGTGCGGAACAGCATCAGCGCGGCGCCCGGCTCGCCATACTTGCCGGCAAGGATGTCGCCCAGGTCGTATCCGGTCGTCGTGGTGCAGGTGTCCAGGAGCCGCTGGATGTAGACGTCGCGCCGCCCTTCGTTCTCGAACTTCCACACGTCCGAGAACCGCGAGTCGCCCGTGACGTCGGCGAGGGCATTGCCGATGCCCGCGATGATCGCCAGGTCGTCCTTGCTGTCGTAGAGAGGTGGCACGGCGTTGTCTTCGCCGCCCCAGATCTGCAAGAACGGGTTCTGGCACGACGCCGTCACCTCCAGATCCTCGAACTCCAGCCACGAGTTGGCGGGCAGCCCGAAGTCCGAGTACTCGATGCTCGCCGTCATCTGAATGTCGAACGAAACGAGCAGTTCGATCTTCGGATTGACGTTCTTGAACATGTCGTACGCGTGCTTGGCGTTGTTCAGCAGATTCACGTTGTTATACGTGATCGCCTTCGTCGGCGTGGGCATGTGCGACTGCCCGGTGAACATCTTGCGCCCGTATTTGGGCGTGTCCACCACTAGCGGCTTGTCGCCGTGGTTCCAGAACGCCGGCTCTTCGTCCTTGAAGTAGCCGTGCGCGTGTACCTCCTTGCCTGCGGCGCCGTAGTCGAGGTTCAGGTCGAACGGGTCTTCACCGACCCAGCCTTTGAACCCCGCGCCGGTTTCCTTGGAGCCCTGGAACAGCGCGGCCTTGTAGTTGCCCGCCCACGTGTGGACGCCGGCGCCTGGCTTGCCGATGTTGCCGGTGAGCATCATGGGCAGATAGGCGGCGCGGTTCACGAGCGTCGCGTGGAACCAGTGGTTGATGCCCTCGCCCTGGTGGATGGCGGCGGGTTGGATCGTCGAGAGGTCCTCTGCGAGGCGGACGATGAGGTCCCGCGGCGCCTGCGTTATCTCGACGACGGTGTCGAGGTCGTAGTCCGCAAGATGCACCTTGTGCATGTCGAACAGCGTCATCACCTCGATGTCGGACCCATCGACTCCGGGGATCGTCCACGTGCCCTCGAGAGCGGGGTCGACGCCCTTCTCCCGCATGCGCTCACCAACATCGTCGCGTGTGATCGCGATCGGCCCGTTGGTCGTGGCGTCCCAGACGACGTAGTCGCCGAGCTGCTCACGCTGCTCGTGTTTCAGGCCGTGGGTCTTGTAGCTGGCGCCGTCGGTGATGTCCTGGTTCACGTACCCTTCGATGATGTCCTGCGGCTTCAGCCGCTTCAGCGTGTCCGTGCGGACGAGAAGCGGGAAGTCCGTGAACTGCTTCACGAAGTCCGCGTCGTATTTCCCGTTGTCCATCATCCACTTGGTGATGCCCAGGAACAGCGCGGTGTCGCTGTTCGGACGAATCGGCAGCCAGTAGTCCGCCTTCGTAGACGGCGCGCCGTATTCCGGGCTGATGACGACGATCTTCGCGCCGCGCTCCATGCACTCCACGAAGAAGTGCGAGTCGGCCATCTTGTTCTCGACGAGGTTCTTCCCCGACATGACGATGAGCTTTGAGAACCGCAGGTCGTTGAAGTCGCAGTCGCTGGCCTGGAGCCCGTGGACCCACGGATGACCGGGGGCCTGGTCGCCGTGCCATGTGTAGTTGGACCACGTGCGTCCGGCGCGCGCCTCGTCAGCGCCTACGTCTCGGATCTTGGAGTCGAGGAGGGCCGTGGAGTTCGCGAGGCGGTACATCCCGTACTTGCCGAACACGCCCAGCAGACCCATGCCGCCGCGGAACTTCAGCGTCCGCGTGCCGGCGCCGCCCATTTCGTCAACCATCTCGGGCTCGTAGCCCTGCTCGATGAGGCGCTTCGCGCCCTCGTCGCCGCTGTAGGTCGTGGCGATGGCTTCGTAGCCGCGCGCGATGTATTGGAACGCATCGTCCCACTTGACCCGCACGAACGAGTCCGACGCGCGGGCGTCGAACAGGTACTCCGCCCGCAGTTGCTCGGTCAGGTATGGGAAACCGTCATCGGCCCAGCGCTTCCAGCCTTTGCGCATGATCGGGTAGCGCAGGCGATAGGGACCGTAGACGCGGCGGGCGAACGAGTAGCCCTTGTTGCAGCCACGCGGGTTCCAGTTCGGCGTCGCGGTGTTGCCGTACAGGTCCGAGTACCGCTGGATGTCGTACGCCGACTCGATGCGGGTCACGATGCCGTTGCGCTCGAACGCCCACATCCGGCACGCGTGTGTGCAGTTCGGCGAGCAGACCCACTTGAACTTCCGGTCGTACGCGTACTGATCGCGGTAGACCGATTCCCAACCCCGGTTCGGGTAGTGCTCCAACGGGTTCGGCACGTCGATGACGGACTTGAGTTGCTGCGCGCGGCCCTTCACGGGCTTCAGCATCAGCGACCCGGTCAGCATGCCGGCCGCTTGGAGAAACTCACGTCGTTTGATGCTCATCGTGACTCCTCGTGGGTTCTCTCAGGCAACGATGGATTCTGTTTCATGGCGTTCGTAGCAGCGTTCGCAGACGCCATATGAGGGCTTCCAGTTCTCGTAATGCGCGTCGATCCTGGCGAGCACTTCGGCGTCTCCGGCGACGAAGCCGCGCCCGGCGTCGGTCGGAACGGTCGCCAGCACCCATTGGTGGGTCGGGAACCGGCACAGCGGGCAGGCGTCGCCGACGGACACGGGGACTACATCGGGCGAGTCGTCTGCATCGGGGTCGGAATCGTCATACACTTCGAACGCGGCTCGGCTGTCGGCCATCGAGAGCAGTTCGGCATGCGTCGGTGTTGGGCCGTCCCACAACTGGGCGAACACGCCATCGCGCCAGGTCTCGGGGAACTTGCGGAACAGCTTGTCGAACTCGGCCCGCCGTCGCTTCCGTGGCTGCCCAGGCTCGCGCTCGCTCTGTTCGATGCGCCCGTCGATCGAGGCGCACCAGAGCGCGCGGTACCGCTCTCGCAGCACGTTCTCTTCGCTCGGTGGCAAGTGACCCCAGGGCGACCGGCCGGCGAACCGGAACGCGGGGTTCAGCATGTCGTCAAGGTGCGACCACTCGTGGCGAAGATGTCGGTGGAGCGCGTCGGGGTCGGAGAACCGCGGCAGCGTCAGACGGTTGCCGATGACACGGTCTTGCGCGTGTTGCTTGTCCGCGTCCGAGTCGGCGGAGCGACGGTCGAGGTCGACGGACTCATCGCGGTTCGATGCCGCCGAAGCTACGAACACCTGATGCGTCGCGGCCGCCAGCGCTGGGAACTCCTCGCACAACTCGCGGAACAGCGCGACGAAACCCCACTCCTCGAAGAGGGTCGCGTGCATCTTCGCGAACTCGCCCTCGCGGCCGCGTTCCGGGGCGTCGTAGAGCACATCCGCTTGCGCGTGGTAGGCGTCCTGGAGGGCGGTATCGCCGTGCCGGAGCGCGTCGTCCATCTTCTGGCGCACGATGCGCTCTGTCAGCCGCTTCTCGACACATAAAGAGATAGAGGACTCGCCTATCTTAAATAGGTGGACGAGATTCTCCATACCCCGCATGGGTGACTCCTACGCGCGTCAAGTGTTGTGGATGGACGCCGCTCAGGACACCGACAGCGGCGCGAGCCCAACACGGTGGGCACTCACGCCGCGGCGCAGCTACAGGCCGGCGCCGCGGCGCTCCATCTTCTGAAGTGGTCTTAGGCGTACAGTCGGTAAGATGGGATCATCCCTATCCGATGGATGCGAGTCGGGGCGGTCTTCAGCGAGAATGAAGACAACGGACTCCTAATTCGCAGTAATAGACGCCGATAGTTCGATGTGCAAGGGCCGATTGTCGCTTTTTTCACGTGCGCCGCGTTGACGTCGCGGCGCACGGCCCCGGGCAGCGCGTGGCCCTGGCAGCGATGACGACGTGCCAGGCGGCTAGGGGAGCGTCGCCGGGGCGCGGTGAGCGAGGCCTGGCCAAGGCCGGCCGCGCGCAACGGGCCGGGGCGCCGGTGTGCGGACGAACCCACGCACTTCAGAGATAGCTGGACGTTGCGTTGGCGGGCGTCGAGCGGGGTGGCGCGCCTCGTACGGTGACGAGGCGCGCCTGCGAACGTAGCGTCTAGAGCACGCGGTCTACGAACTCACGGGTGTGGACGTTGACCTCGACCTTCTCGAGTTCCTGGACGCCGCGCGCGACGTGGTCGGAGTAGCGACGGAACGCCTCCTCGCCCTTCTCCTTCGTGGCACGTAGCGGGTTGCCGATCACGCCGCTCTCGATGAACTCGTGATGGTCCATCGGGAACGTGAAGTACTTGTACCCCTCGAACTCGACGTCGGGCATGCCGTCCTTCTTCTCGAACGACTTCGGCAGGAAGTCCGGGATGTGCGCCTTCGTGAATTCGGCGCGATCCATCCGCACGTACTCCTCCATGCCCGCGAGATCCTGCGAGGTCTCCAGCTCGCTGGCGTGCCAGCCCGGGGTCTCCTCGATGGGGTTCTCCATCAGCCCCTCCATGAGGCCGACGTAGTTCTCCATGTACGGCTTCACGAACGAGATGAGCGCGCCCGTCTCGTAGCGCAGCTTGCGCAGCACGGGATCGATCACCTTGATGTTCGAGCCGTGGCCGTTGATGAAGATGATTCGGTTGAAGCCGTGGTGGATCAGGCTGCGACCGACGTCGTTGATGAGGTTCAGCAGAGTGCTGCTGCGGACGGTGATGGTCCCGCGCCCCTTGCCGGGGTCGTGCATGTGCTGCGGCGAGTAGCCCATCCACACGACAGGAGCGTAGAGGACGCCGATCTGCTCGGCGACGTTCCGCGCGACCGTCTCTGCGGTGAGGCTGTCCGTCCATAGCGGCAGGTGCGGCCCGTGCTGCTCGAAGCTCGCCATCGGAACGAGGACGGTGTCCTTCACCTTCAGGTAGTTCTCGACGTCCGTGATCGTCAGGTTCGCTAGGTACCAGGATCGAAACTGGTCGCGGAACTCCGCGTCGCTCATGGCGCTTCCCTTCTTACAGCGTTGCCATCATTTGCAGGAACAGCTCGGCCACATCGACGCCGAACTCGGGTGAATTGACGTGCCGCGCGTACGTGTGCACGTCGATATCGTCTCGCAATCCTTCACGCAGCCGCGCCAGGAAAGCGGCGTCCGCCTCCTGGTTCCAGAATGGGCCATCGGGCGTCGCCGGGATCGAGAGACCCTCGGTGGGCACGGCGATCACAACCTTCGCGTTCGCCTCGTTCAGCCGCTCGGCGAAGATGTCCCCTAGTTGCACCATCTCGTCGTGGGACGTCCGGACCAGTGTGTACTCGGGATTGTGGTCGTACACGGGGCGCCCCTGCAACGGCTCAGGGACCGTCCCCGTAGCGAAAACCGCGAAGTCGATGCACCCAGGCACGACCACCTGCGGGACGCCCGCGCGCCCAACTCGCTTCAGCCGATCTGGGCCGCCGTCGTGGATGCCGCCGACCATCGGGTCGTAGACCTCGTCCGTCGTGAAGTCGATGACGCCAACGAACTGTCCCGCCTCCGCCAATTCCTCCATCGCCGGGCCACCGACGCCGTTGGCGTGGAAGATGACGGACTCGTACCCATGCTCCGCCAGGTGTTCCTTGGTCGCCATGATGGACGTGGTCGTGTTGCCGAGCATCGTGATAGCGACGAACCGCTCGGAGCCGTCCGATTCCGGCAGTTCGTGCCCGTGCTCGAGCATACCGGCGATAGCGCCCGCGACGTTGTCGAAGATGGTGCAGGCGATCGGGTTCAGACCGAGGATGTCCACGATCGAGTGGACCGTCATGATGTCGCGCGTGCCGACGAACGGGTCGAAGTAGTGCTTACCCGACGCGATGGGCGACACAACGACCTTCGGGACGCCCGTTGGCAGGCCCATCATCGCCCCCGCGCCCATGACGGCGCCTTCGGCGCCCCCCATGCTCACGATGGCGTGGAGCTTGTCGCGCTTGTAGAGGTCCATGACCAGGTTCTGCAGCGCCGGCTTCATCTGCGCGACCGCCTTGCCGCGGCTGCCCGCGTTCTGCAACGCCTCGATGGTGGTGCCGGCGTATTTGGCTACCTCGCCGTGGTCGTAATCCGGGACGATGTCCAGCGGTTCGCCGAGGATGCCGGAGTCGATGACGGTCGTCTCAAGCCCCAACGCCTGCAGGCGGTCGCGGAGGTACGCGATCTCGGGGCCCTTGGTGTCCAGCGTGCCTATGAGGGCGACGTGCTTGCGCATTGGGGTCCAGTTCTCTGTCCGCGGACGCTAGGCGTCCAGGCGATCTGCCAGCAACTCGTACAATCCGCGCACCTCAATGCCGAACCGAGACGCGTGCGCGCTCAGGTGTGAGAGCGTGCCGGCGTCCTCCGTAACGAGGATGCCGACGCCCACCTGCTTGGCGTCGCCCAGGCGGGCCCACGTGAGGTGATTCGCGAGGTCGGGGTCGGTGAACTGCAGCGCCGTGCTCCCGACCGGATGCGCGCGCTCCTTACGCCAGAACAGCTCCTTGGCCTCGCCGGTCAGCACGCGGGCGGCGAGCGAGCGTGGCGCTTCGTGTCGATCCGGCATGCGCACCGAGTGCGTCGGGTCGACGTAGGCGTACGCGCCGTCAGCATCGTCCGCGCCGAGCGATAGCGAGTCGTCATCCGCCAGCAGAGCCACCAACTCGACGACCTCGACGTCCGCGGGCCACGCGACGTCAAGGCGATCCGCGTACAGCGTCGTGAACGCGTAGTAGTCACCGGGCGACAGCACGATAACGCGCTTGGCGCCCGTCGCCGTGATTTCCGCCACGTTCGCCCGGGCGATCTCCGCGGCCAGATCCGTGTAGCCAAGCGAGCTGGGCAGATACCCATTGCTGCGACCATGCCCTACCGCGACGGCGTCGATGCCGGCAGCCGTTAGCAGTCGCTTGGCCGCGGCGAGACCGTCCGCCCCGACGTACGCCGCCTCGTCGCCGACGAACAGGGCCGTATCGCCAGTGCCGGTGGCGGCTGTCGGCTCCTGCTCCTCGTACGGGTTACTCCACTGCTGCAGCCGGTCGGCGGTCTCCTTCACCTTCTTCGGCGCGAGGTCAAGGCCGACGAGTTCCTCACGCACCCGCGCGATGGTGTCCGGGAACGGCTGGTCGGTGACGCAGTTCGCTCGGCACGTCCCGCAGTCGGCGCACTGGTACATGACCTCGGCGTTCTCTTCGTTCCACTCGGCCATGCCGCGGCGCTGGGACGCGATGGTAAGACCCCAGCCGTGGGGCGTGAGCGTTTCCAGCCGGGTAACGTGTCCAACGGGGCACACGTGGCGGCACATGAGGCAATACCGACAGTTATCGGCGGTTCCGTTCGCGAGCGTGATGTCCAATGTGTCGCTCCGCCTTAGTAACCGAACCCGAGCTTGCCGGGATTCATGATGCCGTTGGGGTCGATCGTCCGCTTGAGGCTCTGCAGCAGGGGCCACGCCGCGCCGTACTGCTCGCGTGTGAACCGCCCGAGCTTGATCCCGACGCCGTGGTGGTCGTTGATCATGCCGCCGTTCGCCAGCGACGCCTTGACCGCGCTGGACCAGATCCGGTTGTGCAGCCGGATGGTCTCCTGCGCGTCCTGGGGCGGCTCCTTGACGACGAACCTGTCGTAGAGCGACGCGCCCCAGTGGTACCAGTGCGAGAAGTGGCCGATGTAGCTCACGTCCCAGTCGGCGTAGTTGTCCTCGATCGCGGCCTTCTTCGCGTGGTAGAGCGCCTCGATCTTGTCGAAGGTCGTCACCGTCTCCGTAGTGCCGTACATCCACGGCAGCTTCAGATTCTTGGGCGGGTAGTAGAAGTCGTAGCGATGGTCCCACCACTTCTCGCCCGGCTCGCGGCCGAGGTCACGCGCCCCGAGGTCCGCGCAAATCTCCAGCGCCCTCTGCTCCTGGGCCGTGGCGATCTCCTCGAAGCCGTCGAAACCGAGGACCATGTATGCGCCCTCCATCTCGTATCCGAGGATCTCGCGCACGCGCGTGCGGGTCGAGTGCTCGTCGTAGAGCCGTATGACCAGCGGATCGAGCCGGCGCGTCATCATGCGCCTGCCCGCCTCCAGCGCCTTCGACAGGTCGTCGAACAGCAGCGCCCGCAGGAGGCGTGTCTCGGGCATGTGGTCGATCTGCATCGTCGCTTCGGTGATGACGCCCAGCGTCCCCTCGGCTCCGAGGAAAATGCGTCCGAAGTCGGGACCCGAGGAGTGGTTCGGCACGGCGGGCGTGCGGATGATGTCGCCGTTGGGCAGCACGACCTGCATCGAGAGGACCATATCCTCCGCCTTGCCGTACTTCGTGCTGATGGTGCCGGTGCCTCGGGCGGCGAGGAAGCCCGCCATCGTCGCGCAGTTGCCCGACGCGGGGTAGTGCGGGTACGTCAGGTTGTGCTCGTTGAGGGCCCATTCGAGCTGCGTGTTGATGATGCCGGCCTGCGTCGTCACCTTGAGCGACTTCTCGTCGATCTCGATGATTGCGCTGAGCCGCTTCGTGTCGAGCATGATGCCGCCGTGGAGCGGCAGCGCGGAGCCCTGCGTTCCCGAGCCGCCGCCGAACGGGATCACCGGGATGCGGTAGCCGTTGGCGATCTTGAGGATGTCGGAGACTTCCTCGACCGTGCCGGGGTGGACGATGTAGTCCGGCAGACGCAGCTCTTCGCCACGGTCGAGCCACATCTGCGCCATCCACGACCAGTCGGTGGCGTACACGGCGAGGTCGGTGTCGCGCGTGGAGATGAAATGCTCCCCGACGACGTCCTCCAACTCGCTACGGATCATCTCGCTTTGGAGTCCGGGTCTCATGACTGTCGCGCGCTCCGTGTGCCAGTGTGGTACGAGCTGTGGTCCCGCGAATTGACGCCGTGGGTATGGTAGCCGACGGGCATGGCCACAGGGGCCAGACATACCACCTTCGGCCCGGTGTGTGAAGGGCACACGGCGCGCTCTCACGCTCTATCTCGCTTGTTCGGGGTCACGCTCGCCCGTATTCCCCGATCAGCCGCGGCGCCGGCGCGCGCATACCGCGGACGCACGATGCACGGCAGCGCGCGATATGGAGGTATAGGCATGCAACCTGTTGCACGGGTGCTCGCATGGATCGCCGGCGCTCTCCTCGGTACTGGCGCATTCGCCCAAGACTGGGAAAGCTGGGACATCGGTGACCCGTCGCCAGGGCCGTTCGACGACAACGCTGGCACATGGACGATCGAGGCGAACGGCGCGGACATCTGGGCCGCCGCGGACGCGTTCCGGTTCACCTACCAGGAGACCGACGGCGACTTCGATCTGTCCGCGCGCATCGTGTCGTTTACGGACGTCCACGAATGGTCGAAGGTGGGCCTCATGGCCCGACAAAGCCTCGACGCTGGGTCGCCCAACGTGTTCGTGAACCTGACCGGCACGCACGGCGTCAAGGTGATCCATCGAGACACTGTCGGTGGCCCGACCGGCCCCGATCCGG
Organism: Candidatus Poribacteria bacterium; assembly: GCA_018644665.1. GTDB lineage: Bacteria > Poribacteria > WGA-4E. The sequence goes on from JABGQA010000058.1 coordinate 296,179, forward strand.
CCGAGCCGAACGCGGAAGCCCCGGTATATCTCAGGCTTGTGCGCGAGGGCGACCTGTTCACATCGTATCTGTCGGACGACGGCGCCGCGTGGGATCTGGCGGAGATTGCCGGCGCGCCGGCCGAGGTGACGCTGGCGTTGGGTGATCCTGTGTTCGTGGGCGTTGGCGTCACGTCGCACATCGCCGGGACGCTGATGACCGCGGAGATCGACAGCGTGCAAGGCAGCTTCCTTCCTGTGGAGCCGCTCGGGAAGGTGGCGGCGACGTGGGCCGCGCTCAAGGCATCGCGCTAGCACAGGTGGTACCACGGCTATCGGGCCGCCGAAGCGCCGACCGTATCTGACGACGACACGCGCCCCATCGAGCCCCGGGGAAACGGCCGCCCACGCTCTCGTGTGGCGTTGCGCGCGTCCGTCGTTGCCGCGCACACGCCTCTCTGTGACCTCACAGCCCGGCGCGACGTAGACGCGCGGATGCTGCGCGTTGCGCAAGGCGCGCGAAGGCGCTACGTTCGTACTAAGAATGTAGCGCAACTGAGCGGGGAAGCCATGGCCGAGAGCGACACACCCACCGAAGCTCCCATATACGACGCGCGCAACCCGCCGCCGGGGATAACCGTGCGGCAGACGTTCGCCGGCCATCCGGGCGAGACGCGCGACGTAGCTTGGTCGCCGGACGGCCGGACGCTCGCCACGTGCGGCGGCGAAGACCACGTGGTCCTCCTGTGGGACGCGGAGACGGGCGACCACGTCCGCACGCTGGAGGGACATACAGGACACATCCAGAGCGTTTCGTGGTCGCCGGACGGACGCCTACTCGCATCCGGCGGATCAGACCGAGTCGTGCGGGTGTGGGACGCAGAGACCGGAGAACCACCCCGACAACTCGAAGGACACACGGATTGGGTCCGGAGCGTTTCGTGGTCGCCCGACGGACGCCTCCTCGCATCCGGCGGAGACGACAACGTCGTGCGGGTGTGGGACGCGCAAACGGGAGAAGCGCTCCGACAACTCGAAGGACACACGAACTGGGTCCAGAGCGTTTCGTGGTCGCCGGACGGACGCCTACTCGCATCCGGCGGAGACGACAACGTCGTGCGGGTGTGGGACGCGCAAACGGGAGAAGCGCTCCGACAACTCGAAGGACACACGAACTGGGTCCAGAGCGTTTCGTGGTCGCCGGACGGACGCCTACTCGCATCTGGAGGGCGCGAGAACGTCGTGCGGGTGTGGGACGCGGAGACCGGAGAAGCGCTCCGACAACTCGAAGGACACACGGGAGTCGTCCAGAGCGTTTCGTGGTCGCCCGACGGACGCCTCCTCGCATCCGGCGGAGACGACAACGTCGTGCGGGTGTGGGACGCGGAGACCGGAGAAGCGCTCCGACAACTCGAAGGACACACGGGATACGTCCAGAGCGCTTCGTGGTCGCCCGACGGACGCCTCCTCGCATCCGGCGGCATGGACAGCGTCGTGCGGGTGTGGGACGCGGAAACGGGAGAAGCGCTCCGACAACTCGAAGGACACACGGGAGTCGTCCGGAGCGTCTCCTGGTCGCCGGACGGACGCCTCCTCGCATCCGGCGGCATGGACAGCGTCGTGCGGGTGTGGGACG
>JABGQA010000058.1:297892-452809 GCA_018644665.1 Candidatus Poribacteria bacterium
GGCATGGACAGCGTCGTGCGGGTGTGGGACGCGGAAACGGGAGAAGCGCTCCGACGACTCGAAGGACACACGGGATACGTCGAGAGCGTTTCGTGGTCGCCCGACGGACGCCTCCTCGCATCCGGCGGCATGGACAGCGTCGTGCGGGTGTGGGACGCGGAAACGGGAGAAGCGCTCCGACGACTCGAAGGACACACGGGATACGTCGAGAGCGTTTCGTGGTCGCCCGACGGACGCCTCCTCGCATCCGGCGGCATGGACAGCGTCGTGCGGGTGTGGGACGCGGAAACGGGAGAAGCGCTCCGACAACTCGAAGGACACACGGGATACCTCGAGAGCGTTTCGTGGTCGCCAGACGGACGCCTCCTCACATCCAGCGGAGACGACAAGGTCGTGCGGGTGTGGGACGCGGAAACGGGAGAAGCGCTCCGACGGCTCGAAGGACACGAAGGCTGTGTAGACAGCGCGTCGTGGTCGGCGGACGGCTGGTCGATCGCGTCTGGCGGGCGTGACGATGTCGTCCGCGTGTGGGAGGCCGCGACGGGCAATCCCCTCCACGAACTCACGGGACACTCCGGCGATGTCGGGACCGTCTCTTGGTCGCCGGGCGGGCGCATCCTCGCGTCCGGTGCCGACGACGCGTCAATACGTCTGTGGGATGCTCAGAGCGGGTCGCTGCTCAGAACGCTGGAGGGCCACACAGGGCCGGTAACCAGCGTGCACTGGTCGTCCGACGGCCGGATGCTGGTCTCGTCCTCGATGGATGGAACGCACCGGCTGTGGCGGACGGACAGGTGGGAAGCGGCCCTCTGCCTTCGGGGAGTTGGCTTCGCGGGGCCGTTTGCCACGGACTACCGGGCGTTCCAGGCGGACGCGCCAACGCTCGCCTTGCCTGGGCCCGACCAGGCAGGGCGGCTGGGCATCGTGGTGTACGATCTGGACGTAGACGTGTTGTTGGCGCGCGCGGCCGACAGCGCGCCGTCGTCCGTTCACTACACCAATGCGAAGGTCGTCCTGGTCGGCGACACGGGCGTGGGGAAGACCGGTCTCGGGTACGTCCTTGCGGGCGAGGGATACAGGAAGACCGACTCGACCCAGAAGCGGAACGTATGGACGTTCGCGCTCGACGAGATCGAGGAGGAGGGCACACTCCTCGAAACGCGCGAGACGCTGCTGTGGGATCTGCCGGGGCAGCCGGGGTACCGACTCGTGAACCAGCTCTCGTTGCGCGAGGTCGCCGTGGGCCTCGTCGTCATTGACGCGCGGAGCGAGACGGACCCGTTCGCGGGGGTCGCCTACTGGGCCAAGGCGCTGGACCGCGCCCGCGCGACTCTCGGCTCCGCGGCCCCTCCGCTGACGACGCATCTCGTCGCCGCGCGGATGGACCGCGGCGGGCTGGCGGCGAGCCCTGCGAGGATCGACCAGGAGCGCAAGGGCCACGGCTTTGCCGAGTATTTCGAGACCAGCGCGATGGAGGGCGATGGCGTCGAGGGACTGGCGGAGGCGATCGGCCGTTCGATCGACTGGGACGCGATGCCGAAGGTCACGTCGACGGAGTTGTTCCGGCGCATCCAGACGTTCCTAGTGGCGCGCAAGGCGGCCGGGCAGATTCTCTGCACGGAGGAGGAACTGTACCGCGCCTTCGTGGAGTCGAGCGACGACGACGCGGGCGACCCGCAGCGCGAGTTCGGGATCTGCATCGGCCTCGTGGAGGGTCGCGGTCTCATCAAACGGCTCAGCTTTGGCGGGCTGGTGCTGCTCCAGCCGGAGTACCTGGACGCGTACGCCTCCTCAATCGTGAACGCTGCACGAGCGGAGCCGGACGGCATGGGCTGCGTGCTGGAGGAGGACGTGCAACGAGGCGGCTTCGACATCCCAAGCGATGTCCGCGTCGACGATGCGGAGCAGGAGAAGCTGCTGCTCGCGGCGACGATCGAAGGTCTCCTCCAGCACGAGGCGGCGCTACGTGAACACGCGGACGACGGCACGTACCTAGTGTTCCCGTCCGAATTGACCCGAGAGCGGCCGACAATGCGGGCGCCAGAACACCGAGCGCTCACGTTCGCCTTCGACGGGCCGGTCGACAACATCTACGCCGCCCTTGCGGTCCGTCTGGCGCACAGCGGCGTGTTTGCCGCCCACGAAATGTGGCAGAACGCCGCGACATACAGGGCCAGCCACGGCGGGCCATGCGGCATGTACCTCGACGAGACGGACGAAGGCTCCGGCGCGATCACGCTGTTCTTCGAGGACACAACATCGGAGGCCGCGCAGCTCGACTTCGAGAAGTACGTCGAGCGTCATCTGGAGGCGAGGGCGCTCCGCGACACCGTCGTCCGGACGCGCCACTACGCCTGTGCTGCGTGCGGTGTCGCACTCACCGACCAACAGGTCGAGGCGAATCGGGCGCGCGGCAGCGTATCGACCCGTGCCCGGGGTGCCGGGCGGAGATCTCGGTGCTGGACGGCACGGAACGGCTGGAACAGGAACACACGTCCCGCGTGCCTGAGATGGACAAGGCGGCCGGTGAGCAGAGGGACGCCGCAGCCGACGTGGCCGCGGCCGTCGGCGAGGTGCAGTCGCAGCGCTTCCGTGACTGGGTCGGGGCCGATGCCGCGACCCTCGCCGTGGTCTTCACCGACATCGCCAACTCCACGCACGCGGGCGTCAGCGCGGGAGATGAAGCCTTCGACCCGATCCGGCGGGACCACCTGCAGTGGTATGAGACGCTCATTGAGCGGCACAAGGGGAGGCTCATCAAGACGAAGGGGGACGGGGTCATCGCGGCGTTTCGCGTTGCGTGGGACGCGCTCAGCTTCGCGCTGGCGGCGCACGACGACCCCGGGCATGGCTTGGAGATACGCGCCGGCATCCATGTAGGGGCAGTGCGCGTTGACGGAGAGGACGTATCGGCGAATTCGGTCGCGCTGTGCGCGCGGATCGAGAGCTACGCCAAGCCGGGCGAGATCTGGACAAGCGACCGCGTCAAGGAAGACGTGGACCTGGAGAAGGCCGCCCGCCACGCGCATCTGGAGTGGCGAAAGCACCGCGGCCAGCGCCTCAAGGGCTTCCCGGAGCTACGGCTACTGTGGTCCGTGGACACGCGTCGCCCGCCGGCGCCGGAGACGCAACCTGACCGACCGCCCGGTATGTGGCGCCGCGTGTGGCGGTGGTTCGTCGGCCCGTAGGGCTAGGACGGTCCAACCGCGCAATCGCCGACAACGGCCATGTCCAAAGCCACGCAGGCGGCCGCCTAGCGGTACGGGTCGAATTCCATGAACGCGTCGAGCATGATCTGCTTCTTCTCGGGCGCGACTCCAATCGCGGCGCCGTCGCCGTAGTCCGAGAGGATGAAGCCGCCCTGCGGCATGCTCCAGCACTCCAGGAGCAAGCGCGCCTCCTCGCGGATGGCGGCAGCGTCCTCGAACGGCAGCGTGTGTTGGATGTCGCAGAGCGACTCGAAGCATATGCGCCCCGCGAAGCGCTCGCCGCTGTCCTTGATGCCCAACGCACGCGGCTGCTGTAGATTGATGACGTCGCAGCCGATGTCGATAAGGCTGTCGATGATGCCGTCGACCTTCCCGCACGAGTGCATCCATACGTGCCAGCCGTGGGCGCGCATCGCGTCGAACAGCCGCTTGTAGCGCGGACGGAAGAACTGGTCCCAGTGGTCGGGACGGACGAACGTGGCGCGCTCGGTGCCCCAGTCGTCCGTGAAGCTGAAGCCGTGGATCTGCCCCGGGAAGCGCCGGCCAATGTTCTCAATCACGCCAAGCCCGAACTCCATGATCCGGTCGGCGAGTTCCTCCATACGGGGCGTGTCCAGATACAGCCCGGACAGCACGTTCTCGAAGCCGTGGAGCGAATGCATGCGCTCGAACAGCAGCATGAAGAAGCCGGTCGTGACGTACTTCCCGTCGGAGCCCTCGAAGCGCGCCTCCATGCCCTCGTAGAACTTCGGGTCGTCGGCGTCCGGCCACGCGTATGCGTCCCATGCGGACAGGTCGGCAAGCGGGTGCCCTTTGACCTGGCCCATGTTGGGTTGATCCGGCGACCGCGCCCACAGGCATCCCCATTCGTCGAGCGTTTCCGTCAGACGTCGGTCGCCCGTGCCAGTCTGGTTCCAGCCGACGCCGTACGTGTCGTCCAAGCCCAGCCCGCCGAACCGCATGGGCAGCCGGTCGGGCGTCTCGAACTCAATGGCGCGGCGCACCACCTCGTAGGATGACATGGCCATGGTCGTCTCTCCCTCCGTGCCGTCGCGCCGTGCGCGAGGAGCGTGTCGGGCCTCTTGCGAGAGTATGACCACCCTCGACCGCGGGTCACAGGGCCCCGGCGCGATTCCGCGCGGGGTGATGGTCTTGTCCTCGCCGCGGGGCGTCCCGGATGATGGCGCGGCACGAGGCTAGGAAGATTCGCGCCAGTCGGCGGGCTCGCGCGGAAGAACAGGAAGGCGACCATGCTGGGCAGGGAACGAGTGCTGGCGGCGTTCGCGCACGAGGAAGCCGACCGCGTGCCGAGAACCATCTGGATGTTCCGCGAGGACGTGCGCGAGGCGGTCGCCGAGAGACACGGCAGCGTGGACGCGTTCTTCGACTTCCTCGACATCGACTCGTTCCAGACGTTCCCGTCGAAAGGCATGTGGCCCGGCGGCGTGGGCGGCATCGACGACGCCCTGGACGCCACGCTGACCGACCCCGATGACGAGGACATCTACCGCGCCATACGCCACGATGTCGAGTTCCAGAAGGGGCAGAAGGGCCGGGCGGTTTTCTGCCAGACACCCGGCGTCTTCGAGACGAGCAACGGCGTGCTGGGCATCGAGAACTCGCTGACCTTGCTCGCGATGGAGCCGGACAAATGCCATGCGCTGTACGAGAAGATCGCGCGATGGGCGGCGATCTACGCACGCAACTGCCTGGATGTCGGCGTGGACATCGTCCACATCTCGGATGACTGGGGCGAGAACGAACGCATGATGATGCGCCCCGAGGTGTGGCGTGAGCACATCTACCCCACCGAGTCGATCACCGTCGAGGCGGCACGATCCGCCGGGGGATGTGTGTCGGTACACTGCGACGGGTACTTCTACGACGTGCTCGACGACCTGGTAGAGATGGGCGTGCAGTGCGTGCACCCAGTGCAGCAGTCGGCCGGCATGGACGTGGCCAAGTTCAAGCGCGAATATGCCGGACGGCTCGCCCTCTACGGCGGCCTGGACATACGCCACACGCTCCCGCGCGGGACCCTACAGGAGCTCGAGGACGAGGTGCGCGACCTGTTCCGCACCATGAAGCCGGGAGGCGGGTTCGTGTTCTGCACGGCGCACACGGTCCAGCCGGACACGACGCTGGAGCGCGTCGAACTCGCGTACCGCGTCGCCGACGAAGAGAGCACGTACTGACCCGGCCGCGGCTGCAACGTCGGAGTTCTCGGTGAAGTCATTCGCGCCGGGCGTCCTCGAACGCCAGAAGATCCCGATGGCCATCGTCCGAGCGGTCGGCCACGTGGGCGAGCTGAAGGGTCGGCTCGCCCTCCACCGGCACACGCGCGGCGACGCCCTCTTGGCGCTGGCTGCGGAACGGCCCACCATCCGGCCCCTGCCGCCCCACGCGGCCCCGACGCCGGACTACATCCTGCAGGTCCACGCCGACGTGTGCGCCGACACCACGCGTCCCGCCGGGCGCTGGAGACCCAGCGACGGCGTGGAGGACGGCCTCGACGGCATGCTCGCGTCCCGACAGCAGTTCCGCCCGCCGGCCGCGGCGGACGTGGAGGAACTCATCACGACGCTGTGCGCCACGTACCGCGCGCGCGTCGCCGCCGACGACGCCGAGCCCCTGTTCGCCCTCGGGGCTTTCACGCTCGACTTCCTGTGCGTGTGCCCGTTCGCCGAGGGCTCGGCGCGGGTCGGGTGGCGTGTCGCGGATGTAGTCCTTCGCGACCTCGGCTATGACGTGACCCGGTATGTCGGACTTGGCTCAGCCGTCGAGGACACGCTGCCGGCGTGTCAGGCCGCCTTCGAGGCGTCGACGAAGGGGTGGCACGCCGCGTGGCACGATCTCACGCCGTGGTGGGCGTACTTCCTCGCCACCCTCACGCACACACACGAGGAACTCGACGCGCGTCTGGCGGCGATCCCACATGGGCGCGTGTTGAAGTCCGACACCGTTCGAAAGGCCATTGAGGAACTGCCTTCCCCGTTCTCGATCTCGGACCTGGAGCGCGCGTGCCCCGAGGTGAGCCGGCCTCTGATACGCCGGGTGATGAGCGAGATGAAGGGAACGCGTATCCGGCTCCTCGGGCGAGGGCCGCGAGCGCGCTGGGAGCGCATATAACACAGTACCACCTAATCTGATACTGGATCCCCAGTGCATTACCACTATAGGCGCTGTAACGCTGTCTACGACTGCGTCGCTCCGCCGATCCGCATCGTCGGAACGACGGCGTCACGACGATCGTATCACCCACCAAGCGCGCGCCGGTTGACGACGGTTGCACGAGTACGCACAAGGCCGGCGAAGCCGCCGAATCCGCCATGCCCGCGTTCTGGAGAGGCGCACCGTGCGAGTGGTATTGAGCCCCATCCCGCGTCTTCCTTGGCGCGTGCAGCGCCTCGATGCCGACGGTCGTTGGCAGGGCGTTGAGATCCACGATCGCGGCCCGAGCATCGTGTCGTGCCTACGTCGCGCCTACCTGATGATGGGTCACGACATCGCCTTCGAGCGCGTCAGCGCCGCGAGTGGCGAGGCGTTGCGATTCACTTGGCAGGGAGGCTGGGGACACGAGGCGGAGGCGATCACGCCGCTGGATGCTGCAGCCTCGGCGTGCGAAGCGCTGGGCTTCTCTCACACGGCCCTGCGTGGCGAGTCTCACGAGGCCACGCTAGGCGCGATCGTCGCCAGTATCGACGCTGGGGTCCCGGCACTACTTGGGATGGACCGCGACTGGGAACTCGTCGTCGGCTACGACACGGCACCGCGGGAGTTCCTGTGCGATGTCTCTGGGTTCGAGCAGGCGACGGTCGGCGAGGAACTCCCCGCGCATCGTTCGGAAGACGAACTACGCGCGATAGCTATGCCAGTAGGCGACTGGTACGGCGCCACCTACGCGCCGGGCCAGGTTGCGCGAAACCCGGCGTTCGTTGTGCGCGGCAGGACGAGCCACGACGTATACGGCGAGATCTCTCTGGCCGTGCGAGCGCTGCGGTCGGTATGCGAGTCGACCCGATCCGGTCGCGCGGACACCCAACTGCGGCGTGACACCGGCTCCGACTTCCTGGGCGTGCGCGACACCGAGTTTGTCACGGGCGCCGACGCGATCCGCATCTGGGCCGGCCACGTCGCGGAACTCCCCGAGGCAACGCACGATTTCGGCGTCATCCACGCGAACGACACGACGCTACGACTGCAGATAGAGCGCGGGCACGACGCGGCGAAGTACCTTGCGTGGGCGGCGGGCAACGCTCCCGACGCGATGCGTCCCCATCTCACCGACGCGCATTCCGCGTTGGCGGAGGCCGCGAACATCCCGCTGCCCGTCTGCGGCTGGACTTGCGACCTGCACACCGAAGACGACCTGCGGGAAGCCATCCGCACGGAGGCGTCCCTCGTGTACATCGTAGACGACGACAGGAGCGCCCTCCTCGGGAAGTTCGAAGCCAGGAGCAGGAGTTGCCCGTGGGGATACAGTGTGCTGCCGGAGCCGGACGAATTCGCCGCCGCCCGCGACGAGGTCGTGCACGGGCTCAGGCGCATCGCTGACCTGCGCGACATCGCTGTGACGGGGCTACGAGACGCACTCGACGCTGAGTCGCAGTGAGTCGCACTGCGGCCACGAGGGCAGGCAGATGCGATCGCCACGCAGCACGCCCGCCGTCGTGATGATGGCCTGCTGCTGTGCGCACTTGCCGCGACGAGCGATTTTGGGATGAGGGAGACGATGAAGCCACTGAGCACCGCAACCGTCAGCCATGAGGGCGACACGGCGCTCATCCAGGGCCTCCCGACGTTCGGGTTCCCTGCCAAGATGAGCACGGACGTCGGCGCGCTGGAGGCGGCGTTGGCCGTCACGGAGCATCCGTACGACTATGCGCACGTCATGGGAGTCTCAGGTCTCGCCTTCCGCACGCGCGCGTTCCGCGACGGTTGCTGACCCTCCGGCGCGGTCGGGGAATACCCCGACGAACAGCAGGCGGTGTCCGAGGCCACCGGCTGGCAGTTCCGCCCGGCGGACACGCCTGACATGGACAACCCTCACATCGAGCGGTACGCCGCTGGCGTGGTCGAGTCCATCGAGGCTGGGCTCCCCGTGCCCGCGTACGTTGGTGGGTGGAACGTCGGCGTGATATACGGCTACGAGGGAGATGGCAGCACGACGCTCGCACGCGGGTACTTCGGTGGCGAAGACCCGCGGAGCGTGGCCCTCAAGGACATGCCACCGTTCTTCGTCTTCCTCGGCGGCTACGACGACCCGCCGGCCGACATGGACGTGTTGCGGCGGACGTTGGAGATCGCCGTCGAGCACTGGCGCGAGGATGGCGGCGCCTGGAACGAGACGAAGTACGTGCACGGCAAGGCCGCGTACGACCGCTGGCTCGCCGCCCTGGACGATGTCGATTCCATACCGGTCGACGATCTGGCGGGCTTCCGGCACGTGAGCATGTGGACCTATGAAACCCTGTTCAACGCGCGCGAGGCGGCGGGTCAGTTCCTGCGGAGCCAGGCTCCAGTTCTCGACGGCGAAGCGCGCGACGCCGTGACGCGCGCGGCGGACTTCTACGAGGAGGAACACGCGCTCCTCATGGAGTCCCTCGGCCAAGGCAGCGCATGAACCGGTTCGGCGGCGTTGAGGCCGACGGCTGGGCGCGCGAGGGCCTGGCGCGTGAACGCGCCGTGCTGGCCCACGCCGCGGCATTGGAGGAGCAGGCAATCACCGCGATCGAGCAAGCGCTGGCGGCAATGGACCGCTAGCGCAGCGGCAGGAAGAGGGTAGACGTGAGGACGCACCCGAACTACGGCCCGAGCCGGTTTGGCCACTATGCGCATCGCATGGGAGCGTGGATTCAGGCTCGTCAATACCGCGACATCTACCCCGACGCCCAAGACTGCATCACGCCGTTTATGTGGGGCTTCACCGTCTTCGACGGCGACCAACCGTTCGACGATGAGATCCTGAGTCTCATCGAGATGGAGCGCGCCATCGGCGATGTCCCCGACTGGGCGATCGACATCGCCGTACAGATAGACGCGCTCCCACACTGCGGTCAGGTGAACTTCCCTGAGCCGCTGTATGCCGTGTTTCGCGGAATAGGGCAGGAGACGCCGGACGCTGGCTACACCTTCTGCTTCGAGGCGAACTCAGCAACCAAGGACGCCGTGGAGCGGCGGCTCCTCGCGCTGGACATGTGGCGGGCCGGCGCCGCCGTGCAGGATTGCCGCGAAGGCTTCACGGACATCTCGACGTTCGTAGACCATGCGTACTCCGCGCTGGGCGGGTCGACTGAACTCAAGAGGTGCGCCGTCGAGCGCCTGTCGTGGCATCTCCGCTTCCTTAACGCATCGTTCACGACGAACGACGCCGGCCTCCTATCCATCGACATGAACGCGCAGCAGCCGTGGGCGCCAGGGAGGCCGGAGACGGCCGAGCGGGAGGCCATCGAGCGCCGGCTACGAGCCGCGGCCAATGGGACGGCGTTCGACGTCGACCGGTTCATCTCCGAGTTCGATCACCCGTGGCTGTGCCACCAGCGACTGTTCGACCAGATCGACGTGACGCTCGTGCGCATCGGCCGCGAGGAGACCGCGTACGACTGGGAGGAGGCGCTTCAAGCCGCGCAGCCCTCGGCCGAGGCGATGTGTCGGGTCTATGACGTCAGCATGGCCGCGATAGCGGCGTGGGCCACGGGTGAGGCGCCCGACGCACCGCTCCGCGTTCATCCGGACGCCGCCGCCATCCTGGCGGAGACGTACGACCGACTCGGCGCGCGTACGGACGTGAAGCTGTGGCTGGCCCTGGCGTTGCGGAAGAAGGTCGAGCGCTTCCGCATGCAGGAACCGGTCGGGGCGCTCGCCGTGTGACTACGCGCGGCGTGCGACCGCGATGATATGCGTGCCGGCGTCGATCGCGCCGGGCTCGCGACAATAGTCGAGTTCCCACCGCAGGAACATCTCCCACGCGTCGTGGTCGTCGCGGATGCGCGCCAACGGTTCCGGGTTCCCAACCGACAGGCAGTTCGACGCGGACGCCGCTACGATCTCGCATCCGTGCCGCTGCAGCAGCGCGCGGAGTTCCGACCAGCGGAACATGTGCATGTGGTGCGTCGCGCGGACTCCGGAGCCTATGTCGCCGCGCGTCGCCACGGCGTCCACGATGTCTCGCCCGGCGGCCTCCATGACGTCGAAGATGCCGCCGAGATGCGTCTGCGACGAGCCCACGAGCGACATCACGCTCATTAGCACCGGGCCGCCGGGCTTCGTCACGCGCAGCAGTTCGTCGATGGCATCGTCGAGCCGGCTGCCCATGCAGCTCAGAGGGCCACCGTAGCAGACCGTGGCATCGAACGCGGCGGTCGCGAACCGGGCGAGGTCGGAAACGTCCGCCTCGTATCGGCCCACCACGGCATCGTCGTGGCCCGCCTCGGCGACGCGCTCGCGGTTGAGCGACAACTGCACCGGGGAGATGTCCGCAACCGTCACGCGCGCCCCGAGGCGGGCCAATTCTATCGTGAACCGGCCCGGGCCGGCGCCGATGTCCAGGACGTGGCTCCCCGCCGCGATGTGCGCGCGCAAGTAGTGCGCGTGGACGTGGAGCTTGACCTCGTCGGCGGGCGTAGCGACGAGCCGATCCCACTCGCCGCCGGCCAGCTCGTCGTAGTGGCCGCGGATCCCGTCGGGGCCGAACACGTCAGCCATCGGAATCTATCTGCGACAGCAGCTCCTGGACCGCCGTGTCCAGTTGGCTGTCCACCCCACGCACGGCCTCCCCAAGCGGCCGGTCCACATCGACGTCCACAGGTCGCGCATTGCCTTCGAGGTTCTCGCCGTCGAGCGTTCCGACGCGCATGCGCGGCAGACGGAACGACGTGCCGTCCAGAAGTTGCCAGCCCCATGTCCAAATCACCGCCCCGGCCGTCGGCTTGCCGACGATCTTGCCTAGGGCGAGCCGGCGGAAGCCTTCGCTGAACATCTCCGTGTTGCTGCCCGAGTGCTCGTTCGTGATGAGGATGAGCGGCTTCTCGATGATGCGGTTCCCGGCCAGGTTCGTGTCGGGCGCCTCGTAGTGCCCACGTAAACTGGACAGGGTGTAAGCCTTGCGCGCGAGTACGTCCAATATGAACGGCGCGATGTGCCCGCCACCGTTGAAGCGGACGTCCACGACGATCCCCTCACGGCTGTGGGATTCCGCGTCGAGATCGGCGATGAAACGCATGTAGGCGGGGTACGACATCTGAGACACATGGGCGTATCCCAGCCGGCCGCCGCTCTTGTCGTGCACGTAGTCGGCGTTGCCGCGCACCCATCCTCGGTACCGCAGTTCCGAGTGCCTGCCACCGCCAACGGGTTTCACGATGATCTCGCGCCTGTCGTCCGAGGTCGGCTCGTCCGCAAGGACCAGCGTCACACGGCGGCCTGCGAGCCGCTGCAGTCGCTCCGACAGACTCGCCCCGTCCCCCACGCTGATCCCATCCACCGATAGGAGGTACTCGCCGATGTGGGCCGACTCCTCGGCGAACGTCACGGGCGAGTCGGGCAAGACGGATGAGATACGGTAGCGTCCGTGCTGCTCCAACTCGGCGCGCTCGAACTCGAGGCCGAGGAAGGCGTCGGGCGCGCCGCCACCGCCTCCTCCCGCGCCGAGATGCGAGGCGTTGAGTTCGCCGACCATCAGGTTGAGCAGTTCGCGGAACTCGTCGCCGGTGCGTGCGCTCTCCACTTGGGCGCGGAACGTCTCGCGCGCCGCGTCCCAGTCACAGCCGTGGAACTCGGCGTCGTAGAAGTTCTCGTTCATGAACCGCCACGCCTCGTCGAATGCCTGCATCTTCTCGGCGTGGAAGTCGATCTCGACCTCCGCGCGGACGTTGAGCGCTTTCGGGTCGCCCTCGCGACCGCCGGCCTCGTCCATGCCGCAGGAGTGGATGCGACCGGCTTCTAAGAAGTAGAAGCGCTTGCCGTCCTTCACGAACCGGACCGCGCCCTTGCCCCCCGACGATGAGGTTAGCTGCTTGGGCGGCTCGCCTCCCTTGCCCTCTTCCAGGGACACGCTCCACAGGTTGCCCTGACCCGTGTGGGACGCGGAGTAGACGAGCGTCTTCGAATCCGGCCGGATGCGCATTGCGTGCGCGCCCGCCTTGGGGTCGGTCAGGAACCGGACGCGATGCTTGATCCCGTCCATCTCGATCCGAACCGGTTCTGGGGCTTCCTCCTCGTCGCCATTCTCGCCCTCGTTCTCGTTCTCGTCCTCTTCGGCGGCGCTGGCGCCGTCACTGTCGGATGTCGTCGCATCCTCGTCCTCAGCCGCGTCGGGATGCTCGGGGACGTCCTCGTCCTGTTTGTCCTTCTCCTCGTCTTCCTCGAATAGCTTGTCGAAGTCTTCCTCGGCGAAGACAGGCGCTATGGGGGCCAGGTCGACGCGGGCGATCAGGCTTTCCTCCCGGTACTGCCCGGTGCCGAACACCAGGAACTTCCCGTCGGGCGCCCAGAGCAGATTGCCACACGAGATGTTGCTCAGGAACGTGACCTGCTTCGACTCTCTCTCCTCGACGCTCTGCACGTGGACGTTGTCGAAGAAGTTGGCGTCGGTAGCCACGTACGCGACCCATTGGCTGTCGGGAGCCCAGACGAAGTCCGTCGGCGTGATGACGCCCGTGAACCGCTCGTTCACGATGAACGGCCGCTCCGTCCACTCCTCGGTGTCCATAAGCCGGATGTCCGTCTTACCCACCGTGTAGGCCAGCCACTTCCCGTCCGGTGAGAAGGTCGGCGCGGCTTTGCCCTCGTCGGAATCGGTGAGCTGGCGCTCCTCGCGCGCCTTGAAGTCGTACAGGAACACCTCGTTGTGGCCGGTCCTATCGGACACGTACACGACGTGATCGCTGTCCGGGCGCCATGCGAGCTGGCTCTCGCGCGCATGCGTGTGCGTGATGCGGAACGAGTCGCCGCCCTTCTTCACCTTGTCGCCCTTGTCGGCGAGGTCGGCGAAGACCTCGCCGTGCACGACGAAGGCGACCTTCTTCCCGTCCGCCGACAGGTCGAGCTCCGTCAGCCGGTCGGTGAACGCCTCGTGACGGACGGGCGTGGACTTCTCGTCCGCATGGACGTGGATGTCGACTGGCGAAGATTCGCCAGTGGCGACATCCAGCCGCCACAGGCCGAAGTCGCGCTCAAAGGCGATCCACCGGCCGTCCGCGGAGATGGACGGGTTCGTGACGCGCCCCTCCGTGAACTCCGTGATGGGCTCGGCGCCGTCGTCGCCATCGAGCGACATGCGCCAGACATTCTCCTCCCCGCCGCGATCGGAAACGTAGAGGATCGTCTCGCCGTCCTCCCCCCACATCGGTCGCGTGTTGAGGCCGAGGTACGTGGTGAGGCGTTGGTGGTCGTCGGCGTCGGCGGCTTCCGCCATGACCCAGATGTCGGAGTGCCCGGCGGCGTTGCGCCCGTGTCGCCACCATTGCGCGCCGTTGTTGTTGAAGGCCAGGCGGCCGCCGTCGGGTGATACCGCGACGTTGTAGTGCGACTCCATCGGGTCGTGCGCGATTCGGATGGGTGGGCCGCCGCTGGCGGCGATCTTGAATATGCCGCCACCGAGACCCGTGTAGTGCGAAGCGAAGTAGATCCACGCACCGTCCGGCGACCAGGATACTGGCGGCGAGGAGCCACCGTGGTAGGTGACCCGACGTGGGGCGCCGTCGCCGTCCAAAGAGGCGACGTAGATGTTCCCACCGCCAGTCCTGGCGGAGAAGAAGGCCAGTGAGTCGCCATCGGGCGAGAATGCGGGGCTGTAGTCCTCGCTCGCGTGCGACGTCACGCGGCGCGCCGTCCCTCCGACAGCGGGTGCGATCCACACGTCCGCAGCGTGCGCGAAGGCGATCTCCGACCCGTCGGGCGATAGGGCCGGGCGCCTCAACAGCGCCCGTGACCCGCCGATGCTTGCCATTGCCAGCTCCTGCTCTACCCTAGCGAGATGACCGCGCCGCCCTCTTCGATCGACCGGTACGCCGCGCGCGCGACCTCGACGATGGCGCGCCCGTCCGCAGCGGTGATGGGCGTGTCCGTGTCGTTGAGGATCGCGTCCACGAACGCGCGTATCTCGGCCTTTACGGGCGTCTCGAAGTCGAGATCGCCGATCGCGACCTCGTCGCGTTCGCCGTCGAACCGCTTCGTGTCGATAGTCGCGCCGCCGCCCCAGAACGCGGGGAAGTCGATGGACCCCTCGGTGCAGTCGACCCGGCCGCCATACCCGCCGATGGCGCTTGCATTGCCGGACTGGAGGAAGCCGACGGCGCCGCTCGTGAACTGCAACGAGACGAGCGTCACGTCCGGGTAGTCGTGCCGCGTCTGCACGTACGTGCCGCCGATGGCCGAGACCTTCGCGACGTCGCCGCACACGAAACGCATGAAGTCGATCTCGTGGGCGTTCACTTCCATGAGCGTGCCGCCCGACTCCTCGAGCTTGTAACGCCAGTTGGGGTGGCTGTCTCCCCACCCGCCGCCGATGCGCCACACGACCATCGTGGTGGGCGCGCCGAAGTCGCCGCTGGCAACGAGGTCGCGCACCTTGCCGTGCGTGCCGTGGTATCGGCACACGTGTCCGATCTGGAACTTGACGCCCGCCTCTGTGACCGCCTGAGTCATCGCGTCACAGTCCGCGAGCGTCGGCGCCATCGGCTTTTCGCAGAACACATGCTTCCCCGCCTCCGCGGCGGCCTCGGTCATCTGTCGATGCACGAAAGGCGGCGACGCGATAAGCACGGCGTCTATGTCATCTCGGGCCAGCAACTCCGCGTAGTCGGTGACGTACGCGGAGTCTATCTCCTCCGCGAGCGGCTTCGCGCGAGACTCGTCAAGGTCGCTGACGACGACGACGTCGGCATGTTCCAGTCGTTGGGCGTTCCGGACAAGGTCGCTGCCCATGCCGCCGCACCCGATGACGCCCAGTGTGACGCTTGCCATGTGGTCCCATTCCCCGACGTAGTTAGCCGTGATCGCGTGTATATGATGAGGGCGGATTCAGTGTCGCAGATTGCCGCGCCGGAATCCAGAGGCGCTGGGCGGCCGAGCGATGGCTCCTACCCTTGGCAGGTCGCCGCCCCCCGCCATTCGCGTCGTTGGCGAGTCGGACGCCGACCAACGGGCCCTGCCGGCTGCATGACTTCCTCCCGGCGGCCCGGCGGCCGGGAGCCCGTCGTACGCGAACGGGTTCCCCGTCGGCGGTGTCCAGTGGGCGTAGGGAGAGGCACATGCATCACCGATGGCCGTACGCTCTTCTGCTGGCGTTCGCGTCCGTAGTGGCGGCCGCCGCATGCACGGCCCGCGCGGACGATGCGAGTCCCGTCCGGGCGCTCACGCGCTTCCATGGCGAGGCGGCATGGAAGCGTTGGTCACCCGACGGATCGCGGATCGCGTTCTGGATGAACGTGTTTGGTGGCATGCAGATCGGCGCTGTCAGCGCCGGTGGTGGCGAGGTGGGAACTCTCACGGACGTCGGGGAGAGCCCATTCGCGCCGACGTGGGCGCCCGACGGTCGGTCGATCGCGTACTCGTGCTACGTCCACCCGGGCGCGGAAACCTACGTACGCGACCTTAGAACGCGGGCGCGGCGCCGGCTTACAAACACCAGCGCACGGAGCGGGCACGCCGCGTGGTCGCCCGACGGAAACAGGATCGCGTTCGTGTCCCGTCCCGGCGGCCGAGGGGACATCTACACGGTGTCCCCGGACGGGACCGACATGCGGCGCGTCACTCGGGATGTAGGTACCGTGCGGTTCCCGGCCTGGTTCAGATGGCGCGAGGATCGCGTTTTGTCGCACGACCCCAGGAACCGCGCAGATATGGACCGTGAACGCCGACGGACCGGACGTATCCGTTGTGGCGCCGTAGGGCGTCGGTGGCGGCTCCGGCCCGACATGGTCGCCGGACGGACGATGGATCGCGTACAGCCGACCGGGAGCAAACGCCGAGAGCCTGTACGCGATCTCTGTCGACGACGCTCGGGTCGTCCGTCTGACGGACAGCGGCTCTCTCGACGCGTACCCGTCGTGGTCGCCGGACGGCCGTGAGATTGCCTTTGGCCGGATCTCGACAAGCCGCATGCCGGTGAACCCAAGCCACATCGCCATTATCGACGTCTCGCAGGTGTTCCCTGGGTGGTCGCGTGGGCGGCGGCGAGGCGCCCGGCCGAAGCCGAGCGCCATTGAGCGGGACGACCTCAGTTCAGGCTGGTCGCCAACTGGCTTTCATACAACTCCACCATGCTGACGAACCCCCGTCTGTAGCCCTCCGCGTCGTCGCCGAGGGAGCCGCGCGCGAGTTCACGCGCGTCGCTCACGGTCGCATCGCCGACGGCGGGGGAGTGGCGGAGGATCATGGCGAACATGGCGACGGCGGCCGAGAAGCGGAAGCCGTCGGTGCAGTCGCCACCGTCGGCGTCGGACGAGACGACTCGCGTGATGAGCCTACTCGTGTCGCCGTCAGGCTGCTTGTAACGCAGCTTCACCGTGAGCATCTCGCCGGAGCCGTCGGCGGCTTCGCTCAGATCCCGTTGCTGGTACTTGAGCGGGATCTGTCGGCCTCCGAGCGCGCGCGAGTCCACACCGTGCGGGATTACCTCGTAGAGAGCCGTCACCGTGTGGCCCGCTCCCAACTCCCCGGCGTCCTTCTTGTCGTCGGCGAAGTCCTCGGCTGCGAGTAGCCGCGTCTCATATCCCACCAGGCGATACGCCGCGACGTGTGCGGGATTGAACTCCACCTGTATCTTCACGTCCTTCGCGATGGTCTGGAGCGTCGCGCCCATCTCGTCGATGAGCACCTTCTTCGCCTCGTAGATCGAGTCGATGTAATGGTAGGAGCCGTTCCCCTTGTCCGCGAGCTTGTGCATCTTCGCATCCTGCAGGTTGCCCTTGCCGAAGCCGAGGACGGTGAGGAACACGCCGCTCTCGCGCTTCTTCTCGATCATGCGCACGAGGGAGCCGTCGTCGGAGATGCCGACGTTGAAGTCCCCGTCGGTCGCGAGGATGACGCGGTTGATGCCGCCGCGGATGAAGCTCCGGTGGGCGAGGTCGTACGCGGCCCGTATGCCCTGGGCCCCGGCCGTCGAGCCGCCCGCGCCGAGACCGGCGACCACCCTCAGTATCTCCTGCTTCTCCGCGCCCGAAGTCGGCGGCAGCGCCACGCCCGCGTGGCCTGCATAGACGACGATCGCGACGCGATCCCGCGCGTCGAGTTCGCCCACGAGCATGCGGAACGCACGTTTCAGGAGGGGCAGCTTGTCGTTCGAGCGCATCGAACCGGACACGTCCAACAGGAAGACGAGGTTACTCGCGGGCCGATCGGCGTTGTCGACGCGTCTCCCCTGCAGGCCGATGTGCACGAGGCGGTGCTCCGGCCGCCACGGCGCATCACCGATCTCCGTGTAAACGGCAAACGGCTCATCTCCCTCGGGGTCGGGGTACTCGTATCGGAAGTAGTTGACCATCTCCTCGACACGGACCGCGTCGACGCGCGGGTTACGCCCGTCGGTGATGAACCGGCGGATGTTGCTGTATGAAGCCGTGTCCACGTCGATCGCGAACGTCGATAACGGCGCGTCGATGGGCGATCGGAACCCGTTGTCGGCGAACGCCTCATAGGATTCGGTGTAGGAACGGCGCGAGTGGACGCGCCCATCGCTCACCACGACCACGGTCTTGGGCGCGGCGGACATGCGCACCGTCTCCGTACCCAGCTGGACCTGCGCGCTCCATCGCCCGATGCGCACCGACGCGCGCGCGTGGCTCGTCTTCTGCAGACTTGTGACGGCGGCGCCGCCGCCGCCGCGCGACTGCGGCTTCCTCACTTGCGGCTTCGGGGGAGGCGCCGCGACGTATTCCGCCGCGAACGGCGACGGCGCCCGCTCGTCATCGGGTTCAGGAGCCACAAGCAGGCCGATGAGCAACAGCAGAACGGCGTGGAGGGCGAGGGCGGTCAGGGCGGCGAGGCCCAGGCGGAACGCATGGCGGGTCATGGTGACTCCTCCCGGCGGTTACCGTAGGAAGCTGAGTTTCCTGCTACTGACAAGGAGCAATGAACGTGCCACGCTGGTACGACGCCGACGCGTTCCACGCGCATGCTGTCGGGAAGCGGCGTGAGCGGCGCAACACCGGCGGGCGAGTCGGCCGGACATGCACGAAACCGTGCTGCGTCGACCGCCGGTGGGCGCGTGCCCGTGCAGGCAGCGGCGCCCGTGCGGACCGGCGCTGCCCAGGCACGACTGTTCCGGTGAAGTGGGCGTCGTTCACACCGCGCCGACGGGTTCGCCTCAGAGCGACGAGCCGCGTACCGACGGACCAGGCTCCCGTGGCCGCGATCGATGTCTCGCAGGTATCGCCCGGATAGTCGTCGTGTCCGCGGCGGAGGGGCGCCCGGCCAAAGCCGGGCGCCATTGAGCGGGACGGGCTCAGTTCAGACTGGTCGCCAACTGGCGTTCGTACAACTCGACCATGTCGACGAACGCTCTCCGGTGGCCGCCGACGTCCGCGCCGAGCGAGCTACGTGCGAGTTCGAGGGCATCGCTCGGGGTTGCGTCGCCGACCGCCCCGGAGTCGCGGAGCAGCATCCCGAACAACGCGACCGCAGCCGAGAACCGGAAGCAGTCGGTGCATTCGCCGACGCGGGCGGCTGCCGCTACGGTGTGGGTGAGTAGGCTGCTGACGTCCTCGTCGGGTTGCTTGTACCGAAGCTTCACGGTGAGCAACTCGTCGGAGCCGCCCCTCGCCCCCAGATCCCTCCGGCCGTACTTGAGCGGGATCTCCAGCCCTGCAAGCTCGGGCGAATCCACGCCGCGCGGGATCACCTCGTAGAGGGCCGTCACGGTGTGTCCGGCTCCCAACTCGCCGGCATCCTTCCTGTCGTTCGCGAAGTCCTCGGCCGCGAGCAGGCGAGTCTCATACCCCACGAGCCGGTACGCCGCGACGTGCGCCGGGTTGAACTCCACCTGGATCTTCACATCCTTCGCGATCGTCTGGAGCGTCGCGCCCATCTCGTCGATGAGCACTTTCTTCGCTTCGAAGATCGAGTCGATGTAGTGGTAGGAGCCGTTCCCCTTGTCCGCGAGCTTGTGCATCTTGGCGTCTTTGAGATTGCCCTCGCCGAAGCCAAGCACGGTGAGGAACACGCCACCTCCACGTTCTTCCTCGATCATCTGGACGAGGGCGCCGTCGTCAGAGATGCCGACGTTGAAGTCGCCGTCGGTCGCCAGGAGGACGCGGTTGATGCCGCCGCGAATGAAGTTCCTGCGGGCCAGCTCGTACGCCGTCAGTATGCCCTGCGCTCCCGCGGTCGAGCCGCCCGCGCCCAGGTGGGAGACGACCTCTAGTATCTGTTGCTTCTCGGCCCCTGAGGTCGGCTCCAGCGCAATACCCGCATGCCCGGCGTACGTGACGATCGCCACGCGGTCTCGCTCGTCGAGTTCGCCGACGAGGAGTCGGAAGGCGCGCTTCAGCAGCGGAAGCTTGTTGTCGGGACGCATCGAGCCCGAGACGTCGAGGAGGAACACGAGATTGCTCGCCGGGCGATCTGCGTGGTCGACGCGCCGTCCTTGCAGGCCGACGTGCACCAGGCGATGCGCCGGCCGCCACGGCGCCTCCCCAACCTCGGTGTAGACGGCGAATGGGTCACCGCCGCTGGGTTCGGGGTAGTCGTAGCGGAAGTAGTTGATCATCTCCTCGACGCGGACGGCGTCGCTGGGCGGGCGATGCCCCTGCGTGACGAAGCGACGGACGTTGCTGTATGAAGCCGTATCTACGTCGATGGCGAAGGTGGAAAGGGGATCGTCGATGGGAGACCGGAAGCGGTTGTCGGCGAAGGCGTCGTACGATTCGGCTCCAATCGGCGCCGTGCGTCTCGGACCCGTCGGCGCGTTCACGCCAGGAGCGGCCGGCCCCGGCACGTAGTCCCTGTACTGGGAGTGTCCGGGCGGCGTCGCGGACACCCGAACGCTCTGTGGCGCCGAAGCCGGCGCGGATCCGCCGCTGAGGCCGCCATACGCGGTGACGGCTTTGGATTCGCCGCTGCCGACCGCCATGGAGCCACCGGGCCGTCCGACGCTGGGTCCTCGCCCCACGGCCCGGCCGCCTGGTTGACCCTTGGGCAGTGGAGCCGGCCTGTCTAGCGTGGCGGGCCTGCGCGTGGTCATGCTCCCAGCGGGGGCCGACTGTACCTGCGGTTGGGCTCTCGTGTGTCCGGGCGGCGCAGGCGCCTTCAGCGTTCCCTCTGCGGTCGGCGATGGCGTTGTCAACAGCGGCGCTGTGTCAGGCCCGGCCGTGCGGACGACTGGTCTCCCAACGTCCGGGCCGTCAGCCACCCGGAACGCCTTCGGGGAGGGTTCCGCAGGCGACGACTCCACGCGCCGCCTCCGGCCCCTGGCCATCGGCGGCGGCAGCGGCGGAACGTACACCGCGTCGAACCGCAACGGCGCGCGTTCGTCGGCGCGTTCATGGGTGACGTGCAGCCCCACGAACAGCAGCAGGACGGCATGCAGTGCGAGGGCGGTCAGTGCGGCGAGGCCAACGCGGGACGCGTGGCGGGTCATGGTGATCCCTCCCGGCGGTTAGCGTAGGCAGTTGCGTTTCCTGCTACCAACTAGGAGCAATGAGCGTGCCACGATGTTGCAGGAGGGAGCATGGACATGCCGATCCAGTCAGAAAGGCACGCAAGAGCGATGACGCCGTCCGACGAGGCCGGCGGCTCTGCACCATACCGTGCTTGGCCGCCCGTCGCAGGAGTCGAACGCGTGCAGGCAAGGCCTATCCGGGCGCGACGGCCCGCTCGACGCTCACGGCGCACACCTTGTATTCGGGCGTCTTGGACACGGGGTCGAGGGCGGCTGTCGTCAGGAGGTTCGCGGCGGCCTCCTTGAAGTGGAACGTCGTGTATACCGTGCCGACGGGGGTCGTCGCCGTGATTTCCGCGCGCGCTACGATCTCGCCGCGCCGCGACGATATCTTCGCGTAGTCCTCGTCCCCCAGATTCAGCCGCAGGGCGTCCTGCGGGTTGATCTCCAACGTGGCCTCGGGACAGAGCGTGTCCAATCCGGGGGACTTCCGCGTCATGATCGTGTCGTAGTGGTACAGCGAGCGCCCGGTCGTCAGTACGAGGGGATACTCGTCGTCCACGGGCTCGTGTGGGGGCGTGAACTCGATGGCGTGGAACTTCCCGCGCCCGCGCACGAACTCCCCCTTGTGGAGGTAGGGCGTGCCGGGGTGCTCCTCGTCGGGACACGGCCACTGCAGCCCGACCGATCCCAGCCGATGCGGGCGGATGCCGCCGTAATTGGGCGCGAGGTCGGCGATCTCGTTCAGGATGTCGTCGGGCGAGTCGTATTCCATCGGATAACCCATGCGTGACGACAGCTCGCCCACGATGCGCCAGTCGGGCAGCGTGCCTTCCAGTGGCGCGAGCGCCTCGTGCATGCGTTGGACGCGTCTCTCTGTGTTCGTGACCGTGCCGTCCTTCTCGGCAAAACTGGACGCCGGTAGGACAACATCGGCGAGTTCGGCCGTCTCCGTGAGGAAGATGTCCTGCACGAGCAGGAAGTCCAGCCTCCCCAATGCCTCGGTGACGTGGTTCGCGTCGGCGTCGCTCATCACGGGGTTCTCGCCCATGACGTACATCGCGCGAACATCCCCGTCGTACGCGCCGTCTGTCATCTCGACAAGAGTGCGTCCAACCGAATCGGACAGCTCCGCATCCCAAGCCGCCTCGAACGTGGCGTGGACGGCCGGGTCATCGACCTTCTGATAGCCCGGGTAGACGTTCGGCAGTGCGCCCATGTCGCACGCGCCCTGCACGTTGTTCTGTCCGCGCAACGGATTCACACCCGAACTCGGCTTACCGATGTTGCCCGTGAGCATGGCGAGGTTCGCGAGCGACTTCACGTTGTCTGTGCCGCTCGTGTGCTGCGTAATGCCGAGGGTGTAGAGGATCGTCGCCGTTTCGGCCTCGGCGTACATTCGGGCCGCGCGGCGCAGGTCGTCGGGCGCGACGCCGGTGATCCGCTCGACGAATTCTGGCGTGTACCTCTCAACGGTCGCCCGTAGTTCCTCGAAGTCCTCGGTGCGCGCTTCGATGAACTCGCGGTCGTGCAGGTCTTCGGCGATGACGACGTGCATCAAGCCGTTGATGAGCGCGACGTCCGAGCCGCACTCCAGCCGTAGGTGGACGTCGGCCAGCCGGGCGACTTCTATCCGCCGCGGGTCGGCGACGACGAGTTTCGTTCGTCCGCTCCGTACCGCGCGCTTAACACCGAGGCCGATGATCGGATGCGCCTGCGTCGTGTTCGACCCGATGATGAAGATGACGTCCGCGTGCTCGATCTCGGCGATCGAGTTGGTCATCGCTCCGCTGCCGAATGAGGCGGCCAGACCGGCCACCGTGGGCGAGTGTCAAGTACGGGCGCAGTGGTCGACGTTGTTCGTCCCCATCACCCCCCTTGTGAACTTCTGGAGGAGGTAGTTCTCCTCGTTACTGCATTTCGCCGAACTCATCGCCGCGAAGGCATCGGCTCCGTGCTTCTCCTTGATCTCCGTCAGGCGCCGCGTCACCGTGGTCAACGCCTCATCCCACGTGGCCGGTCGCAAGGCCCCGTTCTCTCGTATGAGCGGCTCCGTGAGGCGGTCCGGGCTGTTGACGTAGCCGAGCCCGAATCGGCCCTTGACGCACAGGCTGCCGCGATTCGCCGGGTTGTCTTGGTCGCCGCGGACGTGCGTAATGCGATTGCCACGCGTGCCGATGAACATCCCGCATCCCACGCCGCAGAACGGGCAGATGCTGGCCGCCTCGCGGGCCGGATCCTCGAACGTTTTGGGCACGAGCGCACCGACCGGACACCGGACAACGCATTCTCCACAGGAGACGCACGAGGAGTCGATGATGGGCCGGTCGGCGAACGTGCCGATGCGCGTGTCCATGCCGCGATGCGTGAAGTCGATGGCCCCGATGTTCTGTAGTTCGTCGCACGTGCGGACGCATATGCCGCAGAGGACGCACTTCTCCATCTCGAGGTCGAAGAACGGGTTGGATGTATCGGGTGGGACGGCCGTCTCGGTGCGTCGCAGGCGGACCATGCGGTCGGCGTCGTGGCCTATGAACGCCGACACGCGCTGCAGTTCGCACTTCCCGTTCGCGGAGCAGGGCAGGCACTCGAGCGGATGGTTCGCCAGGATAAGTTCGAGCGCCACCTTGCGCGACTTCGTCACGTCGGGCGTCTCGGTGGACACGGTCAGACCGTCCTCGACGGGAACGCGGCAGGCGACAACGGAGCGCCCGTTTACGTCCACCATGCAAAGGCGGCATGCCCCCGACGGCGTCAGGTCCGGGTGATGGCACAGGTGCGGGATGTATACCCCCGCGTCGAGAGCGGCGTCCAGCAGGTTGGCGCCGGCTGCGGCCTCCACCTCGACGCCGTCGATCGTTAGTTTGACGGTGTCCATGCCTCTCCGCATCTGTTGGTCACGGCGCGCCAGACGCCCGCACGGTGGAGATCACGCCGACACGAACGCTTCTGGCGACGTAAGTCGTTCGACGGCCGCGATCTTCGGGGGACACACCTCGAAGCACAGCCCGCACTTGATGCAAGCCGACTGGTCGATCACATGCGCCGTCTTAACGTCCCCAGCGATGGAGTCCTGTGGGCACGCCTTCGCGCAGAGCCTGCATCCCACGCATTCGTCGGCGACGACGCGGTAGTAGACGAACTCACGGCACATCCCCGCGGGGCACGTTTCCCGCTCGATGTGCGCCTCGTACTCCTCGCGGAAGTACTTGATCGTCGTCAGGATGGGATTCGGCGCCGTTTGGCCCAGGCCGCAGAGCGACCCCAGCTTGACGCCCTCGCCCAACTCCAGCAGCAGGTCGACATCCCCCGGCTTCCCACGGTTCTCCGTGATGTCCTCTAGGATGTCCAGCAGTTGCCGCGTGCCCAGTCGGCACGGCCCGCACTTCCCGCACGACTCCTTCTGCGTGAAGTCGAGGAAGTAGCGCGCGACATCCACCATGCAGGTGTCTTCGTCCATGACGACCATGCCGCCGGACCCCATGATCGACCCGGCGTCCCGCAGCGACGCGTAGTCCACAGGCGTGTGCAGGCGCGACGCCGGGAGACATCCCCCCGACGGCCCGCCGGTCTGGACCGCCTTGAACCGCTTGCCGTCCGGGATGCCGCCGCCGATGTCGTAGATGATCCTGCGCAGCGACGTGCCCATGGGCACTTCTATAAGCCCGCTGTTGGCGATCTTGCCGGTCAGGGCGAAGACCGCCGTGCCTTTGCTGTCGCCGGTCCCGATGCCAGCGAACCACTCGGCGCCCTTGTCAAGAATCACGGGGACCGTGGCGAGCGTCTTCACGTTGTTGATGAGGGTCGGCTTGCCCCAGAGACCGGACTGCGCGGGGAACGGGGGGCGCGGCGTCGGCATGCCCCTCTCGCCCTCGATGGACGCCATGAGCGCGGTCTCCTCGCCGCACACGAACGCGCCCGCGCCCTCGAAGACGTTGAGGTCGAAGCTGAAGTCGGCGCCCAGGATGCCCACGCCGAGATAGCCCCGCTCGCGCGCCTGGTCGATCGCCATGCGCAGGCGCGCCATCGCCAGCGGATACTCCGCGCGGGCGTAGACATAGCCCTGCTGCGCGCCGATGGCGTACCCCGCGATCACCATGCCTTCGATGACCGCGTGTGGATCCGCTTCTAGGATGGATCGGTCCATGAACGCGCCGGGGTCGCCTTCGTCCGCGTTGCAGACGACGTACTTCGCGTCCGACGACTCCTTACGGCAGAATTCCCACTTCACGCCGCTGGGGAATCCCGCGCCCCCGCGACCCCTCAGCCCCGATGCCGTCACCTCCGCGACGACCTCCTCGGGCGTCCTGTCCCGCAACGTGGCGGCGAGGGTCGAATAGCCGCCTTCGTCGATGTACTCGTCGATCTCCTCGGGATTGATGCGCCCGCAGTTGCGCAGGATGACCCGCTGCTGACCCTTGTAGAACGGTATGTCGTGGTAGGTGGGTATCGGTTCCTGCGTCGTGGGATCGTGGTAGAACAGGCGCTCGACGGGCTCGCCGTCTTTGAGGTGGTCCTCCGCGATGGCCGGCGCGTCGTCCGGCTCCACACGGGAATAGAAGATGCCCTCCGGCTCGACGACCACGATCGGCCCTTGTTGGCAGAACCCGTGGCAGCCGGTGAGCTTGATACGCGCGCCGTCGACGCCCAGCCGGTCGACTTCCGCCTCGAGGGCGGCCTGGACGGCCGGCGACCTCTGCGAGGCGCAGCCCGTGCCCTGGCATACGAGGACTTCGCGCGTTTCGCCGTCGGCGCCCATCCTGGGTCTCCTGGTCACTCCGCCGGGTACATCTCGGTCACGTCGTTACGTGTGAGTCGTCCACGCACGTCGTCGTTCACCGTCATGCACGGGGCAAGGGCGCAGCACCCGATGCACGCGACGGTCTCTAGCGTGTACTTCTCGTCGTCGGTCGTCTCGCCTTCGCCGATGCCCAACTGTCGCGATAGCTCGTCCAGCACTTGCTGAGCCCCGCTCACGTGACACGCGGTGCCGCGGCAGACCTGAATGACCGTGTCGCCGACGGGGGTGAATCGGAACTGCGCGTAGAACGAAGCCACGCCGTACAGTCGCGTCTCCGACACGCCCGTGAACCGCGCGACGCGGATCATCTCACTCTCGGGCAGGTAGCCGAATTCGTCCTGCACACGCTGGAGGATGGGTATGATCTCGCCACGCGCGCCGTCGAAGGTGGCCAGCAGTGTGTCGATGCGCTCTTCCACGGATTCGGCCTCTGTAGCGACTTCGGTAGAACCTCCACGGGCGCCGGTCAGGTGTCGACGGCGTCCGGCGAACTGATAGCCTGGGGACCCGCGCTCTGGAAGGCTGGCGACGCGCAAGCCCGGCGACCACTGACGCGCGACGCGACAACACGGCCGGCCCGTGGGCGCACTGTGTCATGCGGGTTCGCGCCCATGCGGCCGACTGGCCTACGCGGTGAGTTGCTCCAGGACATTCTGCGTGCGCCGGGTGGAGGCCACGGGCATCTCTGTCGGGTACAGACGAAACGGGCATGTCGCCCGCGCGCCCCATACCCTATAGAGCAGCACGGTTACTGGCTCCAAGGATGATCGGGACGGGGGACAGCGGCCGACACGCGCGCGCGTCGCATTGCCGGTGCTGCGCCCTGTGTGGGACACTCGCCGCATCGTCGCGGGCCATGCCAGAGGATGCAGGGGGAAGCACATGCGCGTTGCGGTCGTCGTCTGTATGGCGTTGGGGGCGCTGGCCACCACGGCTGTCGCTCAGGACTTCGCGTTGGCGCGCCTCGAGGACTCTCCGCGCCACCACGAGTGGGTCGCGTTGGAGCGCGAGGGTCGGACGCTCCACGCATTCGTCGTGTACCCCGAGGTCGGCGGCAAGGCGGACGCCGTAGTCGTCATCCACGAGAACCGTGGTCTCACCGACTGGGTGCGCTCCTTCGCCGATCAGGTAGCCGAGGCCGGCTACCTGGCCATCGCCCCCGACATGCTCTCCGGTGACGGCCCGGACGGCGGCAAGACGAGCGACTTCCCGTCGTCAGACGCCGCGCGCGAGGGGATATACGGCCTCGACCCGGAGCGCGTGACCGGCGACCTGAACGCCGCGGCCGACTACGTGACCGGGCTTCCGGCTGCCAGCCGCAAGGTCTCCGTCGCGGGGTTCTGCTGGGGTGGCTCGCAGACGTTCCGGTTCGCCACCAACCGTGAAGGTCTGACCGCCGCCTGCGTGTTCTACGGCAGCGCCCCGAAGTCCGCGGACGACATCGCGCGGATCAGCAGTCCCGTGTATGGGTTCTACGGTCAGAACGACAACCGCATCAACAGCACCCTCGACGACACGGCGAGCATGATGACGGCGGCCGGCAAGACGTTCGATCCCGTCATCTACGATGGCGCCGGCCACGCGTTCATGCGTCGTGGGGACGCGCCGGACGCCGACGACGCGAGCCGGGCGGCCCGCGACGGCGCCTTCAAGCGCCTCATCGGCATCCTCGGTGACGGTGGATGACGGCTGCGATCGACGCGCAAGGCCTTCGCAAGGTATACCGAGGCCGCCGGAGACGCCCCGGAACCGTGGCCGTGGACTCTCTGGATCTGCGCGTAGAGCCGGGGGAGGTGTTCGGCTTCCTGGGCCGCAATGGGGCCGGGAAGACGACTGCGGTCATGATGTTGCTGGGGTGCGTCGCCCCGACGGCCGGCGACGCCACGGTGTTCGGCGAGCCCATCGGCGCGCCCGCGTCGCGTAGTCGCGTGGGGTTCCTGCCCGAGAAGTTCCGCTTCCACGAATTCCTCACTGCGCGCGAGTTGCTCATGTTTCATGGGCGCCTCGCCGGAATGTCGCGCGAGGCGTGCGCTGCGCGAATCCCGGACGTGCTGGATCTGGTAGGCCTCGGTGACGCGATCGACAAACAGGTGCGGGAATTCTCGAAGGGGATGCAGCAGCGCGTGGGCCTCGGCCAGGCGCTCATCGCCGACCCCGACCTCCTCGTGCTCGATGAACCCACGTCGGCATTGGACCCGCTCGGTCGCCGCGACGTGCGCGATGTGCTACTGCGGCTAAAGGCCGAGGGCAAGACCGTCTTCCTCAACTCCCATCTTCTGTCGGAAGTGGAGTTGTGCTGCGATCGGGTGGCGATACTCGACCACGGTCGCGTCCTGCGGCAGGGGCCGATAGACGAACTCCTCCACTCCATCATGCGCGTGGACATCCGCGCTGACGGCCTCACCGCCAGCCTTGTCGAGGCGTTGGGCACTCGCGGGTCCGTCGAGACATGGGATGAAGGCGCGGGTACGCTACGCATCGGCGTGGCCGACCCGGACGTCATACCAGGCCTCACGCGCGCGCTTGTCGATGGCGGGGCGGACGTGCACTCGATCGTGCCGCATCGTGAGTCGCTGGAGGAGTTCTTCGTGCGCGTGGTACAGGACGGCGACCTATGACCGCCGCACTACAGATCGCTCGCCTGACGATATGGGAAGCGTTGCGCCGCAGGACGCTCCTCGCGGGGGTATGCCTGTCCGTGCTGTGTTTGGGCGGCATGGTGACCTTTGTGACCATCGCGGAGCGCGCGAGCGCTCGTGAAGGTCGCGCCGTAGCGACCTCCGCGGAGAACGCCGACACGGACGCCGAGCGCGTGGACGCGGGGGAGGGTGCCGCCGAGGTCGCTGACCCGGACGAGCCTGAAGACCCCAACGCCGAGCGACGCCGCGAGCAACGGCGACATCGGCGCGAGGGCCTGGGCCGCACCGCAGCGACGCAGGCGATGCGCGCGGTGGGGCTCTGGATAGCGCGCACGTTCACGGCGATCATGGCGATCCTGCTCGCGGCCACCGCGATTGCGCCGGATCGCGAGTCCGGCACGCTCCACACCATCGTCACGAAGCCCATCCGGCGCCGAACCGTGCTGCTAGGCAGGTGGCTCGGCCTGAACGCGCTGTTGCTCGCACACCTGGCAGCCTTCGGGGTCGTGCTGACCGGGGTAATGGTCGCGCGTGGTGACGCCGACGCGTGGCGCATCCTGGTCGCCTGCCTGGCAGCCGTGATGTACTCCTGCCTGTTCACCGCGCTGGGTCTGCTGTTCTCGACCCTGACATCGGCGTGGATCGCCTTCGGCGGGACCATCTTCCTGTGGGGCGTTGGGCTACAGGAGTACGGCGTCGTACGGGCCATCGCGATGGGGCTGAAACAGATGCAGTTCGAGGCGGCGGCCAAGGTCGTCGAAGTCGGCTGCGCGGTGTTCGGGTTGATCGTGCCGGTGGGACGCGTTGCGGGATGGGTCGAGCGCGCCGCAGGTGGGATGAACCTGCTCGTCGTCGCGGGGCCGATCGCGCGGCCGGAGGGCACACTGCTGGGGATGGCGTACGTGGTCGCGTACATCGCCGTCGCTCTGACGCTGGCGAGTGTCGCGCTGGAGCGTCGCGACCTGTAGACGGCGCATCTGAGACAGCTCGGGGCTCTCGTCTCCCTGGGCCAACTGCCCAAGCCGCGCGGCGCAGACGCTGCGGCCAAACGCGCGACAGACAGCCATCAAGCTGGGACGACCGAAGTGGACACCGACCCGCCTTGGATTGACATTCGGCGCCTGGTCGACGTTCCCCAGGTGGCCCCATTCTTGAGAGCGTGGCTACTGGACGAATGGGAATCCTGGTACGGGCCAGACGGCCCGGGGGACATTGACGCCGCCTACCCGAGCCACATGAGCGGGAACACGTTCCCCACAGCCCTGGTCGCCGTGGACGAGACGGGTGCCGTCGTCGGAACGATCTGTCTCAGGGAGCAGTCATCATCACACCTAGAGTTCAATCCCTGGGTAGGAGGGTTGCTCGTCGCGCGCGATCGACGGCGACAGGGAATCGGCTCCGCGCTCGTCAAGGCGGCCGAAGATGAAGCGCGCAGGCTCGGAGTCAGGAAGCTCTATCTCGAAACGCACGCCGCGGCGTCGGTCGTCGTCCGACGCGGATGGATTGCGGTTGCCCCAGGCGAACCGGCTGACGGCCCAGCCATGGTGTACGCCCTCGACCTGTAGTTGATCGTCTGCGTCTGACGCGACGTGCTGCTTCATTCCTAATGTCCGCACGTTCTGATTCCTCGATCGGCTGAATGTGGGGGTCATGCCAGAACTTCGCGTCGCCGTGGGGCAGTTCGCCACGGAGTGCAACGACTTCGGCGGCCTTCCCACCGACGTTGATACGTACGCGCGCCACGAGCTGTTCTACGGCACCGATGTGCTCCAGCAGACGACAGGAGCGGTCGGCGGCGCGCTGGATGCGATCCGCGCGAGCGGGGCCGAGGTCATCCCGCTCATGTCGGCCGCGTCGTGCGCTGGCGGGCCTCTGACCGCGGACTGCTACGCGCACATCCGCGATGAGATGCTCTCCCGCCTTGAGGACGCCGGTCGGGTCGATGGCGTGCTGCTCGCGTTGCACGGCGCGGCGACGGCCGAGGGCGTCGGCGACCCCGAGGACGACCTGCTCCGAGCCGTCCGCGAGCGCGTGGGCCCGCGCACGCCCGTGGTCGCCACGCTCGATCTCCACGCGCACGTCACCGCTGGCATGGTTCGTCACGCGGACGCCCTTGTCGGCTTCGAGACATACCCGCACCGAGACGCACGGCCGACAGGGGAGCGCGCGGCGCGCCTGCTTCTCAGCGCCGCGTCGGGCGCGATCCGGCCGACGATGGCTATGGTGAAGACGCCCATAATCACATCCGCGATCCACGCATCGACCGACGGCGACGACCCTTTCGCTCGCGTGATGCGGTTCGCTAAGGCGATGGAGACGCGGCCGGCCGTGCTATCGACGAGCCTGTTCCTCGTGCATCCTGCGCTGGATCAGCCGGGCATGGGCAGCGGCGGCCTGGTCATCACGGACGGCGGCATCGAGTCGGCCAGTTCCCTGGCGGGCGAGATCACCGCGCGCTACTGGTCGCTCCGAGGGGAACTCGAACCGACGCTGCACACGCCGGAGCAGGCCGTGAAGGACGGACTCGCCATCGACGGCGGCCCGGTGATCCTCGTCGAGGCCGCCGACTGCTGCGGCGGCGGGGCGGCGGGCGACAGCGTCGCGTCTTTGCGCGCGCTGCTCGATGCAGACCCGGAGTGCCCCGCGCTCGTCCCGGTGGTCGATCCCGACGTCGCGGGGGCGTGCCATCGCGCCGGAGTCGGCGGCTCCGTGACCGCCGCCCTGGGACACAAGCTGGACCCGCAGTGGGGGACGCCGATCAGCGTCACCGGTCGCGTCGAGCGCCTGACTGACGGACGCTTCGAATACGCCGGCGAGCGTGCGGGGATGGCGGGCGACATGGGGCCGTCGGCCGTTCTGCGGATCGGCGCGATCGACGTGCTAGTGGCGACCCATCCGACGTATGATTGGTTGGACGAGCAGTTCCTGTCCGTAGGTCTCAACCCCTCCGAGGCGAAGTTCATCGTCGCGAAGAACCCGATGAACTACCGACAGGCGTACGGCGCCGTGGCGCAGCACGCGTTCATCCTCGACACGCCGGGGCCGACGCCGCCGACCTTCCGGGAGTGGCCGTACACGCGTCAGTCGCGGCCCTGGTATCCTCGCGACGAGGACATGGCTTACCGCGTCACGGTAATCCGCTAGCCGCCGCACTCTTACGGCCGCACGCTTGGGGGATGTCGATCGCCGGTGGGAGAAGACACGCACGCGCAGCCATCCACCGGTCCCAAGGCGCGCTGGCGCTTCGCTGATGTCTTCGACCTGTCCGTGATGGGGGCCACGCACGGCATTAGCGACGGCTACTCCAGCCTGCTCGTGCCGATCCTCGCGATGGTCGTGCTCGATCTCGGTCTGACGACGTTTCAGGCGGGGCTGTTGCTGAGCGCGAAGAGCGTCGCGACGGTCCTGTTCCTGTATCCGAATTCCCTCCTCGCCGACCGCACCAATCGCAAGAAAGAGATCCTGCTCGTCGGCATGACAATCGCCAGCCTGGCGTATGTGGTGATGGGTTGGGCGCCGGGTCTCTACACGGCGATCCTGGTGGCGTTCGTCGCGGGCGCGGGCAACTCGACATACCACCCCTGCGGGACGGCGCTTACCGCGGAGAGATTCCCGCGTCAGCGCGCCGTGGCCATCTCGGTACACAGTCTGGCGGGGCATCTCGGGGCGAGCATCATGCCGTTGGCGCAGTCGGCGGTCGTCGCCCTGCTCGGTTGGCGGACGTCGCTGCGGGTGTGTGCGCTGCCTGCGGCTGTGCTGCTGCCACTTGTGGCGGCGCGAATGGGGCGCGGCTCGAGTTCTCTCCGGGAGCAGCGCGAAGCCCACAGTCCAGAGTCGTTCCGGCAGATAACCGCGCGGGTGCTCAGCAACCGGAACGTCGTCGTCCTCGCTCTCGTGTATGCGCTGACGGCGTTGGGTACGTCGGGGATGGTCGGCTTCCTCCCGCTGCTCGGGTCTGAGCGGTTCGGACTGAACCAGGCGGTCATCGGCCTGGCGGTGTCGGCCTATTTCACGGCCGGTGTGTTCGCGAAGCCCGTGATGGGTCTCATGTACAACCGTCTCGGCGCGCGGACGGCGTTGTTCGTGCCGCTTGTGTGCGCCGGTGCGCTCGCGGGTGTGATCGGGTGGCTGTCGTGGGGGGCGCTGTTCATCCCGCTCGCCGCGCTGGTGGGCCTTGTCACGCCGGTGAGCCCCATCATTCTCACGGCCGCCGCGGACGTGAGCGACGAGAAGGCGCTCGCGTCGTCGATCGGGTTCATCTATACGTGCCATGGCCTCGGGTTCCTGTCGCCGCTCGTCGGGGGAGCGCTCGCGGGGCCGTTCGGTCTTTCCGTGAGCTACACCTTCTTCGCCGTGGCCATCTGGGCCGGGGCGGCGGCGGCCCTGTTGCTGCGTCCTGCAGCCAACGCCTAGCCTGGCGGCGACCGTCCCGTGGCCTTGATACCTGCTCGCCTGAGAAAAGGCTAAGGTCCGAGCCCCTCATCCGTCCTGTCCTACGAATCGATCATCCGGGGTTGCCAATGCGGGACGCGGAACGAACAGCGTTCGAGACCGAGCTGCTGTCGCACGTCGGCCTGATCCGACACATAGGCCAGAGCCGACTGGACGAGCGGGGCGTGCTCGACGACTTCACGCAGGAAGTTCTAACGAGCGCCTGTGCGTACCGCGAGCGCCATGGCGACCCCGACACGCTGAGCAGGTGGCTGGCGACCGTTGCGCGGAACATGGCCACGGACTGGAACAGGAAGCAGCGGCCGACGCCGGTAGCGACGCTCCCAGAGATGACGACGGCGTACACACCGGCGCGCGCGGCGGAGGCCTCGGAGCGATGGACGGCGTTGTTCGACGCGCTGGACGCGCTCGATCCCACGGACCGCGACATCGTGTACGGGCGCTACTTCCAGGACGAGAGCTATCGGGCGCTGGGCAAGCGACACGGCTTGTCCGCGGAGGCTGTCGGCTTCCGGCTACACCGGTCACGCGGTCGCCTGCGAAGCAGACTAGAGGGCGTCCTCGCCGGGGCGGGACTGGCGTGGGGCATCCGCGCGCGCGGCGCGGCCTATGGAGCCATGGCTATGAAGATGGGACACGGCTCGGCATCGGCAATCGCATTCGCGGTCGCGTGCCTGGTCGCGCTTGCGGTGGGCGTGGTCGTGATGGTCATGAACAACACGGGCGCCGCTGCTGAGACGCAACCGGCGACCACGCCGAGCGCGCAGCGATCCGCGTCGCCTGCCCGGGCCTCCGGCCGAGTGGGGGAGCCCGTTGCCGAAGGGCGCAACCCAACGGGTTCACAGGCCGCCGAGGAGGACAGGTCGTCCAGAGAGACCGCCAGCGCGGGGGCGGCGCCCGCGCGCGTCGTGCAGCCTGATACGCCTGCTCCCGAGGCCACGCCACGGGCGCAGGCCGAAGCCGCGCTTGACGGCTTCGTCGGCGCCCTACAGCAGTACGACCCCCTCGTCGAGCCGGACGCCCTTGTCGACCGATCGAGTGGTCAGGCCCGGCAGGTATTCGAGCAGCTACGCGACTGGTTCCTTTCCGACGAACGCCCCGCCAGCTATGACGCAGAGCTGGCGGAATTGCGTGGTGTGGAACTCGTCGGACAGACGTTCGGTGACGGGGAGATGCGCGCGTCGATCGTCAACCCAGAGACGACGAATCCCGAGAACCCGCCGTCCGAGATGATTCTGCGACATGACGGGCAGAGGTGGCTCGTCGTCCAACTGCGATAGCCTTGCCGTGCGCCCACGGGCGCCGCCGTCCTGCGCCTGGGGCGCCGACCGGCTAGATGTGCCTCTCGGCCCTGACCGCCCGGACATCCATCTCGAATTCGATGCCCACGATAGGCGGCCGGGCGTCGAACAGGTGTAGACCGTGGCTCCGCGCGGCTCCCATTCCGCCGAGGACCGCGTCGGCGAGGCCGTTCGGCGTGTGGGCCGTGTAGACGTTCGTCCGGTTCACGTGTGCCCATCCCACACCCAGCGCCTCCAGCCGCGCGGACATGACGCGCATCACGTACGCAGCCTTGTCGCGCATGGCTTCGGCGCTCGTATCGCCCTCTCGGTGGATGCCCGTCGCTTCGTCGTACTCGCCGCTTCCCGCGACCACGAACGTCGGACCTGCGGCATCTGGCGCGGGTCTCACGTACGAGAAGGCGTAGAGGCACTGGACACCCGGAGGATTCGCCACGGGTGCCACGTTGCTTCGAGCGACCGGGTTGCGCCCGTCGACGCAGACGTCCCAGGCATCCAGTAGGCTGCGGTATTCGCCGTTGAACTCGTCGAAGCCGCCGAACGTGTACGGCTCCGGGCAGCGAAGCTGTACCGCGCAGAGCGCCCGCCGCTCGTGACCCTCGGCACGCAGATGCGCGTCCACGATAGCGAAGCCATCGCGCCAGGGGACGCCCGTCTGTAGCGTGACGTGGACGACCTCATGCCCGCCGTCGGCCACGACACCGCCCGAATACGCCGGAATGCCCTCGATGAAACGGTAATGACCTGGGGCGTTGCTTAGCACGCGCATCGGCGACTTCTCCCTCGTGCGAGCCGGACGGCGACCTCTGCGCGGAGGGTATTCGCGCGCGTTCCCAAGGGCAACGGCGGCACAGTCCCGGCGCGCGACGGGGATGACATCCGTGGCACCCGGGCCTATTAATCATGTGAGCACGGCGGAGGCCAAGGGGTCAGTGAAGCGTACGAGGGAGGGTACGCACTCACCGGGGACCGCGCGATGAATCCCGACTTTGGCGCTCTCGTGCTGGCGCACGTCGACACCATACGCAGGATCGGTTGGTCACGCCTACGGCGACGGGACGAACTGGACGACTTTACGCAGGATGTCATCACCCGCCTGTACGCCAACCGCGAGCGCCTGCGTGACCGCGAACGGTTCCCGCAGTGGGCCGCCGCCATCGCGCGGAACACGTCCTCGAAGTGGAACCACAAGGGCGTTCCTCTGCCCGTTGGCGACCCGCCAGACCGTCCCGTGGGCGACCCGGACTCGCACGAGCGACTCGAGGGCGCCGAGAGGGCGCGCGCAGTGCTGGCGGCCCTCGGCAGCCTGGAAGAGCGGGACCGGGCCATCCTCGTCGCGCATTACATGGACGACACCACGTACGCGGAGTTGGAGCGGGAGTACGGACTCTCGAGGTCGGCCGTGGCGATGCGGCTCCAACGCGCGCGCCAGCGTTTGCGCGGACGACTGCGACACGCCGTGGTCGGCCTGACGACGTTGCTCGCACCTCGACGCGAGCGCGCGTTCGGGGCGCCTCCGATGCACAGTTCCACGCTTACGCGGGTCATCTTCGTCGGCGTCGGGGCGGCGTGCATCGCGGGCACGTCGCTGACAGCGCCCGGAAGCAGCACGGAACCCAACGACGCCACGCGCGAAGCACGAGTCGACCTGGCACTCGGGAGGCCGGGCGGGAAGGACAGCCGCATGAGTTCGTCGCAGGATCGTCTGTCGCTCGCGAGAATCAGGCGAGAGAATGGCTCCGTCGTCATCGACGGAGTCCCGTCGCTGTCCTTCATGCAGACGTTCTGCACGTACGTCGGCGCGCTGGAAGCGGCCATGGCCGTCACGGCGCATCCGTACGGCTACACGGACCTGATGGGCGTCTCCGGCCTCGCTTTCCGCCTGCGCTGGTACGACGCCCCCGAGCAGAAGTGGTGTCCCTCCTCCGCCGTTGGCGAGGGCGCCGCGGAGGCTGCGGCCATCGCAAAGGCGACCGGCTGGCAGTCCCGAGCCATCCTGTTCGAGGACTGGGAGAATCCGAACGTTGGCCGGTACGCGGACCAAATCACGGCCGCGGTGGATGCCGGCCTGCCGGTGGTGACCTATGACGATGGGCTCAACTGCGCCACCATCTACGGCTACGAGAACGGGGGCGACAAACTCCACATCCGCACCTACTTCGACAAGGCGGCGCCTGTCGCGCGGGATATAAGCAAGGTCGGTCCCATGCTGGAGTTCCTCGAGGACTACACGGAGCCGATGCGCCCCCGCGAGGCTATCGAGGCGTCCCTGCGTATCGCCGTGGATCATTGGGCCGCGGAGCGCGGCGCCTGGAGCGTCGACCGCTACCTGTACGGTCAGGCGGCGTACGACCGCTGGTTCGCGCATCTGGACAGCATGAGCGAGATGCCGCCGGATGAGCTTGATGGGTTCCGTGACGTTTCCCTATGGAACTACGGGTCGCTGGTGGATGCGCGGCGTGAAGCAGCGGCGTACCTGCTGAGAGCCGCCGATGGGCTGACCGGCGAGGCTAGGGCCGCGGTAACGCGCGCCGGGGGGATCTACCGGGCTGAACACGATCTCCTACACGAAGCAGGCAATCTCGAGGGTGATCTCATGCCCCGACTTCGGGCCGTGTTGGAGCAGGCGGCAGAGATGGAGGCGTCTGCGGTATCTGAGCTCGAACGGGCGGTCGCGCTCCTCGACGGCTGAGTGCGGCACTCGCGACAAATGCACCCTTGGGCCGACCCCGTGCAGGCGTCAGAGCCAGAGGAAGACGCACAGGCCGACCACTAGAGTTATCGGGGCGATGACGGTCCGCGTGAGGGAGTAGGCGACCGCCAGGGCAACCGTCGTCGTCACGGGGAACCCGGCGGAGTCGAACGCGAAGAGCGCAACGACAAGGAACGCGTAGCCATGCCAGGCCCTGGCCGGCCAGCGATCCAGTCCCGTCGGCTTGTCCAGGCCGATGAAGAGGACGACCTGCAGCACGGCCATCGCGACGACGGTGGCTACGGCCAGCGCGCTGATCCAACCAGGCGCTCCCTTGGCCGCGTCCAACAGGGACGAGATGCCGGACGCGAACTCCCGCCCGATCCCACCTACGCGCGGACGATGCCATAGGGCAACTTCGCCAGAGTGGAGCAGAGACAGGGGCCAGGCCGCCGCCAGAATGACGGCGAACGTCCATGCCGGTAGGCGCCGGAAGGCCTCGCGCCACGGGAGTTGGTAGACGTTCACCGCGAACAGGATGGCCACGATCCACACGACACTCCAGGATCCAGCCAGAAGCAGGATTGCCTCCGGGTGCGCCAACGGGTCTGCCTCGCCCGCCCAACCCGCGGAGGTAGCCACCCACACGCACCCGAGCATCCGAACGACAACGAGGGACGCGACCAGGACGGCGAAGGCGGGGCGGGCCAACGCGGTGATGGGCGGCTGCGCGGGAGGCCGGGGCCAAAGCCGAATGGAGTCAAACTCTCGTCGCATGCCGCGTCGGTTCCTCTCTTCCCAGCGCAGTCGCGCGTGTGCCGCACCCAAGGCGCCACCACGCCAGTCGCGCGCCCTGGGCGGCCGTTGCGTGTCCTACGGGCAGTATAACCTGGGCCCCGCCACTCAGGTGTTAGGCTTCTACACGAATGCCACGTTGCACGGCGCAGGTCTGTCGGCCCGTCGGTCGTCACGACGGTGAGACGCGACGCACGATCAGGCGCGCAGGGGTGAGGATCAGAGCCAGAGGGAGACGCACAGCCCGACTACGAGAGTGATCGGGGCGATGACGGAGCGTGTGAGGGAGTAGGCGACTGCCAGCGCGGCTGTCGTCGTGGCGGGGAACCCGGCCGAGTCGAAGCAAAGGAACAGGATGACGAGGGCGATGTGGCCGGCAAGCACTCTGGTCTGTCGGCCCTCCGACTCTGTCGGCTTGTCCAGGCCGAAGAAGAGAACCACCTGCAGCACTGCCATCGCGACGACGCTGGCCACCGATGGCAAGCGCAACCAGTCAGGGCCGCTCTTGGCGGCCTCCAGCAGGAACACGATGCCGGAGCCGCCCGGCCCAGTGATCCCCTCTATAGGCAGGAGACGCCACAGCGCAACTTCGCCCGCGTGGAGCAGAGACAGAGGCCAGGACGCCACCAGGATGACGGCGAACGTCCAGGCTGGAGGGAACCTGAACTCGTCCCGCCAGGGAATCCCGTGGATCCTCACCACATACAGGATGAGCGCGACCCACACGATGGCCCAGGTGCCAGCAAGAACGAGGACATCCCCTCGTCGAGGCGTGAACTCCTCATACAGACGCAGTTCATCTTGTAACCCCCGGAGCTT
This sequence comes from Candidatus Poribacteria bacterium, assembly GCA_018644665.1. GTDB lineage: Bacteria > Poribacteria > WGA-4E. Next base: position 336,200 of record JABGQA010000058.1, read on the forward strand.
CTCCCGCAGTACGCGAAGTTCCTCTTGCGGAGGCGGGGACGCGTCTCGTAGCCGCACGTACTCGTCCGATAGACGCCGGTACTCGTCTTCGCGCGTGGGCAGGTCTCCGTGGCCTACCCAACCCGCGTACCCCGGCACACCAAAGCATATGGCCAGCCGAACAGTCGCGGCGATGAGCCACACAACGAACACGCTGCGGCCGTCCAGCGTGCCGCGACGCCGCGGAGGCCGACCCCTGCGCTTCATGGAGCCAAACTCTCGTCTCATGCCACGTGGCTTCCCTTCTCGCCCGGGCAGGCGGGCAGTCGCGCGTGTGCCGAGCGCACGACAGACCCCAGCGGCGGCGCAACGTCGCTAGGGCGCATCGGCAGCCGTTGGATCTCCCGAGGTGGGACGTGCAACCAGAATCTCGCCATCCTGATGCTAGCTCTCTGCACAAATGTCACCTTGCATGGCGCCCGAGCCGGTTGGCAAGTGGACCGGTCGTCACGGCGCTGAGACGCCCCGCGCCAGCGAGTAGGATCCGCGGTCCTTCGTGGCCGCGCCACAGCACGGCGCGACCCCAACCGTGAGACAGTCACACGGCTGGGCGGCGCTTGTGGCGCCCCAACGCGCAGGCTAACCATCCTGCCAGGAACAGGAGGCCGCACCACCGCGTACACAGAGGAGGCAGACAATGCCTACCCACAAGTCGCTTGCGGTTGTCTGTGTCGTTCTCGCGATGTTCCTGGCGTCGGTCGGCACGGCGGCCGCCTCGGACATCGCATTCTATGTCGGAGCCCCCAACGTCGACGGCTGGTACGACGCGTCCCAGCTCGACGACGTAGACCAGATCATCGACGAAGCGGGAAGAAACTTCCGCGACATCCAACAGTTCGACGACGACCAGTTCCCGGGCATGGAGTCGTGGGTAAGCGACAACACCGACGACTCGGAGCTGGACGTCCTCTGGCTCAACGGCTGCATGCCAAGCGTCCTGTACGGCTTCCCCAACCTCGACGCCGACGGGTCACTCATCGAGACGTGGCTCGACGACGGCAACATGATCATCAACGTGGGCGACTGGTTCGGCTACGTGTCCTACGAATGCGGGGGACGCTGCGCCGAGAACGGCGCTACGGGCGCCGCGAACATCCTGGACCTGTCCTCGGGCATCATCGTGTCCGCCGACGGGACACAGATAAAGAGGACCGCCGCGGGCGAGCAGTACATGCCCGTCCTCGACAGCGACGTGACGACGGACCGCCCCATCTCAATACCGGCCGTGGTCGACCCGTGGGAAGTCGCGGAAGCGTTCGCTAGCGACTCAGGGGACGCAGATGGCTCCCGCGCCGACCCGATCGTCATACACAACACGGAGACGGGCGCGTACGTCGCGTTCATCAACCAGAAGGCGGGCGGACTCGGCTCGTGGATTCCCCGCGGAACGGCCGTCACCGAGTTCATCAACAACTGGATGACCGCCAAGGTGGACGGGTTCCTGGACGTTCACGCGCACGGCAAGGCGGCCATGCTCTGGGCAAGCATCAAGCTCAGGTAGACGTGGGACGGACGGTTCGGCGCGCCGGTCGCGACAGACTCGTGGCCGGCGCCTTCGCGCTCGGGGACGGCCGCTATGCGCCCGCCATGCGACGAATGCTCCTGCCGCCGTCCATGACGACCGTCTGTCCCGTGACATTGGCGAAGACGGGGCCGCAGATCAGGCAGGCCATGTCGGCTATCTCCGCGCGCGTGATGAGCTTACCCATCGGCGTCGCGGCGATCGCGCTCGCGGCGAGTTCCTCCGACATGTCCTCGTTGTCCGCTATCAGGTCGGGCGCGATAGCGTTGACCGTCACCTCGGGGACGAGGTCGAGGGCCATCGCCTCCGTGAGGTTGAGCACGGCCTGCTTGGCGAGACCGTAGATCGAGTGGCTTCGGTGGAAGGCGTCGGTCGCGGCGATGTTGATGATCCGCCCGCTGCCACGCTCCTTCATCGACCGGCCGAGGATCTGCGACAGGGTGAACGTTGGCCGCAGATTCCCCGACAGCACGCGGTGGAAGTCCGGCGTCGACAGGTCCAGGAACGGCGTGTCGACGTAGGGCCCGACGTTGTTCACAAGCACATCCACCGGCCCGAGCGCGGCGACCGTCTCCTGGATCAGCCGGGGGATGTCGCCGGGCTCCGTGACGTCCGCCTGAATCGGGACGGCTTGGCCGCCGGCCTCGACGATCTTGCCGCACAACTCGCGAGCGGCGTCCTCCGACTGGTTGTAGTTCACGGCGACGGCCGCGCCACATCGAGCCAACGCGCGCGCGATCGCCGCCCCCAACGTCCGAGACGCTCCGGTGACGAGGGCGACCTGTCCCTCGAGGTCGCTAATAGGCTCTGCGCGTTCACTGGCTGTCACCGTGTCTGCCTCCGTCCGCGCTCGTGGCGCGGTGTTATCCGCGCGCCCCAAGCCGTTGCACGGACTGGATGGTTCGCGTGCGCGCCTCGGAGATGTCGTTGACCTCGCGCGCCAGCGCCGGCCGTGTGGTCATGATCTGTTGCACGGCCTCGGCGCTCAACGCGACCAACTCCACATCCTCCGTCGCGACGACGGACACCGGACTCGACTCGCCCTGGTGCAACGCCAACTCGCCGAAGAATTCGCCACGACCGAGAGTGAGGACGGTCTGCTCGTCACCATGGGCGCCGACCATCATGCGGGCTCGGCCGGCGACGACCAGGTAGAGAGTCCCGCCATCGTCGCCGACGCGGACGACGTACTCGCCAGCCCCAAAATGGAGCATCGTCGCGCCAACTCCGGTCGCCGCCAGATCCGAAGTCTCGGAGGGGAGGAGGACGTTTGTCGCGCTCAGGCCCTGGGCGAGGTCGCTCGCGTCCTTATCCGCCCGAAGCGTCTGGCCGTCGAAGAAATGCAGCGTGCGGATCGGGAACGGGATGGTAAGCCCTGCTCGCTTGGCGGCGTACCAGATGCGCGTCGTGAAAGCGTCGCGGATATCGAGGAGGCGGTCGTAGTCGTCAATGTACACGCGCACTTCGTACGCAATCGAGAAGTCGTCGTAGGAGCGCGTGTGGACCTGCGGAGGCGGGTCCGCGAGGACGCCGTCGGTGGCGCGCGCGATCTCGAGCATCGTCCGTTTCACGAGATTTGGGGCGTCGTCGTACGAGAAGCCAATCGCGATGCGCTCGACGTGGAGCCGCGCGGGCTCCGTGAAGTTGAGGATCATCTCCTTGGCGATCATCAGGTGCGGAAGGGTCGCGATGTCGTCGTCGGCGGTGCGCAATCGGACCGATCGCCAGTTCATGTCGATGACGCGGCCGACGGTGTCGCCGACGCGAATCCAGTCGCCCTCGGCGAAGGGCCGCTCGAAGAGCAGAGCGACGCCCGACACGATGCTGCCGAGGGTCTCCTGTAAGGCGAGACCGATGACGATCGTCCCGACCCCAAGCGCGGTCATGATCCCGCCGATGTCGCGCCCCCAAACGGCGGCGAGCACTAACGTGGCGCCAACCACCACTAGCAGGAAGCGCGTCAGGTCGAGGAACAGCCGCGGAACGCGGGCGCGCCAGGTGCTCTGCTCGGCCCTTGCGAAGAGGACCACGTTGACGAGCGACAGCGCCGCGTTGATGGCGCACACCCACACCAGGGTGTCCAACACGCGCGTCCACGTGTCGCTCTCGATCCTGAGGACGTACCGCGCAAACAACGCGAGCGCCAGCGCTGGCGCGACCGTGTGCCGGATGGCGCGCGCCGTCACGTCCAGATGGCTGTCGCGACGCTGAAGGCGGTGGATCAGCTCGCCGAGGAGGACGGTGACCACCGGAAAGGCGATGCACAGAACGAGGAGCCACTGGAACCAGGAGACGCTCCAGAGGTGGCCGTTGATGACGACCTCCCCCGTCATGCGGACGATGTCGAGGCTGAGGCTAGCACCCACAGCGCCGCCCCGTCCGGCCCGTCGGGCCGCTCGACCACGTCGATCATGTCGTGAATCTGCTCCCGGGCCCGCGCGGAGAGGGCCGCCGTGTCCTCCGGGCACGCAAGGCACAGCCTATCCGCCTCGGCGACTGGATCGCCCCAGACGTCATACACGGGCCGTGCACCTCCCACGACCCCGGCGACGACCTGTCCTGCGTCGATGCCTATTCGCAAGGACAGCGTAAGGCCACGATCCCTTGATAGCCGTCGCGCATACGTGAGGATTTCGGCGGCGAACTCTGAGAGCCGAATGACACCGTCGGCGCGTGGCACCGTGATGCCGCACGCGGCGAGGTAGCGCGCCCCGGACACGTGCACCTTCTCAACGCCGTGCCGCTCGGCGACATCGTCAAACGCCGCGACGATCTCGTTCATGAGGGACACCCATTCGTCCGTGGCAAGGTCACGGCGCGCCTGCGCGAGCCCGCCCATGTCGATCGCCGCCACGGCCACGCCGGTGAGCGCGTCGGCGATAGGGTCGTCGCCTCGCTTGTGCCGCGTCGCCGCGGTCGCCGGCAGCACGCGCTCAAGTAGCTCGTCGTAAGCGTTGATCTGGCTCTCGATGAGCCCGGACTGCACTTGCATGATGCCGATGATTTCGGCGTAGGACGACGTGAGTTCGCCGACCTCGCCTCCGGCATGCTGTGTAGGGGGATCCTGGATATCGCCGACGCTCGCTTTCCGGGCGTGGGAAGCCAGCCTGGCAACCGGCGCAACGAAGATGTTCGCCATCGCCATCGCCAACCCCGTTACGACGAGCACGATCACCGCCGAGCAGATCAGCACCGTCTGGCGGAACCTGTACACCGGCGCGAACGCCTCCGCCGCGTCCATCTCGGCGACGATAACCCAGTCGAGGTCCGGTATCGCGAGAGGCGCGTACGAGCTAAGCACGTCCACGCCGCGGTAGTCGGGCATCGTCGTCGTCCCCTGTCGGCCGAGCGACGCCTCCGTGATGGCTTCAGTAGCCACCTCCTGTTGCAGGACCGACGTGCCGAACGCCTCGATGCGCGCGAGCCTGGCCGACGGTATACCGAGGGACCGCAAGGCTTCGATGTACCCCTGCGGATTCTCGACTAAGAAGCGAGACACGGAACGCATCGTGCCGTCGGCGCCGACGATGTACGCCTCGCCGGTGGCGCCCAGGCCGTTGTCCGACCAGGCCTCGCCTCCCGTCGTGACGCGGTTGATCTCGTCCACGGGGATCTGGGACGCGAAGACGCCGACAAGCTCGGCGCCGTCGTACATGGGCGATGCCATGAAGGCGGCCGGAGCGCCGCCGGAGGGGCCGTACGGGCGGAAGTCCACGGTCGTTGTGAACCCGGAGCCCTTCGCATCCCGAGCCGTGCGGAACGCGGCGGCGAGGCTGCTGTTCTTGTACGGCCCAGTCAGAAGGTTCGTGGTGAAGTCGGTCTCCTTGAACACCGAGTAGATGATTACCCCGGTGTCCGGGTCGATCAGGAACAGGTCGTGGTAGCCGAACCTATCGACGATGTTGCGCAGCAGTGGATGTATGCGCGCGTGCGCGGCGCTATAGGCGCTGCCGTCTCCGGCATCGTCGAGCAGGTGCTTCTGGCCCGACGGATTCGGGTTGGTCGCGATGTACGCGTGCTGCAGGCGGCGCGACTCCGGCGCCTTCGGCAGATACGCCTCGACGATCGGCACGCCCTGTCGGGTATCGGCGATGCGCGGGAGGAACTCGTCTCGATAGTAGGCTCGCAGGCGCTCGTCGGCGTCTCGGTCGGGCGTGACGCCGTCCATCTGTCGGTAGGAGTCGCGCAATTCACGCGCGGCGTCTACCACCATCCGATCCTCCGCGAACGTGGCCGCCTGGTTGCGCAGCTGCGCGAAGTACGAGGTGAGCTGATACGCCTTCGATGAGCGCACGCTCGTGAGTTGCTGGTAGATGCACGCAGTCAGGTTTGCGCGACCGCTGCGGAACCCGAGATGGGCGACTACCGCCGTGGCGCCGACGCTGACCAGCAGCAGCATGAGGATGAGTTGCGACCGTATCGTAAGTCGTCCGAAGAACGGCATGGAGGTACTCCCCGACGCGATTCAGGCGGCGGCGGAATCGGGTCACGGTACGGCGGGAAGGCGGAGGACGACAGCCAGCTTAGCGGCTGTGCATTGGGACAATAGTACACGATCCGGCCGACGACGACATCCGGCGCCAGGTCACGCGGAGGGAGTGTCCCGGCGTTCATGCCAACGGCGGATCGCCTCCTGCTTTGTCTCTTGCCAGCCGGTCCAGCTTTTCTCGCCTTCGTAGCGGACGATGTCGTGGATCGTGGCGCGCGGCTGGTACGTAATGTAGTTGCCCGTGTGCCAGGCGAGGTTGCGGTAGATCATGAAGTCACCCGGACCCAGGTGGGCCTGCACGGCCCCGGGGAACTCACGGCAGTGCGCCAGATACAGCCGCTCGGCCTCCGTGTTCGACACCCCTTCCTCGGGCTTCCTTAGCCACGCCTGCCCGGTGGACTGCTCCTCGCCCGGCATATCCCATTGGCGCAGATGACTGCCCGGCACGTACCACGTGTTCGACTCCGCGTAGATGGCGCAGTTCACCTGGTTGTAGTGGCGCAGGTCGTACCACGCCTCCGCGAGCTTGGCCGCGACGATCTCATCGCGAGCTTCCGGCGGCACTTCGACGACGCCGTCCCGATGCCACCCGATGTTCCACGGATGGTCGGCCGGCTCCGTCAGCAGACCCATGATGTCCACATGGCCGTGGGTGTAGTCCGGCCCAAGTAGCGACGTGATCGCGTCCCGCAGCTCCGGCAGGTCGCAGTAGTCGTGGAAGGCGCGTAAGTCGAGATCGTCCCCATAGCGCGATAGGGGTTGGATGCGCTGCGTCTGGCGGCCGTTAAGTTCGTGGGCCAGCGCGCGCGCCTTCTCGGCCTCGACGCGCAGATCGCGCAACAGCGCGGGCGGCACGATCTCCCGCATGATCAGGAACCCGCGTGACAGGTACTCGTTGACCATGGATTCCTCGAACCGAAACGGCATGGTGGGATCCTCCTCCGTAGGCGGGTAGATGAACGGACGCTCTACATGGGCGGTCGGCTGACCCGCAGCGCCTTGATGTCAGGGCGCCCCCCGGACGCGACGATCTCCAGCGTATGCGCGCCGTTCGTGAGGCCCTGCGCGAGCGTGGTCTCCGTCTCGATCGACGGATCGTGCACTGTCGGCGTGCTGTAGTCGTCCGCGAACAGCGGAGCCACGCTCCACGTCACTTCATAGCCGTCGGGTGTCGGTTTCTCGGACACCTGCCGGTCGAACGCGAACACCCAGTCCTGGGGATCGATCACGACACGCCCGCTATCGGAGACGAACGGCTCCTGCGCCGTCCCGCCGCCGTCCGGGCCGGTGACGGACCCCTCGAGGGTGAAGCTGAAGTTCTCGTGCGCGTCGTCGAAACCGTCGACTGTCAGCGTCCAATCCTCGAGAACCGGCGGCGTTGTCCACGTGAACTTCTGGATGGCGGGCCAACCGATGTGCGGCGTGCCGCTAGAACGCGTGAACGTGTACAGCTCCGGATATGCGCTCGGCGGGCGCCCGTCGACCAGGACCTTTGCCTCGCCTCCAGACGTCTCGCCTGCGACTGCCGTCACACGGTTCCCATCGAACGGGAGCGTGAGAACGTCGCCGCTCCAATCGACATCGCTCCCCACTTCGTACGTGCGCACGAGCTGATGGTCTCGGCCTGACCCGTCCTCGGGGAGGACGCAGAGGAAGCGCTTGAGCAATTCAGCCATGAGCCACTTGCCGTGCTCGTTCAGGTGCACGCTGTCGGTGAGCAGGCCAGACGGCTCCAGCCCATGCGTGGTGAGATAGTGCGCCCACTCCGCGCGTTGCGGCTGTAGGGAGCACCCGTGGGCGTCCGCGATGCGCGGCAGATGCCAGTAGTTGTTCTGGTCGGCCCAGTTCTCCTGCGCGTCGAGGCTATCGGCGCGCTCGCCCGGCCAGGTGTTGGCGTGGTCGGTCTGGATGATCACCTCGGCAGTCGTGCGAGTTCGGATCTCGCGGATGATCTCCTCGTACTGCACGTGGCTACCGTACACGTGGAACACGAGCAGATCCGGGTAGAACGGCAAGGCGTCGTAGTGCATCGTGCGGACGAGCCGAGGTGAGCTGAAGCCGCCCAGGGCCAGGTTCGCCGTCACGAAGTTGGTGTGCGGATACGTCTCGCGCAGGTAGTCGTCGACCTGTTCCGACCATCGCTGACCCACGATCGACTGACCGTAGTACAGGATGCGCACCGTGTTGCGCTTGGCGGGGGTGCTGGTCGCCATGAGCCGCATGCTGCGCTGTATCCGTTGGCCGTACGCCGACGTGTCGGCCGCGGCGGGCAGCCCGGAATACTCGGAAGCCCCGGTGAAGCGCGCAAGTAGCAGCGGGCTGAGCATGTCTTGCATCCCGTGGCATCGCGGCGGGCGGCTTAGAAGCGATCCGACCACCACATGTATGGCGTGTCCGGCGGGAACATCGCGTCGAGCACACGCGCCGCATCGTCGGACATCACGACGCCTTCGTCCAGGGCGATCGTCGTTGCGTCTCGGTAGCCCACGAGCAGTTGCAGCAGTCGATCCTGCGGAATCTCGACAATCAGGTCGGCGTCCGATTCGCTCCCCTCGGCTGCGGCGACCGCTCCGTCGTGCACGCGTAGCGTCACATCACCGATGTCCGTGCGAAGCGCGATCGCGCCTGCCCAGCCTCGGAGCCCCGCGGTCGCGGCCCGACCCGTGAGATACTCGGTGAGCTTCTCGAAGAGCGGTACAAGACGGATGATGCGCATCATCCCGCCGCCGCTGTTGGAGGTCCACTGGCGGTGCTCACAGCCGTAGTGTCGGAGATATATCGCGAGCGGGTCGTCCGGCGGGCAGCACGCCGTGACGCGGTCGTGCCCAGCGTCCGACGCCCGGCGGGCGAGGTACGACGTCACGGCTGGCAGGGCCGACGGCGACGTGAACCCCGACTCAGCGACCCGCGTTCGCTCCGGGTCGCCGACCATGTTCAGGTATGCGATCGCCACGCCATCCTCGCCGAGGAGCACCTTGCCGTCCGCGTTCTCGTCCCAGTCCGTGCCCTTCTCGAAGTCAGTCCAGTAATGCGCTCCGCGCACGGCAGCGCAGCTTCGCGATGTGTTCCCCGCGGCGTACATGGCCAGCACGGCATCTCGGTGGATCGCCGGGTCGTAATCGACCACTTCCACGGGCGTGTCGGCGGGAAGATGCGCGGTGTTCACACGCAACTCGTGCGACGCCATGGCGGTGACATAGCCCCACCGCTCGTAGAAGTCGCGGATGCCGAAGAGCATTCCGATGTCTTGGTCGTGCTCGGCCATGTAGTCAACCGAGTCCGACATGACCCGCGATGCGAGGCCCCGCTTCCGGTAGTCGTCGTTCGTTCCGACGCCGCCGATGCCGCCCATCGTCACCGTAGCGGTCCTCAGGCGCATGTCGAAGTGGAAGAGCCACAGGCGACTCACGTCCTCGCCGTCGAGGTTAAGCGAGATCATCGTCACCCGGTCGTCGTCGGGCGTCCGTACGAGTATCGGCTCTTCGGTCATGCGCTCCGCTTGTCCTGTCTGCTACTTCACGCGTCCTCGGCCGGCGATGCGCCAGGTTTCCTCGACCTCGTCGCCGCGGACGGCCACCAACTCGTCGTGCAGATTGCTGGTCATGCCCTGATGCAGCGGGATGACGGACAGGTGCTCTCCGACGTAGAAGTGGCGCGCGCACTCGGACGTGTCCACGTGACCGTGTTCTACGGACATTCCCGTTATCTTGGCCGCCGGTTGCTCGATGATATGGCCGTAAGGGGTGGGCGGGTAGCTCGTGAACGACTTCTGACCCGCGTCGATTATGATGCGATCTGGCGTGGGAACACTGACGATGGTGACGATCATACGAAGCGCGCAACGCTCGGCGGTCAGGTCCTCAGAGCGTCCGACGCGCGTCATTCCCTCGTACGCGTAGGATCCACTACGCGTCTCGGTGCAGCCGATCTCGCGTGACGCTCGTTCGGACCCCGTGCCCCCGCCACTGATGATGTGCGCGTCCATCCCACTACTGCCAAGCGACTCCACGGTCTCGTCGATAAACCCGTGCGCGGACGTTCTACTTGGGTAGGTCATGACGCCCGCGAAGGCCACGCCAGGCGACGACTCGATGTGTTGCGCCATCATCGTCACCGCAGCCGGGCTTTGCACGCCGCAACGTCGCGACCCGGTGTCCATCTCGACGAGCAGCGGAATCTCGATGCCCGCCGCGTCTGCCGCGTGGGAGATGCCGACGACCGTGTCTGTCGAGTCCACGGCCACGGTGATGCGCGCGCGCCGGCACAGATCGACGAGACGCGCCAGCTTCGGTTTCCCCACGATGTTGTAAGGAATGAGGATGTCGTCGAGCCCGCCGTCCACCATCGCCTCGGCCTCGCCGAGCTTCTGGCACGTGATCCCCCGCGAACCGGCCGCCACCTGCATCTTCGCAATTTCGGGCGTCTTGTGGGTCTTCGTGTGCACGCGCTGCGCGATGCCGAGGTCGTCGCAGTGAGCCGCCATCCCCGCGATGTTCCGCTCCAGGACATCGAGGTCCACTACCAGGGCTGGCGTGTCCAGTTCGCTAGTCCGCATCCGGCCTCTCCAGGTTGGAGTCGGGCATCGCTCGGGCGCCGTGTTGTATCGCACACAGCGTGCCGTGCCGCAAGCGTTGACGTGACATCTTCCGCAGTTGCTGGCGATGGGCTCCGCTCACGTCCGCGGCGCAAGCAGACGCGTAAATGCTGCCCCAGCGACGATGTTGGGAACAGGTCGTTCTGCTGGAGACTTCGCGCCTCCGGGGTTACAGTAGCGGCGCGACCGACGCGCGCACACGTCAACCACGGCGAAAGCGACCACATGGACACGATCAACTGGGGAATCCTCGGCACCGGGAGTATCGCCCACAAGTTCGCGAACGGACTGACGGCCCTGGACGACGCCCGCCTGCTTTCGGTGGGGTCTCGCAGCCAAGCAACCGCCGACGCCTTTGGGGACGAATTCGGCGCCACGAACCGGCACGCGACCTACGAAGCCCTCGCGGCCGACCCGGACGTACAGGCGATCTACATCGCGACGCCGCACGATAGCCACTGTGCGAACACGGTCCTCTGCCTCGACGCCGGCAAGGCGGTCATCTGTGAGAAACCGTTCTCGATCACGGTAGCGGAGACCGACCGGATGATCGCGGCGGCGCGGGACAATGGCGTCTTCCTCATGGAGGCGATGTGGACCCGGTTCCTCCCCGTGCTCGTCGAGTTGCGCCGCCGAGTCGCGAGCGGCGACATCGGCGAGCCGCGTATGCTGAGCGCCGACTTCGGCTTCCGCGTGGACACGCCGGACCCCAACGGCAGACTGTTCAACCCGACCCACGGTGGTGGCGCGTTGCTCGACGTGGGCGTATACACCGTCTCGCTCGCGTCGATGCTGTTCGGCGCCCCATCACGGATCGCCTCGCTGGCGAACCTCGGCGATACCGGCGTGGACGAGGAGGCCGGCATCGTGTTGGGGCACGACGGCGGCGAGATGGCGGTGCTGTACACTGCGATACGCGCGACGACGCCTCAGGACGCCGTCCTCATGGGGACGCGCGGGTCTATTCGCATCCACTCGCCGTGGTGGGTTCCGACCGCGCTGACCGTGAAGGCCGGCGGCTCCGAGGAGACCATCGAGCTCCCGTTCGAAGGCAACGGATACAACTACGAGGCCGCCGAGGTCATGGCGTGCCTGCGCGCAGGGAAGACCGAGAGCGACGTCATGCCGCTGTCCGAGACACGCAGCGTCATGCATACCCTTTGCGACATACGCGAGCAGTGGGGATTGCGCTACCCCGCGGACGGCTAACCCATGCCCTACGATCTCCTCACGTTCTCGCGGCAGATAGACGCGGAAGTCGCGCTCAGGACGCTCCGCGCCCGCGACGCCCCGGCCCTGTACGCGCTCATTGACGGCAATCGTCGGCATCTACGTGAGTGGCTACCGTTCGTCGACGACGCCCAGGACGTGACCGACACCCAGCGCTTCATACTCGAGGCCGCTCGGCTGGCGGACGAGCAGAAGGGCATGGCCGCCGGTATATGGGACGGCGAGACGCTGGCCGGCGTGATCGGCCTGATGGAGATAAGCGCGCGTAACAGGAACGCGGAAATCGGCTACTGGCTCGGCGTAGAACACCAAGGCCGCGGGCTGGTGACGCGCGCGTGTCGCGCTCTCATCACGTATGCGTTCGACACCGTTGCCCTACACCGCGTCGAGATCTACTGCGCGCCCAAGAACGCGCGTAGCCGGGCGATCCCGGAGCGGCTCGGGTTTGTGATCGAGGGAACGCTGCGCGAGGCGGAGTGGCTGTACGATCACTACGTCGACAACGTCCTCTACGCGATGTTGGCTCCCGCCTGGGACGCGGGGTCGTAGGCGCGCGTGCGCTCTGCGCGCTCCCGACAGGGAATCTCGCGACGTTACGTGCGCATCGCGTGTCTGCGCGGTAGAATCCGGTTGTGGACGCTGGACGGCGACGCGTGTGAGGAGTGGCTACGCCGTGGAGGACGAACGCATGTCGAAGACGGAAAGCCAGACACAGCGTCGGCTGTGGCGCGTGCTGGGTCCAGTCGCGCTGATTCTCACCGGGTTTGGGTGGCTCGCCATCGGGCTCGTCTTGGGTGGTCGGACCGTCTGTCGGCTGCAGCCCGAGAACACCACGATCCAGTACGCCACCGTCTCGACTGGCCAGGGCGCCAACGGCACGTACGCCGCGATGCCGCTTCGTTCGCCGACACGGTCCGGCGCCCCGATCCTGAATCCGGCCACCGGTCACTCGTACGGCGTGATCAGCGCGCCGACGTGGAACGCGGGCCAGGAGATGGCCGCGCGCATGGGCGGTCGTCTCGTGACGATCGACGACGCGGAGGAACAGGCGTGGCTCGAGTCGACGTTCGGCGGCGAGGCCCTCTGGATCGGCCTTACGGACGTCGACCAGGAGGGCCGCTGGGAGTGGACAGACGGGCAGCGACCGTCGTACACGAACTGGGCCATCGACGAACCCAACAACATGGACCCGCAGGGCGAACACTTCGCCGTGATGAACTGGGCGCAACCGGGCGGGTGGAACGACGTGAACCCCGACAGCGCCGTCGGGAACGGCGTCGTTGCGGGGATCGTGGAGTGGGAGCCCCGTGTGGCACACCTGACGCGGCCTACGGAGTTGGCGCCCCCAGCGCCGGCGAGGCCGCCGACAGAGAGCGACGGGCGCCCGTAGCCGGTTCCACCATCCTCGACACAGAGCTTCCGCGCGGCCCCGCGCGCCCCGACACGGAACCTTGCCTCGTTCCGTGCGCCCCACACATTCGCGCGGTAGAATCCGATCGTGGACGTTGGGCTCCGCCCGCGTCTGTGCGAGTAGCTACGTCGCGGAGGGTGAACGCATGTCGCGGCAGGACGAGAGCGCGTGGGGTGAATTCTGGCGCGTCATGGGTCCGATAGTCCTGATTCTCACGGGCGCTGGCTGGCTTGCCGCCGGGTTGGTCGCGAGTAGCCGGATGGCCAAGGGCTTCTCGACCAACTGTGGGCCGGGGTACGTAACCCTCCGGTCCGACGAACCGAACTACGTCTGGCCGCGCCCTCGGGCGACGCGATCCGGCCCGCCGATCGTGAATCCAGCCACCGGCCATTGGTACGGTGTCATCGACGCTCCGACGTGGAACGCGGGCCAGGGCATGGCGGCGAGCATGGCCGGACGGCTCGTCACGATCGACGATGCGGCCGAGCAAGCCTGGTTGGTATCGACATTCGGTGGCGACGAACCATTCTGGATTGGCCTCACGGATGCCGACAACGAGGGCCGGTGGCGATGGGCGAACCACGAACCCGCGGCATACACGAACTGGGCCGAATACGAACCCAACAACATGTACAGGCAAGGGGAACACTTCGCCGTCATGAACTGGCGCCAGCAGCCGGGCAAGTGGAACGACATGAACGCCGAGAGCGCCCGCGCGAGCGACGTCGTTGGCGCGGTCGTCGAGTGGGAGTCACCGGCGCTGGCGGCACCACCTGCGAACGGCGCCGGAGGCCCTTAGCCAGACCCGCCATCCGCGCCACGCAGACACCACGTATTCCTGCGCATGGAGGGACGCCGAGCGGTTGTTGAGCGATTCCGCTAGCGTCGGGCGAGCGAAGGCCACGCATCGGGTGGCTGTGGATGGCATGTCCTCCACCATCGGCATCTGCGACGCCGACATGATCTCCCCGCCGTCGACTCCCAGGACGGCATGCCCGCAGATGCGCTCCATACGCGCCGACGACCGCACACAGCCGCGCACACCCCAAGCGGCGCGCGCTCGACACGGGTTCTCATGGCATTGCGTGCGCCTTACGAGTTCAGGCGGTAGAATCCAATCGTGGGCATAGGGATCTCCCGCGGCTAGGAGTCGTTGCGTGGCGGAGGACGAACGCATGTCGGAGACGGAACACCGGACGCGGCGTCGGCTATGGCGCGTGCTGGGTCCAGTATCGCTGATCCTGACAGGCGTTGGCTGGCTCGCGATTGGGCTTGTGTGGGGCAGCCGCGTGGTGCACCGGCCGCGAGCCGTGGCCCACGCCACGCCGATACGCTACGCCACCGTCTCGACGGGCGCGGGCGCGAACGGCACCTACGCTGTGCTGCCGCGTCGTCACGTGACGCGGTCCGGCGGGTCGACCCTGAATCCGACCACCGGCCATTCGTACGGCGTGATCGATGCCCCAACGTGGAACGCGGGCCAGGAGATGGCCGCGCGCACGGGTGGTCGTCTCGTGACGATCGACGACGCTGCGGAGCAGGCGTGGCTCGTGTCGACATTCGGCGGCGGCGAGAAGTTCTGGATCGGCCTTACGGACGTGGACCATGAGGGCAGCTGGGAGTGGACGAACGGGCAGCGTCCGTCGTACACGAACTGGGCAGGAGGCGAGCCCAACGACCAGCACCGGCGCGGCGAGAACTTCGCCGTGATGAACTGGGGCCACCTGGGCACGTGGAACGACCTGAACCCGGAGGACGCCCCGGCGTTCGGCGTCGTCGCGGCGATCGTCGAGTGGGAGCCCCGTGCGGCGCGAGCGACGGAGACTATTCGCGTGTATTCATCGCCCCGGGCGACGGCTCCTACACACGGCTCGGGACGCCGGTAGCCAGGCTACCACCCGAGCACAGAAGTCCTGCGCGTCCGAGCGCGTTCGAGCGCGTCCAGGGACGAGGCCCCGTCGTCGATTGCCTGCGTGACACAGAGCGTGCTGCGACCGCTGCGTCGACGTCCCGACTAGTTGGGCTCGCCGCCGCATGGCCTAGCGCCCACCAAGGCGTCCGGCATGGGATTTCACCATATTCCGTGCGCGTCGCATACCCGTGCGGTATAATCGGGCCGTGCACGTCGGTCTGCGCCTGAATCGCGCGACGGGGTACCACCGCGGAGGACGAGGGCATGTCGGGGCAGGAAGAGCATACACCGCGTCGCTTCTGGCGCGTCCTGGGACCGCTGGCGCTGATTCTCACCGGCGCTGGCTGGCTCGCCATCGGGCTGGTTTGGGGTCGCCAGGGGCACGTGCGGTCGCAGGTCATACACAGGGGTGGTCCCATCGTGCGCGACATCCGCCATCCGGGTCTTGCAAGCACACGCAAGCCCTACATCCGGATGTCGGATCGCGTGGCACGGCAATCCGACGACTGGACTCTGAATCCCGCGAGCGGCTCCGAGTACCGCGCGATCAGCGCGCGGACATGGCCCGAGGCCCAGGCGATGGCGGCGGACTTGGGCGGATGGCCCGTCACGATCGGCAGCGCGGCCGAGCAGGCGTGGCTGCTGTCGACATTTGGCGGCGACGAGCCGGTCTGGATCGGCCTCACGGATGTCGGTCACGAGGGTCAGTGGCAGTGGGCCAACGGCGAACCCGTCTTGTACACGAACTGGGCCGACCGCGAACCCAACAACGCGGCCGAGCACGGCGAGCAGTTCGCCGTGATGAACTGGCTCCAGGAGCGGGGCAAGTGGAACGACATGAGTTCGTTGAGCGCGGCCGCGTTCAACGTCCGTAGAGCGATCGTCGAACGACCGTGGCGACCTCGCGTGCTGTTCCCCTAGCGGAGTCGGCGGCTGTGCCCTACCGAAGATGGGCCGCAGCCCCGTGAATCGACGCAGAACAGCCGATCATGTGGCCTTCACCCATCCAGCGACGCGAACAGGTTGTTGAGCGCTTCCGCGAGGGTAGGGTGGGCGAAGATCGCGTCTCGGAGGGCGGTGTACGGCATGTCCCCCAGCATCGCCATCTGCAACGTCGACATGATCTCGCCGCCCTCGACTCCGAGCACGGCGCACCCTAGGATTCGATCCGTCTGCGCTTCGACGATCGCCTTCATGAAGCCGCGGGTTTCGTCCATCTCGATCGCCCGCGCGACGTAGTCCATGGGCAGCTTCGCCACGCGAACATCGCGCCCCTCGCGCGCGGCGTCCCCCTCGCTCAGCCCGACCCGCGCGAACTGCGGGTCGATGTACACCGTGTACGGTGTCAGCCTGCCCGCAGTCGTAGCAGCGCCATCGCCCAGCAGGTTCGCGCGGGCCACGCGGTAGTCGTCGTACGCGATGTGCGTGAAGGCAGGCCCGCCGTTGATGTCTCCCAGCGCCCAGATGCCCGGGACGTTCGTTTCGAGGCGTTCGTTAACCGGGATGTGGCCGCGGCCGTTCACTTCCACGCCCGCCGCGGCGAGATTCAACGCGTCGGAGTTCGGCGTGCGACCGACCGCCACGAGGAGGTGCGAACCGCGCGCCGTCCGGTCACCCTCGGGAGTGGACAGGGTAGCCTCGACACCATTCCCTGCGCTGCCGTGGACTCCCGTCACCGTGGACTCCAGCAAGATCTCGATGCCGTCTTCGCGGAGTATGTCGGCCACGGCCTCCGCCACGTCGGCATCCTCGCGGCTGAGGAGTTGGGCGCCTCTGTGGATCACTGTGACTTCGCTCCCGAAGCGACGGAACATCTGCCCGAACTCCAGGCCGATGTAGCCGCCGCCCAACACCAGCAGATGCTCGGGAACGTCTCCCAACTCCATGACCGTCGTGGAATCGAGAAACGGCGAGTCGGTCAAGCCCTCGATGGGCGGGACGAAGGGCCGACAGCCCGCATTGATGAACACGCGCGGGGCCATCAACTCTCGGGCGTCGCCACCCTCCACGCGGACGCGGACGGCGTCGCGCGCAGTGAACTGCGCTTCGCCGAAGATCAGGTCGAGGTTGTCCGTGGCCTCCAGCCGGCGTTGGCTTCCGCCGCTGAAGTCGTCCACGACTTCACGCTTGCGCTGCCGCACGCGCTCCATGTCGACTGCAACGCCCCCGAGATCCACGCCGTAGTCGGCGGCGCGCCCGGCGAGGTACGCGACGCGGGCGCTCGCTACCATCGTCTTCGTCGGTGTGCACCCGACGTTCACGCACGTTCCCCCTACGTCCGCGCGTTCGACGACCGCGACCCGCCACCCGGCTTCCGCCAGGTCGTGCGCCAGAGGCTTCCCCGCCTGTCCCGTGCCGATCACGATGGCGTCGTACCGTTCCATGCCCAAATCCTCCTGTGCGTGTCCGGCGCGCCATCTTCGGCGTTCGGCGATGTCCGACCATACCGCACGCGTCGCGAGCCGAGTCAAGCGCATGTCGGAGACGCCCGGACGGCGGCGGCTTGCTGTTCCGCCGTAGGCTCGGCAGAATAGGATCGCGACGATCACGCGAACCCGGAGCCGCGCCGTGACGCCACGCCCCCGACACGCAACGCCCGTAGGCGCGATGACCCTCTGTGTGTTCGTCTCGGTCGCGTGCGGGTGCGCCGTGATCCAGCAGGCGTTCGAGGAGCCCGTCTCTGAGATGATCTCAGTCACGTGCACCGTGGCGGAACTCGCCGACGGGGATATGGCGACTTCCGGTGAAGTCGGCTTCCGCGTAGGCGACAGCGGTCAGGCCATGTACGACATGATCACCATCCGGCTTCCCGAGAAGCGCTTCGTCCGCCACGTGGACGTACACGCCCTCCGGTTGGCGGGGTTCTCGATCTACGTCCCACACCGGGACGGTCGGCGCCGACTGACGTGGACCGGGTCCGAACTCCGAAGAGACACGATCAGGGCCAAGGTAGGGGCCGAGGTCGAAGAGTTCTACCTGCACGTGCGATCCGCCGAGGTCCACCCGGACGTCGTCGGCAAGGCCCTGGCCGGCAACCCGACCAGCATCCAGATGCGCGACGTCAACGACTACAAGCCGGCCCTCATCCGCGAGCTCGAGGTGTTCGCGCGCCCTGAGTGACGGTCTCCCGACGTCCGACTGCCTCGCCGATCCCAAAGCCGCCCTCGACACGCGCATTTCGCGCTGATGGATGGCCGTTGCGTGGCGTCCTATTGGTGAGAACTGCGAGGATGAATCCGGTGTCTGAGATACGCCGACTTGTGGAACGCGCTGGCGACAGCGCCGCGACGCCGCGCGACAGGGCAGAGGCGTTTCGCGTGGTCGTCCGCAGGTTCGAGGACATGGCATACGCGTACGCCTACGCCCTCCTCGGCAATGAGGCCGACGCCCAGGACGCGGCTCAACAGGCGTTCCTGAGCGCGTGGCGCAAGATCAGCGACCTGCGCGATCCGTCCGCGTTCGCCGGGTGGTTGCGCAGCATCGTGAGAACGCGTTGCGATGCGCTACTGCGCACAGCTCGCCGCAGCGCCGGGGCGGAAGAGGCAGGCGCCGAGAACCACGTGACCGCGGGCGACCCACATGCCAATGCGGAGCAGGCCGAAGTACGCGACGCCGTCCACCGGGCGCTCGCCGCGCTGCCCGCGCACGAGCGGGTGGCGACGACGCTCTACTACATCGACGGGTTCTCGCACGCGCAGATCGCCGGATTCCTTGGGGTGAAGGAGACGACCGTCAGCACGCGGCTCCACTCAGCGCGGGGCCGACTCAGGGGGAGGCTCGAAACGATGACGCGCGAAGTACTGCACCAGGCACGGCCGTCACGCGATGACGCGTTCGTCGGAGAGCTGTTCGCCGCGATCAAGCAGTCGGACGTCGACCGCGTGCGCGATCTTATCGATAGCGGCCGCGAACGGGGCGACGCGCGCGATGAGAGCGGCAGAGGGCCCATGGACGTGGCCGCAACCACGGACCTGCACCATGGCGAGGAGCCCCGACAGGTGTATTCGCTGCTTATCGAGAAGGGCGTACGACCGGATTTGGGGACGGCCGTCAAGGCAGGCGACCTCGATCTCGTCGCGGAACTCGTGGGCCACACGCCGGAGTTGCTGACAACACGCTTCGCGGTCGACTTCTGGGACGCGCACGGCGGATTGGCTCCCGTCGCTATCGCCTCCCGGTACGGTCACGCCGATCTGATGAGCTTCCTCATTGAGGCTGGCGGAGACCCGTCCGCAGACGGCGACGGAGCGCTGATCACCGCCCGCAACACCGCGGCGATCGACCTGCTCCTCGACCATGGCGCACTCATTGATCCCCATCCGAATGCGCCATGCGGGCCTCTCGCGTTCCAGTGCGAACTACAGAACGCACATCTCGTCGCCCACCTGCTCGACCGGCGAGCCGACCCGAACGCGCCCGTGTGGTCAGAGTTTCGCGGCGGGCATCCCGTCCCGACGAATCCAGACCAGGGCTGGGAGAGCCCGGCGCTGTGGCTGACCGCGTCCAAGCGGCCCATCTGGCCGATACATATCGCGCTGGGCACGCCGTTTGGCGGGTGGAGGAACCTCGAAGGCGGGTATGGCTTCCTGCCGAGGATTGTGCAGTCCCTGGTAGACGCCGGCGCGGACGTGCGTTCGGCGAGGGCGGTGCTGGTCGAGGACGGACTGGTCGAGTTGACGCCACTCGCGTACGCCCACGAAGTGACCAGGCGCGTGTCACTCAACACTGGGACCGTCGCGGCGGATACCTCCTCAGGAGGCGATCGCGCTGCTGGCAGCCTGCGGAACCGCAGGTTGATCCCCTCGGCGCCGCAGCCCGTGACTCATCCAACGCGCGGCCAGCGCGAGCCTCCGAATGGGTGGCCGTTCCGCTCCAGCTCGCGGACGGCACCCGAGCCATCGCGATGGAAGATCAGCCGTGAGCCGTATTCGGCTATGAAGAACGTATCGTCGGCTTCGGGATGCAGTTCGAACGTCCCGAGGTCCGTATGCTCCACGAACAGCGCGTCATCTCGGCGATGGACCCGCATGGCGTCCTCGCCGTCCCCGCCGGGTCGGTATTCGCCGATGTAGTCGGCGTACGTCGCTGGGTCGACCGTAGCGACGTCCCGTTCCTCCGCTCCGCGATGCGGCCAGTCGTGCACCGCGGCGATCGCGCGGCGGATCTCCGGGATGAGGTCCATGCCGCCGAGCCCGTTCGTCATGATCGCGGCGCCCGCGCTCCCGTCGACGTACATAGCCAGATCGGCGATGAAGCCGTCGTTCCCGCCGCCGTGCCCGAACAGGGCGCCGTCCACGCCGAAGCCCAGACCGTAGGCGCCGGCTTCCGGCGTGAGCATCTGGCGCGCCATCGCCTGGGAGAGCACACGGCTCGACTGCCCGGCATGGCATCGACTCACTTCGATCACCAATCGGGCGAGGTCGGCGGGCGTGGTCCAGAGCCCCGCAGCCGCCATCTCGGGATAGGTGTGGTACTTGCCCGGGACCACGGAGCCGCCCAACCGATGGCCACTCGCGGACACCGACCGTAGCGCCTCAGGCAGGGGCTGCGCGAACGTGCTGCGCGTCATCCCTACGGGTTCGAGGACGAGATCGCGCACGACATCCGGGAACGACTCGCCCGTCACGTCCTCGACCAGTTGCTGCATCACGGTGGTCCCGCCGCCGGAGTACCGCCATTCCGAGCCGGGCGGCATGTCGACGCGCACGGGGTCCGTGTTCGCGGGCTCCTCACCGTCGAGGATCTGTGGGACGGTCGGCACGCGGGCACCGGGCTCGTATCCGGGGAAGCCGTGCACCGTCAGCCCTGCGGTATGGCTGAGTAGGCGACGGAGGGTCACCTTCTCCCGCGCAGTGTGCTCGTTGTCCGGGACCCGCCACGACTTGAGCTTCTTGTTCACGCCCTCGTCGAGGTTGAGCACGCCGTCCTCGACCAGATGCAACGCGGCCATCGCCGCCACAGGTTTGCTGATCGAGCCCGCCTGAAACCGCGTGTCGGCCGTGACGCGGTCAGGCCGTCCGGCCTCGGCCACCCCGAAGCCCCGCGCCCAGTCGACCTCTCCGTCACGTATCACGGCGATGCTCACACCCGGCGAGCCGTGGTACGCCATGCGCTCGGCCAGCGCCATCTTCGTTGCGGGGCGTCCAGTGATCTGCACGGCGTGCCGCAGGCCGTGCTCGACCGCCCGCGCACGTTCGTGCCCCTCACCACCCATGTGCCGCGCCCCTATGCTCGTGTCCACACGAGAAACGTCCGCGACTCAACTCCGTCGACGAGCAGCGGCGGCGTGCTGATGGACAGGGTGTCGCCCTCGAGTTCGATGAGCCGCTCCTGCGCCCTGCCCACCCAGTTGGGGAAGGACGCCACCTCGGGATGGTGGACAACACGATCTTCGTGGAGTTCGTACCTGCCGCTGTATGAGAGATGCGTGTCCGACGCCGCGGCCTTCTCGGCGGCCGACGCGGCGCGCAGGTCGTCCGTCGGCATGTTGGACCGTCGGTTGTCCATCAGGGAGGCGGACATGTACCCGCTGTCCGTGTACAACAGGTATCCCGTGACGTCCTCGCCATAGGGATAGGAGACGTCGCCGTCGGGCGACCGGCGCTCGCAGGTGACAAGCTTCCATGCTCCGACCAGGGGGCTCGACATCCTGTGTGTTTCTCCTTGCAGTGCCCGGCCAGCCGCCCTTAACGAACGCGCTGCGCGTCTGTCGCTACGGAAGGGCGACGCGGGAGTAGCTAAGGCCGCCGTCCGGGTCGGTGAATCGCAGATAGAGCGCCCAGCCGCCGCCGTTCTGTCCGATCTTCGCGAGGACTTCGTTCCACCCCTCGCGGAGCTTGCACGAGGCGGTGTCCTGGTCCGGGATGGCGCCGCGAAACGCGTTGTGCCGGTGGATCTCCTCGCCGTTTAGCCATACGGCCACCTGGTCGTCGCTGCCGATCAGGGCGGTCGCTTCGCGGGCCACGCGCGAGTGCACGTACGTCAGGGCGTATCCTACGGCGTTCTGCTGCGTCAGGTTCGCGATGGCCGCGTTCAGGTCGAGGTGGCCGGTTTCGTCGGCCGTGGCCTCTCGCCAGGCGATCTGCTCACCTTCCATGCCCACGAACTGCCCGTAGAGATCGGACTCCGGGGGCAGGGGTGTGTCGATGTGTTCCCAGGTGTCGCGCTCGAACGGGCCGACGACCCGGTAGTCGTGGGCGAAGCTCGCGCCGGACACGGAGCGCATGCCTCCAAGGCCCAGCTTCGTGCCCGCGGCCGCCATGATGTAGACCTCGTGGTCGCCTTCGACGAGCGACACGGGGCCGAACCGCGCCGTCCCGCCGGGCAGAACGCCATCCGCGTTGGCGTCGTATTCGCCCTCGATCGGGTTCCCGTCCACTGCACACGTCACGACGCCGTACTCCGGCCCGCGCGTCAGCACGACCTGGATGCTGTACAGATCGGCTCGCGGCACGTGGAATGGCAGCGCGATCCAGGCGCCGGCGACCTCGGCGCTCAGCGTCAGGTGTGCGCCAGCGATGTCCGCGCCCGCGGCCCGATATGTCTCTACGGTGAATGCGTCGGGGTCCGATGTCGCGGCGTCGGCTTGCTCCTCGGTCGCCGGCAGGTCGGCCGGAGGGAACGCCAGCTTCCGTTCGTACCACCACGCCGGGACGTGGTAGACGTTGCGCGACTCGCTGGAGAGGATGAGGTCGTGGCCGTCGAACGCGACGGCCTCGGGGCCGAAGCCGTTCGGCAGCGCGATGGGCGTGGCCTTCGTGAACGCCGTAAGGTCGTTCGACGCCTCGGGAACCGTGTAGACCCAGAACTCGTCGTACGTGCAGACGACCAACCTGCGTCCGCCCGGAGAGATGTCCGCGCCCGTCACGAGGCGCGCGTAGGGCAACTCGCCGACGGCTTCCAATACAACCTGTTCCCCTTCGCTCAGCTCGGGGAAGCGGTAGAGCACAGCGCGATCGGCCTCCTTCGAGACGATGTGCGGGATGCCGTCGACCAGAAACAGACCCTCGGCGTCCACGTTCTCGGCCGGGTAGCGGTACGGGTATCGCGCGATCACCGCGACTCCGACGTCATCGTGCGGGTTCGGCTCGGGAACGACGAACAGCGCCAGATCCTCACGCTGTCGGCTGTTGTTGCCGATTTCACCTATCCACAGGTTCTCGCCGTCGCCCGCCAACGCCTCCCAGTCGTAGTTCTCCGCGTCCGTGACGGCGACCTCACCGATGAGTTCGCCGTCGGCTCGGACGGCGTATAGCGTTGCGGGATTGCCGGAGTCGTTGAGGGTCCAGTAGACGCCGTCGTGCTGGCGACTCGTCTGGTACCCGCTGCTCTCGGCGATCGCGGCATGGTCGTAGTACCCGGCGGGCGACCAAGGCGGCGCGCCGTAGTCGTCCGCCAAGACGGGCCCGGAGGCCGAGATGGCGGCGATGAGCGCCGCGCCGAGGAGAGCGTTCTTGGAATGGCGCACGGAAGCCTCCGTCTTCGGTCGGATGCGGGTGAATGTGGTGTATTGAGGCCGCTCACAGGATAACCCGCGCGGGCAACGGGCGTCGAGGAACGGTGGCGGAGAGCAGGACCGCAGGGCGTCTGCCCGTGTTGCGGTCAGTTGCGGACCCGCCCAGGGATGCCAACTGAGCGACCACGGCGAGGGGTCGATCAGCCGGATCGAGTGGGCCGACCGTAACGCTCGTTGAACGCGTCGATTACGGTGAGGAAGTCTTCCGGCAGCCGCTGCCGCGTCTCGCGCCCGAGACTGTCGGGCACGAACCCATAGTGCTGCTCGGCCATCCCGCCAGCGATTGCCGCCTGCGTGTCCGCGTCGCCACCGAGCGACACGGCGTTTCTGACCGCGCTCTCGTAATCATGGGAGTCGAGGAAGCAGATGATCGCCTCCGGGACGGATCCTACGCACGTCACGTCGAAGTCGTACTGCGGCCGGATCTGGTCGACCGTCCGACCGAGGTCGTATCCGAAGCGCCGGGATATCTCGGCGCGGATGGCTTCCTTGCCGTCGCCTGCGCGCGCCATGAACACCGCGAGCGCTACCGCCTGCGCGCCGGCGATTGCGTCTGGGTGATCGTGCGTCACGACGGCGCTCCGTTCCGCTTCCGCGAGAACGCGCTCGACGGATTCGAACGCAATGCCCACGGGACTCACCCGCATCGCCGAACCGTTCCAGGCGCTGTTGTAGGGGCCACCGGCGTTCTGAAGCCAACGGAGAAAGCCGGTACCGTAGCGGGCGTTCGGGTAGGTCCAGGCGTACTCGCGGTAGGTTTCGGCGTAGTCGGCCTCGTTGAGGATCCCGTCCGCCAGGGCCACTGTTAGGACCGTGTCGTCGGTATACCGGGCTCCCGACGGGAAGAGGGGGAAGTCGAAGCGCTTCGTCGGCCGACGCTCGTAGACAGAGCCGATCACATCCCCCGCGATAGCCCCTAGCATCCCATCCCCTCCTGAACTGCATAGACCGCAAGGAGTATGGCGGGCGCGCCCGCGCGCCACAAGCGACGGGGAGTGTGAAGAGCCCAGCGATCGCCGCCCGACCACGCGGCAGGCGGCCGCGTATCATTGCCTCAACTTTCGCTCAAGGAGGCCGGCGATGGAGCGCGACCGATGGAGCCACATTCGAGGCGTGTTCTTCGACCTGTACGGCACGTTGCTGATCTACGGCGACATGGACGCCGCCGACCGCGCGTGGTGTGAAGCCCAGCATGCGGCGCTGCAGGACTACGGCTTGAAGGTGTCCGTGGACGAGTTTCGCGAGCAAGCGCACGGGATGTTCGATGCGCCTGCGCCAGCAGTCGTGGAGCGCGGTTTCACGCTGGCGGAGCAGAGACTGTTCGCGTTCTACGAGGAGTTGGGGCTGTCCGTGCCGGTCGATACCATGCGCGAGCTGGACGAGGTCGCGCAGCGCGACTGGCAGCGCTACATCTCCCTGGACCCGGACGCGAAGGATGTGCTCGGCGCGCTACGCCAGGTGAAGTCGGTTGCCCTGATCTCCAACTACGACCACCCGCCACACGTCCGCCAACTACTGTCCGACCTTGATCTCAACCCGCTCTTCGATTGCACGGTGATCTCAGGCGAAGTCGGCGTGAAGAAACCGGACCCGCGTATCTTCGGGCCCGCCCTCGACGCGACGGGCCTCGAAGCAGCGGAGGTCGTGTACGTCGGCGACGCGATCGTGGACATCGACGGAGCGCGGGCCGCCGGTATCGCTCCCATCCGCATCGGGAGGGAGCCGGGCGCGTGGGCGCATCCACGGGACGCGGATCTCGTGATCGAGTCGCTGCGCGAGCTATTGCCCTTGCTCGGGTAGCGTCGGGCAGCTACGCGTTCTCCAGTGGACCTCTCCACGGAGGACGGTTTCATGGACCTGCAGGGACGGATCGCTCTCATCACCGGCTCGACGGCCGGCGGCATCGGACGCAGCACGGCGATCACGCTAGCGGGACGCGGCGCGGACATTGTGCTGAACTACGGCACGAACCGCGCGGACGATGACGCGGACCATCAGGCGCGCGTCGTCGAGGCAGCCATCCGGGATCTCGGGCGCCGCGTGTTGCTCGTGAAGGCCGACACGAGGGACGGCGACGCCGTCACCGACATGGTCGGGCAGGCCGTCGACGAGTTTGGGAAGCTCGATATCGTCGTGGCGAACGCGTCGGGCGCGTGGAACTTCAAGGGCATCACCGAGATGACTCTGGAGGAGTTTCGCGACGGCATGGACGCGGAGCTGCACGGCGCCTACGCGCTCGTCCACGCATGCCTGCCGGTCATGCGGCGGAATCGCTGGGGTCGCATCGTGCTTCTGGGCGTATACGGGGCGGGCATCGACGCGCGTGACCCGGCCGACTTCCACATTGGCAAGGGCGCGCGCCACCTGCTCGCGCAGCATCTCGCTCGGCAGGAACGGCCGCACAACATCACGGCGAACCTCGTGAGCCCGGGCGCAGGGCATACCGAGCATTTCGGCACGATGGACGAGGCCCTGACCTACGCGGCCCACGGGGACGAGTGGAGCCGCCGGGAGCGGTGCACGCCGCAGGACATCGCCGACGCGATCGCCTATCTTTGCAGCGAGCAGGGACGCTTCGTGAACGGAAGCCAGCTCTCATTCGCCATAGAGTAACGATGGGGCGTGGGGTTGCGAGACGCGACGCGGCCGCGCGTTCGCTGTGCGTCTCAGTCGACGGAGGCCCGGGCAATGCCGAACCGTGGAATACGGGTGAGCGCGAACGGTCGCTACTTCGAGTCGGCCGACGGCGAGCCGTTCTTCTGGCTAGGCGATACCCAGTGGCAACTCGCGCGGGACTTCACGCTGGATGAAGTCGACGCGATCGTCCGGGGCCGGCAGCGACAGGGCTTCAACGTCCTGCTCGTGATGTTGACGGGCGTCGGCGATGGCACGCGGGCCAACGTGAACGGCGACGCCCCGTGGCTTGCCGACGACCCCATGACGCCCAACGAGGCCTACTTCCAGCACGTGGACGATGCGCTGCGCGTCGCGCAGGACGCCGGCATGGTCGTCGTATTGGGCGTGTTCCATCAGCTCCACGTGACCCGCATCACCACAGACAACGCGCGCCGATATGCGAGGTGGGTCGCGGAGCGGTACGGCGACAACTCGAACATCGTGTGGAGCATGTATCCCCGCGCGGCGGATCAGTTCGTCCCTGTGACTCGGGAACTCGTCGCCGGCCTGATGTCCGTCAGCGACGAGCGCCTGATTAGCGTCCATCCCGACCCGTCGCCCGCGTCGTCGAGCTTCATGCCGGAAGCGGAGTGGCTCGCTTGCCACATGATCCAAAGCTGGGCGTACCTGGACGTGCTCGTCGAGATGGTGGCGGCGGACTATGCGCTCCATCCACCGAGGCCGGTCGTCATGGCCGAGGGCGCCTACGAGGATCCGCTGACGGACGAGTACCGCATGGCAATCACGCCGCTCATGGTTCGGCAGCAGGCGTACGCGTCGTGCCTCGCGGGCGGATTCCACGTGTACGGGCACACGGATATGTGGAAGCGTCCTGCGAACTGGGAGGCGGCGTTGGACGCTCCCGGCGCGACGCAGATGCGCGTCCTGCGTGATGTGCTTTGCGACCTGTCGTGGGTCGATCTGGTTCCCGACACCGGTTTGCTCGCCGACGGGCCTTCGCACGCGTTGGACTGCGCGGCCCGTGCTGCGGACGGGTCGTGGGCGCTCGTCTATGTCGCCGAGGGTGGCACGGTGGATGTGCGGTCGGAGTCGCTGGGCGCCTCATCGCTGCGGGCCACGCGCATCGACCCGTCGACGGGCGAACGAAGCGACCTAGGCGCCCACGCTGGTTCCGGCGCGGTCGAACTCAACGCGGGAGAGCCGGGCTCGGACGGTCTGTTGCTGCTGCGGCCTCTGGAGTAATGCCACGCCGCTCTGATGTTGTGTGCGTGACGGTGGGCCCATCGCGGCCCTCCCCTGTTAGGGAAGTTGAGCGCTATGGAGCATGATGCCTAAGGACGCGGCTCCGGAGCATGCCACGCGCCGAGTCTCCGTCAAGGCGGTGCTCCTCGGCGCGCTGTTCATACCGATCAACGCGTACTGGATCATCACGACTGAGATCGTGTGGTACTCCGGCCACCCGACGGTCGTGTCCCTGTTCTTCAACGCCGTCTTCGTGCTTTTCGCCCTCGCCTTGGGCAACCTCGGCGTGCGCCGTCTGTGGCCGCGCGCGGCGTTGCGCGACGACGAGATCCTGGTCGTCTACTCGATGGTGGGCATCGCCTCTGCCATCGGCAGCACCGACATGTCGCAGATACTCGTCCCCGCCATCGGGCATGGGTTCTGGTTTGCCACGCCGGAGAACGACTGGGAAGGGCTGTTTCAGCACCTCCTGCCCTCGTGGCTGACGATCCGCGACGAGACCGTGTTGCGCGGGTACTACGACGGCGAGTCCAGCCTCTATCGCGCCGATGTCATGCGAGCCTGGCTGGGGCCAACGGCGTGGTGGTGCCTGTTCATTTGCGTGCTCGTGTTCGTGATGCTGTGCTTCAACTCCATCGTGCGCCGCCAGTGGGCCGAGCAGGAGAAGTTGCAGTATCCGATAATCCAGATGCCCGTCGAACTCGCCCGCGACACGAGTAAGTTCTTCGGCCGCCGACTGGTGTGGGCGGGCATCGCGATCGGCTTTGGCCTGGAAGCCTACAACGGATCGAAGGTGCTGTTGCCCGCGCTTCCTCTGGTCCCGTACGCCCGCCGGAACATCGGCGCGCTGCTCTTCACGGAGAAGCCGTGGTCCGTCCTCAGTGGCATCAACGTGGCCTTCTACCCGTACATCATCGGCCTTGGGTTCTTCATACCCCTCGACCTGTCGTTTTCGTGCTGGTTCTTCTTCTTGTCGTGGCAGTTTCAGCGGGTGTTCGCCAGCGCGTTGGGTTTGCGTGCGCTACCCGGGTTCCCCTACATCACCGAGCAGACCGCCGGAGGATACCTGGCGTTGGGATTCCTGGCTCTATGGGTGACGCGGCGCCACCTACGACGTGTAGGTCGGCATCTGCTGCACGGAGACGCGTTCCCCGACGAGGGGCGCGAACCGTTCAGCTATCGCGTAGCCGTGGGGGGCCTTGTCGGCGGGTCGATATTCGTCGCGGTCTTCTGCCTGTACGCCGGCATGTCGCTATGGGCGATCGTCGCGTTCTTCTCGATCTACATGCTCCTTTCAGTCGCGGTGTCGCGCATGCGCGCGGAACTGGGCACCCCGGTGCACGACCTCCACTATGCCGGGCCGGAGCAGATGATGACGATGGCGGGAGGGACGCGGGCCATCGGCGCGCGGAATCTGACGATGATGTCGCTGTTCTGGTTCCTGACCCGGGCGTACCGTAGCCATCCGATGCCCCACCAACTCGAGGGGTTCAAGATGGCGGAGCGAGCGCGGTTGGGCAACCGCCGGCTCGTGTGGGCGATGACCATCGCGGTGGTGCTCGGCGCTTTCGCGTCGTTCTGGGCGTTCCTCGACCTCGCGTACCGGTATGGAGCGACCGCGAAGATCGTCGGCGCCACGTTCATCTTTGGGGACGAGACATTCACTCGCTTGCAGGGGTGGATGGCGTCTCCCCAGGACCCGGACATCCCTCGCACCGTGTTCCACTTCGTGGGCGCGGGGATGACGCTGCTGTTCGCGGGCATGCGCACCCGATTCGTGTGGTGGCCTCTGCATCCCGCGGGCTACGCGGTGTCCAGCAGTTGGGGCATGCACGTCTTCTGGTCGTGCCTCTTCGCGAGTTGGCTCATCAAGTGGACGACGTTGCGCTTCTACGGCCTGCGTGCGCACGCGCAGGTAGGACGGCTGATGATGGGCGCGATACTGGGCGAGGGCGCGGCACGGAGCATCTGGGGGCTCGCCAGCGTGGTCACAGGTATGCCCCTGGGAACAGGTCACTGGTAGCGCTGCGCAATCGCGACACGGCGGCGCCAAGGGTCGAGCTTACGCCCCTGTCGGGCCGGCGGCAGGGAGAGAGCGGCTTCACGGGACGCCTGCCGTCGACTTGGTCACCGACCTCCTGGACGCAGCCGCCTACCGTGCGACTGTCACGAGCCATGTCCCAAGGTCGTCGGAAGGCAGGACGGCCCATCCACCAGCGATCGCAAGGAACCGATAGTACGATGTCAGAGGGAGCGCTAGAGCATGGCGACCTGTGAGCATCTGTCCGCGCTGGTGAACAGGCCCATCTTGCGGCTTGGCGCGTGGTTGGTGCTTATGGTTCCGTTAGTCGGCCTCTCGCAGGGCGCCGGCTGGGAGCAAGTGCTGCCTCCTCAAGCAGGAGACATCCAGTATGTCACTCACGCGGATGCCGGCGTGTTCTACGCGCACGCGGGCGACACGCTGTGGGTAAGCACAGACCGCGGGACGACGTGGCAGTCGACGCCTATCACGTCTGCTCACGACATCTACGGCAGGCCAGTCCACGTCAGCGCTGTTGCGGTCCATCCGTCGAATCCTCCGATTCTCTACGCGGGCGCTCGGAGGGCGGTTGGCGTCAGCCGCGACCGGGGAGAAACATGGGATTGGGGCAGTCCAACGGGGGCCCTGTACCGCGTAGGCGGAATCACCGTGTCGCCCTCGGATCCCGCCCAGGTTCTGGTCGCGATGTGGGACACGAGCACTGGAGATCTCTATGCGACTACAGATGACAGGAAGACGTGGCGTCGGTTGCCCGGGCCCATCGACCCCGCACCCGTACGCAACCCAGGACCTTCGTGGTTCAGTTTTGTGCATCCCGACACCAACTGCGGGTACACGAACGGGTTCTACGGCCTCCACCCATTCGGTTTCGTTGAGGCCTGTCCAGACAGGCTGACGATGCGAACCCTCGGCGACGGCGACTGGGGGACGGCGTACGGCTTCAACTCAGAGAACCCGCATGAAGTCCTCGTGTCGAATCCCGGGGCAGGCGCGCAACTCGACGTGAGACATGTTGGTAGCGATGTCTTGGACGAGGGAGACCGGCACGGCGACGTGACGGCCCGTCTACGGATGCCCATGTGGGCGCACGCCGAGGGGGCGCACGTCTACTCGCACGCATTCGAAGGCAGAACAGAGACGTACCTCCTGGCCGTGCGTGCGCCCGGGTCTCACGAACTCCTGGTGATCGGCACGACGGATTTGGGTGAGTCCTGGCAGACCTACGGTTCCCTGGCGCATGATGGCGACAGGATACCTGGTCTGGGCAATGTGTGGCAGTTGCACTTCCTGGAAGGCGAAACGGACCTCTTCATGAGAACGCGCACGAACTGGTACCGCTGGCCGCGCGGGCGGGCGACTCCCGTCGCCGGAAGCGGCCAACTGCCTATCACGTGGGGCGAACTTAGGTCGGAGTGACGCATCGGCCGACTGACTTCCGAGAACGTCCGATGTGTCACCACATCGGTAGGGGAGGCGGCGAAGGACGCGGGTACGGCGGCGGCGCGCCGGGACCCCGGACGCCCAGGAACCACGCGAGGACGACGTACGCGTCCCAGGCCCAGCGGGCAAGTAAGTACTTGGCCTAACAGGGCGCAATGTGCTAGATTGCGCTCGTCGCGCGAAACATCGGTAGGAGGTTTGGATATGCGCAGGACACTGTATCTCTGTCTCATCATGTTGCTGGTCGCGCCATTGGCGTCGTTCGCCGACGTCGAGGCGCCGGTCAGGTTCGAGGCGCTCGACCTGGGCGACCTGGGCGACTTCCACGGCGACATCGCCGCCGACAACGACCAGGGGTGGGGCTACTGGGGCGGCCGCGAGCCGGTCGTCACCACCGACTGGGTCGTCTTCCCGTGGAAGGGCAAGTATTCGTTCATCATCGAGGCGTCCAGCCAGCAGTTGGTCCCGGAGGACACGGACAACGGGATCTTCGCGGAAGTGGAACTGCGCGGCCGGTTCGACGGTGAGAACGGCGTGAAGAAGCTCGCCGACACCAAGGCCGACTTCCAAAGCGGCGAGATGGTGATGCTGCATACGCGGATAAAGGCCGACCTGGCAGCTGCCGAGTGGTTCACCGATCCCGTCCAAGCGGGAACGGTCGATCCCGATGGAGCGATGATCATCGAGGACGACCGCCTTCTGGGCATCATCGAGGTCGACGCCGGTATGAAGGCGCAACTCGGAGTCTGGTTCACCAACGACGAATGGGTCCCCGACCCGCCGCCCGCCAAGGACCGCAACATGCGCCTGCGCGCGCTGGAGGTCATCCCGCCCGAGGGATCGCTGGCTGTCGACGCCGGCGGGAAGGCGACGACAAGCTGGGGTCGTCTCAAGGCGTCCCGCTAGACCCCACATGTGACTTCGGCGAGCCCCCGGCTATCGGCCGGGGGTTTCGCATGTACGGCGTGCGATCACTCGCCTACGGATATGTACCGGCGAGTTGCGACGTCCTTGAGCACGGTCGTGACGCCGGAAGGCCACCGCACGGAGACAGCCGGTCGGGACCCCGAATTGCCCAGACCGAACAGCAGACGCCCATCACTGGCGGACGCGTATCCGACCGCCGTGGTGACCTCGCGCGTCTGCGTGACTTCCGCCGTGACCGTCACACGCGCTCCGACGCCCGCCCGGTTGGCTCCCTGCCCCACGAGCACGACGCCCAGCCAGTCGCGCTCGGCGCCGCCGTCGTTTCGCAGCAGCGTCGGCGCCTCTCCCGTGTTGACGACGAGTATGTCGGTGTCGCCGTCGTTGTCGTAGTCTCCGAACGCGGCCCCACGGCTCGATAGGTTCGCGTCAAGCCCCGATTCGCGCCCACGTTCCGCAAACGCGCCAGTGCCATCGTTCACGTATAGCAGGTTGGGCTGAGCGTAGGCGCTTGTGCTGTCTCGGCCCGCCACGTTGAGGAGGAGGTGCCCGTTCGCGACGAACAGGTCGAGGTCGGCGTCGTTATCGACGTCCAGGAACGCAGTTCCCCATCCCACCAACGGATACGTGAGCAGCGCCGTACCCGCCGTGTGCGAAACGTCCGAGAAGAGGCCGTCACCCTCGTTCCTGTAGAGGCTGTTCACCTGGTCCTGGTAGTTCGTGACGACCAGGTCGAGACGGCCATCGTTGTCGTAGTCTCCAAAGGCCGCCCCCATGCCGCCTTCCGGCTCACCGTATTCGCTGAATCCGACCCCTGCCCAAAACGTCGCGTCGTCGAACGTGCCGTCGCCGGTGTTCCGGTAGAGGAAGTTGCGCGTGTCGTCGTTCGCCACGTAGATGTCCGGGTCGCCATCGTCATCGTAGTCGCCCACGGCGACGCCCAGGCCCTTGCCCTCTTCGGTGTACACGCCCGCTTCGCGCGTGACATCCGCGAACGTGCCATCGCCGTTGTTGCGGTAGAGGACGTCGGCGGCGCCGGCGTAGTCCCCGGGGCCGCAGTCGGTCCCGAGGCGGCCGCCGCAAGGCGTGTAATCCTCAATGCGGAAGGCGACGTAGTTGGCGACGTACAGGTCCAGATGGCCGTCGCCGTTGTAGTCCAGGAAGGCGCTCGACGAACTCCACGCTCTGCCGTCCACGCCCGCGGCGGCGGCGACATCCGTGAACGTGCCATCGCCGTCGTTCCGGTACAGGGCGTTCCGCTCGAAGTTCGTGACGTATAGGTCGGTGTCGCCGTCACCATCATAGTCGGCAGTGGCGCATCCCACGCCATAGCCCGTGTCGCCGACGCCCGCGAGCGCGGTGACGTCCGTGAACGTGCCGTCGCCGTTGTTGCGATAGAGTGCGTTCGCTGATTCGTTCGGAGCGGACGGTGGTAGGGCGTGGCCGTTCACCAGGTAGATGTCGAGGAGCCCGTCGCCGTCGTAGTCCAAGAAGCCGCATCCTGACGCGACGGTTTCCAGGATGTATCCCTTGCCGCTACGCCCGATGTCGTGGATGAAGTCGATCCCGGCCTGCGCGGTGACGTCGGTGAAACGCGCCGAGGCCGCGCAGGCGCAAACGTGGAGCAGCGCGAGCATCACGGACGAGGCCCCAACAACCCAATGGCGCCGAGACATCACGGGCCGCCGCCTTGCGTGATCGCCCGCAGGGCGTCTCGCCTGGCGCGGTACCCGGGGTTGTCCGGCGCGGCGTCCAGCGCGCGCGCGACGGCAGCCAGCGCCTCCGCCGGTCGTCCCTGCGCTTCATAGACGTGGGAGAGGGTGTCGAGATACACCGGCTTCGGCTCGATGCCCACCGCGCGTTCCGCCAAGTTCGCCGCCTCGTCGAGCCGCGTCTCGTTCTTGTAGAAGAGCCATGCCAGGTTGTTGTACCCGCCTGGCCGCTCGGGGTCGAGTTCGATCGCCCGTCGGTATGCCGCAACCGCCTCGTCTACGGCGCCGACCGCGCCTGCCGCCATACCGAGGTACAGGCACGCCATCACGTTGTCAGGCCGGGCTGCCGTCAGATGTCCCGCCCACACGTACGCATCGTCCCATTCCTTGAGCGACAGGTGGATGCGCACACGGGCGTCCAGCGCGGGGGCGAACGTCGGGTCGACGGCGAGCATCCTGTCGAGTTCGCGTATCGCGTCGGGCATGCGCTCTGCGCGCAGGTACACCTTGGTCATGGCGTAGCGCGCGGGGAGGTCCGTGGGATCGGCCTCCAGCGTGCGCAGATGGGGCTTCAGCTTCTCGTCCAGTTCGTGGAGAGCCGTAAACTCCGCGGTCGCTTCTGCCGCAGGATCGCGGTCGCCGTTCGCGGCGTACGCCTTGGCCAGGCTGTGCCACGCCGATTTGTGCCCCGGGTCGAGCGCCACCGTGCGGCGTAGGGCGACGACTGCCGCGGCGTATTCGTGCTGCCGCAAGCGCGCGACGCCGACGCCGTGATGCACTGCCACGACTGTGGGATCCAGGGAGAGAGCAGCGCCGTAGGATGTGATCGCCGCGTCCAGGTCGCCCTCCCACGCGTGGATCTCGCCGAGACTGCGATGCGCGGGCGCAGTCGACGGATCGAGAGCCAGCGCCATGCTGTAGGCGTCTCGCGCCTCGGGGAACATCCGCTGGGTGGCGAACGTCAGACCTAGTCCGAGGTACGCCTCGACGTAATCCGGCCGCAGGGCGATGGCGGTGCGGTAGTGAGACTCGGCCTCGCGGAACGCGCGGCGCCTGAGAAGGATGTCGCCGAGTTCGTCGTGCGCCTCGGGAAAGCCCGGGCGCTTCGTCAGCGCGTCCTCCAGCGCGTCCTCGGCGCGGTCGAGCCAACCAAGGGCGGCGCAGACGATGCCGACACCGAAGTCCGGCATCGGCGAATCGGCGTCAGCGTCCGCCGCGCCGTGGAACGCCATCAGCGCCTCGGCCATGCGCCCGCTTTCGTAGAGCGCGAGACCCCGCTCCATCGGCGAGGACGGGTCGCTCGCGGCGAATTGCGAGCGGGGGGGCACGCCAACGCCGACCCACATGGCCAACGCGGCCGTCAGCGCGACTACGCGTCCTCTCCTCATCCCCATCGTCCCGGCGCCCGATCCGCATGTCGCCGAGGGGCGCGTAGCCGGACAGCGACCGTACATAGTGGAGGCCGCGTCCGGCGAGTCCGTCTCCACTCGCCATCACGCGGCCCCAGACGTGTCGTTAGCGGGCCCGTTTCATCCCCGCCCAGGTAGTGGCGACCTTGCCGCGCGCGTCCACGGCGAATGTCATGAGATCCAGCATGCTGTCTTGCACGTCGTTCTCGGACAGCGCGCGACCCCAGATCTGCACCTCGTCGATGAGGCCGTTGAACTTCTGACCCGACGTGCCCCATGAGCCGATGATCGTATCTCCGGCATTGCCGAGGTAGGCGCTCTTGCCGGCGTCTTGCGCGACCTGCTCGCCATTGATGTAGATGCGTCGGTCCTGGCTGTCGGCATCGAGCCAGAAGACGATGTGCGACCACTCATCCGCCAGCACCGCGGCCGGGGCGTCTAGGTCGTTGCTGTAGAAGCCCATGCGAACTGTCCCGGCGTTATAGACGCGGTAGTGCAGGCTCGTGTTCGTGGCGTTCGTCTGCATCTGGGACATGACGCACTGCTGGTCTTCGCCCTCGAGCCGTGGATTCACCCACATGCACATGGTGAAACTACGCTCGTTCAGTTCGATGTACGGGGCCGCGACCTCGCCGTCTGCGGAGAAGTCCATGCCCAGCCCGTACTGGCCTTCGACGATGTCGACCGTGCCGGCGACGATGCCGTGGTTGCCCGCCGGCCCCTCGTCGAGTACTTCGCCACCGTCGTCCCCGACAGGCATGTAGAGCAGGAGTTCGTCGTCCGTGATGTCGAGCGCCGCTGCCATGAGCGGCAGTAGTCCGAGTAGAAGCGCAAGAATCGTTAGCCTTCGTAGCATGGTCGTCCCTTCCGAGCGCGTGACGTTGAGAGCCTGGGCACCGGCCAACGGGGAGCCCCACTGACCTACAGCTTACCTATAGTATCGACCCGGTTCCCGCGGTCCGCAAGCTGTTTTGCGGAGGGCATCGCACGACGGTGGCGACCCAGGGAGGGCGTCCCGGCCGAGGCCTGTCGCGGTGCGCAGCGGTCGTGTCCCCGTCTTGCGCCGCATCTTCCGTGGGCTGGCGCGATTCAGCGGTTGCCGGCCGCCGATCGCTCGCCTACTACTTGTGCGGCGCGCCGTGTGGCCTCCGGCCGCCCACCCGTCAGGAGGATTATCGACGATGGATTCCCGCGAACTCGTGTACGCCGCCATCGAGCATCGAGACACCCCGCGCGTTCCGTACAGCTTCCTAACGACGGGCGAGACCAACGACCAGATACGCGACGAACTAGGCGTCCAGGACGTCGAGGCGTGGCTCGACAACGACCTCCAGTCCATCGGAGTGCCGTGGTGGGGATGGGACGGTCTGGGACCCGACTGGCGAGGGGAGGCGACTCCCATATCTCCGGCCACGGTGGCCGGGTCGGGATCCTACGCGAATCTTCGCGACAGCATCCGCGAGATGCGCGACCGTAGCGACAAGTACTTCCTGGTCATGATATGGGGCAGCCACTTCGAGAAGGCGAATTCCGCGCGCGGCATCGAGAACTTCCTGTGTGACATCGCCGCCGACTACGCGTTCGCGAAGCGTCTCTGCACGTCCATCGTCGACAAGAACATGGTGATGCTGGAGAACTTCCTCAATATCGACGAGATCGACGGCGTGCTACTCGGCAGCGACTGGGGCTCCCAACGCGGATCGCTCATGGCGCCAGAGGTGTGGGACGACCTGATCCGACCCGGCGAGCAGCGCGAATACGACCTGGTCCATGCCTACGGCAAACACGTGTGGGTGCACTCGTGCGGCCGCGTCGACGCGCTCATACCGCGCCTCGTGGAGATGGGCCTCGACGTGCTGAACCCCGTGCAGCCCGAATGCATGGATCTGGCGACTCTCAAGGCGGATTTCGGCGACGACCTGGCCTTCTGGGGCGGCATCGGCACGCAGAACATCCTCCCCTATGGCACGCCCGATGAAGTGCGCGCCGAGGCCCGTGCCACCCGCGACCTGATGAGCGACGACGGCGGCTACATCCTGTCGCCGTCACAGGCGCTACAGGGAGACGTGCCGGTCGAGAACATCCAGGCGCTCCTGGAGATCGCCCGCGAGCCCATGTCCGCATAGGTGGGCGACACGGACTCAGTCGCGGAACAGAAGCGGCAGAAACTCCTCGAGGTAGTCCCGCCACACGCTCCACGTGTGGCCGCCGTCGGTGATGTGCGCCGTGTGCGGAACGTCGTTCTCGCTCAGCCACGCGAGGAACGCGGTGTTCCGCTCGTAGAGGAAGTCGTCCGTGCCGCAGCCGACCCAGAGCAGTCGCGGCTTGCCAGGGCGGGAGAGCACGTCGGCGAACGTCTCCTCGAGGTCTTCGTCGGGAACCGCGGAGCTGTACCCACCGATCCAGCCGAACGTGTCGAGGCGCGTCAGGCCGACGCCCAGCGACTGCCCGCCTCCCATCGAAAGCCCGACGATGGCGGTGTTGTCGACGTCCGTCGCGACGGAGTAGTTCGCGGAAACGAACGGCAGTATGTCCGCCATTAGGTCGGTCTCGAACCCACCGCGGACGCCACGCCAGTTCTCGACGGTCAGGTCCGCCGGAGCCGCGTGACCATGTGGCATGACGATCACCATCGGGTCGATCTTGCCTGCGGCGATCAGGTTGTCGGCGATGATGTGGGCGCGGCCCAGAGTGGTCCAGCCCGAGTCGGTGTCGCCGTAGCCGTGGAGCAGGTAAACCACGGGATACGTCGTGTCTGGGGTGTAGCCGGGCGGCGTGTACACGTGCATGCGGCGGACCACGCCCAACGACTCGGACGCGTAGCGGCGCAGGTGCACGGCGCCCTGCGGAGCGTCGGCTTGCTCGTACGCCCGTGGTGGATCGGCCCGGACGAGGAACTGGCTCTCCGGCCACCGGCCGAGCCGCCCATCGTGGTTCGCCAGGTCCAGCACGGACAGGCCGTCGACATCCAACGTGTAGCCGTAGATGTCCGGCTCCAACGGACCGACGGTGAGGGCCCAGACACCGTCCTCATCACGCTCCATGGGCGCCTTACCGTCCTCGACGAAGGACGCGGACAGCGTGACCTTGGTGGCGTTGGGAGCGTTGAGCCTGAACGTCGCCGTACCGTCCGCGTGGATTTCGGGCGACTTGGGCGGCTCTTCCCACTGCGCGGAGCCGCCGTGCGCCACCATGCCGAAGAGACAGGATGCGAAGATGAGCGGTCGTGCGTGCATCGTCCGATTCTCCGAGTGTGCCGCTTGAGGAGCGGACCGGCGTCCGCGTGTACTATGCCTACGCGTCGGTATTGGCGCAATGCCTCTCGGAGTTGCGCTTCCTACGCCGATATGCCCTAATCGCGCCGGGCGAATAGAGACAGGAGCGCACACGGGAGATGGGCATGGCTCGACCAAGACGGAAAGCTCTTGCGATCGCGTGCGGGATACTGACGACCGTGAGCGTGCTCGGCGGGGCTCAGTTCTCGGCGTTGCAGACGGACTTGGAGGATCTCGAAGTCGGCGGCGGATGGCTGTACGGCGATCTCGACGCGGGCGTCGCGCAGGCCAAGGAAAGCGGGCAGCCGCTGTTCGTGCTTTTTCGGTGAGTGCCGTGACAGGCCTGCAAAGGCTTTGACGGGCAGGTTGTCCGTCAGGATTCCGAGATGCAAGAGCTGCTGGATCGGTTCGTCAAGGTGCGGATCGTGCACATGGCCGATGTCGATCTCGCACAGTTCCAGTTCGACTACGATCTCACGTGGTCGGCCTTCCTCATGAACGCGGACGGCACGATCTACGGCCGGTTCGGCACACGTTCCATCGCCGGGCCGATGGCGCACATCTCCGTGCAAGCGCTCAAGAACGCCATGACCCGCGCGTTGGACCTGCACGCGGACTATCCCGGCAATCGCGCGCAGTTCGTGGACAAGCGAGGAGCCGAGCCCAGGTGGAAACGGGCGTTGGACATACCCGCGCTCAGCAGGCGGATGGGCGACAGACCTGCGGAACAGAACCAGCGCAAGGGCTGCATCCACTGCCACCACATCTACGACGGGTGGAACGACACGGCCTACGACGAGGACGCATTCTACCAAGACACCATGTGGAAGTACCCGCTGCCTGAGAGCGTAGGCATGACGATAGATGTCGACTCGGGCAACGTCGTCGAGAGTGTGGCGGAGGGGTCGTTCGCGGAGCGTGCGGACATCCATGCTGGTGATGTCGTGCGGTCGATGAACGGTCAGCCAATCATCTCGCAGGCGGACATGCAGTGGGTGCTACATCACACGGCGCCGGAGTCGGAAGTCGAGGTCGTCGTTGGGCGCGACGGGGCGCCGGTGACTAGCACGCTCGCCGTAAGCGGGGAGTGGAAGCGGTCCAACATCATCTGGCGCGCCTCGTTCCCCAGCATACGTCCACACTTGTGGGTGCGCGCGCCTGAGCTGTCCGTCGAGGAGAAGTCGGAACTCGGGCTGGGGGTCGACGACCTCGCGCTCAAGGTCACCACGATCTGGGCAGGCGCCGCCCGCCGGGCAGGCCTCATGATCGACGACATCATCGTCGACGCCGGCGGTCGTACCACGCGGATGGACAACGGCGAGTTCCACATCTGGCTGAAGCTGGTCTACAAGGACGGCGACAGTCTGCCTACGATAGTGCTGCGGGATGGTGAGAGGATCCCGCTGCTGATACCGATCATGTAGCGGCCTCAGCCGCGATCAGGGGCGCCCGGATGACGTGGATGATAGTCGTGCTGCTCGCCGTGGCGGCGTTCGTGTCTTTAGGGGGCTTTGCCATCTACGCGGCCGTCTATCTGCCTATCTCCAGGTCGATGGCGAAGCCTGGCCGCGGCGCCTCCGTAGCGGGGGATGTGGCCGATCTGCGGGATCGCCTCGCTCGGGTTGAGGAGGCCGTCGAGGAGATGCGCGAGGCGGTCGCAGAAGCGGTCCTTCAGACGCATGAGCGTGACGCGTTGGGCTCGGGGCGACGTGACCCCGATGCTTGAGGCTACGTCGCCGTCTTCAGCGCGGCCGTGGCGGCACGGTGCCACCGGCTAAGGTAGTCGTCGCCCAGTAACGCGGCGTTGCTGTCGGCGTATTCGACGAACCACCCAAGCAGCCCGTCCCACTGACCGATGTCGCCGGGAGGGTGCAGGGCCCAGCTCATCTCGTCCAGCGTCCACTGCGACTTCGCCGTGTGCTTAAGCATGCACGTCGTGACCCGATTGTCGTCGTCGTCGGGCCCGCCACGCGCCAGAGGGACGACGTAATCGACAGTCGGGTACAGCTCCCAGCACGCGATGTGCGGGCCGCCGGTCTCGCGGTTCGGATGAGATGGGAATTCGTCGGGCAGAAGTTGCGACACGACCCGCAGCGCGCCGGGAAACACCAGCCGGCGGCCGGAGTACCGGTCGAGGAACCCGTCCCGGATGAACATCCGCAGCGATTCGGCCGGCGTGAACGTCGCTCGGGCACAGGCCAGGGGCTCGTACGCGTACTCGGCCCTGGCGATGCGGCCCGCCCGCTCTTTGTCGCGCTCGGAGAGCGCGAAGCATATGCGCGCCATGACCTCGCCCGGCTGCGAGCCGCGTTGACCTACGTGGTCCGCATCCTGTTCTGGCATGTCGCCTATCGCCCCACGCTTCGAAGCCTCTGCGATGGTCGTCCCGCGGCAAGTATAGCCGCGCGTTGGAGGTCGCGCACAGTTACCTGTCGGGTCGCGTGTCACCTTGACCGCCCCGCGACCGGGCGCCTAAGATACCGCCGCCCACACGACGACATCCGCGCACATCACGGAGGCACGCCCCGTGGCCCCAACCCAGAACCCTCCGGTTCTCGACCACCTGCCGAAGATGCCGCGGGACCGGGACGTCCGCATCGGGTGTATTGGAGCGGGGTTCATCATGGCCGACTGCCACCTTGTGGCGTATCGGTCCGTCGGATTCAACCCCGTGGCCATCTCGTCGCGGAACCCCGACACGGCAAGGGCCGCCGCCGAGCAACACAACATCGGCACCGTCTACGACACGTACCACGAGCTTCTGGCGGACGAGTCGATCGAGGTCGTGGACATCGCGGTGCCGCCGGACATCCAGATCGATGTGGCCCGGCATGTCGTCGAGCGCGCGCCGCACATCAAGGGAGTCCTGGCGCAGAAACCGCTCGGCAGTGACTACGCCGAGGCGAAGCAGATCGTCGAGATGTGCGAGGTCGCTGGCATCGTGCTCGGCGTCAACCAGAACATGCGCTACGATCACTCGATCCGCGCGTGCAAGTCCCTGCTCGACGGCGGCCACCTGGGCGAGCCCGTCCTGGCGACGGTGGACATGCGCGCGATCCCCCACTGGATGCCCTGGCAGGAGCGGCAGGGGTGGGCGACGCTACGTATCATGAGCATCCACCATCTCGACATGTTCCGGTTCCTCTTCGGCGACCCACTGCGCGTCTTCGCCAGCGTGCGTCCCGACCCACGCACGACGTTCGAGCATCAGGACGGCATCTGTCTGTACATCCTCGAATATGAGAACGGGCTCCGCGCATCGTCGTGGGACGACGTGTGGTCCGGGCCTGCGCGCGAGGGCGCGGAGGCCGACATCGGCATCCGCTGGCGCGTGGAGGGCACTGGAGGCATGGCGCGTGGCACGATCGGGTGGCCGGACTATCCAGAAGGCTCGCCGAGCACGCTCGATTACACGACGACGCACATTGATGGCTGGCAGAAGCCGCGCTGGCCGGAGATGTGGTTCCCAGACGCGTTCGCCGGGCCGATGGCGCAGTTGCTCTGCGCGCTGGAGGACGGCGCGGAGCCCGAGATCGGCGGCCGGGACAACCTCAAGACGATGGCCCTTGTCGACGCGTGCTACCTGTCCGTCGAGGAGCATCGCGCCGTTGAGATCACCGAACTTCTCACCTGAC
Source organism: Candidatus Poribacteria bacterium (assembly GCA_018644665.1). GTDB lineage: Bacteria > Poribacteria > WGA-4E. The sequence goes on from JABGQA010000058.1 coordinate 378,227, forward strand.
GGGAGTCAGACATGCCGGCCGATCCGGTCGCAGACATCATCGCGCGCATCGACGGCGACAACATCCGTCGGAACCTGTTCCATCTGTCGCAAGACCCATTGCCGTTCCGCAAGGTGAACCACACCCGTCCCGGAGCCAGCAAGTGCACGCTGGACGAGGCTGACGACTTCATCCGCGGGCAGTTGGAGTCGTACGGGTACAGCGTCGAGGCGGAGGCCGTGGAGGTCCAGGCGCTCGCGTGCGACACGTCCAAGCCGAAGGCCCACCAGTACTCCCCGCCGGCTGAAGAGGACCCCTGGTTCACCGCCTACAACCTGTATGCCGAGAAGCGCGGCTCCGAATCCCCCGACGAGACCATCCTGTTCCTCGCGCACAAAGACTCGCAAAGCTGGGTCGACTCACCCGGGGCCTACGACAACTGTGCGGGAACCGTCGCGGTGCTCGAGATGGCGCGCGTGCTCGCCGGTTGCCATACGCGTCGGTCGATACGCTTCCTCTTCTGCAACGAGGAGCATGGGCCATGGACGAGCGTCACGGCCGCCGTGCGCGCGAAGGAACGCGGTGACGACCTCGTCGCGATTTTCAACATCGACAGCCTGGGCGGGAAGTCGGACGACGACATGCGCGCCGGCCGCAAGACGAGCGCCACCCTGTACACCGAACCCGAAGGCGAACGCTTCGCCGACCTAATGGGGACGGTGAACGACCACTACGGCATCGGTCTGCAGCACCAGAAGGTACTGCGCGACCGGCCCGGAGATGACGACGGCTCCTTCATCAACGCGGGGTTCCCGATGGCGATCGCGAGTATCGGCTCGATCCCCTACGCCGACCCGAACTACCACCTGGAGTCGGACACGCCCGACCTTGTGGACATCGAGAACGTCGTCATGGCGACCCGCGCGAGCCTCGCTGCGGGGCTTTGGGTGGATCAGGACCGCGGCTAGCGTGGCCCGGGAGGCGGGATGCGCGGGGATGGTGTGGGGCAACGCCGGCGCAGGCACGAGCGCAAGTGGCGCCACTGGGACGAACTGCCAGAAGGCGTACGCGTGTATTGGCAGGAGCGGCCCGGCGCGCGGTTCGGCCGGCAGCGGCTCATCCTGGTGGTAGACGCCGACGAAGTGACGTTGCAGATGGCACAGCTCATATACGACCATGAGGGTGTGCTGATCGAGTGGCACCAGAAGTATCCGGTCGACTTCGGCCATCGAAGGTCTGGGGACGCGGAATGACCAACCTGCTAACGCGTCGGGATGTGGCGAGCCGACTGACGGCGTACCTCAGTGGCGATACGGACGGGTCCGGGCTCGCGCAGTGGGCGGCCGCGCGGCTGATCGAGAATCCCGATTACGAAGAGGCGTACTTCGACGCGATCAACGAGGCCGTGTTCGACCTGTCGATGGCGGACAAGGGCGCCCTGCCCATCGAGGATGTCGCCCGGCATCTCAAGGGGCTCGGGTATTCCGTGCGCGTGGAACTGCGAGAGACAGGCTGATGCCCGGACCCGACGCCACGATGATGCCGCGTGCGTACGGGGCGCCCCACGCAACGCACCATTGCCAGGCCGTGTCGTAGCATACGCCGGACCGCCCATTGATGGTGACAGCCGCGCTGTGGTAGGTTGCGGCGTCCCTGGAGCCTGCGGTGATCCTGTTCTTCCTACCCGCGCGTCTAAGCCAGCGGTTCAAGGACCGCAAGCCCCTGGTCCTGCTGCTGGATCTGCTGTTCCTCGGCGCAGTTGTGTCTGCGGGATTCATCGTCCTCCTCCGGTTCGTCGAGGACGTGACGTGGGAAGAGTCGATTTGGCAGGTATGGCAGACTGCGACGACGGTCGGTTACGGGAACCGGCCGGCGCAGACATCCGTCGGGCGCTACGCCACGATGGCGTTTGGGCTGATGGACATAGCGATCGTGGGCGCGGGGATCGGCGCGGTATTCGACGCGCGTGAAGACAAACGACGACGCACGAGGCTGGGCCTGATGGATAACCCCCACCGCGACGGCTACGTAGTCTTCAACTTGCCCGGCACATCCCAATTCATGGCATTCGTGCACGAGATCCGGCACGTCGAGCCGGACGCGCCCGTGTGTGTAGTGGATGACGCCGTTGAGCAACTGCCCGAGAGCATCGCGGCGATTCCGCGCGTGCACTTCGTGAAGGGCTCCGTGCTCGACAAAGACACCTACACGAGGGCGAAGCTCGCCGACAACAAGGTCGTCATCGTGTTCCCAACGCATCCGGGCGACCCGTCATCCGACGGCACGACACGGGTGGCAGTCGACCTCATCCTCGACACGGTGACGGCAAACACGCGCGTTCTGCACGTGCTCGTAAGTCCCGACAACGACTGGATGTTCTCGCACCTGGCGTCGACAGCCGTGATGGAGACGCTCGAGGTGCTGGCGATCGTGCAGGAGTGTCAGGACGTACACAGCGCGGACATCGTGCAGCGCCTTCTGCTGAACACGCAGGACGCGAACCCGATGACGGTGGTGCCGGAACGCATCGTGGGGTGGACGTGGCAGGATTTCGTCACGTACGCGCTACCCGCCGCCGAAGCGTGCCGCGTCGAGATCAACCCGTTCGCGATCATAAAGGACGGCGTGCCGCAACTCTGTCCATCGCGCACCGCGCGCATTGAGGAGGGCGACCTGCTGTCGGTGATTGCGCTCACCGGTCTGGATTGGGCGGCGTTCGAGGAGGCCTTGGTCCGGGCGCGCGCCTAGCCTTAGGCGGCAGACCCGAGACTGTTGATTACCCGGTCCAGAGCGTGCGGGATGTCGTAGGGGTTCGCGCGCCCGCCGCCGCGCGAGCGCGGCCGAGCGGGCAATTTGTCGACGAAAACCACTGGCCGCTTGCCATCGTGCAACAGGGCGTCGCGGCGACGGGCCGCCAGCCACTCCATGCTCATGTCGAGCAGTCGTTCCTCGTCGGTCACTTCCTCGATGATCCGTATCCGTCTGACGTTCAGCACCATGACGCGTCCTCCACCGTGTTGACGCTACCCGAGCATGTGCGAACCGACATACATCCCCGGTGGCAAGCGGCGCAGGCCGGGCCGGGGACATCCGTGCATCCACTCGTGCCACATGGTCGTGGGAACGAGGGACCCTCCACTGTAGGAATACGGCCGAAGTGCACCATGCCGCAACAGCGAACTGGCGCATGGCTTCGCTACAGACCTCGCGCGACGAGTCAGGAAGCCATTTCGCCGGTGGCGAGCCAGTGCGCGCAATCTACGCCAAGCTCCCGCTCAGCGCGGCTCTCGTACTTGTCGATCTCCTCGGCGCCGAGCGTGTCGTGCCATCGCCCGTTCGTGCCCCGGTGGATGAACGTCTGCGCTCCACCGTCCCAGAAGACGCCACCTAGAGGCACGCTCAGTGTCGCGTTTCGCTTCATGTACTCGAACCCGCAGTGCTCCACGATCGCGTCCCACGCCGCCTCGTCGATGGGGATGTCCAGGAATTCCGCGACGCGGCGGATCTCCCGGGGCATGTCCGCCTTCAGCGCGGCGAAGTGAAGCATGAGGACGTTCGGCAGGTCGCGAATGCCCCACCACGACTGGACGTTCTCCCAGAACGGCCAGAATGGATGACCGTCCATGTCCAGCCAGTCGTGGAAGTACTGCCGCACCGAGTCTGCGGGCGGGCCGATGGGCGGCCCGACGCGTCCAGGCGTGTCGTTGAGCGCCTCGTACCACGTGTCGTTGGCCGATGTGTGGTGGTTGTACATGCTCCAAGCGACATCCCGCCCATCGCGCGCGATATAGATGTACTTCGCCTCGGGTGAGAACACCAGGGCGTCCACGGGCAGGTGGGTCTTGAGGAAACGCCGATGCTTCTGCGCTTCGACGGCGGGGAGCTTCACTTCCCTCGGCGGCACGCGTAGATCCACCCACGGGGACATCTCCGCCACGGGCAGACCTTCCTCACCGTTGAAGATGAGCTGGGCGATTATCTGCTGCACCCATGTCGTGCCGGACTTGGCGTAGGTCGAGATGACGATGTCATCGTCCCGGAACTGGAACCCGTCCCACATGGTCGAGTCGAAGTGATGGTTGTGCAGGTCTCGCGTCTTGGTCGGCCAGGTGATCGCGGTGGCGCCTATGGTTCTTCCTCCTTGGTTCGCCCGCGCTGCGTTCGCCGCCCGGTTAGGCCAGCTCCTCCTGCAGCGCGCGAGCATCTCGTAGATCCGGCGTGTCCAGGTGGCTGGGGAACCAGCTACACAGACCGTCGAGCAGAACGCGCGCCTCGGCCTCCCTACCGTGGGTCTGCCACAGTCTGCAAAGCCCAACGGCAGCGCGCAGCTCCGTACCTCGCGCCTCCTGCCGACGGGCGATGTCAATCGCCTCCAGGAACGACGCCTCCGCCTCGGCCGCCCGGCTCTCCGGGTCACCGTCGTTCCCCTGGAGGACCAACTCCGCGCGTATGCGGTAAAGCTCAGTGGCGTTGTGCATCGATCCGGCTTCCTCGCTGGACTCGATCGCCTCGCGCACCGCCGCCATACCCGTGTCGATGTCCCCCACGCGCGCGCAGGCCTCCGCCAGCAGACCGAGGAATGCTGGCGCGGCGACGGTACTGCCGGCCGCGCGCCATGTGGCGACACCCGACTGTGCCTGGGCGACGCCGGCCGGGTCACCGTGCCAGGCAGCTATCCACCCCATGTGCACGTCCGCAATTGCGCGGAACGTGGGGAATCCGTACTCCTCCGCCAGGGCCGCCTGCCGGTCACAGTGCTCGCGGGCGGCCGCGAACTCCCGGGTACTGCGGACGAAGCCCGACGCGTATGCCGCCGCCTCCGTGCGCACGAGCGCCGAGGGGTGGGCCGACCCGAGCTTCAGCGCTTCATCGGCCATCGCCCGCGCTCGCTCGCCGTGGCCCATTCGCTCCAAGGCCCAGGAGGCCCAGACGCGACACATGATGCCGTCGTCAGTTCGGCTCTCTACGCCTGCCGCCCGTTCTTCGTCGTCCAGAGCGATCCCCGTCTCTCCGTGTTCCACCGCCGCCACGAAGGCGCCGGAGTTGTACATGACGTCCGCCAGCATCGCGCGCGCGCTCAGTTGAAGACTTCGGTCGTCGAGCCGCTCCGCGGTCTCGAGCAATTGCTCCGCGATCTGTCGCGCGGTCTGCAACGGGCCTCGCGACATGTAGTAGTTCCACAGCCCGGCCAGCGCGCGGAACTGTTCGGGGCTGTCCTCGCCGAGCTGGCGGCTGAGTTCCAACGCCCGCGTGTAAGTCTCCTTCACCTCCGGCCTCGCGTATCCGCGTGACGCTATGAGCGCCGGCCCCAGTTCGGTCAGCGTATCGAATTCGCGGCCCTCGTTCTCCTCTGACGTGGGCAACGCCTCGAGCAGGTCCAGCGCCTTCGTCAGATGGCTGATCGCTTCGAGTGTGGCCGCGCGTTCGTTGGCGCGGGCGCCCGCCCTGTGCCAATACTCGACCGCCTCCTGAGGACGACCGGCTTCCGTGTAGTGATGCGCCAGCAGCTCCGGCTCGGCCTCGCCGTCCCCCGGCGCATTGCTTCGCAGCGCCTCCGCGATCTTGTGGTGGTACTGCTGCTGCGTACTCCTCAGAAGCGAGCCGTACGCCGCGTCCTGCACGAGAGCATGCTTGAAGGTGTACGTCGCCGTGGGTGGCGCGCCACGCGGATAGAGGAACTCCGCGCCGACCAACTCCGCGAGATGCGCCCTCAGTGTGGCTTCGTCCAACGGCGACACCGCGCGCAGAAGCTCGTAGCTGAACTCGCGACCGACCGTCGCCGCCAACTGGAGCACGTCGCGAACTGCTGCCAGGCGATCCAACCGCGCCATCAACGATGCATGGAGTGTCGATGGAATGCCGAGCGCCGGGAGCGGCCGCGTCAGCTCGTACCGCCCGGCCGTCTCTTCGACCATGTCGGAATCGAGAACCGTCTTGAGCAGTTCCTCAATGAACAGCGGCACGCCGTCCGTCTTTGCCACGACCTGATCGAGCACCTCTCTCGGCAGCGCCTTCCCGCGGGTGATACGGGTCACCATGTCGAGCGTGGCATCGGGAGGCAGGCGCGTGAGACTCACATGGGTGGCGTACGAGCGCTGGCCCCAGGGGGGCTCGAACTCCGGTCGGGACGTAAGCACCATGAGAAACGGAACCGTGGGCACCTGGTCCATCATCATGGACACGAGTTCCAGCGTGGACGGGTCGGCCCACTGCAGGTCCTCCATGACGAACAGGACGGGCTGCTGACCAGCGCGGATGCTCAGCATACGCACGAACCCTTCGAGCACCCTCTGTTTCCTCTGCGCGGGAGACAGGTCCGACGACGCCAGGCCGTCCTCCGGCGAGATGCCGAACAGCTCGCCGAACAGCGGCACGGCCTCACCCAACTCGAAGCCGTACTGCGCCAAGAGCCCGGTGAGTTTGTCGCGCTTCGAGGCCGCCGTATCGTCTCTCGTAAGCCCGAGCACGGTGTTCTCGAAAAGGTCGATGACAGGATGCAGCGCGGTGTTGCGATGGTGCGCGGAGCATTGGCTCTCGGTCAGCCAGGCGTCGGCGTCGAGCGCGACGTGCTCCTTGATCGAACTGAGCAGGCGAGACTTCCCGATGCCGCCCTCGCCCCGTAGCGAGATGACGTGTCCAGCGCCACGCTTCACGTCCTCCCATCGCTCGCGCAGCATGGCGACTTCCCGGTCTCGCCCGACGAGCGGCGTTAGCCCGAGAGTCGCCGCGACGTCCAGCCGCGTCTTCGCGGCGCTTTCGTGCAGCACGCGGTACAGGTCGACGGGAGCCGTCACGCCTCGGAGCGCGTGCGCTCCCAACGGCGCGCAGTCGAAGAAGCCCTGCACGATGCGATACGACGCGTCGCTGAGGACGAGCGAGCCGGGTTCCGCCGCGCCCTGCACACGCGCAGCGATGTTCGGCGTGTCGCCCACGGCAAGCGATTCGCGGACCTCGTCCCCGCCCATGTCTCCGACAACTACATGACCCGTATGCGCGCCGATACGCACCTCGAGGTCGACTCCCCAACGGTCGTGGATCTCGGGCGCCAGAAGGGACATGGCGCCGAGTATCCCAAGCGCGGCGCGCGTCGCCCTGTGGACATCGTCCTCGTGTGCGTGGGGGTAGCCGAAGTAGACGAGTAGACCGTCACCCAGGTACTGGGCGATGTGCCCTTCGTAGCGCAGGATGACTTTCTCCGCGGCCGTCTGGTAGGCGCGGATCACGTCGCGGAGCGCCTCGGGGTCGAGCCGCCCCGACAGTTCTGTGGAGCCGACGATGTCGCAGAAGACCACGGTAAGCTGTCGCCGTTCGGCGGACGGCGCCTCCGGGAGCACGATGGTCGGTGTTGGCACGGGCTTGGGCGCGCGGGGTGGCGGAGCCGAGTCGAGTGACGTTCCGCACATGTCGCAGAAGTTTGCGCCGGCATCGGCGTCCGCGCCGCAGGATGGGCACACCTCTGGCAGCGACTGCCCACAATGCGAGCAGAACTTCGCGCCGTGCCTGTTGCTATGGCCGCAGTGCGGACACTCCATATCCTATCGCCCACCCGTATGTCGGTTGTCCCCCGAGGCAATTGTCACAGCCAACGACGCGTACGACAACCGCGTGCGGGGTGAGGCAGCGCGCCTGGCGCCGGGCCTCTGTATCGCGCCAAACGCCCTTTAGAACTCGGCCAACTGACCAGTCTCGCGGGCGCCGAGTGAAGTTCCGCCCACGCCGCCAGGCCGGTCCCGGACCTTGACCGCCGCTGTTCCTGCCGCCTAGAATCATCGGCGAATTCCACGCCTACTCGGCGCCCTACCTGTGCGCCGATTCTGCCGGTGCCGGCGGGAAGGGAACGCCACGGAATGCCTCACGCCCAGAAGGAAGACGCGCGGCTAGTCGCGGAGATCGCCGCCCTGCGCGAGCGGGTCCGCGAGTTGGAGGCCCGCGATGAGCTGACGCCAGTCAACGCGCTCGAGGCCGAGCGAGACCGGGCGCAACGGTACCTCGATGTCGCTGGCGTCATGCTCGTTGGACTCGACCCTGAGGGCCGCGTGACACTGGCGAACCGTAGGGCGTGTGAGATCCTCGGGCGCCCCAGCGAGGAGATCGTCGGGCAGTCGTGGGTGGAACAGTTCGTCCCCGAGAGCGCCCGCGAGGGCGTTCAGGGGGTGGTCCGAGGCATCGCCCGAGGCGATATTCCCTACTCCGAGGAGCGTCTCGGTCCGGTGCTGACCGCGTCGGGCGAGACCCGAACTGTCCGCTGGCAGAACGCGAGCGTCCATGACTCCCAGGGCCGGTTCGTGGGGTCGCTCAGTTCCGGGCTCGACGTAACGGAGGAACTGACGGCGTCGGACGCGCTGCGCCAGAGTGAGGACACCATGGCGGCGATCCTCGCGGCCATGCCCGACCTCGTGCTGCACCAGGATGCCAAGGGACGCTTTCTCAACTGCTTCAAGGCGCCGGATGTCGACACACTCCTCCCCGTCGAGGAGTTCCTCGGCAAGCGGATGGAGGATGTCCTCCCCGAGGCGATGGCCGCGCAGAGCCGGTTCCTGATCGATAGGGTCGTGACCACAGGGGACGTCGTGAGTTCCCAGTACGACCTCAACATGGCGGACGGCCTCCACTCATACGACCTGCGGATGGCGCCCGTCGGGGAAGGTGAGGTCGTGAGCGTCATCCGTGACGTGACGGAGGCACGGCGGTCAGTCACGCGTCTCGAGGAGAGCGAACGACGCTTCCGCGCGCTCTTCGAGGAGTCGCCGGTGGGTCTTATAATCGGCGACGGCAGCGGCAGGTTGCTGACGACAAATCGCGCGATGGCATCGTTACTCGGATATGCCCCCACGGAGTTGGCGGGCAAGTCGTTCGCCGACATCACGCTCCCAGCGGACGTCGAGGGAACCCGTGTGGTCATCGCCAACCTGCGGACGGGCGCTACCCGCTCGGAGAGACTTGAGAAGAGCTACGTCCGAAAGGACGGTGGCGTGGTGCGGGCCGAGGTGCATGTCGTCGCGCTCGGGGACGAGCACGACGGATCAGAGCGGCTCTTTGCCCTCGTCGATGACGTCACGGAACGGCGGCAGACAGAGTCGCTTCTCGCCACGCGCACGAAGCAGCAATCGGCGCTTGCGCTGTTCAGCCAGGAGGCGCTCAGGAGTCGAGACGTGCCGGCGCTCATGCAACGCGCATGCGAGTTGCTGCGGGACACGCTCGGCGTCGAATACGCGAAGGTGCTGGAACTCCTGCCGGGCCGCCGCGGCTTGTTGCTGAAGGCGGGCGTAGGCTGGCACGATGGGCTTGTAGGGGAGGCGTGCATCAGCTCGGGACGTGACTCGCAGGCGGGATACACGCTCCTGTCCGGGGAGCCCGTTGTCGTCCCGAACCTGTGGGAGGAGGAGCGGTTTTGTGGGCCGCCGCTTCTCTTCGATCATCTTGTGACGAGTGGTATGAGCATCCAGATCCAGGGGTCTGACGAGAGCGATGGGCCATACGGCGTGCTGGGCGTGCATACCAAGCGGCGCCGGGATTTCTCGCCGGACGATGTCAACTTCCTGGCGGGGTTCGCGACCGTCATTGCTGCGGCCGTGGTCCGGTCAGGTCACGAGCAGGAGATAGAGGACCTGAACGCGCAGCTCGAAGCGCGCGTTGAGAAGCGGACAGGCGATCTGAACGAGGCGAACGAACGGCTACAGGCTGAACTCGCGCTTCGGAACAGCACGGAGGACGCGCTGCGTCGGACGGAGTCGGAACGGTCGCAACTCACGCAACGGATTCTCACGATCCAGGAAGACGAGCACGCGCACATCGCGCGCGAGTTGCATGACCGTGCCGGGCAAGGGTTGTCGTCCGTGCTGGTGGGTCTTCGCCTGCTCTCACGCGAGGCGGGGTCGCTGGAGATGAGCGACCGCCTCGAAGAACTGCGAAACCAGACATCGGATACCTTGGACAGCATCCGCAACCTGGCGTTCGAGATGCGACCGACGTCGCTGGACCACCTCGGTCTCGCCGCTACGTTAGAGCAGGATGTCCGCACACTGGCGACACGGCTGCAGATCGGCGTCGACTTCCTTGCCGGGCCGGAGGAACGCGAGCCGCTGCGGAAAGACATCGAGATCGCGATCTATCGGGCCGTGCATGCGGCGCTCACGAACGCCGCCCATCACTCGGAAGCGGCCAACGTGAGCGTCACCATGCAGCGCCAGCAACGCCGCCTGTCGATCATCGTGGAAGACGATGGGAAAGGCTTCGACGTCGATGCTGTCTCGGCCGGGCCCGTCGAGAACCGCTTCGGTCTCCTGGGGATGGAGGAGCGCGTGCGGCCGTTCGGCGGGCGCGTGACGTTCGAGTCGAGCCCGGGAGCCGGGACGACCGTCTTCATCGAGTTGCCCATGGAAGCGGGCGCCCCGGCCGACGCGTCCTAGCGGACATCCACCGCCATGCCGGGGCCGCTAGCGCCCGACTGGAACCGTCAGTCGCACTCGCCGCGTCTCGTAGACGAAGGAGTGCGCCCCCTGCCGATCCCGCGGCATGTCGCCGACCTTCTGGAAGTCGTAGACGCCGTGGAACATGATCTCATGCCCTGGCGGGCAATCCTCGCGGATGTACACCTCTGAGACGCGTCGTGCGGTGCCCGACCAATCGGGTCGATGCCGCCAGACGGATCGCTCCCGCGCGCGGTCGACGTACGGGTCGTCTGTGAAGAGCGACAGGCCGTACCACACGTCGTCCTCGCGGTCGGACTGCGTAAGGATGCTGACCCACTCGCCGGGATCGGCAATGCCGTTTGCGTCGCCCGCGCCGAACGTCACCTCGCTGTCATCGTCCTGTATGCACGCGACGCCGTCCGCGACTCGGTACTCAGTCAACTCGGCCGCGGTCGAGTAGAACGGCACGTCGAGCAGATACCGGCGTGTGGCTCCATCGTGCGTGACCATGACCTTCATGCGCGCGACTTCCAACTCGGCGGAGCGGCACCGGATGCGGAACGACGTGTCCAGCGAAACCTGGCCGGCCCCCAGCGCGGCAACGTCGACGGCCGCGTCCAACACCTCCACATCCTCCGTTTGGGCGATGAGTTCGACGCGTGCCGACTCCACCGCGGTTCCCCCGGCATTGAAGAGCACGGGCGTCAACTGGATCACGTCCCAAGCCTGCGGGACGTCACGGTCCAACCGATGGCCGGCGACGACTAACCGGCCGGATTCACCGGGGGCGTGCGCGCCGACGTATTCGCCCGCGCCGCTCACAGCGAAGCGGAGTCGGCCTTCGCCGTCCGCGGTAGCTTCGTCCTCAGTCGCCCTGAGGTCCGACAGCGCGAGGCGTCGCAGCGAATACGTCCCTGCTGGTTCGTATCGCCCGTCGGTCGTGATGTCGATCCGGGCCGCGGGGATGTTCGGTCCGTCCGGTAGCCACTTGCGCGTTGTGACCTTCAACCCGTGTGCCGACGCCTCGTCGACGGCCGTGAACCCGGGCTCGTCGCGGTCGCTCGCGAAACGGTAACCCCAGATGTCGAAGTCGGGGTAGACGTCGATGTGGCTCCATTCCGACGGCGGCGGCGCCGGCTGCCGGAAGTGGCGCATGTGGAAGTCGAACTGCCCCTCGACGTTCACCACGGTGTGGAAGCCGTCGAAGTAGTTCACGCCGTAGTGCCATGTCTCGTAGGAGAGTTCTTGGGCCTTGAACTCGCGATCGATGCCCAGGTCATGCTGCCGCAGGAAGTCCTTCATGCCCACGTGTTGGCGGATCGGCAGACCCACGTAGTTGCGACCCATGTGACGGAACGGCGTGTACACCTGAAGCGCGCGCGGGCCGATGATGAACGCTGACGACGGATTGAAGAACGAGGCGCTGCCGATGACGTGCGGGTACTTCGACGCGACGAACATCGACATGAACCCGCCCATGCTCAGGCCGGATGTGGCGCGGCCCTCGCGCGTGGGGATCGTCCTGTACTCGGCGTCTATGTGCGCCACGAGGTCAGGGAACTCGTCGACGAAGTGGAGGTCGTCCTTCACGGGCCCGACATCGTACGGCCGCGGGTACTGCGCGGCGACGTAGCCGTCCCACTTGACGACGATGACGTCGTTCTCGCTGACGTATGTCGCGATGTTATCTCGCGGGTCCGGGCCGGAACGTTCGATGTCGCCGTTCCACTCGTCGTAGTAGCGCGACTCCGCAGACGCCGACGGCTCGCCGTATTCGGGCCCGTTGTAGCGCCCTCCGTACCCGTGGAAGAAGTAGATGACCGGGAAGCGGTGGTCGACATCCGTCGCATAGGTCGGCGGGAGGAAGACGCGATAGTTACGCTCCTCGCCGAACACGTCGCTGTGCCGCGAGCGATCCTGAATCACCGCCTCCCCGGCGGAGACAGCGGCGGCGCCACAGAGGCACACGGATAGCAGCAGTGATCGCACTGGGCGCCCCTCCCTACGCGAGACCAGGAAACGAACGGAACGGCGACAGCATATCACGAGGCGACGCGGCCACACGACGCGTCGGACTGCGGCGAGCGCTATCTAGCGGCGCCTGTGCGTCCCGGCCCGTCGGAACGCCGTGCAGGCGCACCTGCTCCGCGTGTGCGAATTGCGGGCCGTGAAGTCGTACTCTACCCTACTGATCAGGACACGCCACGCCAAGGGGACTCCAGATGCGGGCAACTAGCTCACGGGGGCCACGGATCGCGGCATCGATCTGGCTGACGATCGCCCTCGCCGTCGCGGCGACGTCCGTAGCAACGCGGTCGTCGGCGGGGACGGACCATTTCCCGGGCGGCAGGCTGAGCGCGGATTGGGCGGTCCATTCCACAGGGCAGGCGGAGTATGCCGTGCGGGACGGGCGCCTGGTCGTTGAGGTACCCGAGCGCCACTCGCTGTGGCCGCTTCCCGGCGACAACATGGACGCGCCCATGTTCCTCCTCGACCCGCCGCCAGACGCCGCCACTGTAAGCCTCGAAACACGGCTCAGCTTCGCGGCCGGCGCCGAGACGTCCGTGGGCGCCCAGGCGGGACTCGTCATCGTCCGGCGGGACATGCAGGCGCTGGCCTTGCTGCTGGCGGCTCGGGGTTGGTCGGCGCTCATGGCGGAGTGGGCGGATGCAGAGATCAACACCGCGATCGGCGGCGGGGGGGTAGCCGCCTTCGGCGCCGGCGAAGACCTGTGGATGCGGTTCGAACACCGCGGCGACGACTTCGCCGTGTTTCACAAGGACGCCGAACAGGAGCCCTGGACCGACGTCACCAGCAGCATGAACGGCTCGTTCCCCAACCTCGTACATCGATTCGAACCGGGCTCGTACCTGGTTGGGTTGTTCGTCGCGAACGGCATGGTCCCTGTCGATACGGTCGAAGTCGCCTTCGACTACTTCCACTCGCCGGAGTTGGACCTGCGCGACATCGCGCCCGTGGGCAGACTCACCACCACTTGGGCCGAGCTTCGCTCCCCGGCGCCGTGACCCCGAACAGCGCGCGCGAGACCTCGACTCCGCGGTACGGCTCGGCTCTCACGACGTAATCGCCCTCAGAGCACACACTGCCCCGGGGCCTGCGCCGATGGCGCGGCTGAGCTTGGGCGAGTTCCAGCTATGGTCCGATTGCGGCGACCGGCGCGGGGAGGGACATGTCGACTGACGGCGACCGAATGGCGCAGGTAGCGGGGGTTCAGTCCAGATCCATCGTGAGCACGCCAGACTTAGAGAAGCCGAGACCCGCGTAGAACGGCTCCATGTAGTCGCCGCAACGCAGGAGCACCTCCTCGATTTCCATCTCGCGGAGGCGGGCGACGAGGCGTCGCATCAGGTCGGAGCCAATGCCGGCCTTGCGCTCTGGCTCGTCGACGACGACATCATCGATCAGCGCGCGGTACACGCCATCCGTGACTACGCGCGCGTATCCGACCAGCCGGTCGCCGTCCCAGGCGCCAAGCATCACCGGCGTCGCTTCGAGCATCCGCCGGATGCCTTCGACGTCGCGGTCATGCGCCCAGCCGGTCTGCTGAAGGAGTGGCTGTAGGTCGCCCGGCGTAATCGCGCGGTCGAAGGAGTAGCTCACCATATCGTCTGCGTTCTGCCGGCGTGGTTGCGAGAGAGGCGGCCGGGCGATGTGCGCGCGGCTGCGGTCAGACTACGTTGGGGTAGTCGACCAGCTTGTGTCCGGCGTCCTCCTTTGCCTTCTCGATGATCGCGAGCACCTGGCCGTGCAGGAGTTCGACGCTGAACGGCTTCGTGAGGTAACCAGTCGCGCCAGCGTCGATCGCGCGCTGGATGCTGCCCATGTCTCCGAGCGCGGTCAGCATCGCGATCGGTATGCCGCTCGTGCGCTTGTCGGCTTGCAGGGCCTCGACGGCCTCGAAGCCATCGACTCCCGGCATCATCACGTCGAGCAGGATGACGTCGGGCTGCTGCCTCCGGGCGACCTTGACGATCGCCTTCGCACCCTCCTCCTCGGTCACCTCACACCCGTCCTTCTCGAGCACAAGCCGCAACACCTGACGAATGTCCGGCTCGTCGTCGACAATCAATACGCGCAGTGCCACCGGTATTCCTCCCGCGACAGTCCACCACCCATGCCGCACTCCTGACACACGAGCACGGCTTTCACCCACCACATTGTAAGGCATTCCCCAGGGCACGGCTAGCGCGGAACACGGCGGACCGCAGGCGTCACGCAGACAGCCGCCCGGCGGCCCACTGGATGCCACGCTGTAGGATGGTGCGGAAGTTGATGTCCTCGAAACTCCGCAGGTCGTGGCCGGGCTGTAGGTAGAGCACTCGCGCCTGCTGGTACTCACGCGTCCACGCCAACTGCCTTGGCATCTGTTTCGGGTGGTCGGTCGTGAGAAGGACGCGGCAGTCGTCGTACGGTCCGAGGTCCTCGACCCCCGCCGCTTCCCACGTCTCACCCTCGATGGTGAAGTCGTGGAGACCGTGCGTGATGGGGTGCTCCGGGTCCACGATCGTGATGGGAATCGTCTCGTCGAAGTGCAATTGGACCTCGTTGGCGGCGGCCCACGCCATGCGATCGAACCCGACCAAGTCGGACCAGAAGTCCCACTTCGGGAACGCGTCCAGCGCGTGGTGCAGGACGATGATGCCCTGTTTCGTCTCGCCCAGCCCAAGGAGCGCCTCGCGCGCTGGGCGTCGCCAGATGCGTTCCTCCGCCCCTGGCGCCTCGCGATGGAAGTTGTAGAAGATGACGACGTCATACGCGGTGCGAACCTCACCCCAGTCGTAGATGTAGTCGTCGTAGTGCTGGATGTAGGCGTTTACGCTGTCGAGCCTGCGGAACAGGTTGTGCAGTCCCACCACATCGAACGGGTGCCCGCCCGTTACGACGGCAACCGTGGTCGCCCCTGACTTGGGGAACTCGCTCCGAGGCGTCAGCATGCGTCGCTCCTGTCCGTTGCGGCTCCGAGACTACGGGCTCGACCGCGCGTCATCGCGCATAGACGACCGGCGTACCGGGCGAGATGGCTGCGCGCGGCGGCTCGGGACCATATCCTGACGCAAGAGCGATCGCCGGGCCAAGTCCACTAACCTGCGAGCGTGCGCCTAGCCGCGGCGTCGCGGGGTCCGCTATCGCCGCGTCGCCACGCCGAACATCGCGCCCGTCCCCATAGACAGAACGCCGTGCTCGGCGAGGATGGCCTCGGCGCGGGCGTGATACGCAGAGCGAAAACCCGCGACATCCGCTTCCGAGAGCGTGTGCGCCGCCATGCGGTATGCGCTGTGTCTGACGACCTCCCACTGCCAGGCGTCCGCAGCCGAGCGAAACGGCGAACGGTATGAGAACGACCAGAGCGCGATGTCGTTCATTCCCGTGTCGCGCAGGTCGTCCGCTAGGGCCGTCGAGGGGTCCACGGAGGAGGCCGGGGCGTTGCCTGCGCGTGCACCGGTGAGTTCCGGGAAGCGTTCGCCCATGAGCGACAGGAACAGGTTGTCGACCGACGCCTCCGCTGGCGGCTCGTCCGCGGCTGCCCGGGCCGCAAGCGGCCATCGAGGAGGGCCTCCGCCGCCATGGCAGATGGCAATGCGTCCCGCCGGGCGGAGGACTCGCGCGATCTCACGCAGCGCGCCGGCCCGGCCCGGGAAGTGTGGGTAACGCGCGGTGACGACATCGAAGGAGCGGTCGGGGAAGTCGAGGGACATCGCGTCCATCACGATGTACTCGATACGATCCGGCCCTCGGCTTCGCGCGACGCGTACCTGGCCCGGCGACAGGTCGATGCCCACTGTCCGCCCGTTCGGACCCACGGCTTCGGCGGCTCGACGCGTCGCGATGCCCGAGCCACACGCGACGTCCAGCGTGTGCAGTCCCGCCCGCATCTCCGTCATCTCGACGAAGCACTCGGTCAGCGGGCCGCCCGTGCGCTCGGAGTAGCGGTCGAATGTCTCGGCGACCTCGTCGTACCGGTCAGGGTCCGTGTGGGCTGCCATGCTCGGCCGTTCGGAGATGGTCAGGAGGGCTTCGACACGATGAGACGGTAGTACGCCGTGTGCCCATGATCTCCGGAGAGCGTCAGGCTGTCGCCAGGGTTGAGGGTCCACGCCGCTGGCTCCTCGCACCCGCTCTTGACGAGGCTTTTCTCGCCCGGCTGCCCTTTGCGCGCCGTCACCGTGTGCTCGTGTTCGTCTGACGCGATCAGGAACAGGATGACGTTGCGCGTGTATTCCGTGTTGTTGGTGCAGATCACCCGGTCGGCCTCGGCGGTTGGCCCACCGGTGGCTCCGTCGATCATCAGATGCTCGCCCAGGTCGCGCATCGACCCGCGACGGAACGGCGGGTCCGCGCGCTCGAGCATCGCCATCGTGTCGTCGTCGCACATGCATCGGTCCTCCGGGGTGGCTCTACTTGACGCCGCACGTGGTGAGTCTACCACCCGGCGGCCCGCAACACAGGGGCGGCTTCGACGTCTCGGTACGGTGGGGCCGCGGGCCTTCTACCTCACCCGGTGCCGGTGTCGGGCCTACCGAGGAGCCAGGTCGCTGCGCTGCAGTTGTCCGGGGTCGGATTCAGAGTCGGTAGACGTAGGCGGGGCTGCGCCGCATCCGGGAGGGGGCCGCGCGCTGAGCCAGCCAACGCGCGGCCTGGGTCTGTCGATCAGCGTGCGGCCTTTGTGAGACCGCGGCGAGACGCCGCGGTGCGCCGTCTCCCTGTCGGCCGATCCACCGCCCGGTAGGCGTTGGCGCGGCTGAAGTTTCGGCGCTTGACGACCTTCTTGGTCGCGTCCCCGCGACGCAGTGTATTCCTACTCACCGGATCGCCTCCCTTACGATCTCTCGCGTGCAATGGCGGACGCTGCTAGACGCCGATGCGAACTAGCTCCAGATGGAACGCCCCGACCGTCGGTCGGACGAGGCCCGCGAAGTCGGCGTAGGCTAGCTGCACCAACTCCTCGTGGGTGCCCGCGTTGAACGCGATGAGTCCATCCGCCGCCAACGCCTCGTCGACGTACACGTCCATCGCGTAGAGGTTCCCGAGTGGTGGCATCGCCCCGATTTCGCAATCGGGGAACCGGGCGCGAAACTCCGCTTCCGTCGCCAGGACGACGGTGGAGGCGCCGGTGATTTCCCTGAGGCGGTTGAAGTCGAGCATGTCATTGGCGGACAGGACCGCCATGGCGAGCACGCCGTCGATGTCGACGATCGTGGTCTTGGCGAGCTCTTTTCCGGGGATGTGCGCGGAGGCGGCGACTTCCTGCGCGGTGTACGCCGGTGAGTGGCGTATGCTGATGTACCGCACGCCATGCGTGTCGAGGAACTCCTTCAGCATCTTGGCAGGCATCGTTCTCTCCTTCCCGTGTCAGAGGGGTGGGCCAAGAGACGTAGCCTGCAAGTGCCCGGCCCGGAAACGGAAAGGCTCGGGCCGCGCGACGGGATATCGTCCCGTACCCAACGCCGACCGACTACTCGCCCGCGTTGGCGCGGCCCGGCGAGGCTGCCATCGGCCCGAATTCTCCCACGCCGTTGGGCATCCTCCCGAACGACACGTCGACGGTCTGCTCGCCGTAAGCCACGCTGTCCAGAGCCGCGCCGCCCTGTTCCTCGGACGCGACAAGCAGGATGGACTCGCCCCCGCCCGCCAGCTTGAACGACGCGTGCAACCCCGGCGACGCGCCACCGTCCTCGTCGGCCCAAACCGTCAGGTAGCCGTCCGGCGCGATCACGACACCGTCCGGGACGCGCCACTTGTGGGGAGTAGTGGGGTCGTCGGACAGGTAGTGGCCGGTGAGATCGACCGGCACATCCGTGGTGTTGTGCAGTTCGATCCAGTCGTCGAACTCGCCCTGCGGGTCGGCGACGGCGGCTTCGTTGCGCGCCATGAACTCATTGATGACGACCGTCCGACCGGTCGGCGCCGTCATCTCGACCTGGAAACTCAGCGCGCTGGCCTCGGCGCGAGGTGGCGCGAAAGCCGTCGCACCGTTCTCGCCTCGGAACTCGACGTAGTAGTAGACCGACGATCCCCCGGCATACGCGGGTATGTCGGCCGTCCACTCGCCGCCCCCGGGCGCCATGGTGACCCGTGTGAACGGCGCGTAACGCCCCCTCGAGTGATAGAGAATCGCCGCCGAGACACCCACGTCGCCGCCGGAGGTCACACGGATCGACGTGGGTTGTCCCGCAACGCCCGCCAGAACACGTGTGACGTCCTCGACAACGGGACGCGCACGCGCGATCTCCTCAACGCCAAGCAGGTATGCCCGACGCTCCGTCACCCACGGCTGCAACCCCGGGGTCGACGGCGGGCCGTAGCCCCCGCGGCCGCCCCTCCCGCGTCCACGGCCGCCACGGGGGCCACTCCGTCTGTCGGGCGCCTCTCCGTCGCTCCTCGGCCTCGCGGCGTCCGCGTCGGCCACGTCGCCGGGCCCGGCGGGAGGGAGTCCGGACGGAGGACCGGATCCCCCGGGCCCGGCCATGCCAGGCGGCGGGCCGAATCCCCCGGGCCCGGCCATGCCAGGCGGCGGGCCGAATCCCCCGGGCATGGCCAGAGTGAACTCCTCGGTCGCGCTGGCGAGGAAGGCCTCGTACGAATAGAGCTGCTTGCCATCCGCCTCGACGTGTGGACCGATCAGGGTCTGGTAGGCCTCGACCCTATCGCCAATCCGCTCCCAATCGAGCCACTCGTCGACGATGGCCCGTACGTGCGCGGCGTATCGCGCGCGGAGATGCGGGATCGCCAGAAGCCGCCGTATCACAGGTCGCTCGTCGCTATCGGCGTGCAGGAAAGGATCGACCTGCTCGCTGTCCCCGAGTGAGGATGGGCCGCCGCCGCGTCCGCTGTACCGGAACGTCTCGTTGCTGTCGTGCGGGACCAGATGAAAGCGGCCGGCGGGGTCCCGGTACAGGTTGTAGTCGCTGGCCCGGCTCATGTAGCCGTCGTGATCGACGAACACGTTCTCCATCGCCACATGCCAGAGCGCGCCGTCGATATTGAACAAGGGGTCGAGAGCGGCTTCTAGGTCGTCGTCCGGCGTGCTGCCGAGTACGTCGCACAGCTCGACCAGCGCGTGCCATGCCCCGTCCGAAGCCTTGGACCCGAGACGGTAGGCCTCCTGATACTCGGTAATATCCGGGCCCAGGTACGCCAGGCCTCCGTCGCCGGCCTTCGGATTGGCGGGTACCTTCCATCGGTCTCCAGCGGCCTGTCCGAAGGTGTCCCGCGTATAGTCCTTGTTGAACTGCTGCACGTTCACGTAGACGCCCCAGTCGTCGCCGTTGACGACCAACCGCACGTGGTTTGCCTTGGGCGCTGGCGTGTAGTCGCGTCCGATCTCGCTGTAGATCACCTCGCGGACGAACGACGGATCTTCGTGCGAGTTGAGTAGGTTGAGGGTCCGGTAACCGTACAGCCGTTGGCCTTTGTGCTC
Source organism: Candidatus Poribacteria bacterium (assembly GCA_018644665.1). GTDB lineage: Bacteria > Poribacteria > WGA-4E. The sequence continues at coordinate 398,057 of JABGQA010000058.1, forward strand.
CCAGTCCAGCGAGATGTTCCACGACTTCTTCAGAGACTCACGCGTCATGAAGTACGAGGAGTTCCCGCGGAACCGGACGCCGACGCTCGGGTACTCGCGCCCGTCGACGATGAGAGTCGCGGGGACGTCGACCTCCGTGTGGTACAGGTCGCGAAGCTCGTCGTACCAGTCGTCCGCAGGGAAGCGGAGGAACAGCGTCCGCACGACCTCAGTGTCGTACAGCGGCGTGTCCTCACCGACGGCGACTCGGGCGCTCTCGCGCATGTCCTGTTCTGCCGTGCTGAGGCGTTGAGGTGTCGGTTGGTCTTCGCCGGCGTCCGGGTCGCCACCGACTGGGAATCGTGGCGCTTCGCTGACGTTCTTACGGGCGTGTGCGCGCGCCGCCGCGCGTTCGTCGTCGTTCAGGCGTCCGTTCCCATCCGCGTCGTACCGCTCGACGAGATTCTCGCGCTCCCTGCCGGGCGGCGCGCCACGCGGCCTTCGGCGCCCTGGCGCTTGCGCATGCGCGTGGTGCAGCGCCACAGCCAACAGCATTCCCGCGCAGATCCATCGCCGTACCATCATGCGACCCACTCCTCGTGGCGGCCCACCGACGTCCGTCGCGCTCACCCGCCCGCGCCAACCCTCGTTGGGGACGACGCGCGCGTTGTGTTCGTCGTCCCGCGTGTGACTTCGGTTGAGCTGACCATGCCACTTCGACCCTGGTGGCGCGCCCGCGACACCTGGGGCGCTGGGCAAGAAGCCGGTGGCCTGGAGCGCGCGACTCCCCCATGTGCGCGTGGCCTACACTGAGCGATGGCCGTCCGCCTCCGCAGGCATCACCCCACATGGAGCGAGTACCTATGGCGAGCAACGGAACGACCGACCCGGCTATCGTCGAAGCCTTCGTCGGCGCCGCGCACAGGGACCTGGACCGGGTCACAGAGATGCTGACCGAGGACAAGGAACTCGCGAACGCCACGTGGGACTGGGGTGGCGGAGATTGGGAGACCGCCCTCGGCGCCGCGGCGCACATGGGCCGACGCGACATCGCGGAACACCTGCTGGCGCACGGGGCCCGCATGGACGTGTTCGCCGCCGCGATGCTCGGTGAACTCGATGTCGTGAAGGCGATCCTGGCCGCGAACCCGTCGGCACGCGACTTCCCGGGCCCACACGGCATACCCCTGCTGGACCACGCCGAATGCGGCGGAGACGCGGCAGCGCCAGTGGTCGAACACCTGCAATCGCTCGCAGCCGGATAGTCGACTGCTGCGCCTGCTACTTCAGCACGAGCATGCGTCGTAGCGCGCGTTCGCTGCCTGCCTGTAGTTCGTACAGGTAGACGCCACTCGCAACGCGCTCACCCGTGCGGTTGCGCCCGTCCCAATACGCGGCGTCGGCGCGCGCGGTGTAGTAGCCCGCCGCGCGATAGCCCAGATCCAGGGCGCGCACGAGGCCGCCGTCCACCCCATAGATGCGCACCAGCACCTCGGACGCCTCCTGCAACTCGAACGGAATCCACGTCTCGGGGTTGAACGGGTTCGGGTAGTTCGCCAGCAAGCGCGTGTTCGCCGGGGAGACGCGCGCGAACCGCACCGCCATGTCGCGGGCGCCCGGCGGGACGTCTACGGAGCCCGCGCGCGTAAGGTCGTGCGGGCGACCGTCTAGGTAGAGCCGGAGACTTTCGCCCTGTCGCAGATCCACGCCGTCCCACGTGAGCGTCGCGGCGGATGGTAGCGACGCGCGGAGCGGCCATTCTGCGTGGCCCGCTTCCGTCGGCGCTATGCTGCGTGATAGGCGGCCCACGGCCCCGTCTTCCAAAGCGTGTAGCGACGGCCGTGACGACAGACCCGGCATGGGTGGAGAGGGGATGTCCATGGCGTCGTATCCCGCACGGGCCGCCGGTCCGGCGCCGATGATGACGGTCGCGGCTTCGCCCGCAGGGCCGGATACGACCAGCGACGCCTCCCAGTCGGGGGCGGCCGGCTCGCGGATTGCCGGGGCCGCCGGGCCTTCGAGACGGTATCTCAACTGCGTGAGTGTCACGTCATACGCCGTGCCGGGGTTGTACACCCAATAGCCCTGATACGGCCACAGCTGACTCGCGACGGTATACTTCGCGCCGTCCCAGCCGAAGACCGTGTTGGGTGTGGACGTCAGATGCCCGGGCGTCAGACCCCCGTCCGCGACGCCGACCAGGTTCCAGCCAGCCTCAATGGTGAGATCGACCGACGCAGCTTCCGGCGCGTCGACATTCACCTCCAACGTGGCATCAACCCCGTCGAGCGTCGACCCGCGATGGATGAAATAGCCCGTGCCAACGTGTTCGAGCGGCGCGACGTCGACAGCCTCGAACTGCTGACTCACGGCGTCCCACGCGTTGATGGTGTCGACTTCGTACTCCAACAGCGCCTCCGGCGTTCCCTGCGGAGACGGGCCGGGTAGCGAGAAGAGATTCCACCCGCTCCCGAGGTGCACCGTCGCCTGCGCCGGCTCCATCACGGCCGCGTTGGGATCGAAGTTGCGGAGTGACGCGATCTCGTCGTCGGTCATGCCCTCGGTCGCGCCGTCCAGCAGTGCCACGAGACTCTCGGCCGCGGCGATGGCGTCGTCTGGCCCATAGCGCTGCACGGCAAACTGAAGCATCGTCACCTGTTCGGACGGGGCGAGGGTGAGAACGTAGTCGTACGCGACGGAGTCGGTAGAAGGGTCGCCGACGGAGGCGCTGATCGCTCCGATGTCGCCACCCGGCCCGCTGATGACGTGGGCTACCACGGGATCGCCGCCGCCGAAGCCGTCGCTGGAGTCGTCCGTGACGAACCAATCGTCGTCAGGGCCGACCGTAGCGTCGCCCGACGAGCTAGCGATAACTGTTGTGCTGCCGTTGGAGCCGAGGTTGGTGCGCATGCCCATCGTGATGCTGACCGTGGCGTCAGTCGTGTTCTCGATGAGGTCGATGAACCGAGCGTAGGCGCCGTCCGTGGGCACGTACACCTGCCGCGTCACCTCGACGGCGCCCAACGTCGCCGGCCCGACCGTCACCTCGCGGCCGTCCGCGATGCCAGCGCTGAACCAGGGGAACGCCTCCTCGTCGATGCTGATCTGGTGCCCGCCGTCGTAGGCGTCATTCGTGCCGTCGCTGATGCCGCCGTTGCCCATTATGTCCCACTCGAACTCGAGCGAGTCGAACACGCGCGCGGTGAAATCCACCACCGACGTGCCGCTCCCGCTGACCGGGATCGTCAGCGGCGAGTCCAGGCCGTCGTGCGTCACGATGATGGAGCCGGAGACGGCTGCGTCGCTCGTCGGTTGGAACTGCACGAACAGCGGCTGCGAGTCTTCCCACACGACGCGATCCGGGTAGTCGGTGACGGAGAACTCCGGCGTGTCGGACGTGACGTCTAGTATGCCGGCGACGAGCCCGCTCGTGACCTCAAGCGTCAGTTCCTGCGCGTCGCCGGTAAGCACGCTCACCTCGCCGAACGACAGCGATGTCGGCGCCGCAGCAAGGCCGCTGGGAGCAGACACACTGAAGGTCACCGTGTCGGTCGTAAGTGGCTCGTACATGGTCCCGTCGCCGTTTACCACGGCGACCTCGATGGCGTACGAGCTGTCTGTCTCCGGCACGACGAAGGTATCGGAGTCCACGCTCGCGGCCTCCGAGCCGCCCGCGTCGCCGGAGGACGGGAACGCCCCGTCGGTTTCCACCAGGCGCCATCGCCAGTGCGTTGCGGCGGGCCGATTGGCAAGGTAGACGCGTAGATCACCACGGATGGTTGGGTCGGCGGCGCCCGCTCCCAGCGTGGTTCCTTCGCGGGGCTCGACGACCGTGATGAATGGGTCGGTGGTAACGACGAAGTTCAGGATGAGCGCGGCTTCGTCGTCCGTTATCCCAACGAGGCCTTGCGCGGTCGTCATGTTCGACAGGTCCATCGCGATGGCCACGCCGTCATCACCGTACCATCGCTGCACGCCGTAGTGCATGACGGCAGCCTGTCCGAGCGCGGGCACGGACACGTCATACTCGTACCCTATCTCGCCCCACTCCAGCCCGCCGTACACCCGGGCCACGGGAAGCCTTCCACCAGGCCCCGCCAACACGTGCACGACTGTCGGATCGTCGCCTGTGCCGCCCAGGGGCGTGTCGTCCGTCACGACCCACGTGTCCTCCGCGGTGAAGGCGGCGTCGCCAGTGGACGTCTCTGTGAACTCCTCGTAGTCGTCTGAGCCCAGGTTCGTGTATATCTCGACCGTCACGGTCTGGTCGATCTGAGACGTGTTCGTGAGTATCTCGATCCACCGGGCGAAGGCGCCGTCACGTGAGATGAAGACCTTGCGCACTACCTCGATATCGCCGAACGTGGCGGGTCCAATGACGAACTGCGCGCCGTCCAACTCCACGGTAGCGGTGGGAAAGGTCGGGAACGACTCCCCGTCAATGTGGAGTTGGTGGCCCCCGTCGTAGGCGTCGTCCGTGCCGTCGCCGATCGCGCCGCTCGGCCACATGTCCCACTCGAAGCCGAGATCGTCGACCACCGTGAGGCCTATGTCCACGGTTTCCTGGGCTTCGGCCCGCACGCCCACCAGGAGGGCCGTACAGACAGTCAGCGTCGCCGTCACCGCCCACGCCACGCCGCCAAGTCTGGACCTTCGCGCGCGATCAGTGCGCCACATCCCGCGCCTCCGTTTCCTCAGTGTCGTCCAGGGTCTACGCGTGTACGTATACCACCGATCCAAGGGGCACGCACGAGCCCGGTGTCAGGTGTTGCATGTCGTGGGCAGCCGCCACCCGGCGACTGGAATCCCTTGCTAGACTGTCCGCGCCGCGAAGACCCCGTCACGCAGGCCCACAGACTCCAACGTGTCGCCGGGGCCATGGTTCAGACGCGCCCGGCGGCGCTGGCGCCGGGCGGCACAGCGCCCGTTGTAATCAGGTGAGCACGTTCTGCAACACAGAACGGTGTTCGCACAGCCACGCCGCCGCGCGGGCCCGCCATGCCAGCGCCCACACGGCCGTAGGATCGGTGGTACCCGGCGTGACCTCGAGGTCGACCGCTTGCCACGCCGTGTCGTGCACCACGAACTCGATCATCACGTCGATGAAGCCGTGTCTCTGCGCCGCCGAAAGGCCGTAAGCGTCGACCATTGCGCGCAGGTGCTTGGCGCGCTCTGAGAGCGGCGGCAGACCCTCCAGCGCGGCCACCTGGTCGTCGTGTAGCTTCGCGTTGAGCCAGCAGGCCTGAGCCAGTTCCACCAACGGGTCTACCGGGCCCGCGAAATCCCAGTCGATCAAGCCGAACGGCAGTCCGTCACGCGTGACGATGTTCCAAGGAGCCATGTCGCAGTGACCTATGACGCGCGCAGGGCCACCCAACGGCCGCCCGAACCACGGGCCCCAGACCGCGTCGCCAGGCGGAACGTACGACGCATTAGCGTCGTGCAGCTCACGCAGCATGCCGCCGATGGCGGCCGCTCCGTCCCGGGACCACGGCCCGGACGGAGTGAATTCGCCCTCGATGTACGTGAGCGTCTCGCGCCCGTCGGTGTCGAAGCCATCGCCAACGACACGTGGCGACGCCCCGAAGCCGACGTGCTCGAGATGGCGCAGAAGTGAGTGCACGGTTGGCGCCCACGGCCCAGTCTCGCGGATAACGACGTCCCCGCGGCGGTAGACTTCGTACCGATGTAGCGCGCTTCGCTCTCGGAGGACCTCGTAGTCTTGCTCAGGTGGCATGCGGGCTCCTTCCTGCGATGCTCGCCTACCCTCGCGGCCGGATGCACGCGGGCGCTGCGTTGGTCACCACTGGCGCCTCACCTTATGATCTTACGCGACGGCCACCCCGACGGAGGCAAGAGCGCCATGGCGCGATTTATCGACGGCCCGGAGATAGAGGACGGCTTGCGCGATCTAGGGGTCGCGGCCGGCGACGCGGTGGAGGCGCACGCGTCTCTCAGCGCCTTCGGCCATGTGAACGGCGGAGCGCCGACGGTCGTCGAGGCGCTGACACGAGTCGTCGGGGAAGACGGGCTCCTGGTCATGTCCGCGTACCGCGTCGGCCCTCCCGTTCACCTCACCGAGGCCGAGCGAGGGCGGGGCATGACCTGGAAGGTACCCATACTGGCCGAGGACCATGACGAGAAGAGCGGCATGGGAGCGATCGCCGACAACTTCCGCCGCCGGCCGGACACCGTGGTCGGAACGGGCGTGCATCGGACGTGCGCGTGGGGGAGGGAAGCTCGGCTACACACGCGCGGCTACCGACGCCTGCTCCGGCAGGACGGCCGGGGGTTGCTCATCGGTGTCGGCATCGACCGGTGTTCGAGCATGCACGAGGCCGAGGACGCCGTGCAGATCCCTCCTGACATCACCCAACTGACGACCCCGCCGGGCGACATCCTCCGAGACTATCCCGAGCGCAGGTGGGCCGTCGGGTACGGGGACACCCCACGAGACGCGTGGAAGATCGTCTGGGAGGAGGCGGTCGCCGCCGGGCTAGTGCGGACGCGCCTGATCGGCGACGCGACCTGCCACCTGTTCCGCGCGCGCGCAGTGGTGGATATCTACGAGGACCATCTGCGCTCCGACCCGTACGCGCTGTTCGGCGTCGAGCGCCCAGACGACTGACCGCGGCCTACGCGCCATCCTTACGCGACGGTGACAGGCGCATCCGCGGGCCCTCAAAGGCGACCTCGATCTCGTCGGCGTCGGCGTACCGGCGGCGCCACGTCGGGTGGTCGCGCATCTCCGGCGGGAAGCGCACTTCGACTCCCTCACCCGTCACGCGGACATCTCCGACGAAGCGGGCGCGGTCGGCTTCCAGGAACTCCTGCTTCGCCGTGCTCATCCACTCCGGGGCATGCATGGGGTCGAACGTCTCGGCGTTCTTGGGGGCGTAGACGATGTACTTGTCGATGAGTTTGTCGCGGAGCGTCCGCAGCGCCCTGACCTCCCCGTGTACCAGGATGATGCTGCGCGGCTTCATGTAACTCACCTGCTGGCACAGCTGGACCTGATCGGCGTGCGCCGACAGGTTGTACTTGTCGACGCGGCACAGCATCGGGACGTCCTCGCCGTCGATCTTGAGAGTGTCGCCTGTCTGCAGTTCGAGCAATCGTCGTCCGGGCGACTCCTCGTCCTGGTAGCCGGTGATGAAGATGGCGTTCTTCCGGTCGGAGGCAAGCGCCTTCGCGTAGTACGCGCTCGGGCCACCTACGAGCATCCCGGACGACGCGATGATGACCTTCGGCCCCTTGGTGAGGATGCTGACGCGTTCGTTCGCCTGAAGCCGTGACACCTCGGGCATGTTGCGACGGGGGCGGCTCCAGAAGACGTGCTGCCGGGAGTTGCGCACGAAGTTCTGCAGCTTCTCGGGCAGATACGGCAGCAGCCCACGCTCGGGATCGCGCATGTCGTAGTATGCATCGCAGATCCAGCGAACCATGCCGTCCGTGTAGATCGGGAAGGTCGAGATCGTCTGACTGAGCATGGAGAACTTGAGGATCAGGATGACTTCCTGCGCGCGTCCCAGCGCGAAGCTGGGGATCAGCACCGTACCTCCAGCGTCGACGACCTCCGCCACCGCCTTCGCCAGCGTTTGCTCCTGTGACGATCTGTTCGGGTGCGCGCCGTCGCCGTACGTGCCTTCTAGTATCAGCAGGTCCGGCTGGAAGAAATCGATGGGCTTCATGCCCGCCACGGTGCGCTGTGCGGCGACGGAAACATCACCCGAATAGACGACCTTTCCGTCCTCCGTGTCGATCAGGATGCAGCCGGCTCCCACGATATGCCCCGAGCGATGGAAGTACACGCGCACGCCGGGTATCGGCTCGACCCACCGGTCGAACGCCACGGTCTGTAGGTGGGCAAGGGCGTTCTCGACCTCGCGGCGTCCGAAGAGAGGGAACTCGCCCTTCTCCTCGCGCTGCATGTCCATGATCTTGATCGTGTCGCGCAGGAGAATGTCCACGATGACCTGCGTCGGCTCGGTGCAGAGCATGGGCGTCGCGGGATACTGCGCGTGCATCAGCGGCAATGAGCCGGTGTGGTCGATGTGCGCGTGGCTCAGGAGGAACAGGTCGACCTTGCCGCGGGTGAGCGCCTGCAACAGTTCGAAGTTGGGCAGACTTGCCTCGCCCCGCCTGTTGGGTCTCAGGCCGGAGTCGATGACGATGTTCTTGCCGGCGATCTGTAGCAGGTGGCAGCTCGCCCCTACCTCGCCGGCGCCCCCCAGCGCTGTGTAGATCATCGTGCGTTGCTCCCGGCGCCTCGCGCTCCCGACTCCACGATGAACCACCGGGCGTCGGCCGTCAACGGGCCCGCCGCTGAGACGGTCCTGCCCCGGCGCTCGAATCCGCGCGCCTATACGACTCGGCGCGAACTGTGGCTACCAATCAGTGAGCGGGCGAACCAATTCCTTTGGGGCAGGCGACATCGTAGCCGCCAGTCACTGCACGGCTTCGCTGATCCGCGCGTCCCCAGATCGTGGCGCCCAACAGATCGCTTCACACGGCTTCTCGCCCAGGCACAGAAGTAGGAGATTCATGTTGGCACACGCCTCCGCACGACCCACGGGACGCGGCCGACCAGCATCGCGCCACGCCGGCGCCCTCGGCGCCCTGATGATCCTCGCCCTCCTCGCGACCGCGGCGTCTGCGCGGGACGTCATCCTCCTGATCGGCGACGGGATGGGCTTCAACCACGTCGCGGCCGGCCGAGCCTACTGCGTAGGCACGGAAGGCGCCCTGGTGATGGAGCAGATAGAGCGCCACGGGCAGGTGTCCACCCACGCGGCCAACGCCGCTGTCACCGACTCGGCGGCCTCGGCTACGGCCCTGGCGACCGGCGTGAAGTCGTACAACGGCGCCATAGCGGTGGCGATGGACGGATCGAATCTGGAGACGATCCTGGAGATAGCCAAGGCCAAGGGCATGGCGACGGGCCTTGTCAGCACGGCTCGCATCACCCACGCGACTCCGGCCGCATTCGGCGCGCACGAAGCGAGCCGGAACAGTGAAGTCCAGATCGCGCAGGACCTCGTGCGGGACTCGCAGCCGGACGTGATGCTCGGCGGCGGTTCGCAGTTCTTCGGCGGCGCGCTGCTGGAGGAGGCCGCTCAGGCCGGCTATGAGGTGATCACCACTGCCGACGAACTCGGCGTCGCTACGGCGGGCGCCACCGAAACTTCGAAGACCCTGGGACTGTTTTCCGCCGGGTATATGACGTACGAGTTCGATCGATCGGACGCTTCCTCAGAGCCGCACCTGTCGGAAATGGTAGCCAGCGCGCTCGACATGCTCTCGGTCCACCCCAACGGCTTCTTCCTGATGGTGGAGGCCGGCCGGATCGACCACGGCGCCCACGCGAACCATCTGCAACGAACCGTCCTCGAGGTCGAAGCGTTCGACGCCGCAATAGAGGTCGTGCAGAACTGGACTCGAGAGGGCTCGGCCAGACAGGCAGACACGCTCGTCCTCATCACGGCGGACCACGAGACCGGCGGGCTGAGCATCCAGAACCCCGACGACACGTTGGTAGCAGGCGAGTTCGTCAGGCCCGGATGGTCGTCCACGGGACATACGGCAGCGGATGTTCCCATATGGGGTTTCGGGCCCGGATCTGAAGCGGTCCAGGCCCAGATGGACAACATCGACATCTTCCCGATCATGCTGGACGCCATGTCCACGGAGCCGGGGACGGCCGTAAGCCTGGTTGGCAAGCATCTCACCACGTTCGGGGCGCTCAAGCGCCCGGAAGCCACTCGATAGCGGACCGCACCGCTCGATCCTCTGACGCCCGGGCCGCGATGTCGTGGACCGGGCGTCTGTCGTGCGGCCCTTATTGAGCGGTCGCTCGTAGGCGCGCCTGAGATCGTCGCGGCGCTGTTGAAGCGGACGTCATCGGACGGGACAATGCCTGCGGAATCCGTGCGAAACGTCGCCCCATAAGGAGCCCGCGCATGAAGGTCGCTCAGGTTGAGACGTTCCTGGTGGGCAACGTCCCGCCCTACCATGGCGGACGCTGCTGGCTCTTCGTGAAGCTCACGACGGACACCGGGATCGAAGGCGTCGGGGAGTGGGGCACGGCGCACGTTGGCCGCGAGACGTCACAGGCGCAGCTCATTGAGGCGTTGGCGCGACAGTTCGTGATCGGCGAAGACCCATTCCAGACGGAGATGCTCTTTCACCGCATCTTCGCGGCGGAGCATGACTATCGGCATCCGGGGTTGGGATCGACGCCTGCACTGAGCGCGTTGGAAATCGCGTGCTGGGACATCGTCGGGAAGGCGCTGGATCAGCCGATCTACAACTTACTCGGCGGCAAGTACCACGACACGCTGCGCGCTTACGCGTACATGCCGGCGGAGGGCATCTGGGAAGACCCGAAGAAGGCGGGGGACGTCGCCAAGCGGCTCGTGGACGAGGGCAACTCCGCGATGAAGTGGGACCCCTTCACCCCGTTCTTCCCACAGCCGCAGGAAGTCCCCCTCAAGACGATCAACCACGTCGCTGGCATCTTCGGCTGTATCCGCGACGCCGTCGGCGACGACATTGAGATCGGGATCGGGACGCACGGGCAACTGACGACATCCAGCGCGATACGCGTCGCCAGCATCCTGGAGCCGTACCACCCGTTCTGGTTCGAGGAGCCGGTCGCGCCGGAGAACGTGGACGAGATGGCCCGCGTGGCGGCCCACACCAGCATCCCCATCGCCACGGGCGAGCGGCTGCTGACGAAGTACGAGTTCGCGCCAGTGCTACAGAAGCAGGCGGCGCAGATCATCCAACTCGATGTCGGCCACTGCGGCGGGATACTGGAGTCGAAGAAGATCGCCGGGATGGCTGAGGCCTACTACGCGACGATCGCGCCGCACATGTACTGCGGGCCTATCGCGGCGGCCGCGGCCGTGCAGGTCGCGACGTGCAGCCCGAACTTCCTCATCCAGGAGTGGAACGTCACGTCCATGCACTCGGATCTGCTGACCGAGCCGATCGTGTTCACCGAGGGTAGGCTCACGCCACCGGCCGCGCCGGGTCTTGGCGTCGTGTTGGACATGGACGTCGTGGCGGAGCACGCGTTCGAAGGGGCGTAGCTCCCGCGGGCGGCTGCGCGGACGGGCCGGACTCACGTCTCACCCGGGCGATACACCGGGCGGCCCCGCGCGTAGCTCTGCGCCGAGGACTTCGGATCGGCCGGCCGCTAGCAGTCGCAGCTTTCCCGAGGATCACGCGCCTCGTACCCCGCGATGCCGCCCGCTGGCGCCAACTCGACATCGCAGCATTCGCTCAGCATCGCGCGGACCATGCCACGACCTCGCTGCACGCGCGACTTCATGCCGGAACCCGAGATGCCGACGCGGCGGGCAGCATCGACCTGCGTCATGCCCTCCAGCTCGACGAGGCGTAGCGCCTCGCGATAGGGGTCGGGCAGACGGCTGACGTAGGGCCGCATGCAGGCCGCCAGCTCACCCTCCTGGTCGTCCTCTACGGCTGTGGGGCCAGAGACGCGACCGGAGTTCTCGTCCTCCAATTGCGCCATCGCGCCCGAGGCATTCGCACGGCTGCGATAGTAGTCCGTGATCGCGTTTCGCGCGATGCCGTATGCCCATGCCATGACGCGATCCGTGTCGCGCAAGCGGGACAGGTTCGCGTGCATCCGAATCAGCACGTCCTGCACGAGGTCCTCGGCGTCCTGTGGTGTGGCGACGCGGCGTTGGACGAAGGCGAGTAGTCCACGCCGCGTCTCCTCCCAGACGAGGCCGGTGTCGAAGGTGGTGGCCATCGTCGGCGCCTCCTACGCGTCGCCGCGCGGTCGCCGCGCCTGGATCTTCGCCGAGACGACCAGGTCGGCCACGTCGCTGCCCGGCGCCCACTCGGCGATCATCTCTCGGCTGCCATCGACGGGCGTGACGGCGACCGCCTCGTATCCGAGCTCGGCGAGCATAGCCTCGATCTCGCCGATGGGTATGGCGCCCGAGACGCAACTCGCCCGCAGATCGAGGTCCGCGCGCGCTTCGTCGGGGATCGGGCCGCGCGCAACGATGTCGTAAATGGCGAGTCGCCCGCCCGGCTTCAGGACGCGGAACGCCTCCGCGAACACGGGCCGCTTGTCCGGCGCCAGGTTGATTACGCAGTTGGACAGGATGACGTCAACGGTCGAGTCGGCAACCGGTAGGTGCTCGATTTCGCCCAGCCGGAACTCGACGTTCGTCGCGTCGACGGACTCCGCGTTCTTGCGGGCGCGCGCGAGCATCCCGTGGGTCATATCCACACCGATGACGTGGCCCGTCCGGCCGACCTGGTTGGCGGCGAGGAAACAGTCCAGACCCGGGCCACTGCCGAGATCCAGGACCGTCTCACCGGGCTGCAGTTCGGCGATCGTGAGCGGATTGCCACAGCCGAGCCCCAGGTCGGCGCCCTCGGGCACGGATCCCTTCTCGGCGGCGGAGTACCCAAGGCGATCCTCCGCCGTGTCGGGCGCGCAGCAGTCCGACGCAGTGTCGCAGCACCCGGCGCCGTCCCTGGCGGCGATCTTCGCGTACGTCTCTCTGACGGCGGTGCGGATGTCTTCGCCCATGCGTCTGTCCCTTCGCGTTCGGTTCGGTTGTGATGTTCGCATAGGGTGACGCGGAATGTGCGGGAAGGACGCACGATACGGCGGATTAGCCGGCCGGCCACGCCGTGCGGATGTCCAGGATCGCCTGCCCCAACTCGGCGGGCTCGAAGCCCCACGGCCCTTGGCCGCCCTGGTACGCGACACGTCCGTCGACTCCCACAAGGTATAGCCGCTCGGGTTGCGCAACGTAGGCCGTCATCACGGGATCGTCCATCTCGTCGACGTACGTCCGAATCCCGTGCGCCATGGCGACTTCGCACTCGCCCGCGATCGCGCGGCGCTCCTCGATGGTCGTGGGGTCGTTTATCTTCGGACACAGGTCGCTGTTGGTGGCCCATCCGTCCTGAGGGTGCGCCTCGCGGATGTAGATGACCAGGAACTGCACTTCGTCGGAGTATCGGGCGTAGAGGTCGCGGAGGCTCACGGCCGCCTTGACGAACGGCGGTCAGGTGAAGCTCCCGAACACCAACGCGACGGGCCTGTCCCCGCGGAACGACGACAGGTGCACGCTCGTCTCGCCGGCGACATCGTAGAGCTCGAAGTCCGGCGCGAGGTCACCCACTCCAGGAGCCGACGCGCCGTGCTTCTCGTGCCATTCCATCGTGGCCGCCATGTCCGGGAACGTCTCTGCCATGCGTCGTGCCTCCGCGCGGTGTGGCGTCTGCTCCCTCGATACTACCACGGCCCCCTATCCGCTCGTTCCTCCGCCGGGACTTCCGCGGGCCCAGCCGCCCGTCTACTGGCCCCAGGTCTTGCGGTAGGGGTCACCGGCCGACGCGCGCGACGCGGTCGTGTTGCGCGTCCAGTCGGTGTCCATGTCGGTGGCAAACGTCGCGTTCGTGAGACAGCTGCAGTTCCGCGCGAGCGTGGCGAACACCTCGTGTGCGATGAGCATGTTCCCAACGCGGTTTGCGTGGACGCCGTCCGGGTTGATGAGCCAGTCCGCCTGGCCCTGCGCGCGCCACACGTCCGCCAGCAGGCCGTCCATCTCCTCCGCGAGCGCCGCGATGCGGGCATTGTATGTCGCGTTAAGCTCCCGTGTGCCTCGATCGAACGGCGGGAAGCTCTTCCACCCGGTCATGTGGTAGATCGTCGTCAGCACGATGACGGGGTCACACGCGGCCTTCACGTCGGTGAGGATCGTACGCGCGTCGTCGATGAACTCGTCGATGTCCATCCCGGCGCGCATGTCGTTCAGGCCGTAGCAGAAGATGAACAGGTCGGGATCGTGGTCGATGACGTCGTCGGCGTAGCGTTCCATCGCGCTGGGTTTGGCGGAATCCGCATAACCCGGGCTGCGCGTCGAGATCGCATTCGCGCCGATGCCGCTGTTGACGTAGTGGAACGGCGCGTCCTGCACAGTGTCTATCAGGTCGGCGACGATGTCCGCGAAGTAGTGTGACGGATCGCTAACCCACGGCCCGCCCTGCACCGTGCTCTCGCCGAGAATCACCATCCGCTCGAACGGTTCGTGTCGGTAGTCGCGCATGGCGCTCGTTCTCCAATGGGTGGGAGACGGAGTGTATCACAGAGGCCGGGCGCGACGAGGCGGCGCGTCCTCTGAAGCGGGCGCGGCCCGGACCTCAATGGCCGGGCCGCGCCGACGAGCGCCCTTCTGGCGATCGCCTGCGTTACTTGAGGATGGTCATACGGCGCACGCTGCGGTGGTCGCCCGCGCGCAACTCGTAGACGTACACGCCGCTAGAGACATGTTCGCCGTTAGCGTTGCGGCCGTTCCAGTACGCGGCCTTGGCGCCGTCGGCGTACATCCCTTGCGCCAGGGCGCCGAGCTCGAGCGTCCGCACCACGCGACCGTCTACGGCGTAGATGTGGATCGTCACGTGGGCGGCTTCGCTCAGCTCGAAGGGAATCCACGTCTCGGGGTTGAACGGGTTCGGGAAGTTCGCCATCAGGCGCGTGCGGTACGGCTCGACGGCATACGCAAACCGGAACCCGGTTTCATACGTCGCGCCGTTGAGGCGGAGGCGAGACGCCTCGATGACGCCCGACCGGACATCGTCGAGGTCCCGCGCCGCCTCGAAGACGACGTGCAACGATGATCCCGCGGCGTCGATCGGACGCGCTGCCGCGAAGGCGACACCCACGCGGCCCTCATGCGCGTGATGCGCGAGCATCGACGCCGGGCCTTCCGGGCCACCCATGTACGCCGTCACGGCCCGCAGCGCCACCGGGTCGAAGTCCAACCGCAGTTCACCCGCGAGCAGGTCCGGGACGTCGGACGCGTCCAACGTCACGACGATGCGCGCTCCGGGGCGTGTCGATGACGCGACGCCCGACAGACCGTACGCGCCCACGACGGGAGCCACGCTCGGAGCGCCCGGCGCCTCAACAGGGAACTCGGTGATCAGCTCGACGTCGTGCTGGAGAATGAGCGACGCGTCAATCGCACCGACGCTGGCGTCGCCGTCCACATCGGCGACGGCGATCGCGTCGGCGTTGCTCAGGGGCGACGACGCCCACGTCGGCGCCGACGTCTCGATCGGGAGCGTGACCGGGTCGCCGACTGAGTCCGTCGCGACGTATTCCAGCACCCACGACGCGTCGAAGGACGTTACCGCGCCGTTGCCCGTCACGTCGCCGTAGACGAGGTTGAGGACGGTGAACAGCCCGGAGGTCTCACCCGAAGTCACCTGGCCTTCGTTCAGGTCGGCCTGCGCCAGTGTGACGACGCTCGTCGCTCCCGCCGCGGCGGCCGGGGCGACATCGAACGTTACGTTCAGCAGCACGCCGGCGCCGACCAGCGGCTCGCCGAACCCACCCGCGAGGGATGCCTGCAGCAGGCCTGCGGTGGCGATGTTCTGCTGGATGGACCATCCCGCCGGTATGAGCGCTCCCACGACCGCAGGCGTGGCGCCGGTGGGTGTTAGCAGCGCGGCATCGTACGTTATGCCGAGGCTGACACCTGTCACGGAGAGACTCGTGGCGTCCGTGATCGTGATCGGGATCGTCACGGAACTTGCGGCCTGTCCTTGGGTGTTCGCGACCGTGATCGTGGAAGCTGCGGGGAACGGCGACCAACTCGGGGAGCCGTCGGCTGCGGCATCGGTCGTCAGCTGCGCCTCGTTGGTCCCGGCTGGGTCTATCGCATACACGTCGATCTGGCCGGCCGCCTCGGACTGGAAGACGATGCGTGTGCCGTCGGGCGACCAGACTGGGACGCTCTCGACCGAGCCCGCGCGGACCACCACCTGTGATGGGTTGTAGGTCGCCGTATCCATCACGAAGAGTTCCTTCTCACCCGTGCGGTCCGAGTCGAACACGATTTGCGTGCCATCCAGCGAGAAGGCAGCGCTCCCTTCGGCCGCCGCGTTGTTGGTTCGGTTGACGGGATTCTGCCCGTCAGCGTCCATGGTATAGATTTCCCAGTCGGTGTCGCGGTTGGTAGCGAACAGGATGCTCTGACCATCCGGCGACCATCGCGGATAGTTGTCGTTCACCCCGACGGAGTTCGTGAGGTTCGTCTGACCCGAGCCATCGGCCGCCATCACGTAGATTTCCCAACTCGCATCGCGGTTGCTATCGAAGGCCACCTTCGACCCGTCTGGCGACAGCATCGGCGCCCCGTCGTCGCCGCCTGCTGTGGTGGTCAGCCGCACGGGGTGCGTGCCGTCCGCGTTCATCACGTAGATATTCGCCGCTCCGCTGGCGTCCGACGTGAAGTAGATTCGGCTGCCGTCCGGCGAGTACGACGGCGACCGTTCGTTCGCCGCCGTGTTCGTCAGTTGGGTCACCCCTGTCCCGTCCGGGCCGACGGTGTAGAGGTCGTAGTTCCCCGACCGGTTCGAGTCGAACACGATCTTCGTTCCAGTCAGGTCGGCCCGCGAGCCACCAGTCAACGCTAGGAACGCCGCCGCCATGAGCGCCCATCTGATCCGTTGCGTCTTCATCCGTCGATCTCCTGCGTGTGCGTCGTCGGTGTGTCTCGTGCTGAGAAGTCGTCTCATCATTTCAGCACCACCATCCGGCGCATCGCCCTTTGCGATCCCGCGATCAGCTCGTAGACATACAGCCCGCTAGACACCGCTTCGCCGAGCTCGTTCCTGCCGTCCCAGTACGCGGCGGCGTCGCGTACTGCGTGGACGCCCATCGCCCGACTCCCGATCTCCAGCGTCCGCACACGCTGGCCGTCCAGGCCGTATATGTGGATCGTGACGTCCGAGTCCTCGTTCAGCTCGAACGGAATCCACGTCTCGGGATTGAACGGGTTCGGGTAGTTCGCCAACGCCTGGAAGCGGTACGGCTCGATGTGGAACCGATACTCGAACGACGGGTCGAGGCGCGTCGCGTTGAGGCCGAGCCGCGACGAACGGATCGCGCCGTCCACCGGGCCGTCAAGGGAGGGAAGCGGCTCGAAGACGACGTTGAGCGTCGCGTCGCGCGCGGCGATGGGCTTCGCCGACGCGAACGCCACGCCCAGCCTCCCTTCGTCCTCGGCGTGCACGAGCAGCGGCGGCTTCCCGCCTTTCGACTTGCGCTCGAGGTAGACCGTCACCGGGCGGACGACCTCCGCGTCGAACTCCAGTGCGAGTTCGCCCGCGTAGAGGTCGTCGATGCCCGCGGCGTCCAGCGAGACGGTGATGCACGCGTCCGGTCGCTCGGAGGTCGCACTCGCCGTCAACTGGTAAGCGTCCGGCGAGACAGCGCGGCTCGGAGCGGCAGGAGTGTCCGCCGGGAACGCCGTGATGATGTCCACGTCGTGCTGGAGGATCAGCGACGCGTCCATGCTCTGCACGATGGCGTTCGCGTCGACGTCCGCGACGCTGAACGCGTCCGCTTGGGTGAGCGGCGCCACGCCCCACGTCGGCGCGGTCGTCTCGATGGGGAACGTCGTCGTCTGGCCGATCATGTCCTTCGCGACGTACTCCAGCACCCACGACGCGTCGAACGCGGTGACGTCGCCGTTGCCCGTGACATCGCCGTACTTGAGCGTCACGACGGTGAGCGTCCCGGACACGATCGTCGACGTCACGCCGCCCTCGTTGAGGTTCGCTTCCGTGATCGTGAGCGCGCTCGTCGCTCCGACGGTCGCCGTTCCACTCACGTCGAACGCCACGGTCGCCAGGACGCCGCCACCGACGCCCGTGATCGGGTCCTCGAAGCCGCCCGCCATCGAGAAGCTGAGCGTCCCGGCGGAAACGACGTTCTGCGCCAAACCCCACGTTACCGGGACCATCGCGCCACGCGTGACTGCGGTCGTGCTCGCCCCGTCGTCTTGCGGCGTGATGATCGCGGGGTCGTACGTCAGCGTGATCGTGACGCCCGTCAGGTCCAGCCCGCGGACGTCGGTGATGTTGATGGGGACGGTCGCGACGCGACCTACCTGTCCCTGCGTGTCGACTGCGGTGACCGTCGCAGTCGAGGGGAACGGACCCCAAGACGGGTGCGCGTCCGCCTGGCCACTGGTTGTTATCCGGATGACGTCCGTGCCGTCCGCCGCCATGTGGTACAGATCCGTTGTGGCCTGCGAATCGAGCTTGGAGCGGAACACGATGCGCGTCCCGTCTGGTGACCACGACGGGTCACCATCAAACACCGCGTTGTTGGTGATGTTCGTCTGGCCGGTGCCGTCCGGGTTCATCAGCAGGATTTCCTGGGCGCCGGCGCCGTCAACGTCCTCCTGGAAGGCGATCTTCGAACCGTCAGGTGACCACCTGGGGAGAATGTCCTGGACCGCGTTGTTCGTGAGTCTGGTCTGCCCTGATCCGTCGGCGTCCATGACGTAGATCTCGGACAGACCGCCATCGCGTTGGGACTGGAAGACGATGCTGGCGCCGTCGGGCGACCACGACGGGTTGACGTTCCCGAGGCCGTCGGTCGTCAGACGCACGATCGTCGTCCCATCGGCGTTCATCTTGTAGATGTCGGTCTCGTTGGTGGCAGTAACCTTGCGCTTGAAGGCGATCACGGTCCCATCGGGCGACCATGCGGGGCCTGAGTCGTTGTCGACCTGCCCGGTCGTCACTTGCACGACGCCCGTGCCGTCGGCGTTGCTGACGAATATGCCCGGGAGGCCGTTCAGGTCGGAGTCGTACGCGATTTTCGTCCCGTCGGGCGACCAATCGGCTTCGGACTCGCGCTCTGCGGTGGATGTCAGGCTGACCTCGTTCGTGCCGTCGTAATCGACGGTCATGATGTCGCCGTCACCCCGGTAGAAGAGGATCTTCGTCGCAGTGAGGTCGCCCGACCGGGGCGTGATGACGGACGTGCCGGCCGCCGCGAGGACGCTCGAACCCATGGGCCCGTTGTGGTTGACGGTGAGCGTCGCGGCGTCGGAGCCAATGGCCGTCGGCGAGTAGGTCACTGTGACCGTCTGCGTCTGGCGGGGCAGGAGGCTGAACGTCGTCGGCAATGCCGAGAACAGGCCGTTGTCCGAGGTGATCCCGGACACGTTCAGCGTGCCGGCCGCCTGGTTCTTGACTGTTAGCGTCGTCGTGCCGCTGGAACTCGCCTCAGACTGAACCGCGATGCCGTCCGCAGCTTCAAGGACGATTGGGAATGGCGACCAGTGCGCCGCCTTGTCGTCGCCCGCTGCGGTCGTCACTTGCACTTCGTCCGTGCCGTCGGCCGCCATCGAAAACAGGTCCCACGTCCCTGTAGTGTTCCTATCGAAGATGATCCTGCTGCCGTCCGCGGACCACACCGCCGTGCCGTCGGACACGCTGTTAGCCGTGAGCTTCACGCGATTGGCGCCACTGATGTCCATGACGTAGACATCGGTATCGCCGTCCTCGTCGGACACAAACAGGATCTTGGCGCCATCCGGCGATGGAACGGGATCCTGGTCGTTTACGGCGTTGTTGGATAGGTTCAGCGGGTTCGCGCCGTTGGCATCCATGACGTATATCTGGGGATGCCCGTCGCGCTGCGATACGAACAGCAGCTTCTGCCCGTCGGGAGTCCACCGCGCCCAGGAGTCATGTGTGCCGGCGATGTTGGTCAGATTCGTTGGGCTCGATCCGTCGATGTTCATTGTCCACACGTCGGCAAATGCACCCTCCGCATGGAACGCGATGGTCGTTCCATCAGGGGATATCTGCGGGAACGACTGAGGTGTGCCCGCATCGTTCGTGAGGTTCACGATGTGTGTGCCGTCCGCATACATCATGTAGATGTCGTAGGAGGTGTCGCCCCTGGCCCACACGATGCGCGACCCGTCCGGGGACCACGCAGGGTGACGGTCCAATTCGGCGAAATCCGTAAGCCGACGCTGGTTGGCGCCGTCGTAGTCCATCGCATAGAGCTCGACGTTGCCGTCACGTGCGGACTGGAAGACGATGCTCGTCTCCGTGAGGTTCCCCGGCGGGATGACCGCAGTCCCCGTCGCCCCGATGACGCTGGAGCCCATCGGCCCGTCGTGCGTGACGGTGATCGTCGTGGAATCGGCGCCGGTCGCGACCGGTGAGTACGTCACCGTGACCACCTGCGTCAGCCCGGCGGCGAGGTTGAACGTCGTCGGCGCAGCCGTGAAGAGCGCGTTGTCCGACGTGATGCCGGACACGCTCAGTGCAGACACGGCGTCCTGGTTCTTCACGGTGAAGGTTGCGGTTCCGGGCATCCCGACATCGACGGTTCCGGCGTCCACGCCGTCCGCACCTTCGAGGAGGAAGGGGAACGGCATCCAGTTCGGGTTGCTATCGTTGTCGGCTCCCGTCGTGAGCTGGACTTCGTTCGCCCCGTCCGGGTCGCTGGCGTAGATTACGCCGTTGCCCGCGGGGACGCCGTAGTACACGATGCGCGTGCCATCGGGCGACCACGACGGGCTCCAGTTGGCGAACGCGTTGACGGTGATCGATGCCTGGTTCGCGCCCGTGCTGTCCATCACGAAGATGTCCGCATCGCCGTCGCGCGTTGAGGCGAAGACGATCTTCGTCCCGTCGGGCGAGAACCCCGGTTCGTGGTCGTCGACGCCGCTGTTGGACAGATTTGTCTGATTCGCGCCGTCCGCGGCGTCCATGACGTATACCTGCCACAGGCCGTCTCGGTTCGACGTGAAGACGATCTTCGTCCCATCGGGCGACCAGCGCGGGTAGTTGTTGCGGAACGAGCTGCTCGTGAGATTGACGGGGTTCGCGCCGCTGATGTCCGCGACGATGATGTCGCTGGGCGTCGAACCAGACGTATAGGCGATCTTGGTCCCGTCAGGCGAGATGTGTGGATTGCCCTGAGCAGCCGAGCCGTCGTTCGTGAGATTCACGACGTTCGAGCCGTCGGCGTGCATCGTGAAGATGTCACGGAAGCTGTCGCCTTGCGCAAAGGCGACACGCGAGCCGTCCGGCGACCACGTCGGATGGATGCTGACCTCCGGGAAGTTGGACACTCGGCGCTGGTTCGTGCCGTCGTAGTCCATCACGTAGACTTCGGCCACGCCGTCCCGCTGCGACGTGAACGCGATCTTCGTCTCGGCCAGGTTCGCCCACGACGACGCAACATAAAACATCGAAAGCACGCACATTAATACGAACATGCACCGCTTCTGCATCCTGACCCGTTCCTCTCAGCCTGAATCCGCTCTCGCGTCGGTTGGTGATGCCGCGTCGCGAGGCGCCCGGCGCGCTCCGACCCCTATCCCGCAACGGCGACTCATTCACATAGACGGGTCACCCGTGCGGAATCCGCCACAGAAATGCGCGGACTAATGCTGGGAGGGGAAACGGCGCCGCACGGAGGGTGACAGCGCGCAACCGGCGCGTAGAGGAGTGCGCCGCCGCAGGCCCCAGGGCCGGCGCCATGCGGCGTGTGTCTAGCGAACGGGGATGGGCATTACCCCGGGACTCGCGTCGCGCGACGCCTCGACGAAGCGCAGGTTGTCCGCGCGGCCGTTGAAGTCCCATCCGGCGCCGAAGAGCGCCACGCGCGTGATGACGGCCGGACGCGAGGAAGCGTCGTACGCGTGCATGGGGTTGCGGAACCATCCGCCGAGTCCCGCGCGCACCGCGTCGTCTGCGCACAGCGGCGCCAACTCAGCAAGCGTCGGCGAGGTGTACGTGTGCCATACGCCCTGTGGGAGCTTCGTAGACGTGCCGTGTGTGTCGTCGCCGATGGCGTAGAAGCCCTGGCGCCATCGGTGCGCCGTGCCTCTTTGGTCGAGATAGGCGATCTCGACACACACGGGGTACTCAGATCCACCCGCCCAGCCTCCCCCGCGGAGGTTATGGCTGACGGACTTCACATCGACCTGCACCCGCAGGTCTGCGTGTTCCGAGACGTCGATGTTCACATCTCGAGCGATCCCAACGTGCGATCCGCTGGACCCGCCGCCGACGCGCGTGAATTGGATGACGTTCGAGGCTAATTCGCGGTCCCAGACGATCTCGGCGCCACGGTGGCTGTTACTGAGGTCTTCGCCGAACCAACGCTGCGAGTCTCCGATGTCAGCGTCGAGTGTCGTGGGTGATGGGATGGCGCGTCTAATGCCCGCAGGAGCGACGATGGCTCTGCCCGTGATGTCGAAGGCAGACGGCGTTTCGCGCTTCCACGGCTGATCGTTCGATGTGATGTTCCCGTCCCGCTCGACTATGGCTCTCGTCACGCGGCGCCATTCCGCGCTGCCAGGGCCGAGGTCGTTCCATCGGCCAGGAGCGAGCCAGTTCATGTGGACGAAATGCTCGCCCTGCGGATACATGTTGTTCGGCTCGCGGTCCGCCCAGTTCGTGTAGGACGCGGGCTCCCCGCCGGCCCATCGCCACGCGCCCTCGCTACCGGCGTCCGTGAGGCCGATCCACAGCGGCTCTTCCCCTCCGAAGGTCGATACCAGCCACTTCTGTTCGGCCGCATCGTCGATCGTGACTAGGCGCGCGCCCTGATCCGCGGCCTTCGCCTGGCCGTCGCGCCACGTGCCGGCCTCGATCACGCGGTAGGAGTTGCGAGTCGCCGGGTTGACGACCCACCGCGACGACGCAGCCGCCGGGCGCGCCGGCGCGCGCCGCACGATGGTAGGCGGACGAGTCACCCTCACGGGAGGGGCAGCGACCTTCGGGGGCGCCACGCGCGCCTCGCGTTCCCCGAGAGTGAGGCCTATCGCCAGGCACGTGACCCCGGTCAGGACCAGGAACACCGGGCCAAGGATGTGCCAGAGACGACGCCACCTGCTGTCCTTCGTCCTCGACATGTGATCGCCCTCGGAAGTCACCGGGTCACGATTGCCGCCGCCGCGCAGCGTGTTGCGTCAGGAAGAGTATACGGTACCTGCATAGTATACGCGCCCTTGGTAGGAACGCGGCCTGCGGGCAGGCCGTTGACGGGGGCCGGCCTCCGGGTCGGGCCCCGTCAACGGCGCGCGCGCTGTGCCCGATGGCTGGGTGCCTTGCTACCCGCGATGTACTAGCGTGGGCCCGTGCGGAGGGCCGCCCTGTCACGAGCTAGTCCCCGCGAGAACACTGCGCACCTCTCGAGCGATCATCAGATCTTCGCGCGCCCTGATGAGGAGAACGCGGGCCCTGGAATCGGCGGTCGCGATGTCGGCATCAGGCTGCGTCTCACGGTTGCGCGCGTCGTCGATGCCGATGCCTAGCGTGCCTAGCCCGTCGCACACGCTCGCGCGCAGCGCCGCCGAGTTCTCCCCGATGCCGGCCGTGAACGCCAGCGCATCAAGGCGGTCGAGCGTCGTCGCGAGGCTGCCGATGGCGCCCCGGACGCCCTCGGCGTACATGTCGAGGGCGAGTCTCGCGCGATCGCTTCCGGCGTTCGCGGCGGCCTCCACGGCGCGGTAGTCGGACGAGACGCCCGAGACGCCGAGCAGCCCGGACTCCCGGTTCAGCGCGCGGTCCAGGTCCTCGACGTCGAGACCATGCGCGCGTTGCGCGTGCAGCAAGATGCCCGGGTCGACCGTCCCGGAACGCGTGCCCATCATCGGCCCTGCGAGCGGCGTGAACCCCATGGACGTAGCCACGGCAACCCCGCCCGCCGTGGCGGTCGCCGAGCATCCGGCGCCAAGGTGGCACGTGATGACGTTGAGGCCCGACGGGGCGCGAGCCAGCATCTCGGCGGCCCGCGCGGCGCAGTACTCGTGGCTGATGCCGTGGAACCCGAATCGCCGGATCCCCCACTCCTCGTACCACGCGTATGGCAGCGGGTAGACGTAGCGATGGCGGGGCAGGTCGCGGTAGAACGCCGTGTCGAATACGGCCACGTGCGGCGCGTCCGGGAGCAGGCGCCGAGCGGCCTCGATGGCCCGAAGCGCCGGAGGGTTGTGCAGCGGCGCGACCGACGACAGTTCCGCGATCCGGCGCGTGACGCGCTCGTCAATGCGCGTGGAGTCGCGCAGCGCGGTGCCGCCGTGCACCACCCGGTGCCCGACGGCGATCTCGTCGTTGAGTCTCAGCGCTCCCCGCTCAGAGAGCGTCTCCACGGCGACTCTCGTAGCGGCGAGATGGTCCTCCGCGTCGACGTCCGAGACACGCTCGTCGGCGCCGACGCTCACGCGGCACCCGGCCCGGCCCGCTCCGCCGCCCCAGTCAATGAGCCCGGTAGCGCACGCGTCCTCCTCCGAGGCGGTGAACGCGCTGAATTTCAGGCTGCTGGAGCCCGCGTTGATGACTAGGATACTCACGCTGGGGGGCCGCGAAGGCGGCTTCCCAGCACGTTGTCCTCGTGTGCTGCCGGCAGCGGGCGATGTCCGATTGGCGCCGACGCGCCCGGCCGTGCGCGGCACAGTCTCATGCCCTAGCTCTCCCACTCGACGACGAGGTATTCGCTGGACGGCGCGTACCCAAAGCGCTCCAGCAGATCCCTGGCTCGGGTCTCGCAGGCAGCGGCAGTGTAATTCGTCTCGAGATAGAGACCGTTGGAGAGTTGGTGTGGGCTTGCGAAGTGCGCGTCGTTCCGGTGGCGTGGCGTGTTGCTCACAATGTACCGCGTGGCCCCCATTGTTACAGGATCTGAGCCTGGGACGATATCGCCCTGCCCAACCAACCACTCGGCGGTCTCGACAAGCACGTGTTTCGCTCGGCTGGCCGGGCGATCGTTGCCTCCTATCACGATCCGCGTCGGTCTCTTGCGTATGGCGCCTGGTCGCCGTGACTCCGTGGGTCGCGGGGACTTGGAGCCGCGTTGAGGGTGCTGCCGTGTGGGTGGGCCGGGACGAGAGGGCACGGTGGTCAGCCGGCCCCGGTTCGTGCCCGCGCCGAGGGACGTCAGCCTAGCGCCTGCGAACCTGGCCACGCGCTCGACGTCAAGGCCAGCGGCCAGCGCAGGGATCTCGCGCCCAATCCGCGCGCGTAGCGTCTTCGCCACCGCACGCGTCAGCTCGGTCGCTTCGTCCCACATGGCCTCCCAGCATGCGCTCAATGTGGTGCGAAGCTCTATCTCGGCGCGCAACCCGGCGAGCGAGGCATACGCCATGAGCGACAGTTCGTCTCTGGCTTCATCGACATCGGTGTTGAGGATGTCGACGTCGCAGATGATGCGTTCCGCGAATGGGCGGCCCTGCAGGAAGGGATCGAACAGCACCCAGCGTGCGCCGTTGGTGAGGACGCCATACGGGACGCCCGTGTCGTTGTAGCAATACCGAGCCAACTGACTCATATCGTCGGGTGTGAGCGCATGGCCGGCGGCCTTGGCCTCCACATGGATAGTGGGTCTGCCCTCGTACACTAGTGTGTAATCTGGGCGGCCGTCGGAGGTCTTCTGCTCGATCTGGACGCGCGTCAGGTCACGGACGCTCCAACCCAAAGCCTCCAAGACTGGATCGATGATGTGGAGGCGTGTCATCGCCTCGTTGGATCCGAACTCGCCTTGGTGCTGTACGAGGTGTCCTCTGGCCTCAGCAAGGCATGCTCGCAGTTCGGTCATCCCTCATCACCTTCCGCACGAACGCATTGTCGGAGACCCGGCTGGCGTCGCAGATGGCCCTACCGGTGGCGCGCTGTCTGCCCGACGCGCGTCGGCAGCATAGTACACGCTGCCACGTCGGGCAACGATATCTGTTGGACGACCTCCGTGGCGGCATCTACTGGCGACCGTGGGCCCGGACGCGGAAGCTCGGCTCGCGCCTGGCGCGGTCAACCTGCCGCGCACGCGGGCGTCGAACATTAACGGGCGCACGGCCGCCGCAGAGCGCGTTTGCTATACTGCTGTAGCGCGCCTCCGAAGTACCCCAGGCAGGGACGCCGAAGTGGCTAAGGACGATACCGGCAAGTCGAAGGACGGCGAGGGCAAAGGCCGCCGCCGCGTGGGTCCGCGCTTTGAGCAGGTCGTCCGCGACCGCCTCAAACGCGAAGGGTGGACTCCGCCCGACGAGGACGAAGCGCCGACCCCGGACGACACGCCAGCCGACGCAAGCCCTGACGGCCCCAAGTCCGCGGAGTCGCGTTGGCCGACGGCTCGCGCGCTGTGGCGCATGCCGGTCAAGGTGGTTTCCTACGCCTTGCCCATCCTCCTCACGATCTTCCTCATCAAGACGTTTGGGGGTCTCGCGCTCAGATGGGTCGACATCCCCACCGACGCCCGGGATGCCGTCATGCGGGTCATCGGTGGCGTCACACCGGGCGCGCGCAGCAGCATCGTCGAGAAGTACCAGGTCACGCTTGTCGCTGAGCCCACGCGCGAACGGCCCGAACTGGTGGTCCAGGTGGTGAAGTACCGGGAACAGGTGCAGACCCTCGCGGAACGCATCGAGCTAACACAGGTCAACGACGACCGGGAACCGGCGACGGATGAGCGCCTCGCAGTGTCCATCGGCGCACGCGAGTTGAGCGACGCCGTCGTGACCGGAGAGGACGGACGCGCCACGATCGACCTGCGACCCGCGCTATCGCGTGGCCGCTATCGAAGAGACTCGACCATCGCTGTCAGCATCGGCGTTCCCGCGACGGAGTACCAGCGGTCCTATCGGTATGCCGTACGCGACCTGCTGCGTTCCTACTACGTCTTCGGCGAGGCGCCGTACGCCGCGACTCCCGGCGGCGAACCCGACGGCGTGACGTCCCCGGACATGGCGTACGAAGCCGTCGAGACCACGGAGTCCGACACCTATCGCATCACCCTGGCGGACGGGTCGGACAAGTGGGCCACTGCCCCCGACGCCGAATGGAAAGCGTTCCGGCCCAACGCAACGGCGTCGGTTGTTGCCGCTGCATCGTTGCAGGGGCCGTCGCGCATCGACAGACAGGCCGCACAGGCGGCGGCCGTGGCGGCCCCACCGCCGCTCGGCGTGGGTGTTACCCGCGCGTTGCTGGTCGGCGTAGACCAGTACGACCATCACGCCGACCTCGCGAACCCGGTCGGCGACGTCGCGGCGATCGAGGCGGAATTGCGGGATGTCTATAAGGCGCGCGTCACCACACTGCGCAATCCGACCCGCCACGACTTCCTGACGTCCCTATACGCCCAGGCCGACGAGCCGTACGGGCCGAACGACCAGCTCCTCGTCTACTTCGCCGGACACGGGTGGTTCGACGAACGGCTCCGCCGGGGCTTCCTCGCACTGCGAGACAGCAGACCGCTGGAGGACGACGTTCTGCGTGACACGTTAGTCTCGCACGAGGATGTCCGCACGATATTGGAGCGCCTAGACTGCGAGCATGTGCTTCTGGTGCTGGACTCCTGCTTCAGCGGCACGGTCGACCCCACGGTCGCGATGGCCCCGGCGATGCGCGCCATCGGCACGCGCTCGGGGTTCGTGTCGACGGCGGAGTACCTGGAACGGAAGCTGGCATACAGAACGCGACGCTACATCACCGCGGGCGGCAAGGAGTACGTCCCGGACGGTCGCCCCGGGCAACACAGCCCCTTCAGCAGACAGTTCCTAGAAGCTCTTCGCACCTACGGCGGGACAGACGGCGTCCTGACGCTCGAGGAGATACTGGTGCACCTCGAACGCGTGAGCCCGCAGCCCAAGGCGGGAGAGTTGACCGGCAACGAGCCGGGGAGCAGCTTCGTGCTCGTGGCGCGTCCGGCCGCGGCCGATGAAAATGCCGGGCCGCCCGCAGAGTACGGAACGCTTACCGTCACGGTGACGCCGGCGCGCGCCGTGCCGACGCTTGAGCGCATCGAGCGCGCCCAGGAAGAGGGCGTGTCCGCCTCGGCCGATGCGACGCCCGCCGATGCCAGGGCGCATCGCTTCCACCTGCGCGTCGGCTCCTATCGCGTGCACGTCGCACTGGACGGTGTGGATGCGCACGCGAGAGATGTCGTCGTCGACCCGGGCGAACAAGGGATCGCCATCGACGTCACCGACCTGGACGGCGCATAGGGCTCGAACGCCGCTCCATCGGCCCTGCGACCACGGCGCCAAAAGCTCAGTACTTGCCGCACATTCTGTACGGGTGGTATTCTGCGGCACCAGGACATCCACTCACGACGCCGCGAGCCTGAACGGCTCACTTCGCCCGGCGTGGTAAGCGGACGACAGCACACACCAAGGGGGTCACCAGATGAGCCCATCCCGTACATTGCGTTTCTCTGTCTGCGTCGCGGTGGCAGCGTTTCTCACGACTGCGGCGTCGGCGCAGATTTCCTTCCTGGCGGACTTCGAGGACGCCAGCAAGGCTGCGATACCGGGCCCTGAAGTGAACGACGTCACCAACTGGGACGTTCTCGCTCCCAACCAGGCTCTTGCGGTCGAAGCCCATCCCACCAACGGTACGCTTGCCATGAAGATCACGGTCGAGGGGTGTGGCTCCTCCGGGATGTTCATGGCGCCGGGCGTGGAAAACTTCCAAGACGGCATCATCCAGGTAGAGATGAACGCCGGCGACGACGACAGCTTCGGCGTCGTGTTCCGACGCGCCAGCGATGTCGAGGGCTACGTGGTCACCTTCGGCACGACCGAGACGCCCGCGGTGATCGTCGCGGATCTCCTCACATGCGGCGCACAGGGCCAATGCTTCGATCAGATAGCCTGTGAGAACAACGACGGCAACACGATCGCGCAGGAACCGCACGGTATGGTGATCGGCATCGCCAACAACACCGACACGATCGGGCGCGTGCAAGTCGACGGCAACCGCATCCGAGTCTGGTACGCGCTGGTGGAGGATGTCGCTGATCCCATGGCGGAGGATCTGGGCATTCCTCCCACCGTCGACGTCAAGGACGATAAATTCGGCAAGGCGGGGGCGTTCGGCCTGTGGCACGAGAGCCAGGCGAACAGCTTCTACGACAACGTGTGGGTGGCTCAGGGTGGACTCGCCGTCGACCCGGCATCCAAGGCTGCGGTCACGTGGGGCAACCTAAAGACTCAATAGCAGCACGCCACCCGGCGCCGATCAGAAGAAGCCGCGGACGCTCCAATCGGTCCGCGGCTTCGTCGTGCTCAGCGCGCACGCACGCACGCCTTCTCGGCGTTGCGGAGCACCGCCTCCCCCTCGTCCCGCGATAGCCCACCACCACCGCCCGCAAAGAGCAGTCCTTCCGGCGGAAGTTCGGCCAGGATCACGTCGATTTCGCTGACGTGTTCGATGATGACCTGAGCGCACTTCCCCGCGTCCTGGATTCTGCGGTAGACGTCGATCCAGCGGGTCGACGGCCCTTGACCTGCGCCGTACACCCACTGAACGCCGTTCAGTTCGGGGATCGCCAGCAACGTGTCCAGGTGGCAGAGCGCCGTCGGGCCGTCCAGGTGGAAACACGACCGATCGAGGAAGCGAATCTCGTCGAGTATGATGGGCAGGAAGAGGTCCTCGAACGCGGCGGGACTCAGCAAGCCGGCGAGGTCCATGTTCGTCCCGTAGCAGCGCCCGTCCTGGTGGTAGACGGACATCCAAGTGGTCGAGCCCTGGCCGCGTTCGCGAATCGGGTCCCACAGGTCGTCGTACATACCCTCGTACATAGCGCCGACGGCGTCGATCGCCTTTCTGAGTTCCTCCGGCTGGTCCATCACGTCGAGGCATATCTCCTCACGGCCTCGGATGGCGGAGAGAAGATCGCCGTTAGTGTGCAGGTCGGTGATGGCGGTGATGAAGCGGCCTTCCCCCATGTCAAGCGAGAGGGCCGTCATGTCTCGGATCGTCTGCCAATACGCCGAGTCGTACTGTGGCGTGAAGTCCACCGACGCCCAGTCCTCGACGAACGGCTCGGGCCAACTCGTGCCCGGCATGAACTCCAGTTCGGCGCCAAGGAGAGCGGCACAGATGTCCGGGCCGAGGTTCGGCATGTATGAAGGGAACGACTCGCCAATGTACTCACGGCGGGTCAAACCCGCGGCCGCCCGCCCGACGTTGTACTCGACGTCCATCCATCGGTCGCGGAGCGTTGCATGCTCCCGGTCTGGCATGGGCGGGAAGTCGCCGTCCTTTGCGGTCGTGAATTGGATGCACGGCCGGTCTATGACTTCGCAATGCCACCACGCCTCAAGTCGCTCGACCGCCTGCTCGAAGTCCGGCTTCAGCGCAAGTTCCATGTTCCTCCCATTCCGCGAGCGAGAGAGTTCGACCGGTGAATCGACGGATCGCTCGGCCGCCGCGACCGACACCCGGGAAGTCGCCCGCTCTGCATACATAGCCGGTTGACGACGCAAGCGCGAGAGCGGCGTGGCGGCGTGAAGGCCGTCCATTCGGCGCCGGACGCGTCGTCGGCCCTTGCACACTGGCGAGAGGGCGGCTAATTATCAGACAAATAGGTCTTTTACTCGCCTATCGAACCTGAAGGAAGAGGAGGCCGCGCCGACCGCCCATGATCCTGTCGAAGGCGTGCGAATACGGCGTACGAGTGGTACTGCTTCTTGCGGCGCAGGATGATCCAGGCACGTACCATCCTGTGAGGACGCTGGCGGACAGGTGTGGTTCGCCCCACTACTTCCTCAGCAAGATCTGTGGGCAGCTCACACGCGACGGCATCCTCAAGTCGTACAAGGGCCCCAACGGTGGTGTCGCGTTGGCGCGTCCTCTGACTGAGATCACGCTCATGGACGTCGTCGTGTCGATCGACGGCAGGGAACAGTTCGACAAATGCGTCCTCGGCCTGGAACCGTGCAGTTCGTCCATGCCGTGCCCCGTCCACGATGAATGGGCGGGCATCAAGGGCGCCATGCTGGGAATGCTGGAGAACCGGAATCTACGCGAACTCGTGGATGACCTCACGACCGGGAAGACATCGCTGAAGCTGATCTTCACCCAACAGGGCTAGCAGGCGGTCAACGAGTAGCGACGCACAGCCGACGAGAGAGTAGCAACGCTATGAGCCCAAGCGTGATCTGCATTGTGGGATCGTCAGGATCTGGGAAGACGACCGTAATCGAGGGGATCATCCCGATTCTACGTCGCGAGGGCCTCCGTGTAGGCACGCTGAAGCACACGCATCACGATGTGCCGTTCGACACGCGCGGCAAGGACTCGTGGCGACATGGACAGGCGGGCGCGGATCAGGCTGCCATCGTCTCACCGTTTGGGCTCGCCGTGTTCGACTATCGCGCCGCCCCGCCGGGCCCCGAGGAGATCATCGAAGTGCATTTCCACGACGTCGACATCGTCCTCGTCGAGGGATACAAGTGGGGCGCGTTGCCCAAGGTCGAGGTCTATCGGCAGGATGTTTCCGAGGCCCCCGTGTGCGTCGGTGACCCATCGCTGCTCGCGCTCATCACCGACGGTCCAACGCCACGGGACGTCCGACGTCTCCCCTCCCGCGATTACGAGCGCATCGCTGCATTCATCATGCAGTGCGCGCTGTCGACCCCCTTCGCGCTGCTCGCGACGGCATCGGCCGTCGGGTAGCTCGCGTCGGGCCTCTGCGCCCCCTACCGCGATGTATGATCCAGAATGCGACGCGCCATGCGCGCGCGTGGCAGGGCGATGTTCGTCCAGGTAAGAGCGATCGCGGACGTCGGCGCCCTTCGACGACTCGACTGCGGCCCCTGGCGCGAGAGGGCATCGCGGTAAGGCGTCGGATCAGATGGGTCCACGTCCGCCGGGGGTGAGGCCGCGCGCCCACGGGCTCGCCTTGGCCCGCGGGCGCTTACGTTGGCTCGGAGTCATGCGGGCTCTTGGCGGGCCGACGGATCGTCAGCTACGCCCGACCGTGTCCGGCCACACAGAGCCACAGTAGTCCCATACCGCGTTGAAGCCGACTTGGCTCTTCCATCCGGCCTTGTAGCCGCGGCGGAACAGATATGCGAACAGTTCCGTGGGTTCGTCCCCTAGCAGGGCCGCGGCTTCCTCTTCCATCCGCAGTGGCACCGCGCGCGTGACGCCTTCCGTCTCAATGCGGACGCTAGCCGCGCGCGCGAGCGCGGCGTAGTAGATCTCCGTCGCGCGTTGCCGTGAGATGACATCTGCCTTCTCGCTCATATTACCTTCCCTGTCGGCGCGGTAGTCAGCGCGCCGCATCGTAAGCACGCGTGTCGGCCGCCGGACACGGGCTCCCGCAACCTATTCCCACAGTCCAACCGAAAGCCTGCGCCGTGCCGACGCCGACATTCGACCCGTCTGTCACGGGATGACTTTGCCATTAGCGTACCACATGGCCGGCGGTCCCGGGCCACTAGGCATACGATCCGGCCCGAATTGTGGCGGGCCCGCCGGACAGTGCCACCCATAGAATGAACGCCCGCGCGAAATGTATGTTCGCCCGAGACTCGTTGTAGCGCGTCACGCCGGGCTGACCGGGCGATAGGCCTCCCGATCATCCATTAGGCGCAGTATATGGGGTTATACCCACGTCTTATATTACCGCAAATATCCAGCGGCGCCACCCCATTCACGTATTACGCCCTGTATTACCGCGATATGCAACCCCGCAATCGTTAAGGGATATACCGTAATAAGGTGCCACGATGCGTCTGGCCGCGATGGACGGCCGGCATGTGTTCACGTCGCGCTAGCCGAGCCACGATTCACCAGGCGACCCGTGTTCGAAGCGGAGCGCACCTTGGGCGGCAACGAGGCGAACACCGGCGCTATGGTGACGCCATCGCCCCATTCTGATACGGTCCCCGACACGCCGAGCTCGGTCGACCGGCCGGACCGGTCGGCTTGGCACAGGATTAGGAGGACGCGCCCGTGTTGCCCCGCTCAGCAAGGGGACGATTCGCCCGCTTCGCTCGGATGGCCTGTGTTGCGCTGATAGCCATCGCCATCTGCGCCCGCGCGACGGAGCAGCGCATCAGCTTCGGCCGCGATGTCCGCCCCATCCTCTCGGACAAGTGCTACGCGTGCCACGGCCCGGACGAAGCGCAGCGCCAGGCAGGACTGCGTCTCGACACAAAGGAGGGCGCGCTGACCGACCCAAGCGGAATGCCCGTCATCGTGCCCGGCAAGCCGGACGAGAGCGAGGTCGTCGAGCACATCACTGCCGAGGACCCCGACCACCGAATGCCGCCGCCGGACGCCAATCGGCAGTTGACTCCCGAAGAGATCGAGACGCTCGTTGAGTGGATCAGGCAGGGAGCGGAGTGGGAAGACCACTGGGCGTACAGCGCGCCGGAGCGGGCGGAGAAGCCGGTCACGTCCGACGGCGCATGGGCCAACGATATCGACCGGTTCGTCCTGTCGCGTCTGGCCGTCGAGGGGATCGAACCGGCGCCCGAGGCCGACAGGCCGACGCTGATCCGGCGCCTCACGTTCGACCTCACCGGCCTGCCGCCGACCCCCGCCGAGGTGGACGCATTCGTCGCAGACGCCTCGCCGGAAGCCTACGAGAGGGTAGTCGACCGCCTGTTGGGGTCACCCCGCTACGGCGAGCGCATGGCGACACATTGGCTCGACCTCGTGCGTTACGCCGATACCTCCGGCTACCACTCCGACGAGGAGGTCAGCGTCTGGCCGTACCGCGATTACGTGATTCGCGCCTTCAACGGGAACATGCCCTACGACCGCTTCACGCGGGAGAATCTGGCGGGCGACCTGCTCCCGAATGCAACACGCGACCAGAAGGTCGCCTCGGCATTTAACCGCCTGAACCAGACGACCGCCGAGGGCGGCGCCCAGGCGAAGGAATACCACGCAATCTACGCCGCCGACCGAGTGCGCGCGACATCCACCGTGTGGCTCGGCGCGACGATGCAGTGCGCCCAGTGCCACGATCACAAGTTCGATCCATTCACGACGAAGGACTTCTACAGCTTCGCGGCGTTCTTCGCCGATGTGGAGGAACGCGGCGTGTACCGCGGAGGCAGCAAGTGGGAACCCGTCGTTATGCTGCCGACCGATGAACAACAGCGGCGCCTGGACGCGGTCGACCACGAGCTTTCTCGCCTACGGGAGATGTACGAAGCCCCGCGACCCGGACTGGACGCCGACAGACGCGCGTGGGAAGCCGGGCTGCTAGGCCGGTTGGACTCCGCCGAATCCGCCGAGTACGTATGGGTCGACGACCAGGCCGCAGGCGCTCCGGCAGACGAGGACGGCGGCGGGTCCGGGCCGGAGCCGCTGAGCGGGGCATCCTCGGTGCGCCTGACGACCGAGGAAGACGCCATCGTACAGCACGTCGCGCGCGGTATGGCGCGTCCGCTGGCACTGGCCGAAGGCGACACCCTCTTCGCCCACGTTTGGGTTGACCCGGAGAACGCGCCGTCCGCCGTCATGCTGCAGTGGAACGACGGGAGTTGGGAGCATCGGGCCTTTTGGGGCGAGGACACGATCGAATACGGGGACATCGGAGCCGACGGTCCGGCGCACAAGCCGATGGGGCCACTGCCGACCGCCGGCGAGTGGGTCAAGCTCGAAGTAGACTCCGCCGCGGTAGGCCTTGAACCGGGCAAGCCGGTCCGGCAGATGTCGTTCACGCAGTTCGGCGGATCGGCGTATTGGGACAAGGCGGGCGTCGACACGACCGTCGCGGGCGTTGCCGCCAACGAGCACCCCGCCGACATCCTGGCGGGCCTGCGCGTACCCGAGATCGTGCGCACCGGCGACAGGCAGTCGGCCATCGTTGGACACTACCGAACGCTGACGCCGAAGCTCGCGCTGATACGCGACGAGATGACCACGTGGCTCCAGAAGCGCGCCGCGGCCGAGAAGGAGGTCGCGTACTGCGTCACGACAGTGTCCAGGCAGCCGCGACCCGTGCGCGTGTTGCCGCGCGGAAACTGGATGGACGACTCGGGCGAGATGGTCTATCCCAACACGCCGGAGTTCCTGCCACAGCTCAAGTCGGACCCGTTGCGTAGGCCGACGCGACTCGACCTCGCGAACTGGTTGATCTCACGTGAGAACCCGCTGACGGCGCGGGCGTTCGTGAATCGCTTCTGGGCGATCTTCTTCGGCGCGGGCGTCGCGCGAGTGATGGACGACCTGGGATCGCAGGGCGCGCGGCCCGACCATCCGGAGTTGCTCGACTGGCTGGCGGTGGAGTTCATGGACAGCGGCTGGAACGTCAAGCACATCACTCGGCTCATGGTCACATCGAGCGCGTACCGGCAATCCTCGAAGCCGACGCCCGCCCTGCTCGAGCGCGATCCGTATAACCACCTGATCGCCCGCCAGTCTCGCCGCAGACTCGACGCGGAGATGATCCGAGACAACGCGCTGGCCCTGGCAGGCCTGCTGGTCGATGACATCGGCGGCCCGAGC
This sequence comes from Candidatus Poribacteria bacterium, assembly GCA_018644665.1. GTDB lineage: Bacteria > Poribacteria > WGA-4E. The sequence goes on from JABGQA010000058.1 coordinate 433,115, forward strand.
GTCCGGCCGTACCAGCCGGCCGGGTACTACGCCCATCTGAACTTCCCCAAGCGCGTGTACATGCACGACTCGGGTGAGTCTCAGTACCGACGCGGTCTGTATACACACCGACAGCGCACCTTCCCACACCCGAGTCTGATGGCGTTCGACGCGCCGAGCCGGCAGGAATGCGCCGCCGAGCGGCCGATGTCCAACACGCCGACACAAGCGCTGACGCTGCTGAACGACCCCAGCTTTGTCGAGGCGGCCATAGCGTTCGCCGCGCGTATCGTCCGGGAAGGGAGCGAATCCCCGGCGGAGCGCATCACGTGGGCGTATCGTCACGCGCTGGCGCGCGCCCCGGCTGCCGATGAGCTGGAGGTCGTGACCGCGCTGTACGAGAGCCATGCGGGCCAATACGCCACCGACGCGGAGGCCGCCGACGGCCTCATTCACGCTGGCGAAACGCCGCCCCCCGACGACATCGCCCCTGCGGAACTGGCCGCTTGGACCTCCGTGGCGCGTGTAATGCTGAACCTGCACGAGGGCGTCACGCTCTACTAGCAGCGAACGGACGACCCACAGGAGTCCCCATGACCCCAAGGACGGTGAAACAGCGGCGGCTGGCGAGCGTCACGCGTCGCACTTTTCTGGGCAAAGCCGGCCGCGGCGTCGGTTCGTTGGCTCTTGCATCCATGCTGGATCCGGCGGCGCTGATGGCCGCTTCGGACGCTGATGGATGGGGCGGGGTCGCCACGCCGGTCCTCCCGGCGAAGGCCAAGCGCGTTATCCACCTGTGCATGGCGGGCGGCCCCTCGCACCTGGAGACGCTCGACCACAAGCCGGACCTCGCGGCCCTCGACGGCGAGCCGATGCCCGCGTCGTTCACGCAGGGACAGCCGATCGCGCAGCTGCAGGGCGCCGAGCTGAAGTGTCTCGCGCCGCAGTACGCGTTCCAGCGGCACGGTGAGTCCGGTCAGGAGATCAGCGACGCGTTCCCACACATCGCCGGCATCGCGGATGACATCTGCATCGTCCGCTCGCTGCAGACGGAACAGATCAACCACGACCCGGCGCACACGTTCATGAACACGGGCACGGCCATCGCCGGCCGCCCCAGCATGGGATCGTGGTGGCTGTACGGCCTGGGGAGCGAGGCGGCCGACCTGCCGGGATTCGTCGTTCTCATCTCTTCAGGTGGCGGGCAAGATCAGCCCATCGCGACGCGGCAATGGCACAGCGGCTTCCTTCCCGGCGAGTTCCAGGGCGTGCAGCTTCACTCCGCAGGCGATCCGGTGCACTACGTGAACAGTCCTCAGGGCGTGGGGGTGGACCGGCAGCGTGATGTCGTCGATGCGGTGCGACGCCTCGACGGCATGCGTGGCGCAGCAGTCGACGACCCCGCAGTGAACGCGCGCGTGCGACAGTACGAGATGGCGTTCCGCATGCAGACAAGCGTCCCCGACCTGGTGGACATGTCCGACGAACCCGAACACATCTTGGAGCTGTACGGCGCGGAGCCGGGCGACGGCTCCTTCGCCTCCAACTGCCTCTTCGCCCGGCGTCTCGCGGAGCGCGGCGTCCGGTTCATCCAGCTCTACCATCGCGGCTGGGATCACCACGGGAACATCAAGAAGGGCATCGAGGACACGTCCGCGCTCGTGGACCAGGCGTCGGCGGCGCTTGTGACGGACCTGAAGCAGCGCGGCATGCTCGACGATACGCTCATCATCTGGGGCGGTGAGTTCGGGCGGACGCCGATGGCACAGGGCTCGGGGCGCGACCACCACATACGCGGGTTCTCGATGTGGATGGCCGGCGGCGGAATCAAGGGAGGCGTGACGTACGGCTCCACTGATGAACTCGGCTACTACGCCGTCGAGAACATAGTCCACGTGCACGACCTACACGCGACGATGCTCCACCTGTTCGGCGTGGATCACACGAAGCTCACGTACCGGTTCCAGGGGCGCGATTTCCGGCTGACCGACGTGCACGGCCACGTCGTCCAACCGATTCTCGCGTAGTCGTCGGAGGACGCCCGTGGCCGATGGGTTCTTCAGCATGTGGGACGACGTAACTCGCCTGGCGACGGATCATCGCGCCGCGCGAGACGGCATCACGCACCGGCACGTGGTCGACCCGCCACGGCCGCGGCCCGGCGAGGAGATCCGCCTCACGCTGGAGACGTCGTCGGCCCAACTTGTCGACGCCGCTCGGTGCCTGTACACCACGGACGGGTCGGACCCAGACGCTGCGAGCGCGACGACGTTCGACCTGTCCACTTACGGGGTGGAATGGGACGGCGTCCTGTGGCAGTACGTCCGCCGGTGGCAAGGGTCCATTCCGCCGCAGCCCGCCGGCACGATGGTGCGCTACACTCTTGCCGCGCGCATGGCTGCGGACGGCGAGTGGGTAGCCGCCCGCGGGCGCAACGCGTCCGAGCAACCGTCGACTGACCACGCGCTGTGGATCGACGACGATGCCGCGCCGGAATGGGCGCGCGCGGCAATCCTGTACCAGGTGTTCGTCGACCGCTTCTCGCCCTCGCCCGACAAACGGTGGCGACGCCCCAAGGCCCTCGACGGCTTCTACGGCGGCACGATCAACGGCGTGACGTCCCGTCTCGACCACATCGCCTCACTCGGGTGCGATGTCGTCTGGCTGTCGCCCATCTTCGCCAGCCCCACCCACCACGGATACGACACGACCGACCTGTACACGGTGGAGCCGCGCCTCGGCACGAACGACGACTTCATGGCCCTCATTGACGCGGCGCACTCCCGCGGGATGCGGATACTGCTGGATCTCGTGCCGAACCACTGGTCGAACCAACACCCGACGTTTCAGCACGCTCAGCGGCACGCCGACAGCCCATATCGCGATTGGTACCTGTGGCGCGATTGGCCCGACGACTACGAGACCTTCTGGGTCGTCAAGGAGATGCCGAAGCTCAACCTGGCGCGGAAGAGCCCCGCGCGCGAGCACCTCCTGGAGGCGGCCGAGCACTGGCTACGCCTTGGAGTGGATGGCTATCGCATCGACCACGCGCAGGGGCCGCCGCCGGACATGTACGCGGATCTGCGGCGCCGCTGCCGCGCCGTGAAGCCGGACTGCTGGCTCTTCGGCGAGGTCGTCGAGGGGGCCGACTACCAACGCGGCTTCGCCTCCGCGCTCGACGGGAACCTGGACTTCCTCCTGTGTTGGACGCTTAGGCGCGCCTTCGGCTCCGACGCGTGTGGCGTCGAAGAGGTCGCGGGATTGCTCGCGGCGCACGACGACTACTTCGGGGCCGAGTTCACGCGTCCGTCGTTCCTGGACAACCACGACATGGAGCGTTTCCTCTACCACGTGGGCGGCGATGCGCGCGCCCTCAAGATAGCGACGCTGCTGCTCTACACCCTCCCCGGGCCGCCCGTGCTCTACTACGGCACGGAAGTCGGGCTGTCGCAGCGTTCCCCGGGCGGCTTCGAGCCGTCACGCGAACCCATGCTGTGGGGGAGACGCCAGGATGGCGACCTACGGAGCTATTTCCGGCGGCTTGGCGAGTTGCGGCGCGAATACGCGCTCCACACCGGCGCGCGGGGATTGGCGGCGCTAGATGCGGACGTCGGCGTGCTCGCCTACTTCCGGGATGTCCACGGGAAGCGAGCGCTCGTAGCGCTGAACAACGGCGCGCGCGCCCGTAGCGTATCGGTGGACGCGTCGGAGATGTCCGACGGCGCTTGCGACCGGTTGGGCGATGCGTCCGTGCGTCGATCGGGCGACGTCCTCACGGTGCGTCTCGGGCCGCGTAGCGGGGCGCTCGTCGTGTGAGCCCGTCGACTGGGCGCCAATGGCCGCCTGACTCAGAACCGATCCCCCGGCCACATGTGCGCGTAGCCGCCAGGGAACAGCACGGCGAGCAACGGGGCCGCGTCGGGTGGGATGTTGGCATCGCCGGACGCCGCGAGCGCCTGCGGACCGAGATAGCCTGCCATCATCTGCGTGAGTCGCGCTTGCGACATCTCCACACGGAGAACATCTCCCGGCGGAATCTCGTCTGAAGCACGGACGGCGCCGCGGGACACGCGCAGTGAAGCTACGCCGATGTCTGTGACGAAGGCGAGCGAGCCGACCCACTCCGCAAGAGGCGAAGCGCGCAGTCGCCGGCCGAGCAACGGGGTCAGCGTCTCGAAGAGCGGAAGCAGCCGGAGAATCCTGAACATGCCCCCGCCCGTACGCGGCCACCGAACGCGGACGGCGCGACCGGGCGCCACGAGGAACCGCGAGAGCGCATCGTCGGGGGCGACCGAGTACTCGCAATGGGCCACACCTGCGGCATGCGCTTCGCCCGCCACCAGAGATGTCAACGGCGCGATCGCCGCCATCGACGCGTAGCCGACCTCGTCCACGACGCACACGCCCTCCTCGAAGCGAAGCGCCGCGTAGCCGCACGGCTTCCCATCGGTATCCACGAGCACACGGACGGCGGCGTCCTCGTGGAATCCCGTGTCGTTGTCGATGCCTTCGTCGCGGCCCGCGTATGGCCAGGCAGCCGGATCGCGCACACGGCTGAGCGTGCGATGTCGCGCCACGCCGCTGTGCATGCGGCATATGGCCGGCCGGTGATCGCGACGGTACAGCACGCTGCGATACTCCGCCAACGAAGGGCACGCCGACGCAGCGACGCGCAGGGAGTATTCCGGCAGAGCGCACGCATACGCCCAGCGCTCATAGAAGTCGCCGATGCCGAACAGGCCCGCGAGATCGTACCCCTGCCGGATCATGTGCCGTGTCGACTGTTCTATGATGCGGCGCGCGAAGCCGCGCCCACGGTGCTCCGGCCGCGTCTCGACCCACGCGAGCCCACCGGCCTGTATTGGCACGTCGCCGATACGGACCTGCATCGGGATCACGAGCAACGAACTGACGGCCTCACCGGCCAGCTCCAGTTCGATGCGCGCGACCCCGTCGGCATCGGTGTGCGTGCTGAGTGTGGGCATGCGGAGCGCTTGATGTCCCTGTAGCCAAGACGCCCCGCCAGAAGTCGGCGGGGCGTCGGGAGAGGCGCTACATCGTGTGCAACGCGCCTGGGTTAAGGTCAGTCGGCGACGGCGGCCTCGAACTGGCCCGGCGTGCCGTTCATACCGGGGGCGCCGTTAACGAGGCCAACCAGGTCATCGGGGCTGACGACTGCGGGGTCGTATTCGATGGTGGCCGCTCCGCCGGCGAGGTCGATCGTCGCCGCCGACACGCCGCTCGCTCCCTCAAGTGCTGACGCAACCTGCGCCGAGCACCCGGTTCAGCGCATCCCCGTGACGCTGAGCGTCGCGGAAGCCAGCGTGGTCTGCACTTGCGCCTCGGGTGGCGCCATATCCTGCGCCATCGGCACGGGGGCCTTCGACCCGCAACCGATGACCGCCGCCGCCGCGATCGCGGCGATGGGGTACGTCACTCTCTTCATGCTGAGAAGCTCCAGTGGGTGGACGACGCGTCCTCACGCGGCGCGCCAGCGATCCAGATCACACTACGGCGCCGAGAAGAGTCCGTGCAAAGCCAATCGCGGCTATGCGAGCGACAGCGGCATCGACCGCGAGCGCACGCCGGCCGCGTCGAAGATCGCGTTCGCGATCGCCGGTGCAACGGCGACAATAGGCGTCTCGCCGGCGCCGACCGAGGGGAGATCCGGTCGGTTCAGCAGATGGATGGACATCGGCGGGACGTCCGTGAAGCGCGGCACGCGGTACTGGTGCAGGGACGCGTTGAGGATGCGCCCGTCCTCGAACGCCATCGCCTCCGTGAGCGCGCCCCCGAGACCCATGATGATGCATCCGCGCACCTGGGCATCGAGGTTGACGGGGTCCTGAATCGCGCCACACTCGAACGTCTGCCAGATGTGACGCAGGTCGATGCCGCGCCGCTCCTCGTCGACGACCACCTCTGCACACGCCGCGACGTACGAGCCCTTTTCCGTGCCGCACGCCAGCCCCATGCCTACGCCGGGGGTTCGCGACCGTCCGGCCCAGTCGGCTCGTTCCGCGACGTCCTCGAGGACGGCGCGCAGGCGCTCGTGCGACAACCGCGCAAGTCGGAACGCCAACGGATCCTGCCCGGCCGCGTGCGCGAGTTCGTCCATAAGCGACTCGCGTGCGAACACGTTCGCCGTCGAACCCAACGCGCGATAGGAGCCCTGACGCAAGGGGCCGTCCGCGTCGAGGCTGCGTGTCACTACGTTCGGCACATCGTACGGCGTGTCGAGCGCCGACCCGCCCGCGTTTGTCGTCTCGAATTCCCACGCGGCAAGCGAGCCGTTCTCGTCGAGGCCGCCACGCCCTTCGATGACCGCCGATGGGCGGAAGTACGCCCACGTGAACTCCTCTTCGCGCGTCCACCGCAGCGATACCGGAACGCCGACGGCCTTCGCCATGCGCGCGGCCTCGATGGCGGTCTCACCCGAGTGCTTCCCGCCAAATCCGCCGCCCGTATCCGGCACGATCACGCGCACGCTGTCCGCCGGTAGGCCGAACGCCTCGGCGACCTGCCCGTGCACGCGCGTGGGAACCTGGCTGCCGGTCCACACAGTGACGCGGCCGTCCGCCCATTCCGCGACGGCGGCGCGCGGCTCCATCGGCACGTGCTGGATGTACGCGACTTCGTAGGTCGCTTCGACGACGCGTGCGGCGTCCGCGAACGCGGCGTCCGTAGAGCCGGCGGACGTCCCTCGCGACCGTCGCCCGTCGGACGCGCGCGACGTCTGCTTCAGGTGTGCGAACAGGTCCCCGCTGTTCGTGTGCGGCTCGTGCGTCCACGTCGCGCCCGCGGCAACCTGCGCCACGGCCTTGCGAGCGGCGTGAGACGTGGGAGCGACGCACGCCACGAAGTCGCCGTCCACGACGACCTGCACGCCTTCCATCCCCTCAGCGGACGCCGTGTCCACGCCTACCAGGTCCGAGAGGTATCGTGGCGCCCGCAGCACGGACCCGTACAGCATCCCGGGTCGGCTGACGTCGGACGGGAACTTGTGCGCGCCGGTCACCAAGTCGCGGATGGCCGGCCGAGGCGCGAGTCCCCCAAGGACCTCCCACTCGTCGACGGACGTCACGGCAACACCGTCGTCCTGGCCCGCCCGGAACGAGGCGGCGATGTCCTTGTCCGCCGCAAGTTCCGCGTATGAAGCGCGCTCGCCGGTTGCCGCGTGTGCGGCGTAGCCGTCGCTCAACGTCACCTCACCCGCGGTGACATTCCACCGTCGCGCCGCGCCTTGCGTCAGCAACTCACGAGCTGCCGCGCACGCGCGCCGGACGTCGGGGATGTTGCTGGGCGTCGTGCGGCTTCCGAACGTCCCGCCGTCGTCGGGGGTCAGTCCCGTGTCACCGAGGATCAGCCGAATGCTGTCCATCGGCGCGCGCAGCTCCTCGGCGGCCGCCATGGTGAACTGCTTGCGCGCGCCCTGGCCGACATCCACCTTCCCGGTCATCACAGTGATGACGCCGTCCTCACCGACATGTAGTCTCGCGGCCACGGAGCCCTCGGGCGCCGCTCCAGGGTCTGCAGCGCCGGACGCGACGGCCGAGTATGTCGTCACGAGCAGTCCCGCGCCGAGGAGTTGGAGAAACGACCTACGGGTCATCCCGGCGCCTAGGCCCATGTCGCCGAGGTCATCTGCGGTGTGAAGGCGTGCGCTCATGCTTCGCCTCCCCGCGCGGCCCGGTGGATCGCATCGATGATCTTGGGATAGCCACCGCATCGGCAGATGTTCCCGTTCATCGCGAGGACGATTTCGGCGTGACTTGGGTCGGGGTTCCGCTCGAGCAGAGCCGTCGCCGTGAGGATCATCCCGGGCGTGCAGTATCCGCACTGCATCGCCTGTTCGTCCACGAACGCCTGCTGGACGCCGTTCAACGTCGCGCCGTCGGCGAGGCCCTCGATGGTCGTGATCTCCTTGCCCACGACGGCGTCGACACGCGTCATGCACGAGATGGTCGACCGGCCATCGACGAGCACAGTGCATGCTCGGCAGGCTCCCTCGCCGCACCCGTACTTCGGCCCCGTGAGGCCCAGATCCTCCCGAAGCACGTCGAGGAGGGGACGGTCGGCCTCGGTCGGGATCGCTTCCTTCCGCCCGTTGACGACGAGCTCGATCAGAGCAGGCATGTCCGGTCTCCTGGCTCACATGACGGGCGCGTGGACGCCGACGGCTCGTTCACGGCTGGATCCCTCGCAGCATTCTAGTTGGACTCACCGCCATTGGGAACGGCTCTCGGAGGCAGTCGGACGCGTCGCTCTGGTCGTCGGGAGACGGATCGCGTACCATCCGGCGCAGCACAACCGCGAGGCCCGCGGGAAGGGAGCCGTCGAAATGTCAGCGCCGGACAGACGCGTGATGGGAATCGGCAGCAACGTGGTGGATGTCATCCACCGTGTGAACCAGATAGCCGGCCCCGAGTCCAAGACCTACATCGTCCCCGACGAGACGGGCAGCGTGGTCAAGGAGGTCATTGGCGGCGTCACGCTGAACCACCTCTCGTGGGCCCAGCTTCTCGGCGTGCCCGCGGGACTGTTCGGGTATCAGGGCGACGACCGCTACGGCATCATGGTTCGCTCGACGATGGATCGCCACGGCATCGACCGCGGACACGTGCGCGTCCTAGACGGGACCGCGACTGGCTTCTCCGTCATCGACGTCGACCCGGAAGGTGAACGCGCCATCTACATGTCCCGCGGCCCGTCCGCCACGACCACGCCAGAGCACATCCGCGCGGACTTCGCAGCGGCGATACGCGGCGCTGCGGTTGTCACGACGGAAATCTCGCAGCTCGCATTGGACACCGTGTGTGAGGTGTTGGACATCGCGAGGCAGGCCGGCGTGCAGACCGTCCTCGACGTGGACGTCCCGCCGGACTTCTGCGTCGATATCGCGAAGCTCGGGTCTCGCGCGCAGCTTGACGACGCCCTGGCGCTCGCGGACATCATCAAGCCGGCGAAATCCGCCGCGTCGCAGCTTACCGACGCCGGCACGCCCGAGGGCCAGGCCGAAGCCCTGATGAAGCGCTATGGGGCGCGTCTCGTGGCAATCACCGACGGCGGCGACGGCAGCGTGGCCACCGATGGACAGACCACTCTGAGGGCTCCGGCGCACACCATCAACGTGGTGGACACGACGGGCGCGGGAGACGCATTCCTTGGCGGGCTGATCGCCGGGGTCTACCACGACTGTCCGCTGGAGGTGACCGCGAACATCGCCAACGCCTGCGCCGCGGCCTGCTGCACGATCGTCGGCGCCTTCCCCGTCCTCGGACAGAGCCGCGCGGATGCTATGCGCCTCTATGGCGCGGACTTCCCGTTCGACATGCCGGTAGAACCACCCCCGCCGGTGGACACGTCCGGCCACGCGGGGATGCAGGTCATCCGGCAGGAGATTGCGGCCCTTCAGGTCGTGGCAGAGCTGCTGGACCCGCACGCGATGGACGCCGCGGCGGCGCTCGTCGCGGGCACGCAGGAGTCCGGCGGCCGCACGCACGTGACAGGCGTTGGGAAGTGCCGACACATAGGACACAAGATCGCCGCCACGCTCCAGAGCACCGGCACGGTCGCCTACTTCTTAGAGCCGCTCGACGCCACGCACGGCGACAGCGGACAGGTGTGCGCGGGCGATGTCGTCATCGGCATCTCGAACTCAGGCGGCACGCGGGAGCTGCTGGACACGCTGACCACCGTGAAGCGCAACGGCGCGAAGGTCATCGGCATCACCGGCGGGCGCGAGTCGGACCTCGCGCGCCTGAGCGATGTGCTGCTCCATGTCCCGGTGGAGCGCGAGGCGGACCCAATGGGGCTCGCGCCGACATCGAGCACGACCTGCCAGTTGGCGGTCGGCGACGCGTTGGCGGTGATGCTGGCGCGTCAGAGGGGGTTCACGGCCGACGACTTCGGCCGCTACCACCCGGGTGGGTCGCTGGGCGCGCGCGTGACGGACGGCTAGTCACACGAAACGCGGCGCAACTCGACGCCTACGGAGCCGACATCGGCCTGCACGATGGCGTACTCCGCCCAAGGCGCGATGGACGGGCATCCTCGATCCCAGCCGTCGAATGGCAGTTTCCATGCCATCCCCACGCTGCCGGCGTTCACGATCAGCATGTCGCTGTAGCGCCGGACCATCTGCTCGTGGGTGTGTCCGCCGATCATCACGTCGGCCGTGTGTCCCTCGAAGGCGGCGTCGAGCTCCGCGTCGCCCGTCGTGGAAAGGATCATGCCGCTATTCGAATCGGGCGTGCCGTGGAACGCGAGCAGTTCGGAGCCACCGGGCATCGCGATACGCAGCGAGGGAACGAACGAGCGGAGGTAGTCCAACTCGTCGTCGGTGAACTCCTCGGCGCGGCGCTCAACGTCGTCGCAAACCGCAGGGAAGCACGCGTACACCTCCCGCACGAGTCCGGGTGTCAGGAGGAACTCGTCATGGTTGCCTTGGATGCACCGGCAACCAAGGTCGCGCAGCCGATCGATCACCTTCCGTGGCCCGTCGCCCATCGTCGCGACATCACCCAAGCAGATGATCTCGTCGGCCCCGACTCGCTGAATGTCGGCGAGCACCGCGTCGAGACGCGCGTACCGAGCGTGTATGTCCGATATGAAGGCGATACGCATCTGGCGCCCGGCCTTTCGTGAGACGGAGAGCGTCGGTCCGATGCCACCGGTCGGCCGTCGCCTGCCGCTGGCGACCGCGCCGCGAGCGGGCGCCACTTGAACGTCCCGGCGCGTGCCCCGGCTTGCTTCCCGTCACGACCACGCGTGCGGGCCCCGCAGGCGCCCTGGCCGGCAAGCCCGCATACGGCCGCTGTCTGCGGGCGCCCAACGTCCCAACAACGTCTCACGAAGTACCGTAGCCCGGAGCGCCGCGCCCGTAAAGGCGGGCCCTGCCCTGCGGGCGCAGGGGAAACGTTGAACCTGGCGCGCGTTGCTGTGCCATCGTGTCTGCTCGTATACTGCGGCCCGTCGCCGTGAAGCCTGGGGCCGCCCACGAGATCGGGCCTTGGCCGGAGAGCGCATGGAACCGATACGGTACGCCGCCGCCGCATGCCAGACCGACCATCCCGCCCCCGAAACGCGCGTCGACATCAAGCGCAGCGCCGACCGCATGCTCGAGATGATCGACATGACGGTGGAAGGGCACTCACCGTTTCTGCCGGTCAGGCTGTTGGCTTTTCCTGAATTCGGTCACGCCGTGCCGCGGTATCGTACGGTGGGGGAATTGCTGGACAGACTCGCGATACCCATCCCGAACGAGCACACAGAGAAGTACATCGCGAAGGCCCGGGAACACGACGTCTACATCCAGACGGCGACGTTCCTGGAGGCCGACGCGCGGTGGCCCGGCGTCGTGTTCAACACGACATGTCTCATCGGACCCGAGGGCATTCTCTCCCGATACCGCAAGGTGAACCCGTGGATTCCGTTCGAGGTACACGCTAGCCCGCATGACCTGGAGGGCTACGACGAGCCGCTCTTCCCGGTGGCCAAGACGCCCATCGGGAACATCGGCGCGGCGGTCTGCTACGACTGGCTGTTTCCCGAGGCCATCCGCCAACTGGCCGCGAACGGGGCGGAAGTCCTCGTGCGCGTCTCGGCGTACATGGACCCCTGGGGAGCCACGCCACCCATGGACTGGTGGACAGTCGTGAATCGATGCCGCGCGCTGGAGAACACCGCCTACGTCGTCGCGTCCAATCAGGGCGCGTCGATGGCGCACTTCCCACCTTACTCGTGGCCTGGCGGGAGCATGGTCCTCGACTACGACGGTCGCATCCTCGCTCAGGCGGACCCGGGCCCAGGCGAGAAGGTCGTCGTGGCGCCGATCGACATCACGGCCCTGCGACACGAGCGCAAGACGCGCCAAGGGCACCAGATGCTCGCGCATCTGCGGTCGGAGGCGTACCCCATGTACGACCGGACGTTCTTCCCGCCAGGCTCAGCGAGATCTGGACACGAACTCACCTTCGAGGGCCGCCGAACGGTCATCGACGACGCGAAGCGCCGCGTGCACCAGGACAACGGCAACGAATAGCTTCCGACACCACGCCAAGAGGATTCAGGACATGCGTCTACGAGCTATGGCCGCGATCACCACGTCGTTCCTACTCACCTTCGCGGCGGCGGCGGCGCCCGAAGCGTTCGAGTTGGGCGCGCAGAACGCCGACCAACGGCCTGGCGGCAAGGAGGCCGACTCCATCAGCGGCGACTACGTGCTGCGGAACGACCTCATCGAGGCGGTCATCTCGTCCGACGCCCCTCGCCGGAAGGCGGACATGGGCACGTTCTGGGGACAGATCACGCCCGGGTGCCTCTACGACCTCACGCTGCGCGGAGCCGACAACGACCAGATCACTATCTTCTCGCCGTCACGGCAGCAGGGCGATGTCTCCCACGTACGCATCATCAACCACGGCCACGACGGCATCGCGGCCGTCGAGACGGTGGTTTCCGCCGAGAGCAACGGCGGCCTCTACAAACGGCACGAATACCGACTGCGGGACGACTGGCAGGGCCTGCTCATAGTCACCGTCCTCGAAAACGACTCCGACGAAGCGAAGACGGTCAACCCCGGCGACGTCTGGAAGGCCGTGCAGCGCGTAGGCACGGCGCGCGGCATCACGTTCGGCGGGCCCGTGGACCCAGCGGATCGTAGCGGGTACGCCTACGCGTGGATCGACGACGAGGGATGGACCGTCCCCGACGGCGACTTGGCCCTGGAGCCCGGTGATGGCGTGCGATACGCCCGCTTCATAGCCGTCGGCCGTTCGCCCGCCGAGGCGTTCGGCGCGGTTGCGGCGTTCCGAGGCGATGCAACCGGAACGGTAAAGGGCCGCGTAGCCGACACAGGGAAGAACGCGATCCCAAGCGCGCGCCTAGAGGTGAAGCTTGACGACGAGACGCTACGGATCTACCCGGACGACACGGGCGCCTTCGAGGTCTCGTTGCCGGTAGGCGCGTACGACGTCGAGACCATCGACATGGGTAGACCCTCGCTGCACGGACAGGTGGTCGTGGGCGAAGCAGGCGCCGAGTTTTCCACGACGATGGAGGCGGCGTCTTCCATTCGCTTGGACATCCGAGACGCAGAAGGCCGGTCCATCCCGTGTAAAGCGCAGTTCCTCGGCATCGATGGGACGGACTCGCCGGACCTCGGGCCGACGAACCGCGCCCACGGCTGCAGGGATCAGTATCAGTCAGAAACCGGCGAGTTTACCGTGCAGGTCCCGCCCGGTGACTACCGAGTGATCGTGACGCACGGAATCGAGTTCACGCACCTCGAGAGCGTGGTCCACGTCGGCGAGGGCGAGACCGTGGATGTCGAGGGTGAACTGCATCGCATCGTCGACACGACCGGTTGGGTCAGCACGGACTTCCACAACCACTCCACGCCCAGCGGCGACAACACCTGCGGCACGGACGACCGCATCATCAACCTCGCGGCGGAAAACATCGAGTTCGCCCCGACGACCGAGCACAACCGGATGTACGACTGGCAGCCGCACATCGACAAGCTCGGCCTGGCGACACAGATCTCGACGGTCCCGGGGCTTGAGCTCACCGGCTCCGGCGCGCATTTCAACGCGTTTCCCTTCACGCCGCACCCGCACGAACAGGACGGCGGCGCTCCCGAGTGGCAACAGGACCCGCGACTCAACGCGATCGTGCTGCGCGACTTCCAGGGGGCCATGCCCGAGCGATGGGTGCAGCTCAACCACCCGAACATGAGCGCCGACTTCATCGACCGCGACGCTGACGGTCGCGCTGACGGCGGCTTCTGGGGCCTCCATCAGCTCATCGACGCTGCGGAGACGTGGGGGCTCGGCATCCTCGCCGACGCGCCCATCTACGTCCAGACGGGCCGAGACGGCCTAGAGCACGTCCGGCATCGCCGCGAGGTGATCTGGCTGCAGATGCTCAACCGCGGGCACCGCTACTGGTGCGTCGCGGTGTCCGACGCGCACTCGGTGCATGGGAACGGGGTCGGGGGATGGCGGACGTACGTGCCGAGTTCCACCGACGCGCCCGCCGAGATCGACTGGAAGGAGATCGTCGAGAACGCGAAGGCCGGGCGGATGATGATCAGCAACGGCCCGTTCCTCGAAGTAGAGACGGTCGATGGCGCGATCTCCGGCGGCGCCACGCGGGTCAACAAGGCCGCGCGCCTACGTGTGAAGGTGCAGACCACCGATTGGGTCGACATCGACCGCGTGCAGGTGCTGGTGAACGGGCGTAAACGCGAGGACGTGAACTTCACGCGCGCGTCGCATCCCGACATGTTCGCCGACGGCGTCGTCACGTTCGACCAGGAGATCGAGGTTCCCCTGAGCGAGGACAGCCACCTGATCGTGGTCGCCTTCGGCGAGGGACACGACCTCAGGACGGGCTACGGCAGCAGCTCGCAGTCCGGGATGAACCCGTGCGCCTATACAAACCCGATCTACGTGGACGTCGACGGTGGGGGATTCACGCCTAACGGGGACAGCCTTGGATACCCATTGCCCGTTGGGGGCATGAGCGTCGCGGAGGCCAAGGAACTCCTGGGAACCGAGTAGTCCGGCGACGGCGGGCGCGTATCGGGGCTTGGGCCCGGTCCGCGCCCCGGGTTCGTCCGCCCGCGACCTTGACATCGGCCGGTGTCAGGCTAGCCCTTGTACGCGGGCGGCACACCTGATGGCGATTGTCTTCCGGATCACATGTTGGTAACACGTCGCGTGCCGCCCATTTCTCCTCCGCGCCCCCCGGCTGCTGCCTGACCGGCCCCGCGCCAAGACGACGGATGCCAACGCGCGTGCCCGGCTTGCGTCCGGTACGCGGCTACGGGTCGTCTCTTGCTCGTTCGTCGGCGGACGCCGACAATGCCGCGGGGTCACGCCACACGCACACCGGGTTCACTCATGAGCAGCCGACCGCACATCATCTACATCCTGTCCGACGAGCATAACGGCGATGCCATGACCCACACGGGCGACCCGAACGTCCGCACGCCCAACATGGACCGACTCGCCGCCGAGGGTGTCAGCTTCACGAACGCGTACTCGAACTGCCCCATCTGCACGCCGTCACGCGGCACGATCTTCTCCGGCCGTCACGCGCACGCGGGCCCGGTCCAGTTCTTCTTTGACGTGTTTCCGCCGACGGCCCCTAGCACGGCGACCATGCTCCGCGAGCAGGGCTACCACACCGCGTACTTCGGGAAGTGGCACTGCGGCGTGGTCAACAACCAGAACCCGCCCGACGTGCGTGAGAACCGGGACGACTTCACGCGCTGGCCCATGCGGACGCCGGAGTATCATCGCGGCGGCTTCCAGGACTGGTACGCTTTCGAGATCAACAACGCGCCGTTCCAGGGCTTCTACTACCACGAGGGCGAGGAGAATCCGCGCCGAATGGAGAAGTACCAAACGGACGAACTCGCCGACCTGGCCCTCGCGTATCTCGACACCTACGATCGCGACGAGCCGTTGTTCCTTGTGCTGTCGGTCGAGCCGCCACACTTTCCGTTGGAGGCCCCGGAGAAATACAAGCGCTGGGACCCGGACGACCTGGTGACGCGGCCGACCTTCGCCGACTCGCCCCGTATGCGCGAGCAGCTGGCGACCTACTACGCGATGGTCGAGAACCTCGATCACAACATCGGACGCGTGATGTCCGCCATCGAAGAGTCGGAGCGCTTCGCGGGGAACACCGCTACGGTCTACTTCTCGGATCACGGCGACTTCATGGGCCATCACGGCGTCATCAATCGCAAGGAGTACCCGCATCAGGAATCCGTGCGGGTGCCCGCCATCTTCCACTGGCCGGGAGTCATCCCGGCGCAGGGCAGCCGGTCGGAGATGTTCAGCCTGGTGGACATGGCGCCGACGACGCTCGGGATGATCGGCGTCGAGGCGCCGGAGCACGTGCAGGGCATGGACTTCTCGCCCGCGTTACGCGGCGGAGACGTGTCGGCGCCGGACGCAGTGCTGCTGGAGATGTGCGGGAATCCTCGGTGGGGGCTCGACTTCCTCGACTGGCGCGGGCTCGTGACGGAGCGGTGGAAGTACGCCTACTACGAGACGGGCCACGAACTCCTGTTCGACCTCGACGCTGACCCGCACGAGGAGACGAATCTCGCCGAGACAGACACCGAGACTCGCGACCGCCTGCGCGCGAGACTGCTGAGTCTCCTGCGCGAGACACGCGAGCCGTACTTCGATGTGCTCATTGAGCATGGCGTGCAGATGCAGACGCCCGTCCTGGACGTGTCCGGCGTCCGACCGGGGGGCATCGCTCCGACGTGGGACGGCACAATCCAGTCCTCTGGCGGAGACTGATGGATCCCGTCAGCGCGGTTCCCGATGTCGCGTTAGGATAGGCGGATGCGTTCGCGGGGGGACGAGAACTCACTCGGGCAGCTTGACCGGTACGTGGTGAAGGGAAGCCACTTTTGCATTCGCGGCTTCCCTTCAGCTGTCCGGCTCCATGATTACCCTTCCAGGTGGTATCGTGTCGTCGGAACTCCTTTCGCGCGCTGGTCACATCCTCGGATGGGGCCGTTGCCGTCTCGCCCACTTCCGGTTGCGTCTGCAGGCTACTCACGCTTACGCTGCCGACCTGAGTCCCAGGCTCCCGCCGAGGGGCTATCCGGTCGATTCGCCTGACCCGCGTCCTACCGTCCCGAGTCGGAAACTCATGCCGTTTTGTCTACTGACAGTGCCTGTCGGGTTGCGCGTCGTCCGTCGAGGGATCGATCAGCGCCCTTGTGCTAGTCAGCCGGTTCCCGGCGATGCGTTCCGCGCCTCGTAGCGGAGGTGGCTTTCGCCGCTCCCTCCACTCACTCTATACATAGCCAGGTCGGCCTGAACGCCGCAAGGCCGAAGTCGGACCTTTTGGTGTGGAATCGGCGGCCGGTTGACGCGGCCTGGTGGCCCGAACGGCCGCGGCATCACAGGTTCAGGAAGTACACGAGCTTCCCGATCACCGCGCGGTCCCGCACTTCCCCCGCCTGCCACAGTTCCTTGTAGACGATGTACAGGTCGCTGCCCGGCTGATACGTGTAGCGGAGCAGCGCGTTCGCGCGGACGCGGTCGCTGTCGTCGTTCCACTGTAGGAACAGCTTCACGAACATGTCCGGCGAGAACGTGTATATCGCGCGGCCGTTGACGGCGTTCGTGTGGAACGCGCCCGCCGGGAGGTCGACGGAGTTGTAGTCGTAGTCCGCCGTGATAAGCAGGCTGGGCGTCGGACGGATGTGGCCGCGGGCGTTCACGGAGCGTCTCGTGCCGCCGAAGAAGCCAGACGTCTCGGAGATCGTCATGAACCGCACCTTGCGACGTTCGTCCGTGCCGACGTGGAAGCCATACGTGCGCCACGTGTGCATTCCCGCGGGGATGACGATGCCTTCTCGGATTTCCCACGGTTCCTCGAGGAACGTCCAGTCGCGGTTGGTCCAGACGTTCGTGGAGTCGCCACTCTCGAACTCCAGTTCCAAGCGCGCGTTCGCAGACCTATCCAGGACTTGACCGTCTCGGTCGCCGGTCAGGTTGTAGCCTGTGTGGAGCGCGATGGAGCGGAACGTCGGGTCGTGCAGGCGCACACTATGCGTCGCGAACGCTCCGCCATCCCGTATCCCGGTGCGCGTGATGAATCCCATCTCGGCGTTGAACTCAGGGCCGGTATCGCTGAAGTACCCGCCCGCGAACGTGTGCTCGCCGCTCCATATGCCATCGACGGTGACCCCGAGGTCGTCGCCTCCCGGGCCCTCGGTCCATGTCTGAGCAACGGCCCCGCTGATCTTGGCCTCCCGCGTGGGGTTGTAGCGGAAGTCTACGGCTGCGGTCTGGTTGCTCGACCCGCCCGAAGGCGTCTTCCCAAGTAGCAGGAACCCGGCCGACGACGACTGGAACAGGTCGCGCTTGACACGCAACGCGGAGAAGTTGGTCTCGGGGATCTCGTCCACGTCGTCCGTCTGCACGCTGAGGACACCGATAGATTGCCCGCCGGCCTTCCCGGTGAGTTTCATTCCCGCGAGGATGGGCGTCTCGCGACCGCCCGCGCTGCCGATGCGTCGCGTATACAGAAGCGGCGCAGGCATGTCGAATATCCCGACACCCTCCAGAAAGAACGGCCGCTTCTCCTCGAAGAACAGGTCGAAGCGGCTGAGATTGACGTTCTCGTCGTCCGCCTCGATCTGCGCGAAGTCCGTGTTCACCGTGGCGTCCAGCGTGAGGCCTGAGGTCACGCCGTACTTCACGTCCAGGCTCGGCTTGGCGAGACCGTCGTATTCGATGACGTCGCCGTACGTGGCATCGACGCCCGCCCCGAACGACGGGCGGAGTTCCACGCGTCGGCTGCGCGGGAGGTCGCGGAGCCCGACGAGGAGCCCGGCGTCTGCGAGCGTAGACACGTTGTCCGACACGATCGATGACCAGGCCGAGTCCTCGCCGACTCGCCGGATCCGGCGCCCGATGTTGAACCCCCACACCTGCTCCTCGTCGCCTGGATACCGCAACTGTCGGAAAGGTATCGCGAATTCTGCCGACCATCCGCCCGCGTGCTTGACCGCAGCGCACTCCCACACGGCGTCCCAACTGCTGTGGAACCCGGCGCCGTTATCCGTCACGCGCGCGTCGATATAGACGCCGATGGGGTTCGTGCCGAAGTAGTAGGCGGTGCGCTTGTCGTGGAACGTGTCGAGCACGAACCGTAGGTAGTCGTTGACCTCCCACACGTGGTAGTCGCGGCGCATCTCCGTGCCGATAACGCCGTCCAGGTCGGTGTCGAGGCAGTCCGCGGCGACGTATAGGTTCTCGTCGTCGTACGCGACGTACACGATCGTCCGCTGGCTGCTCGCCTCGCCGCGGTCGGGATGGTTGCGGATGAAGTCGCCGGACGCCTCCGCCAACTCCCACGCCTCGTCGTCCAACAACCCGTCCAGTTCAGGCGGAGTAGCGACACGCACAGCGGCTATCTGCCGCCTGTGGGCGTCTTCGGAGGCGATGTCGGGGGATGCGATGGCGAACGTCGCCAGGAGCAGGAGTGCGCAGGAAGCGCCGATGCTTTTCACGCGTTGGTCCTGTGTTCTACCGCGCCGCTCGAAGCCTGCATGGGCGGCCGGCGGCCCGTGTCTACTTGGATACGTCGGGTAGACGTCGTCGATTGCAGGGGTTTGTCCGCCGGGACGGCCCGGTCAGTCCTCCCGGTTGCGGCGGGCCATCGCGCCGGAGTCGTCGCGGATGTCCAGCAGGATGCCGTACATCGCAGGCATCATGAACAGCGTCAGCAGCGTCGACGTCGCGAGGCCGAAGATGATCGTCACCGCGAGCGGCATCCAGATGGGGGACTTCCCGCCGAGGCCGAGCGCCATAGGCAGCAGCCCGGCGATCGTTGTCACCGACGTGAGCATGATTGGCCGGAACCGCACGGCGCCGCCCCGCATGATCGCCCGCCACTTGCCGTACCCCTTCTCGCGGTACCGGTTGATGAAGTCGATGAGCACGATAGAGTCGTTGACGACGATCCCCGACAGCGCCACGATGCCGAACATCGCGACCATGCTCAGGGTAGCGTCGATGATGAGCAGGCCGACCATCGCCCCGACGACCCCGAACGGCACCGCGAACATGATCACGACCGGCTGCAGGAACGACCGGAATTGCGCGCCCAGAATCACGTAGATCATCAGGATGCCGATGATGAACAGCTTCCACAGGTTCCCGAACGACT
>JABGQA010000045.1 GCA_018644665.1 Candidatus Poribacteria bacterium
TGCCCCAACTGTTGTCGAACAGGACGCCGTCTTTCTGCCAGCCGGACGGGCCGACTATGAAATACGCGCCGCCCTTGTGGTCGTGGTGCGGGTCCAGGCGGACGCGGACCCAGTCGCGTTCCGCCTCCTCCTCGCGCCGTGTCCGGCGGGAGACGATCTTGTCCGGTTCGCTGTCGTAGCACATGACGGCGATATAGAGCGCCTCGTCGTCATACGCGACCTGGAACTCGGTCTTCTCGGTCGCGGGCGCCGGATCGCGATTGTTGGCATCGAGATGCCAGAAGTCAGTGGCACGCCCAGCCTCGCTCCAGACTTCATCGTCGAAGATGCCGTCCAGTTTCGGAGGCGTGAGAGCGCGGACGGCGCGGACGCTTTTCTCAGGGTGCGGTCGCTCGTCATCATCGGCCAGGGCGGGTAAGCCAAGGCCAACCAGAGCGGCAAGGGCGCAGGAGACGAAACGAAGCCGAGCGGCAGGACTAGGCATGGCGTAGCGCTCCGTATGGGCAGGGACGGGACGGGCTCGGGCGAGACGAGCCTAGTTCTCGCGTGTTGCTTCTTCGTATTCAGGGAACTCGGTGAGTACGTTCACGGCTTGTATAGTCGCGGAGAACAGTACCGGTGGGCAGACGGCTTCGACCACTTCCTCGGGCGTCGGGCAGTCGTGTCCCGCGTCGAGCCGCGCCCGGATGAAGTCGCGCATGAGACCCGCGCGCTCATGCGCGGCCACTACGTCCGCGGGAGCCTGCGCTTGCTCGAAGACGATGAGGTTGCCGAACGGATCCTTGAGGAGGATCTGCTGGACGTACGGCGAACCTCCCTCGATGGACACCGCGCCGGGACGCTTGGCGTTCAGTTCGTCCGCGAGCGTCTGGATATCCTCCATGTGCACCTGAAACCATGCGTTAGGTGGATGTTCGTCACCCTCGACCAGATGCATGTCCACGCCGTCGCGTGAGATCGCCACGATAGCAGGACGCCCCGGCGCCTCTCGCCACTCCCAGTCGATGCTGAATCCGAGCCAATCGACGTAGTGGGCAATGGCCTCGTCATACGACGGGACGCCGATCACGGGGCGGACGCGGGTCATGTTGGGCGAACGCGTAGCTTCGACAGTGGCATCTGCCATCCCTGGTCCTCCGCAGAAGGGCGCGGTGGCACGGCGTGGCGGTGCGCCACGCAATCCGCGCTGTATGAGGCCGTGGGCAAAGGAGGGCTACGGGCCGAATAAAGGGGCACGCGACGGGCGTGGGCGTCCACGAGCTACGCAGTCTTGCCTCCTACGACGATATACGTGCGGGCCAAGACCCGGTTGCGTCAACGGCGGGATGCCGGTCGGAGCGGCACGGAGCGGGTGACGCCGTCGGCGCGGTTGCGATAGGCTACCGAGGACGCCGTCCCGCCATCGGATCGGGACGCTCGGATAAGTGGAGGACGACGGGCATGTCACTTGGGCACGGGGCGTACCCTACCTACGCCGGCATCGGCTTGCGGCCGCTCATAAACTGTCGAGGCACGTACACGATCATCGGTGGCTCGCTGATCCTGCCGGAGGCGCGCGCCGCGATGCTGGCAGCGGCGGAGGAGTACGTCGACCTCGACGAGCTGATGGAGGCGGTGGGCGCGCGACTTGCGGAACTCATGCAGGCGCCGTGGGGGCTCGTTACGAACGGTTGCGCCGCGGCGCTCTGCCAGGTGACGGCGGCGTGCGTCGCTGGTACTGACCGCGCCAAGATGACCCAGCTCCCGGATACCACAGGCATGCCCGACCAGGTCGTCACGCAGACGGGACATCGTCACGTGTACGACCATGCGATTCGCATGGTAGGTGTGGAGATCGTCGAGGTCGGCTCGCGCGAGGAGATGGCCGCGGCGATCGGGGATCGCACGGCGATGGTCGCCTTCTTCGGCGACGCGACGGAGCGCGGGCCGGTGTCACTCGCGGAAACCGTCGAGATTGCGCATGGGCGCGGCATACCTGTGCTCGTGGACGCCGCGGCCGAACGGCCCGACATCCCGAACTGGTATTTGGGACAGGGCGCGGACGCCGTCGCGTACAGTGGTGGGAAATGTCTGCGTGGGCCGCAGGCGTCCGGTCTGGTGCTCGGGCGGAAAGACCTTCTGCAGGCCGCCTTTGCCAACGGCGCGCCGCACCACTCGTTGGGTCGGCCGATGAAGGCGGGAAAAGAGGAGATCATGGGTCTCCTCGCTGCCGTAGAGCAGTGGACGCGACGCGATCACGAGGCGGAGTGGCTGCAGTGGGAGAAGCGGCTTGGCGTGATCTCCGACGCCGTCGACGACATCCCGACGGTCACGACTTCGGTTCGCGAGCCGGGCAGGTCGAACGTCGCGCCCGTCCTCAGCATCGACTGGGATGAGGCCGCGGTCGGGAAAACGGGCGACGCGACGCGCGAGGGTTTGTCCGCTGGGGAGCCGCGTATAGAGCTGTTCGCGCACGGCGGCGGGATCACCGTCATGCCGTACATGATGGAGCCGGGTCAGGAGCGGATCGTCGCCCATCGAATCCGGGAAGAACTCACGTGGCATCCTGCGGAGTCGGCCTGACCGCGGGCATGGGTCGGGCGAAGTCTGATGGGGCGGCCACACGGTCGCCGCGGCGCTCTTGGCCCATCGCCATGCCAGTCCGGCTTCACGGAATGCCGGTGAAGATGTCTCCCCAGTCGAGCCTCCCAATGATCTGTGTGGCGGGCCTCGCAGTGATTCTGTGCTTGGGCGCCGTGCAGCGGCCTACGACTGCGCAGACTTACGCGCCGCCCGGGCGTCTAGTCGAGGTCGACGGGCGCCAGATGCACCTCCACAGTTCCGGCGAGGGCGGCCCGACGGTCGTTCTGGTCGGAGGCGGCGGGGCATTCTCCATCGACTGGGATCTGGTGCAGCAGGCGCTCGCCAAGACGACGCGTGTCTGCTCCTACGACCGAGCCGGACTGGGTCGGAGCGATCCAGGGCCTGCGGACGAGACGGTCGAGCAGACGGTCAGCGACCTCCACATGCTCCTTCAGTCCGCCCCAGAGAAGGCGCCCTATGTGCTCGTGGGGGCATCGATCGGTGGGATATACATCCGCGCCTACCAACACGCGTACCCCGATGAAGTCGTCGGCCTCGTCTTCGTGAATAGCAGCCGTCGGGTAGGCACGGCGGTGGGCGGCGAGATGGGCCTCCTCTGGGAGTGGTCAGAAGAGGACATACGATCGAAGTACCCACTGCCGTCCTCCGCGAAAGGCGCGGCCCCATCCCAGATCGGCGAACCATTCGACCGGTTGGCGCCCGAGCTACAGGCGGCGCGGCTGTGGCTCGACATCCGGCGATGGGAAACGGGCGATCCCGGCGTGGCAGGTCCCGAGTCCCTCGTGTCATGGCGCAGGGAGTTCATCCGGGAGTTCGAGGAGACGGACGCCGAGGCGACATTCCCGCTGGGGGAGCTACCTGTGGTCGTGCTGTCGAGTTCCGGGCGCATCAGTGAACCGAACCGTGAACGGCAGTTGCGCGATCGAACCGATGCCGCAGTGGGGCTGGACATCCTGTCATCGAATAGCCTCTACACCGTCGCGCCGGAGAGTGGACACGAAATCCACCTCTACCAGCCTGACCTGGTCGTGCGGGCACTCGTCGAAATGGTGGTCGCGATACGCGACGATGTTCCCTTAGCTGGCGCCTCAGGCCGCCCCTAGTAGCCGGCGCCTCGGAACACCCTCGTCTCCGTTCGCCACGTTCGGGATCAGGGAGACGATCCGCTCTCGGCGCGGAGACCGTTCAGGATCGCGGGGCCTACTTCGCCGACCAGAAGCGCGGATAGGATCAACGCCGCGCCTACCGCCTGTATCGACGTCAAGCGGTCCCCCGCGAGGACGTACCCGAAGACCACTGCGAAGAGCGGCTCCATCGTCAGTATGACCGCCGTGCGGACGGCGGAGAGGCGTTGCTGCACGTAGGTCATGATGAGGAACGCGAGCGCTGAAGCGCCCAGGCCCGTCAGGCCCAGCGCGAACCACACCTCGCGCGGTGGGAGTTCCATAGGCTCGAAGATCGGGGCGGCGATCCCACACAACGCCGCCGTCGAGACCATCTGGGCGAGCGCGAAACCGATCGCGTCGTGCGCCGCGGCGTACCTGCCCAACAACACGACGTGCGCCGCGAAGGCGACGGCGCAGGCCATCGTCAGCACGTCGCCGAGCCGGAACTCCTCTGGGCTCTCGCCCGTGAGCAGCGCCAGTCCCACGAACGCCCCCAGAACCGGGGCTATGTACAGCTTCGGCGTGCGCGTGCGGTACATGACGAAGGCGATCGCGGGCGTCAGCACGACCACGAGGCCCGTTATCAGGCCGGAATTCGTTGGACTGGTGTAGCGGAGGCCTATCGTCTGCAGGACAAAGCCCAACGCCAGGGCCGACCCGACGGCTCCCCCGACCAGCAGCGTGCGCAAGCTCATCCGCCGCGCGCCGATGACCCCCAGCGCGATCGAGGCTATGAGAAACCGGACGGCGAGGAAGCTGAGCACGCCGTATACGGCCACGGCGTCCCGGACGACGGTGAACGTCACGCCCCACAGGATCGTGGCGATCGTGAGCAGGCCCGCGAGGGCTAGGTCAGGCATATGGCGAGGGCATCACGGGCGAGTCATCGAATGACGGCATATTCGCCGGCGTCCTCCCAATCCGGCCAACTCATGCCGTTCACGTCCCACACGATCTCGCCCGAGCGAACGGTCATCATGCACTCGAGTCTGCGATCGCCACGATGCCGCGCGTGGCCTGAATCGACGAAGCCGAAATCACCGTGCCGCACGTCGAGGACGGCGATGTCCGCCTCCGCGCCGATCGTGAGCGAACCCAGTTCCGGTCGACGGATTGCTGCGGCGGGCGTGACGGTCGATCGCCGGATCACTTCGGGCAGTGGCATGTCCATGTTCAGGCACTTGGACATCGTGGTGATCATGTTCGCGTTGGGGATGAGCGCGCTGTTCTGGTGCAGGTCCGTGCTGATGGTGTCTGGCGGGAATCCCTGCTGCATCGCAGGGATCGCCATGCGCCACCAGAAGCTGCCCGCGCCATGGCCGAGATCCAGGACGACGCCACGCTCCCGCGCCTCCCACATGTAGTCCTGCACCCGTTTCTCGTCGTCCAGTACGGGGACGTGCTGCGCGTAGACGTGCGTGTGGATGTCCCCAGGGCGCATGCGCGCCAGCAATTCGGGATATGTGCGCGTGGGACGTGGCCAGAAGTCGATCATGGCGACGGTGTCGCTCAGTTCCGCCGCGCGCAGGGCGCCGTCGACGGCCTCCCAGCCGGGGCCGGCGAAATGCGCCGTCTTCGACCCGACGATGATGTCAGGATACGCCCGGATCATCTCGGCGCACGGCTCCGCCTGCATCTCCGAGACATCCTGCTCGACGGCGCCCAACATCCCAGGCGCCACGATGTTCAGGAGTGACAGCACGCGCGCTTTCGAGCGGTCGATGATGGTTGTCTTGAAGTCCTCGAACGACTTCCACCCCGGCCCGCCGGTGTCCACGACGGTCGTGACGCCGCTGGTGAAAGCGTGGACATCAGGGAACATCCAGCCGGCGTATCCGCCGTACACGTGCACGTGGATGTCGATGAGTCCCGGCGCTACATAGAGTCCATCGACGGAGACCGTCTTGGCAGCCTCGCCCGGCAGATCCGGTCCCACGGCGGCGACGCGACCGTCCTTCACGGCGACGTCCATGAGGCCGTCGCGAGCGTTTGCCGGGTCGATGACGTGGCCGCCCGATAGCATCAGGTCGTACGTCATCCAGAGACCAATGCTGCGTGGGAGTTCAGGGTGGTGGCGGGAGGGCGAGCGCGTCAGTCGTCGTCGGGATCTTCTTCCTCGCTGTCGTCATTCGGTTCGACCACGATCTGCGAGGACACATCCTCTCCCGACTCGATGAGCGGGACTTCTATCAGGCGTCCGGCCGGCTCTGCGTCCTCACCCGTCTCAACGACGGCATCCTCGGTGGGCTCAGGTTCGGGCTGTTCCTCCGCGTGCTTGCGTAGGGCGGCTACGGCCAGCAGCGCGGTTTCTTGGACGGCGTCGTCCTCGTCATTGAGCGCGAGGTTCTGGATCGGGTCGATGGCTTCGACATCCTCGTGGCGCACCAGTTCCTCGGTGACGGCCACGCGCACCTGCGGGTCGAGGTGGTAGACGAGCGCGCGTAGCGCCTCCGTCGCGTGGTCCCCCAGGGCGGACAGAACGCGGACCCCATAGGTTCGCAGTGTTGAAGCGACGTGGAAGGGCTCTTCGTACGATTGGCGGCCGAGGCTGTGCGTGATGCTCCGCGCGACGCGGCTTACGGTCGGCGGCGTATCCAGAAGTCGCGCGGTGTATGTGGGCCCGGTTGGGCGTCTGCGTCGCATTCCGCGATTCCTCATGCCGTGCGCGCGCGACCCTTGGCGGCCCGCAGTCGATCTAGTCCGCTCTCCCCGTCCCTCGCCGCTGTCGGTCTCGTCGTCGGCTTCGCTGTCAGAGGCCGGGAGCCCGTGTCGGCGCGTCGCTTCGCGCGCGACAAGGCCGATAGCCGCGCGTTCGTCAGATCAAGAGATCCAGAGGCGCGAGACCAGCCAAATTGTCTCACGACCCACTCTAGAAACACAATGGCGATCGCCAGTAGGAGCAGTGCCGGGGACAGTGCGCGTTCGTGGGGTACGCCGGCGCCGGTGCGTCGGTCCCAGCCGGTCGGCTCAGGCGCGACGGCTCCGCCGGATCCCTCCGCCAGGGCCTGCAAGCGCCCCGGACGCGCCCGGACTAGCGATTCGGCGCTCCCCACATACTCTATCGTCCCGCGCGTGATCTCACTGTCGTCCGATATGGCCGCTACTTCGTAGACGCCTGCCCCAGAGAGGGGCACACGCGCGTCGTACCCGTTCCCCACCGCCTCCATCTCGCGTTCGAGCGGCGCCCGGTCGTCGGATGTCACTCGGACACGCAATCGCGCGGGGGGCGGGTTGTCGGGCGGGTAGGCCAGACGGGCCACCACGGTCGATCCCTCGACATCGAGGGCGAAGTCGAACGTGTCGGGCCGGCCCTCGGGCAGTGTCCAGCGTAGCCACGATCGCCACCGCGCGGCGTAGTCGGCTTCTGCCGCCCACTCGTGCGTCCACCGGTTCCCGCCATCCGACGTGAAGGCGAGCGCCTTGCCCAGGCCGAGCCGCCACCCCACCAGGACAGGATCGCCATCGGTCGTCTCCAGGAAGGTCTCCGCCGTCTGCTTCGCCGTCGTGGCGAGATAGCCGGCGAAGGGCGGGTACGTCCCGACGGCCAACGCGCCGGAACTCGGAACGGCCTGCGTCGCTTCCTGGACAACCACCTCGCCGGTCTGCCGCGCCTCCTCGGCGAATACGCGCGGCAACCGAGACATGTCGCTCATCGCGTGGAACGAACCACCACCCGCCTCCGCCATCTCGCGGAGTACCGGCTTCGCGTCGGCGCCGACGGCTACCGTGGACAGGGTGATGCGCTTCGCGGCCAGATCCCGCGCCATCCCGGCCAAATCGCCTTCCGACTGGCCGTCCGTAAGCAGCACGACGTGCTTCCGCGGGAAGTCCGCCGTCGTGAGCAGCCGGTCGGCTTCGGCGAGCGCCGTGGCGATGTCCGTCCCCGCGCCGGGACGAAGCGCCTGAACCGCGCGCATGACGCTCGCGCCGTTCTCCTTCGCGGTCAGTTCCGCCGCCACGCGCGCCTTCGCATCGAAGGCGACCACGCCTATGTGATCCTCGTCGTCCAGGGCGTCGATGGCGGCGCGTGTGGCCGATGCCGCCAGCGTGAGCTTCTGCACACCGCCGCTCTCGTGCGCCATGCTGCCGGACTTGTCGAGCAGCAGCAGTAGGGCGAGGGGCCGCTTGCGGTCCTGCGGGATCATCTCAATGGGGGCGGCGTCCTCCAGCGGCGTCTTGTTCCAGTCGCCCGCGCCGTACGTCCGCGGCCCGCCGAGCGTGAGCCACGCGCCACCGTCGTCCACGTAGTCGGCGATCGCGCGCATGTGCGACGTGGTCAGATCACCGGCCGCGACGTTGTCGAACACGACGACGTCGTACTCCGCCAGGCGCGCCGCGTGGGCCGGCAGCAGATCGGCCTCCCCGCGCATCCACGTCACGTCGTCCATCGTCAGAAGCGCGTTCTCGGTGGCGGATGGGCCCTCGGGGTTGCCGGACACGTACATTCCGCGCGCCTGCCCCTCGACGCGCATGCGCGCCGCCGCGCGGTCGTCCTGGCTGTTCGGGTCGTCCGTGGCCGTCAGTGTGGCGACTACCGGTAGCTCTCCCGTCTGCCGTGGCGTGATGGCTTCCTCGAAGAGATGCGTGCCATCGCGGACGTCTATCAGGCGCTCGGAAACGACCTCGCCGCCGATTGCGAGGCGCAATGTCCCCGTCGTCTGGCGATCCGACTCCACGACCACGCGCGCCATCACGGTCGATCCCGCGCGCGCATAGCTCGGCACACGCAACGACCTCAGACGCACGCCCTCCTCGGCGTCCGAACCGAGAGGGACTACCGTCACGGGGATGGCCTCGGCGCGTAGGCGAGGGATGACCTCGCGCAGGTCGCCGGCGGTCTCGGCTCCGTCAGTGGCGAGGAGGATTCGGCGATCACCAGACGGGGGCAGCAGGTCGATGGCGAGTTGCAGAGCCGCGGCTATGTCCGTCGCCGAGTGGTCCTGCGGCAGGTCGCCGGCCGCCTGCCGGAGCGGCCCGGGCAGGTGCGCGGACGGATCGGCGAAGCCTTTGACCACCGTCGGCGTGGCGGCGAAGGAGATGGTGGCGACCTCAGCGTCGTCGGGGAGGGCTCGGAGGTACGGTTCGACGGCGCGTAGCGCGGCGTCGGAGGTCGCGCCCGAAGCGCTCGTGGACAGGTCGACCACGCTCACGACGGCGACCTGTGCGCGCGTGGTCTCCCAATACGGCTCGAGCAGCGCGGCCAAGATGGCTCCCACCGCCAGAAGCCGCAAGGAGACGTGCATCCACATGCGTCGCTGCCGCCGACGCGGCCCGACCAGCCACATGACCACGGTCATGGCCGCGGCGACCGTCGCTATCCCGATGAATAGGATCGTCATCTCATTTCCCGCGCCGCCCTACACGGGAGGATGTTACGCGGACAGCCCGTCGGCAACCTTGCAGATGGCGGCCGCCATGTCGACGATGTCGTCCTCGCCCATGTGCTCGTGCAGGCCCATCACGGCGACGGTCTTCAGGCCCTTCACGGCGTCGGGTACCAGTTCCGGTCCGTACTCATACTCGCGGCTCGTCGCCGGGCAGGAGAAGGGGCACTGCGTCTTGCCGTAGGTGACCTTGCGCACGAGGAAGTCGCCGCGCATGTAGATGGGGTCCTGGATGTATCGGACGCCTACGGACACGCCCTCAGCGCGCAGCGCCGCGGCGAACTCGTCGGGGTCGTGCCCGGTGATGTGGAAGATGTAGTTCCACCACGACACTTCGTAGTCGTCGGAGAGCGGTAGCGCCGTGATGCCCGGCGCGTCGGCGATCCGCTCGGTGAGCACTCGCCCCAGATGGATGCGTCGCTCGACGACGTCGCGGACCTTCTCCAACTGCGCGACGGCAACGGCCCCCGTCAGTTCGTTCATGCGGTAGTTCGGGGCGAGGAAGGCGTGGTCGCGCTCGCCCATGTAGCGATAGTCCCAGCCCTTGTCGGCGAACAGTCGCAGTCGCCAGTAGGTGGCCTCGTCGTCCGTGATGGTGATGCCGCCGTCGCCGGTGGTCATGTGCTTGGACTGCTGGAAGCTGAAGCAGCCCATGTCGCCGAACGTCCCGAGGTATTGCCCCTTGTACTTCGTCGCGTGCGCCTGGGCGCAGTCCTCTATGAGCGTGACCCCGCGGCGCTTCGCGATCTCCGCGACCTTGTCGACGTCGCACGGGCGGCCGAACAGATGCACCAGGATTATCGCGCGCGTGCGGTCGGTGATACACGCCTCAATGGACTCGGCCGTCATGTTCAGCGTGATGGGGTCGACGTCGGCGAATATCGGGACGGCGTTCTGCTGAAGGATCGGCATGACGCTGCCGGGGTCGGTGATCGGCGCGGTGATGATCTCGTCGCCGGGGTCGGGATTCACGGCCCCCAACGCCAGGTGGACCGCGGCGGTGCCGCTCGTGCAGGTCTGCGCGTAGCCTGAACCCATGAACTGGGCGAACTTCTCCTCCAACTGCGGCACGAAGTTCCCGTTCTTACCGAAAAGGTTCTGGCTGCGTATGGCCTCCAGGACCAGCTCCTCGTCGCGTTCGGAGTAGGGCTGGCGTCCGGGGAAGGGCGTCGTTCGGACGGGCGTTCCGCCGTTGACGGCGAGTTGTTCGGCCATGTCGCGCGCTCCTGGCGGCTGGACGTGGGCTACGGGGCGTCACAGGCTCGCGCCGAGTATCCGCGAGGGGTGGCCGAGGCGCAAGCCGAGCCGAAGACAGTCATTCCTTGACAGGAATCGTGCCCCTGTCCGACTATCAGGGCGCCAGTATACTGCACTGGCGCAACAAGGAGGTTGATATGCGACGGTTTGCTATCGTGCTCCTCGTCCTGATGGTCGCGATCGGCGCTTCGGTGGTCACGATGGGCGCAGTCGGGGAGCGGGAAGACCGAGGCCTGAACCCCGCCCTCGACACGGTCATGCAGGCGTGGAACTCAGGAGATGTCGACGCGTTCTGGGAGCACGTCGACCCATCCCTGTCTGGATTCTCGTTCCGACAGGACCTGCTGGGATCGCTGTCGAAGGAGGCGTTCCAGGGGCTCTACGACGCTGGATACCAGGTGAGAGTCGTCGAGAAGCACCGGCGCACGCACATATACGGAGACACAGCCGTCGCCACGAGTTACATCGAAGGCGCGATCACGCTTCCCGGCGATGTCGTTATGACCGGGACGTGGCGGATGAGTTCCGTCTGGGTGTTGCGGGATGCCGGATGGCGGATGGCGCACTACCACCACTCGCCGCTCGTGTCCGAGGTCGTCACGGATGGCGGGGCCAACTAGTCCCACCGACCGGTCGCTGCTTCACCACCCGGTACGTTCCGCGCCCTGTCCGCAGGCAACCACGGGCGGGGCGTCTCGCTTCGGGCAACCAAGCGACACAGGAGCGGCACGTCCTGGGAGGGTCACCCGCCGGGCGTAGGCCCGGCTCGACGCGGACCTACGCGCATTCGCGGACGTGGCTTCGCTTTAGCGGGCGGCACCCTTGAGCGTTCCCCAGGTCATTGCGGCTTTGCCCTGGGGCTCGACGGGCGTCAGCCCGAACGTCTTGCCGAGGCCCGCGTCCATCACCGCGCCGATGTCGGCCGCTTCGAGCGCGACGTTGAACAGGGCCATCTCGTCGATGAGGCCGTGCGCCCAGCGCTCGCCCGCCGTCCCACCGATGCTCAGGTCGGCATCGACTAGGTTCGTGGTCCCGCCTGCGGGCTGCTCGGCGTCCACCTCGCCGTCCACCCAGATGGTCTTCGTGCTGCCGTCGTAGGTGTAGGCGAGGTGATGCCACGACTCGTCCTCGACGACGGTCGGGCCGGAGAACCACTGTGGCGCGAGTTCCGCGCTACCGATCTCGACCTTCCCCTGATTCCCGCCTCGACCCGGTCCGAACACGTTGAGGAGTTGGTGCCACTGAGCGGTGAAGGCGTAGACCAGATGGTCGTCCGCGCAGCACACCGGCGCGGGAACTGGAGCACGCGTGATGAAGTTGATCCACGCCATCCCCGTGAACTCTTCGCCGGCCGATTCCAGCGAGGCCGACGCGGGGACGAGGACGAAGTCGTCGTCGCCGTCTAG
>JABGQA010000080.1:0-56434 GCA_018644665.1 Candidatus Poribacteria bacterium
ATGCCGAGACAGTAACCGATACCCCCTAGCTGCGGCCAGGGGCTGAGCAGTCACCCGTGGCCTTTGATGCCCCGAGAGCTAGCGACCCTCCCGGCCGCCGGACTGCGCGAGGTCTCGGTGGAGGACTACATCGACGCCGAGGATCCGCCGGTGCGCCGCGTGCGAGCCCACTATAGACGAGAGGCGTGACATGAGCCCTACCGACGCTCCGCGTCTGGACGACACGAGCGCGCTCCCGGCCGGTATCGACCATGCCGCCGACATGGTAGCGGGGATGCATCGTTTCCTGGACGCCGAAGGCCGTCGCGCGGCGGCGGAACGTGCGAGCCGCGCCTCGATCCACGCGTCGTCCATCCGCGCGCGGCTGTCGCGGATGCTGGGCGTGGTCGACGAACGACGGCCGACCCGTTTCGAACTCGTGACGCCCGCGGGCGCCAACTCGTCGCTCGCGACGGGCGACGGATATACGGTCCACGAGGCGCGGTGGGATGTCCTGCGGAACGTCACTGGCGCCGGCCTCCTGTGCGAGCCCGACGGGGTCGCTCGCGGCAACGTCGTCGCGCTACCGGACTGCGACACGACGCCAGAGGCCGCAGTCTCCCTGGACGGGGAAACTGGCGGCATCTCAACGCTATGCGACGCGTTGGCGTCGACGGGGTTCCGGGTGCTCGTACCCGCCCTGACCAGCCGCGACGACGCGCACTCCGGCATTCCCGGCGTCAGGATGACGAACCAACCTCACCGCGAGTTCGTGTACCGCGCGGCGTTCGAGGTCGGTCGGCATGTGATTGGCTACGAGGCGCAGAGGGTGCTTGCCGCGGCGGACGCATTCGCGGCCTCGTACGGCGAGGCGCCGCTGGCGGTGCTTGGGCATGGCGAGGGAGGCGCGTTGGCTCTCTACGTAGGCGCGCTTGACGAGCGCTTCGGATTGGTGGGCGTGTCCGGTTACTTCGGCCCGCGTGAGCAAATGTGGCGCGAGCCCATCTACAGGAATGTCTTTGGGTTGCTCACGCACTGCGGGGACGCCGAGCTCGCCGCGCTCATCGTCCCACGTAACCTGATCGTCGAGTCGTGCCCGCACCCGGCCGTGGACGGGCCGCCACCGGCGCGCGACGGCAGAGGCGGCGCAGCGCCCGGCCGCATCGACACGCCCACCGATGCCGACGTCGCCGCGGAACTCGAGCGAGCACGTGATCTCGCGGCAAGCGGCAAGGACTTCGCGACGTTGGTCCCAGGTTCCGCGGCGTTTGACGCGGAGTTCCGGGCGGCCGTGGCGACCGAGCTAGGCGCATCTGACGCTGCGGATGCCGCGGCCATGACGCTTGTCCGGCCGCTGCCAGATACTTCCGCCCGCGCAGAGACGCAGTTCGGCGAACTCGTTGAGGACACCCAGGCGCTGATGCGGGAGTCGGAGTTCGCGAGGCGCGCGTACTGGAGCGACGTCGACGCGACGGACGAGGCCACGTGGAGGGCGAGTTCGCGCGACTACCGCGAGCGGATGTGGGTGGATCTCATCGGCAAACTGCCTTCGGCGGCCGAGCCGACGAGCCCACGCAGCCGCCTCTTCTGCGAGACGCCGGCGTATCGCGGATACGAAGTGCGACTCGATGTGTACCCCGAGGTGTTCGCATACGGCATCCTCCTCGTGCCGCTTGGCGCCGCGGACGGTGAGCCGCGCCCCGTCGTCGTCTGCCAACACGGCCTCGAAGGGAGGCCAGGCGACCTGGCGGACCCAGCCGTGCAGAACGACGCGTACCATCAGTACGCGTGCCGTCTCGCCGAACGTGGGTTCGTCACGTTCTCGCCGCAGAACCCGTACATCGGCGAGGACGACTTCCGTTCACTTCAGCGGAAGGCCAACCCGTTAGGGCTGTCCCTGTTCTCGCTCATCACACGGCAGCACGAGCGGATCATCGAATGGCTCGCGGGGCTGTCGTACGTGGACGCAGCTCGCATCGCGTTCTACGGACTGAGCTACGGCGGCAAGACGGCGATGCGCGTCCCCGCGCTCCTCGAGGGGTACTGCCTGTCCATCTGCTCCGCCGACTACAACGAGTGGGTGTGGAAGAACACCTCAGCGCGGAGCCCTTACAGCTACCTGGTTACCGGCGAATACGAGATGTTCGAGTTCGACCTCGCGAACACGTTCAACTATGCCGAGATGAGTTGGCTCATCTGCCCGCGACCGTTCATGGTCGAGCGCGGACATCACGACGGCGTCGCCCCCGACGAGTGGGTCGCGTACGAATTCGCGAGGACTCGCCGCCGTTACGTGGAACTCGGCATCGCCGACCGCGTTGAGATGGAGTTCTTCGACGGCCCGCACACCATCAACGGCCAGGGCACCTTCGACTTCCTTCATCGACACCTCGACTGGCCCGCCCCGGGGTAAGGTGCGCGCATCCGGGCCGCCGCTCGCGACGGTCGTCCTCAGCGTGCCATGAGTTCGCGCCAGAACGACGGGATCGGGCGACCCATGTTGTCCACGGTGACGCGCTCCGCTGGGTCGAGGAAGTCGAACAGCGCGCGGGTGAGTGGGGTCGCGAGCCCGGCCTCCTCTGCTTCTCGCAGGAAGTAGCCCAACTCCGGGAACTTCACATAGAAGGCGGGATCGTCGTTCCGGGCGACCGAGCGCGCGACGCCAGCGAATTGGGCGCGGAACCCGTCCGGGCCTCCAACGGCCTGTAGTATCGCCTCAGGATCGATGCCAGACCGGACGCCGTATGCCATCGCCTCGACGTACGCGGCGAGTCCGAGGCCCATCGCCAACTGATTCACTGCCTTCACGACCTGTCCGCTGCCCGACGGCCCGCAGTACACGACGCGGCCGTCCGCGCCCAGGGTCTCAAGGACGGCCCGCACCGCCTCGAACGCGTCTGGATCGCCGCCGGCGAACATGTGGAGTGTGCCCGTGGCAGAGCCGCCGGGGCCGCCGCTCACGGGAGCATCCAGTAGACACGCGCCTCGCTCCGCGAACGCTGCGGCTAGGCGACGATCTTCAGGCGCCTCGGTCGTCCCGAGATCGACGATGATCGACCCGTCTGATACGGCCGGGAGCAACTCGTTCTCGGCGACCTCGACGAAGATCGCGGAACTACGCAAGCTTACGAGCACGACGTTGCATCGCTCGGAGACATCCCCGGCTCCGGGCGCCGCCAGAACGCCGACGTCGACGGCCTTGGACATCGCGTTCGGGTCGGGGTCAAACCCGATGACGCCGTACCCGGCGCCGACAAGCGTGCTCGCCATCGCCCCGCCCATCGAGCCGAGGCCGACGAACCCTATAGTGGCGTTGCCGTCATCCATGCGTTCGTCTCCCGGTTCGCGACCAGGGGCGCTGCTGGCGGCTTCCCTGGCGCTGAGGTATACTGCCGAGCATCCAGCCCGTCCATCGGTGAGTAATGCAGTCACAGTCGGCAATGAAGCGCGAGCGCGACCTGGATAATACCGGCTCCGCGCGGTTCTTCGCACGTGTGCTCTGCGTCGGGTCCCTGCTGATCTTCCTCGACGGCTACTGGATCGTCTCCGCCGAGAACCGGGTCGTCTACGAGCTGACCGACTTCTCGTTCTTCCCTACCGTGCTGGCTACCCTCTTCGGCCTGCTGCTGGTTAACACGGCGCTTCGCAGGTACACGCCGCGCGTGGCGTTCTCGGACGCAGAGATCGCGACGATATACGTCATGATAAGCGTGGCCACGGCCCTCGCCGGTCACGACATCGTACGCCAGCTCGTCCCAGCGATGGCGCACGGGGTCGGCCGCGCCACCGCCGAGAACGAGTGGTTGACCCTCTTCGGCAGCCACCTGCCTAGCTGGCTGACCGTGGGTGACGCCGACGTGCTGGTCGGGTACTACGAGGGTGGCGAGTCGTTCTGGACAGAACGCAACATCCGCGCGTGGGCGGTGCCGTTCCTCGCGTGGACCGGGTTCATCATCGTCCTGCTGTTCGTGATGCTCTGCATCAACGTCGTCGTACGACGCCAATGGACGGAGCACGAGCGCCTCAACTACCCCATCGCGCAGATGCCCATCGAGATGATCGGCGACACGCGGGGACTGCTCACGAACCGGCTCATGTGGGCGGGGTTCCTCGGGGCATTCGCGCTCGAGGTTCTGTCGGGACTTAACTACCTGTACCCGGCCCTGCCGCACCTCCAGCTCAAGTACCCGCTCGGGCAGTTCTTCCGCGAGAAGCCCTGGAGTGGCATGGGCGGCCTGAACGTCTACGTGTATCCGTTCGCGATGGGTCTCGGCTACATCATGCCGTTGGACCTGTCGTTCTCACTGTGGGTGTTCTACCTGCTATTCAAGGCGCACTTCGTGGCGCTCACCGCGCTCGGGGTGCCAGCCGGGGACGGGTGGGCAGGCGACCTACGCTCCGGAGCGTGGATGGCGATCGCTCTGATGGCACTCTGGTCCGGCAGGCGTCACATCGCCGGTGTCGTCCAGAGCGCGTTCCGACCCGCCAACGCGGGAACAGGCGGCGACGACAGACTGAATCGCGTCGCGATCGTGGGCCTTATCGTCGGCGCTCCGGCGCTGCTGGTCTTCCTCCGGCTCGCGGGGATGGCGCTGTGGGTAGCGTCTATCAACATGGGCATCTACATGCTGCTTTGCATCGGCATGACTCGGATGCGCGCCGAGGTCGGCCCACCCACGCACGAGATGCACGGTTCGCGGCCCGACGAACTGATGGTCATGTTCGCGGGCACCCGGCCATTCGGCGCCCGCAACCTCACGATTACTCGCCTGCTAGCGTGGCTCTCGTACGGCTACCGGTGCCACCCGATGCCGCATCAGTTGGAGGCGTTCAAGATCGGCTCCGCCCTCCGCACGCGCGCGAGTCGCCTTGTCGTGGCGATGACCGTCGCCAGCGTGGTGGGTGCGGTCGTCGCGATAGGCGCGCACATCGTCCTGTACTACAGGTACCGGTTCTCGGTCTGGGGTGTCGGCGAATTCGGAACGCTCGCTTCCTGGATCACGAACCCACGCGACCCGGACCTGCCCAACATCTACCGTGTTGTGTTCGGCTTCGTGTTCTCCATCGCCCTTGCGTTCTTCAAGCGCCAGTTCCTGTGGTTCCCGCTCTACCCAGTTGGCTATGCGGCTGGGTACGGCTGGGCGATGGGGTGGATGTGGTTCTCCATCTTCCTGGGATGGGCATCGAAGCGCGTGCTCTTCACGACGGGCGGGCTAGGCTCATACCGGCGCGCGCTGCCGATCTTCCTCGGCATGGTGTTCGGGCAGTTCATCGCGGGAAGCCTGTGGAGCCTGATCGGCGTTGTCACCGGGCGGAACATGTACACGCTGTTCCCGTAGCCACCGTCCCGGTCAATTCGGGATCTCGATCGCCTCGATCTGTCGCCACACCGCGGCGAGTTGCGCCGGGTCGTTCCGGTAGCCGTAGTAGTAGTTCAGCACCTTCCCGACATGCCTCTCGGTCTCCCGCATCCTCGGTACCGACCCGTTCACGTTGCCCGGCCCTGCGTTGTACGCCGACACTGCGAGCACGTAGTTCCAGTCGAACCTCTGTAGCAGATGCGCCATGTACCGGATGCCCGCGTCCGCATTGCGGATGGGGTGGAAACGCCCGTCGCGCCGCCGATCCAGGACAGCCGAGGCGGGGATGTCGATCCCCATGTCGCGTGCGGCGGGCGGGAGGAGCTGAAATAGGCCCACCGCCTTCGACGTGGATATCGCGGCCGGATCGAACCCCGACTCCGCGCGCATGACCGCCAGGATCAGCGGAGTCTCCACGCCGTACTTCTCCGAGTGGTGCTCGATAAGCCTGCGTAGCGAACGGCGCGCGTTCCCAGGGATGTCGGGCGTCTTGTCGACCGCGGACTTGATGACGCGCTGGGGCGTGGTGCCGGGGGGGACGATGACGACAGCCGGGCGCGAGGCGGCCTGCGCGCGTGGTTCCGTCGGCGCCGGGCCTGCCGGTCGAGCGGCTGTGCTTCGTGCGCGGCGCACAACGTTGGTTGCTCCCGCCGCGGCCCACCGGGGGACGTCGAACGAGAGAGAGTGCCTGCCGCCGGAGAAGTGCTCGGTATCGAACTGGTACGCGTAGTGTACGGCGGAGCTCTGGGTGACGTTGAGCGTCACCCCGTACGCGCCCGTGGAGCCTGGCGCCAGCGCGTCGGTCGAGGATCGCAGGCCCGCGCGTACCGAAAGCCGCCGCCATTCTGACTCCACGCCGAAGGCGTATGCCTCGGGCATTAGCTCCGCGCGCAACTGGAACTGTGCCGCCGGACGCCAAGCGGCTCCGACGCTCCAGAGCCATTCGGCGTCACGCCTGAAGTGCGCCTGCCCGCCCATCTCGAACGGGCCCGTGGGCGTGAGCGACACGCCGATCGTGTTGCCCGGGCTCCAGTCACCTTCCGCCGAACGCCACCCGTCGAGCGTGGCCCCAAGCGACATCCGCGCGTAGGGTCGCACCCCGTACGCGACCGACGCGCGATTCGCCCCCGTTCGGAACGTGCCGACCGGATTCCATGGCTGGTCGATGAGGAACCGGTCGTCGTGATCCAGATCCAACGCGCCGGCCGCGATCGCGCCCACCCGCCCGAGAGGCAGCGACGCCGCAACCGCGCCCTGTCCGGCGTCGAGTAGGAATCCCGCGTCGTCGACATCCGGCAGGAGGGCCGGGTTGCCGAATAGCGCGGAACCGCGGTCGGCGACGGTGGACGTGATGCCCGCCATCCCCGCAGGCCGCGCGCCCACCCCGAATCCGTCAGACGCATCACTCGCCTGGGCCCCGGTCGCCAGGAGGTATATCCCGGCGGCCAGCCAGACCGTCGCGTGAAGCCGCACTAGCATCGCAAGTCCCCCATGCCGTGAACGCATTCCACAGGCACTATGGATGACGTGCGACGGCCCGCCCGTGTTGCAGTTTCCGTTGAGCCGCCCGCCCGCTTGCCGGTGAGCGGCGGCAAAGCCATAATCACCAGACGCCCCAAACGCTGTCGGAGGAGCAATGAACAGGCGGTCTTTCCTCACACATCTCGCAGGTCTCGGCGCGCTGAGCGTGCTCCCGTCAGACGGCGCTCGCAGCGCGTCGTCACCGACCAGCGACAGGCTGGGCGCCCTGCTGCCCTCTCGACCCTTCGGACCGACGGGCGAGCCGGTCACCATGCTGGGCCTGGGCGGCGCGCACGTCGGGCGCATGAACGAACGCGACGCCGGTGAGACTATCGAGATCGCG
This sequence comes from Candidatus Poribacteria bacterium, assembly GCA_018644665.1. Taxonomy (GTDB): domain Bacteria; phylum Poribacteria; class WGA-4E. Next base: position 7,204 of record JABGQA010000080.1, read on the forward strand.
CTGGAGGGCGGCGTGCGGTTCTTCGACACCGCCGAGAGCTACCAGGGCGGCGGCAGTGAACTCGCGTTGGGGCTCCATCTCGTCCCGAAGTACCGCGATGTCTCGTTCATCATGTCCAAGACGACCGCGAAGACTGCGGCCGAGGCGCGGAAACACCTCGATGGCACGCTACGGCGCCTGGGCACAGACGTACTCGACCTTTGGCAGATCCACGCGTTGACAGGCCCAGACGATGTCGAGGCGCGCCTCGCGGGCGGGGTCCTGGATGCCGTGCTGGCCGCCCAGGAGAGCGGCAAAGTCCGACACGTTGGCTTCACCGGTCACACTTCGCCTTCAGCGCATCTGCGCATGCTCGCGTCCGCTCCGGTCGGTGTCTTCCAGGCGTGCCAGATGCCGGTGAACGTGGCCGACCCGTCGTACGAGAGCTTCATCGAACAGGTGATGCCGCCCCTCGCCGAGGTTGGGATCGCGGTGTTGGCGATGAAGACGCTCGCCAATGGCGGCTTCTTCGGCGGCTCCAGTCACTTCGAGCACGGCGACCGGCCGAAGGTCGTCCCCGATCGAGTGTCGATCCAGGAAGCCGTGCACTTCGCGTGGTCGTTGCCGATCACGGTGCTTATCACGGGGCCCAACGAGCCGGCGCATATGCTGGAGAAGGTGGAGTTGGCGCGCAGCTTCGCCGGCCTGTCCGCGGACGAGCGCGGCGAACTCATCGGTCGCGTGGCCGACATGGCCGGGACAGGCGTCGAGTTCTACAAGGCGTAGCCGGCCGGCGTCCTACGCCCGCGCGGCGCACGCGTCCACTAGCCCGCGGAACAGGGCTGCCATGGGTTCGGCGGCGTCGACCATACTCTCGGGGTGGAACTGGACGCCGAGCACGAAGGCGTCGCCGTCGCCCTCGACGGCCTCGATGACGCCGTCCTTCGCGCGCGCCGACACCACGAGCCCGCGGCCCGCGTCGCGGTTGGCCTGGTGGTGGAAGGAGTTCACGCGCAACTCCAACGATCCGACGGTGCGGGCGAGTAGCGACGCGGGCTCGATGTCGATCGTGTGCGTGCCGTGCCATCCGGGAGCCCGCTGGGCGTGCTGGACGGCGTCGGCGCGGGAGGAGTCGAGATCCTGGATCACCCTCCCGCCAGTAGCGACGTTCAGCACCTGTATGCCTTTGCATATGGCGAGAATCGGCGTCTCGGCGTCGATCGCCTCGCGCGCTAGGGCCAATTCGAACGTGTCGCGGATCGGGTCGACGGCGCCCAAACCGGGCTCAGGCTCGACGGCCATGAACTCCGGCGCGATGTCCCCACCTCCGGACAGGATCAGCCCGTCGATCACGCCGATGTACGCGCGGATTGCGTCGGCATCGGCCGTCGTGGGCAGTAGCATTGGTAGGCCGCCGCCGCGTCGGACGGCGTAGGGGTACGCATCTGGAAGCCTGTGCGTGCCGTTCATGACTTCGCTGGATCGATTCCCGGCATCCGGGTCGAACTGACAGGTGATCCCTATAACCGGCGGTCGCATGGGCGATGCGGCCTCCCATATGCCTGCGTCGCCGCCCGCGGGTTGAGGGCTTGGACGCACAGCGTGGAGCGTGTGATGAAGATCTACCCCGCAATCGACATACGAGGCGGCCGGTGCGTTCGGTTGCGCCAGGGCGACCCGGAACAGCAGACCGTCTTCTCCGACGACCCGAGTGAGATGGCTCGTCGTTGGGTGGGCATGGGCGCCGAGTGGCTGCATGTCGTCGATCTCGACGGGGCATTCGGTGGCGCTCCGGAGAACCGCGAAGCCATAGCGGGGATCGTGGGCGCCGTGTCCGTCCCAGTCCAGCTTGGCGGCGGGTTGCGCGGCATGGAACAGATCCTCGCCGCGGCCGAAGCGGGCATCGCGCGAGTTATCCTCGGCACGGCGGCCTTCGAGTCGCCAGACCTAGTGGCCACCGCGAACGACGCCTTGCCCGGGCGGGTCGCGGTCGGCATCGACGCCCGAGACGGCTGCGTCGCTACCGAGGGTTGGACGCGCGTCACGGATACAGAGGCCAGCTCCTTCGCGCGGCAGGTTGCCGGCCTCGGAGCGTGCGTGATCGTCTACACGGACATAGGTCGCGACGGAATGCACACAGGCCCGAACGTCGCGGCGACTATGGACCTTGCCGAGTCCGTAGACGCACCGGTGATCGCGTCGGGCGGCGTGTCCGACCTGGCAGACGTCCAGGCGGTCGCCGTCGAAGCCGGCTCCGGCATCGAGGGACTCATCATCGGCAGCGCCCTCTATAGAGGAACAGTCGATCTGGAGGATGCCATCGCCGTGGGACGCTCGGTCGCGTAGGCTGGGTCAGTCCGCGAGTCGGAATCGGATGATGTGGGCGACGGCGGCGACGCCGTCCTTCCAGTTGATCTTCTTGCCCTCGGCGTACCGGCGACGGCTGTAGGTGATCGGGACTTCCATGATCCGTAGCCCGCGCTTGGCGAGCTTGGCGGTCATTTCGGGTTCTATCCCGAATCTCTCACTACGCAACGGCATGTCCCGCAGGACGGCCGTCGGTATGAGCTTGTAGCACGTCTCCATGTCGGTCAGGTTCAGCCCGGTGAACAGGTTCGATACGCGGGTAAGCGCGTGGTTCCCGAACGTGTGCCATGCCTCGCTCTGCGCGCCGTGCAGGAAGCGCGAGCCGTAGACCACGTCGGCGGCGCCGGACAGAATGGGCTCGAGCAGCCGTGGGTATTCGGACGGATCGTACTCGAGGTCGGCATCCTGCACGATCGTCAGGTCCCCGTCCGCGATGCCGAATCCGGTGCGGAGCGCGGCGCCTTTGCCCCGGTTCCGATCGTGGTACGCGAACGCGAAGCCGTCCTGCCCCTTGTCTTCCTTGGCCCGCAGATACTCGCGCGAGCCGTCCGTCGAGCAGTCATCGACGAGCACGATCTGCTTGTCGATCCCGATATCCACATCGCCCACGCGGCCGATCAACTCGTCGATCGTGCGCAATTCGTTGTAGACGGGGATCACTACGCTGAGGCTGCGGATGCCTACTTCAGCAGTGCGGGGAGCCGCGTCGCGCGTAGTCGTGATCGCCTCCTTCGGGACTCTTCAGGGCGGGTCCCACTCGGTTCACGATACCATGCCGCCTCCCAATCGAGCAATCGGGGGTAGCCCAGTTGACCCTCCAGGGCCGCTCCGATATGCTGTGTCGACAGCGCAAACACTCGACCAGGGCGCGCAGAACGCATGATCCACGACCCCGATCGAGACATTTTCACCGACACCGGCGGGTGGGCCGTCGTCCACCGCGCCAAGGACGACTGGGAGGTCAGCCTCATCCGCGCTGCGTTCGCGCATGCGGAACTCCCGTTCAAGGTCGAGGAGATCGTCGAGGACGGCCGGAAGCGCGTCGCGATCGCCGTCCCCACGGAAGCGGAGGAAGAGGCGACCGAACTGCTGCTGCGCGTTGTGGAGGTCGTGGACCGCGAGCCGACGCCCGACGCGCCGCCCCCCGATGACGCCCCCTTCATCCGCGCGACGCCCACCGATCTGCCGCGGACGACCATCGCCGCGAAGGACGGCTTGGGCGAAATCGTCCACGTCGAGGGCTTTGGGTTCGAGCTGGGCGTGGGGCCGGAGCCGCACTACGTCGTGCCTCAGGAGGACTGGGAGGAATTCACGGACTTCAGCGCCCAGCGCCAGGAGTTCTCGATACTCCTGGAGAAGGAGTACGAGCGGCTATACGCCTGGCTGCGCGGCGAGAAGCGCTTCGGCGAGTTCCTCCGCCTGGTCGAGAGCACCTACCGCGGCAACGGCGACGAAGACCGCCCAGAGGACTTCCTGCGCGCCGCAGGTTGGATGCTCGCCGTACTGGCCGGGATCGCGGCTTTGGTCGCCCTGTTCCGTTGGCTGGAAGGTCTCACTACATCGGCCCCCGGCTAGCCGTTCGCGGGTCTCCACGTCCGTAGCAGCGCCATAGGGAGCCACCACGTGGCCGTTCTATCCGTCACGATCACTGACGACGTGACCGGCGGTGCCGTGCCGTGCCGGGTCTACGTTACCGACGCGTCCGGCGGGGCGTACGAGCCGTCGACGCCCCACGTTGCGTTCCACGTCGGCGAAGAGCGCCACTTCCTGTGCAGCGGAGCCTTCGAGGTGGCGCTCGACCCTGGGACCTACGTCGTACGCGTAGAGCGTGGGCCGGAATACGGCCCGGCGGTCGAGCCCGTCGAGGTCGGCGCCGGATCCCCCACATGCCGGGATATCCGGCTGACGCGGTGGATCGACATGAACGCGCAGGACTGGTATTCGGGCGATCTGCACGTGCACCGAGACCCCGGCGACCTGCCCATGGCCGTTCAATCCGAGGCCCTGAACGTGGGCACGAACATCGTCTACCACAACGCGTCGACGCCCACGGCCGACGTCCCAACAGGCGTACAGAGCCCCGCGCCGAACTGCGCGTACAGCACCGCAGATGCCGAAGTGGAAAGGCTCCACGACGGGCCCGGCGCCATAGTGCTCCTCGGAATGCGCCACCCTATTCCGACCGACGATCTCGCCACGCTATACCCGACCGACATGGAGTACATCGACATCGCCAGGGCCCAGGGCGCCCATGTAGATGGCGAGAAGCCGTTCTGGCGAGGCACGCCCGTGAACGCCGCCCATGGCGGGCTCGATTCGATGGGTGTGGTGCCGAACCACTTCCACCGGCGGAAGGTCATGCGCGAGTCCGCGCGATGGGGGGCCATCCCTCAGGAGACACAGTTCCTCGGCGACGAGGGGTTTGCGCACTGGATTCTCGACCTGTACTACCGCTACCTCAACTGTGGCGTCCGCCTGCCGGCCAGTGGTGGCACCGCGTCAGGGATCATGCCGTCCCCCCTCGGGTACTGTCGGACGTATGCCCGCCTCGACGAGGAATTCACCTACGACGCATGGTTCAGGGCACTGCGGGCCGGGCGAAGCTTCGCCACGAATGGGCCGATGCTGTTCCTGGAGGCCGATGGGAACGGGCCGGGCGCGCTGCTTCGGTACGCAGTTGGCGATCCCCGGGTGCTGACGGGAGAGGTCAGGGCTGCTTCGGCTGGGCCGTTGGCGTACGTGGAGCTTGTGAGGGATGGCGTCGTCGTACAGCGCGTGGACGCAGCAGAGGGCGCGACCGAGGTCGTTCTGGAGTTCCGCGAGACCTTTGAGCGCAGTGGGTGGATGGCTGCGCGTTGCTTCGAGCGCGTTCAGGGGAACGTGCGCTATGCGCAGACAAGCCCCATCTACGTGTTCATGGGGACTGACGAGATCGCCTCGGAACCGGCCGCCCGGTACTTCCTCGCGATCGTGGAGCAGCAGATCACGCAGGCGTCGACCGGCGACCATCTGCCCGACGCCACACGTCGCGACAACGTGCTCACATGCCTCGAAGGCGCTCGGGATTACTACCGCATGGTGATCGAACTCGCCCAGGCGCGGGCCGACGTCTAGTGGGCGTTACCGCGAACACGTTATCGGAATGTAGTGGGCCACAGCCAGACCGCGCCGGGCACTAGTATAACCATGAATACGTTATCGGAGATGCGTGCTAAGACGTGATGCCCGTACATAAAACGGAGGGACGAGCAAATGCCATCCCCCCGAAGTCTCTTCGTTCATAGAGTTGATCAGAAATCAGACAGCACAAAACTGGTTGCCGGTCTGCGTGCGGCTGCCATCGTTCGCAATGAGCCCAAAGCATTGATGGCTCTGCTTGAGAAAACACTTGCGCCGCCGAAGCGGGCAGCGTATAATCCCTACAAGCGTTGCGTTAGAGGCGCGACGCTTTAAATGCAGATACGTGTAATCTAGAGCCGCAGATAGCCCGTGCGGTTTTGATTTGTCCCTCCTGACAACTTATCTATCGGAACGAAACGGTCGTTTCTTTAGCCCAAATCTGCCTGATGCACTTTGTGCGTCCGGTTGTCCGCCTTATTGCGCAGGGACATGCGCACGAGGCGGGGAGGGGACGAGATGTTTCGCATCAACTCCAACCTGTCAGGAACCCTGGTTGCTAGCCTCAACCGCGCAACTGCGTCGGCGACCAGTTCCATTGAGCGGATTTCGACAGGCCTGCGCATAAACCGCGCGGCCGACGATCCCGCGGGACTGGGTGTCTCGACGAAGCTGCGGTCGTTGATCTCAGCCTTGGGTCAAGCCAACACAAACGCAGCGACGGCGACGTCGCTCACACAGACCGCCGATTCGGGGCTGGAATCCATCAGCTCCATTCTGACGGCGCTCGACGAACTCGCCGTTGAGGCGGCGGACACGACCATTGACGCATCTACGCGGAGCGGGATCGCGTCGGAAGCGGACGCTCTCATCTCAGAGATCGACCGCATCTCCGCCGCGACGACGTTCGGTGGGACGTCATTGCTCGCCGCCAGCTCAAACCTCACGTTCTTCATCGGCGATGGCACCGCCGGGTCGAACGATGAGATAAGCCTAACGCTGCCGAACGCGGCCGCGAGCCAGTTCATTGACGGCGTCACCTCTACCAACCTCGCAACGACGGGCAACACGGCCGTCGTGACTTCGCTGGATCTTGGGATCACATCGGTCTCGCTCCAGCGGTCGAGCGTCGGGGCAGTGCAGAACCGCCTCGAAGCCATCCAAACGGACATCGGTACCAGGATTCTCAACCTACAGGGCGCCGACTCGGCGATCCGCGACGCGGACATCGCCTTCGAGGCCAGCGCCATCGTGCGGGCTCAGATCCTCACACAGACCAGTGTGTTCGGAATCGCACAGCTCGCCAGACTCAACCAAAACGTCCTGGCCCTGTTCCCGACGGGCGCATCCAGGCGCACCGCGTAGTCAGAAAGGAGGAAGGTGGCATGATCATCAGCTTTCCCGATGTCGCGCGGATTAGGCGCGAGAAGGCACGTGACGATGCCCGCGTAGAGGGCTCGACAACGCCAGCAGCGGCGCGGCGCTCTGAGCGGCGCGGCACATCGGATCGACGCCGGTCCAGACAGGATGAACTCGAGGACGCGCGGACCCGCGAGACCGCGAGGCGCGCGCGCCACGCAACTGTCGGCGGCGGGCCGACCGATCACCGTAGGATGCCCCCCGAGCAGGCTGCGCAGCTTGTCGAAGACATCCGACGGAGGCTCGATCGGCGCCCAGAGTTGGTCGATGCGGTGTCGGCGCACCTGACCCCCGCGGCCGGCGACCGGCTGTAGGACGAAAGGAGGGTCGTATGGCCAATAAGGTGTCGCTGAACAGTTCGTCGGTTGGGCGGCCGCGTGTCGAGGCGTTGGCGCGCGACCAGTCGGCGGCAAGGAAACGGAAGCTGCCCACGCCGGGCAACACAAGGCTCCGGGGTGACGGCGAGAGCCGTCCCCAGGGCGCAGGCAACACTCGGAAGGCGTCAAAGGTGAGTGTTCAACGCGATCGGCCGCTCTCGAAACGCGGCGTGAAGGAGAGCCTGCAACGGCTCCGCAGCGAAGTGGAACGGCGCCCAGCGCGCGCGTTGCGCGTCGCGTCTTCCGGTTTGAACCCAGATAGCCCCGGCGTGCGCCGGGTACTCCGTGAGACGGGAGGGTCCCTGCACCATCCGACCGGTCCATAAGGCGCTATCCCCCTGAGCGACGGAACGAGTTCGGTTCGGAACGATACGGAACGTGCGCGATATACCCCTAAGCTCGGCGCCGCCAAACCCTAAGTCCGGCGCCGACACGCGCGATCGAGAGTGATATGACTGTTGACCGTGATCTGTACGGATGTTGCATGTCAGGCACGCGCCTGAGCCCGGATGCCGACCACAAGCATCACCCCGGCAGTTTGTCGGGAGGGTCGGCACGATCCGTCCGGGAGACGAAGACTGGCCCCGCGCCTGCGGGGACCGACTCCAAGCGCGGGGCTTCGCCTCGGCGAGGCCCCGACGCCCTTTCTGCGCCCATGCGCCGCCCGGCACGTCGCCGCGCGCGGTTGTCACCCAATGAACCCAGTACGAACGGCGCGCTCGTTACGCGGCTCACGCTGTCGTGGCGCGGCGTACCGCGCGTGAAGCTGTCAGGCGGCCCTCAGACGTGGGTCGCACTCGGCTTCGTAGGAGGACGTTAGTATGCCAGGCCCCACGTCAGCGATCAGAACCACGGAGGTGTTCGCGCGCCGATCCGTCGAACGCAACAAGAGCAAGTCAACTGGGCCATCGACCGCTGCGCGGGCGTCCGCAGCCCGCAAGGTGTCCGCGGTGGAGACTTCTGGAGCGGCCCGCCGCGCCCACGTCGAGCCCCGCGACGACGCGGTCTCCGCGCGGAAGCCGTCTCGCGGCAAGGTGTCCGTTGGCCAGGTAGCGCAGGCGAGGGCGCAACGCCAGAGCGCGGAGCGCCAGGCCCAAGCCGCAGCGTCTCGGCAGAACCCCTCCGCGGGCGGGCGAACAGCGAACGCGGCGACGGCGAGCGACTCCGCCGCCATCGAGCGCGTTGTCCGCAAAGCCGCCGCCAACGGGGAAGGCGGACCCCCGCGGCCGCCTCAGGACGCCACGGCCCCGGCGCGCACGGCCAGGCGGGCGCGTCGCGCGTCCGTTGGCGCTGCAACGCCGAGGCGGGCTCGTCGCGTGCCCCGCGCTGCATCCTCGAAGGCCGCGATCCAGACTCGCAACCGGGCAGAGGCGGCTCGGCGATCGGACGCAGCCGCGCCAACGCGCGCGAGTTCGCGGGCCCGAGAGACCGCGAAGGCGGCCGTCGCGGCCGCGGCGCAAAGCAGTCGCTCCCAGGCGCCGAAGGTCGAGACGAACTTCAGCCCGGCCGCGCAGCAAGCGGGCAAGGCCGTGCAGCGGGGAGTGCGCGCGAGCGGCACGGGCCCGATCACCGGCGAGAAGGTCCGTTTCGCCGCGCGCGTCGGCGCGGAAGCCGTCAACGCTGGCGTGCAGGGCTTGCGCTCGGCATCCGGCTTTACCGGGAAGGCGCTCTCGGCGCACGAGGCCGGTGAGTCGGCCCGGGCCGTGGCGACCGCGATACGGAGCGCGCCGCACACCGCCATCGCTGTGGCGACGGCAGGATTGCGGCCGGAATAGGGTTTCCGCCGCGGCGCGGACGGCGACACGCTGAACCGCTGCCGCGCGGTACGAGCAGACAACAACTCTCGGGCCTACAGGCCCACCGGACGAAAGAGACTCGGGACGGGTTCCCTGACAGACCTGTTCCTGCCGGTATGAGAGACGCGGACGCCCCGCGTTCCTGACCGCGGGGCGTCCGCCGCCGCGTGTATCTGCAAGATTGTGGGTATACGCAGTCAGCGACCGGCTCGCGTGGTAGGGCTACCGCGCGGGCCGTGCCGCCGACGCACAAGTGACTGGTCCCGCACAGTGCAGGACCCGTCGCCGAACACACGAGGCCAGCGAAATGCGACGAGAAGCGTCAACACTTGGCCGGATTCCCCGGGGCGCCAGCGGCGGCCCGAGGAAGCTGGGGAGGCCGTCACGTCGGCGAGCCACGGGACGCGACGGCGCCGCGGCGCACGGAGCCGCGCAGGTGGATGCGGCTTCGGAGGCCATCTGCCGCGCGACGGGGTTCGACGCCGTGCTGATCGAGCCGGCCGATGCGGCGGCCGCGGCGCTCGCCGTGTGCAAAGCCGCGTCTCGCGCTCCCCGCACGGCGCTCGACGTGGCTAGTCGGGGCCTGTCGCCAGCGACGAGCCTGCTGGCGCAAGCCCCGGGCTCGATCGGAGCCGTGACCCGGGCGGGTGCCGAGGCGCCGTCGCGCCGCGCGTCCCACGGGGCGCTCCGCTACTACGGACTGTGACGCATTCCGCGCGTGGACCTGCATCGGCGCAGGAACGCGTGCGGTACGGACAGACAACAGCTCTGTGGCTCGGGACGAGATCGAGAAGGCTTCGGCGGCCGGGGGGAGCGAGAACGTGGCGTCTCTCGGTCGCCACCGGAGCGAGATAGACCGGCGCGGTCGCTCCTGACCGACTAGCGCCGTGCGCCGGCTCAGGCGCAACAGACCCACGGCCCGGGCGGCGGCATCCGCCGGGCCGCACATCTCACGCAAGAGGAACGTCAACCATGGCGGACACGATGTCGATCGAGTCTTCACAGGGAGCGCGCGCAGCTTCGCGAGCCGCGTCGTCGAAGGCCTCGCGCCCCTCGGCGCGCAAGGCATCGGCCAGCTCCGGATCCGCGACGAAGAAGGCGGACAAGCCCGATACCAACGACGCCGCGTCAACGAGGAAGGCCTCCGCGGCCAAGGGCGATTCGCCCGACAAGGCCGCATCCCGAACCGCAGCGAGGTCGGAGCGCGACAGCCGGGCCAAGCAGTCACGGCAGAAGTCGGCGGCGAGGCCCTCGCGCGCGAGAACACGCACCGCGCCAACTCGGAGCAAGCCTACCGCGGCGCCCGCCAAGGCCTCGGCTCAGAAGGGGCCGAATCCGACCACGAAGGCAAAGTCGACCGGCGCCGCCGAGTCGACGAGGAGCCGCCCGACATCGCGACGGGCGCGACCGAAGGCCGCGGCAGAGAGCCGTCGCAGCCGACCGTCAGCCGCTGACTCCACCAAGGCGAGCCAGGCGAGGCCCGCGTCCAAGGGCCCCGGCCCCTCGGGTGGGGCGGCTAGCCCCAAGCAGGCGTCAAACCGCTAGCCCCTGACCCACACGGTCTCGAACGTACTATAAGGAGCGACGACATGCCCCTCGTACAGGGACTTCACTCTCTCGGCGCCCCGGGCCGCATTAGCCTGGCTACGGCCAGCTCGTCCAAGGCCGGCACCGTTACGTCACGGACGATGGCCGCTCACGACGACAGCGCGCAGAAGCGCGCCGCCGAGCTCGCCGCGCAGCCGGAGACCAAGGCTCGCGTAGCTCGCGCGGGTGTCACCAAGGCGGCGAAGTCAGGCGGCGATCTCCCGCAGCCTCCGATTGGCGTCGCGGACGCCACCGGCAAGAACACGCCGATGTCCATAACCAACCGTATCAAGGCCGCCATCCAACGGGATCCGTCTGGAGCTCTTAAGGTGCAGACGGCCGGGCTGTCCAGCGAATCTGTGCTGGCGCGCCACGCCGGCCCGCAGGGCTCTCAGGGAGCCTCGATGGCGGCCATGGCAGCTGCGGCCACGGTTCTGAACCCGAACGCCCTGTAGGGTCTCGGGCCCCTGAAACGAGCTTCCCAAGCGCCGGCCGATCCAGGTCGGCGCTTGCCGTGCCCGACGCCATCGGTTTGGGCTTGTTCGCGATGACGCGCGTGCTATAATTCGGATGGCCTCGCGCCAGGGGCCGACGCCACGCCGCACCCGGCTGCCGCATAGGAACGCGCTGCATGCGATACGAGTTCGCAAACGTCTTCGTCTTCATCATCGTCGGCTGCGCGTTCATCCTCGTTAACAACGTCCTCTCCAAGCTGGCGCGCCCGCAGGTGTTCAGCAGCGAGAAGTACGTCCCATACGAGTGCGGCGAGGATCCCGTCGACGACGCCCGACTCAAGTTCAACATCCGGTTCTACACGACGGCGCTCATCTTTCTGCTGTTCGATGTCGAGATCGCCTTCCTGTTCCCATGGGCGGTCGTTTTCAAGCAGATCGGCCTTATCGCGCTCGTGGAGATGTTCATTTTCGTCGGCGTGCTGCTCATCGGCCTGGCGTACGTGTGGGTCAAGGGCGACCTCGACTGGGTGCGCACGTACCGGGACGTGCAGGAGCCCGACGCTGCGCCCGACCTCACCGCAGGCACACCGGCCGGCCATGGCTTGGCCGAGGCCGCCGACTAGCGGAAAGACGAGATGCGCGTACTCGCAGACCAGTTTGATCGGAACGTCATCATCACGACGGTGGACTCGCTCGTCAACTGGGCGCGTAAGTCGTCCCTGTGGCCGATGACTTTCGGGCTCGCCTGCTGCGCCATCGAGTTCATGGCGACAGCGGCATCGCACAACGATCTCGACAGGTTTGGCGCGGGTGTTCCGCGCGCGACGCCTCGCCAGTCCGACCTGCTTATCGTCTCCGGCACAGTGACGATGAAGATGGCGATGCGCGTGAAGCGGCTTTACGAGCAAATGCCGGAGCCGAAGTACGTGATATCCATGGGTAGCTGTGCGACCAGCGGCGGCCCGTATTGGATGCACGGCTACTCGGTGCTCAAGGGCGTGGACCGCATCATCCCCGTCGACGTGTACGTGCCGGGATGCCCGCCACGGCCCGAAGCGGTGCTCGAGGGGCTGCTGAAGCTGCAAGAGAAGATCATGAGCACGACGATCGCGAAGAAGGCGTAGACCGCGGCACACGCCGAACGTCGAGGACGACATTGACGGCAGAAGAGATACACGGGCGGCTGCGGGAGCGATTCGGTGACGACGTCGTCACCGGCCTGGTCCTGACAGATGAATCCGATCCCAAAAGCCCTGTCATCTACGACCCTCCTCAGTCGATGGTAGACGCGCCAGCGATCGCCGAAGTCGCGATGTTCTGCCGCGACGAGGACGCCCTTCGGCTTGACTCGCTGATGTGCTTGTCGGCGCTCGACCGAGGCTCCAATTTGTCCGTCGTGTACAACCTGCACTCCATGACGCACAGACACGTCGCGGCGCTCCGCGTGGACGTGCCGCGCGCGGCGGCCGTAGTGCCCAGCGTGGAGCGGGCGTGGAAGACCGCGAATTGGCATGAACGCGAGGCGCACGACCTCATGGGCATCGCGTTCTCCGGCCACAGCGATCTGCGGCCGCTCATTCTACCCGAGGGCTGGGAGGGCTACCCCCTCCGCAAGGACTACGAGGTGCAGGAATACTACCGCGGGATGAAGGTACCCTACTAACACGGAATCCGGGGTCGATGGCAGAGCCGACAACACGGGCGCTACGCACGGATACGATGGTCCTGAGCATGGGACCGCAGCATCCGAGCACCCACGGCGTGTTGCGTCTTGAACTCAAGACTGACGGCGAGGTCGTCCAGGACGCGATCCCGCACATCGGCTATCTGCATCGGAACTTCGAGAAGCACGCCGAGAACCTGACGTACCCGCAGATCATCCCGTATACGGACCGGATGGACTATATCGCGGCGATGAACAACGAACTCGGCTTCGTCCTGGCTGTCGAGGAGCTGCTCGCCCGCGGGCCGCGGCCGGTCGAGGTCCCCGAGAAGGCCGAGTACATCCGCGTCATCGTCTGCGAACTGAACCGGATCGCGAGCCATCTGCTTGCGTTCGGCGCGTACGGGCTCGACATCGGCGCGTTCACGCCGTTCCTGTATGCCTTCCGCGACCGCGAGACGATTCTGGAGCTGTTTGAGGAGTTGAGCGGCGCGCGTCTGCTATACAACTACATCCGCGTAGGCGGCGTCGCCCGTGACTTCCCCGGGGGCTTCCACCACAAGCTGCGCAGCTTCCTCGGCTACTTCGGGCCGCAGATCGACGTCTACAACACGCTCCTCTCGAACAACAAGATCTTCCTCGAACGCACCGCGGGTATCGGCGTGCTCGGGGTTGACGAGTGCATCCAGAACGGCTGGACTGGCCCGAACATCCGCGGAGCCGGGCTGGCGTGGGATCTGCGCAAGGAAGAGCCTTACAGCATCTACGACCGGTTCGACTTCGCGATTCCCGTGGGCAAGAACGGCGACTGTTGGGACCGGTACATGGTCCGCATGGATGAGATGCGCGAGAGCGTGAAAATCGCCACGCAGGCGCTCGACCAGATGGAGGAGCGCGGCCTTCTCGAGGACGAGAACTTCACCGCGAAGGTGCGCGGTACGTTGCGGCCTCCCGCGGGCGAGATCTACATGCGCACGGAGACTCCGCGAGGTGACCTCGGATACTACATACACAGCGACGGCAGCGACCGCCCGTCGAGAGTGAAGGTCCGTTCGCCGTGTTTCACGGCGCTCAGCGCGTTGCGTAAGATGAGTCGCGGCCTGCTCATAGCCGACGTGGTGGCGATCATCGGCAGTATCGACATCGTCATGGGAGAGATCGACCGGTAGCAGCGGGCTGCCGCGATGATCCAGAACGTATGACACACCCGATCGAAGCATTCGCCTCGCGTCTCAGGACGACGTTGGCGCAGACGACCGAGACGCTCGAGCTGGGCGGCCGGTGGCCCGAGGCGATCCCGCTCGAAGGCCTCATCGCCATCATGTTGGTCGTGCTCGCCGCGGTGACGGTCGCTCTCATCGCCGCGATCCCGATCGTGCTCGTGCTGATGGAGCGCAAGGTGTCCGCCTATTTCCAGGACCGTCTCGGGCCGACCCGCGTCGGCCCGTGGGGCGTCCTCGTAACGCTCGCGGACGGCATCAAGCTGCTGTTCAAAGAGGATCTGATACCCCCGCAAGCCGACAAGCTACTGTTCCGTCTTGCCCCCTACGTCGTCTTCGGGTCGTCGTTCGCGGTCGTCGCCGTGCTACCCCCGTTCCAGTCGACGGTGATCGGCAACCTGCAGCTCGGCCTGTTCATCTACCTCGCGGTGTCTTCTCTGGTGGTGCTTGGCATCATCATGGCAGGCTGGTCGTCGAACAGCAAATACTCCCTGTTCGGCGCGCTGCGAGGGGCCGCGCAGATCGTCAGCTACGAGATCCCTCTCGGGCTGTCCGCGCTCATGATCGTGATGACGGCTGGCACGCTAAACATGCAGCATCTCGTCATGGATCAGGTGGGCGGGATTCACCACTGGTACATGTTCCGCCATCCGTTCCTGTTCGTCGGCGCGTGGATCTACTTCATCTCGGCGATCGCGGAGGTGAACCGGACCCCATTCGATCTGCCGGAGGCGGAGTCTGAAATCGTCGCGGGCTTCCACACCGAGTACAGCGGCCTACGGTTCGCCTACTTCTTCCTGGCGGAATACGCGAACGTCTTCGTCGTGTCGGGCATCTGCGTGGCCCTGTTCATGGGCGGGTGGTCGAGTCCCATCCCCGGCTTCCACGCCATCCCCGGCATCGTATGGTTCGTCGGCAAGGTGTTCGTCTTGGTCTTCATGATGATGTGGATTCGATGGACTGTGCCGCGGGTCCGGGTCGATCAGCTCATGGCCGTGTGCTGGAAGTACCTGCTCCCGATCTCTTTCGTGAACATCATCGGCACCGGCGTCGTAGTCCTGCTCGAGCGGGAGCAGCTAGGCGTTGAGATTGCTGGCATGTTCATTGGCGTCGGCGCCCTGATGTGGGCCGTTGCTCCCGTCATGCTGCTGATTCTCGGGGCGCTCGCGTTCTCCGGCACCGAGCCGGTAGCGCGTCGGTCCCCGGCTGTGGGAGGGTAGGGCGACATGGCCGTCCTGATCTTCTACGCATTCGTCGGGCTGGCGTTGACGTCGGCTGTCGTCGTCGTGACGACGCGGAACGTCGTCCACGCCGCGTTCGCGCTCATGGTGACGTTGTTCAGCGTCGCCGCATTCTACGTTTTCCTCGACGCGGACTTCCTCGCCGTCATACAGGTGCTCGTCTACGTGGGCGGCATCCTCGTGCTGGTTCTGTTCGGCGTGATGATGACCAGCGGATCACTTCTCGTGAAGCTCCGCGCGCCCGTGCGACAGCTAGCTCCGGCGGCGGCGGTTGGGCTCGTGCTGCTTGGGGTGCTCCTCCACGTGTCCATCGCGGAGTCGCCGTGGGATCAGTTCGTGTTGGTTGAGGACCCAGACGGGTCAGCCGGAGCGGCGATCAAGGCCGCCACGTCGGGCGGCCGTTCGCTGGACGCCGTGACAACGGCCCCTGTGAGACCGCGCCTGACGATCGCCTACATGTCGGAGGAGGCCGCGGGCGAAGGCCCCGCCGACCGCCTGCTCGAACAGGAAGTGGGGACCGCGCTGATCAACACCGGGATTCGCCGCATGTACGTCGTGCAGTCGCGGCCAGACGCGCTGAACCCGACGCGACATGTAGTGCTGGTGGAGAAGCGCGTAACATCGCTCGTGAGAGACCGGGCGGACGCCGACATTGGTGACGACGAGTTGGCAGCGGTCCGTGAGGCGGTCGCCGCTCGGCCGGTCGACGGATTCACTCCCGCCGAGGTGGACCGGCCGGACATGCTCTTGGTCACCGGGCTCGACGAGGCCGGCAGGGCTGCCCTGGTCGGCGAGGGTCGCTTGCGCGAGGTGACAGATGTCCGCACGGTGGTAGGGCTCGGCGACTCGGTGATGCTCGGGGAGTTCCTGCTGCCGTTCGAGGTGGTCGGCGCGCTCCTGCTCGTGGCCCTGATAGGCGCGGCGGTGGTCTCGCGCAAGGAACTGGAAGCATGATCACACTCTCACACTACTTGGTCGTCAGTGGCCTGCTCTTCGTGTTCGGGATGTTCGCCGTGCTGACGCGCCGCAACGCCATCGCGATCCTCATGGGGATCGAGCTGATCCTGAACTCGGCGAACCTGAACTTCGTGGCGTTCTCACGGTACGTCGTCGGCGGCGTGGCGGGACAGATGATCGCCGTGTTCGTGATCGTGCTGGCGGCGGCGGAAGCGGCCGTCGCGCTGGCCATCATCCTCGACATCTACCAGAAGCTAGGTACGATCAGTCCCGATGAGACGCGGGAACTGAAGGGGTAGCGGTGCATCTAGAGCCCTGGGTCATCCTCACGATACTGTTCTCGCCCTTGGTGGCGTTCCTCGTGCAGATCCGGCACGGGAAGCGCCTCTTCATGCGCGAGGGCCGCGAGAATACCGTTCTCGGCGCGCTGATCCCGATCCTCGGCATCCTGATCCCACTAGTTCTCGTACTTATCTACATCGCGCCGCACCTCTTCACGAAGACGGCCACCGTGTGGCTCCCCGCCAGCGGCGATGGCGCGCTCTGGATCGACATGGGCTCCCGCGCGATCCGCATCGGGTTGGCGGTCGACAACACGTCCAAGGTGCTCCTGTTCATGGTGACGCTCGTCTGCACCATGATTCACCTGTTCGCAGCCGAGTACATGAAGCTTCGTGACGGGGTCCCTGAACCGCGTTACACGCGTTTCTTTGCGTACCTCTCGCTGTTCACGTTCTCTATGATCTTGCTGGCGCTGTCGGACAATCTGCTGACGCTATTCGTAGGATGGGAACTGATGGGACTGTGTTCCTATCTGCTCATCGGGTTCTACTACGAGAAGAAGTCGGCGCAGGAAGCCAGTCTCAAGGCGTTCATGACGACGCGCATCGGCGACGTCCTGCTGTTCCTCGGCTTGGCGATCCTGTGGACGGCTGTGGGTAGCCTACGATTCGCGGATCTGCATGCAGTCCTAGCCGCCGGGAAGCTCAACGGGACGTTGCTCACGGCCGCCGGGCTGCTGTGCCTCTTCGGGGCCATCGGCAAGTCGGCGCAGTTCCCGCTACACACATGGCTGCCCGACGCCATGGAAGGCCCAACGCCGGTAAGCGCCCTGATCCACGCCGCGACAATGGTTGCCGCCGGGGTGTACCTCGCCGCGCGCCTGCTACAGATCGGCGTGCTGGACGCGGACGCGCAGCTGTTCATCGCCTACATCGGCGGCTTCACAGCCGTGTTCGCAGCGAGCATCGCGTTCGTGCAGAACGACATCAAACGCGTGCTTGCGTACTCGACGATCAGCCAACTCGGCTACATGATGCTCGCCGTAGGGGTCGGCAACTACACGGCGGCTATCTTCCACCTTCTGACGCACGCGTTCTTCAAGGCGTGCATGTTCCTCGGTTCGGGAAGCGTCATCCACTCGATGCACGACGCCCTCCACCACGTCCACTCGCACGCGGACGCGCAGGACATGCGCAACATGGGCGGGCTACGCCGGAAGATGCCGCTCACGTTCCTGACATTCTTCGTCTCGACGTTGGCGATATCGGGCGTGCCCCTCACCGCAGGATTCCTGAGCAAGGACGCGGTGCTCGCGGGCTCCCTCGAGTTCGCGATGATCCACGGCCACGTCGCGCTGCCCGTGATGGGCTTCCTGGCGGCGCTGATGACCGCGTTCTACATGTTCCGGCTGGTGTTCATGACGTTCTTTGGGAGGTTCGGCGAGCGCGCCGACGCCCACGACCGCGACTTGGTGTCGCAGTCGGAGTCGTACGTCCACGAGTCGCCGTTGATGATGACGGTACCCTTGCTGGTGCTGGCTGCGGGCGCGACGTTCGCGCTCTGGTCGCCGACCAACCCCATGGCGGAGGGATGGATCGGTGACGTGGTCGAGCAGCGCGCCGAGTGGATGGGTGGCGACACCCACGCCGGCTTACCTGATGATGGCGCGATGGTGCTCGTCGCGGACCCGGTCGATGCGCACGGGGCCGACACGCACGCGGCGGACGCGGGTGGCCACAGCGCAGACCATGGCGTGGCGCACACCGCGCACGTTGTGACAGTCGCCCTGTCCCTGGCCGTAGCCGGATTCGGGATTCTGTTCGCCTTCCTCTTCTATGGAGTGCGGGTCCTGTCTGCGCGGGCGATCTCCGGCTCGGCGCTTGCGGCGGCGATTGAGAGGAAGTACGGGTTCGACGAGTTCTACAACTGGGCGTTCATCCGCAACACACTCCGGGTGTGTGACTTCTCCGGCGCCGTGGACCTGAAGGTAGTTGACGGCATCGTCAACGGTGTGGGCTCCGTGTTCGTGGGCGCACGGTATTCGTTCACGTGGCTCAATGGCGCGGTGGATCGGTACGTCGTGGATGGAGCTGTGGACGGCGTTGGCTCCGTATTGCGCTGGATCGGCGCGGCATTCCGCCGAGGGCAGTCCGGCCTGATCCAAAACTACCTGTTGGTGATCTTCACGGGGCTGATCGCTCTCATCTTCATCGTAACCGCGAGCATGCGGTAGGAGGATCGGATCGCATGGACCTGCTGACGCTACTGTGGCTCGTGCCGATCATAGGCATGGGGCTCGTTCTGCTCGCGCCGCGTATGCTCGGGCGCGTCGTCAGCCTCGTCGCTACGCTTGCCACGCTCGTGGTTTCCGTGCTCGTGTGGCAGCAGTTCAGCACGACCGACGGCGGAACGCAGCTCGTCACGCGGGTAGGCTGGATAGACCAGTTCAACATCCAATACCACGTAGCCGTCGACGGCCTCAGCATGGCCCTAGTGCTTCTGACCGGCGTCATCGCCGTGATCGGCGTGATCGCATCGTGGAACATCGGCGCGGAGACGCATCGCGAGGGTACTGAGAAGGCGTACTTTGCGATGTACCTGCTGCTCGTGGCAGGCATGTACGGCTTCTTTGTCGCGCAGGATCTCATCCTGTTCTACGTGTTCTTCGAGCTGACGCTCCTGCCGATGTACTTCCTCATCGGCGTTTGGGGGGGCCCTCGACGCGAGTACGCGGCTATCAAGTTCTTCCTGTACACGCTCTTCGGCAGCGTGTTCATGCTGGTGGCCATTCTGGCGCTCTACTTCCAGAGCGGCCCCGACGGCGCGCGTACGTTCTCGATCCCGGACCTAGCGCAGCTGGGGATGCCGGTTGGCGTCGTGAACTGGCTCTGGATCGGGTTCTACCTTGGGTTCGCCATCAAGGTCCCGATCTTCCCATTCCACACGTGGCTCCCGGACGCCCACGTTGAGGCGCCGACGCCCATCAGCGTCATCCTGGCTGGCGTGTTGCTCAAGATGGGGACCTACGGCCTGGTGCGCATGAACGTGCAGGTGCTCGGAGGCGCGTCGGAGAAGCTCTGGACGTTCCTTGCCGTGGTCGCAGTAGTGAACATCGTGTACGGGTCGTTCTGCGCGATGGCGCAGAAGGATCTCAAGAAGCTCGTGGCGTATTCGAGCGTCGGCCACATGGGATTCGTGCTCCTTGGGATCGCGGCGCGCACGCCTGAAGGTCTGAACGGCGCGGTCTTCCAGATGGTCAGCCATGGTCTCCTGAGCGGGATGCTCTTCCTGATCGTGGGTGTGATCTACAACCGCGCACACCACCGCTACATCGTGTATCCCGACGACCCCGACCTCCTGCGGCTCTACCACATCGACGTCTCGAAGGCCGGGAAGCTCGGCTTCGGTGGCCTTGCCACCACGATGCCGGTGTACACGGGCATCATGACGGTGGCGTTCTTCGGGTCGCTGGGCCTTCCCGGCATGAGCGGGTTCATCGGTGAGGCGCTGGCGCTCATGGGAGCGTGGCGGGTGTATCCGGTTCTGACGATCATCTCCGCGATCGGTATTCTGCTCGGGGCGGCGTACTTCCTCTGGACGATCCAGCGCATGTTCCTCGGCAACGAGAACCCCGAGTGGGAGGGCCTGCCCGATATCAACGGCCGCGAACTCCTCGCTCTCGTGCCGCTCGGCGTCCTAGTGGTAGTCCTGGGTGTGCTGCCGTGGATCGCGACGAACCTCTCGGCGGCGACAGTCGATGGCCTCCAGGTGGTCGAGACCATGAAGTCCCTCGCGAAGCTCTGATTGGCCAATCCGTTCCATGAACATGCTCGGTAACCTCGACAGCCTCCCGTATTACGTCGGCGACACGCTACTTCTGGGGCTTGCGCTGCTCGTGGTCGTCATCGACCTCGTCGGGCGCGGCCGCGCACACGGCGTGACCGGCGTCGCGTCGCTGCTGAGCATCGGGGCCGTGTTGGTCGTCGTCGGGATGGGCCCTGCGGTCAGCGATCGCCTGTTCTACGGGATGGTGCGGGCGGACGCGCTCGCCCGCGCGTTCAAGCTGCTGATCGGCGCGTGCGCTCTGCTGACGCTGCTGGTTTCCTTGCGGACGGCGGAAGTATCGACGCGCCTGCGCGGCGAGTTCTTCGCGCTGATTCTCTTCGCGACTTACGGCATGTTCCTGATGGTGTCGGCGTCGAACCTGCTGACGGCGTACCTCGGCATCGAGATGGCGAGCATCAGCTCGTACATTCTTGCGGGGTTCCTCGCGCGGCGCACGCGGTCAAGCGAAGCGGCGTTCAAATACGTGATTTACGGCTCGGTAGCGTCAGGCGTTATGCTCTTCGGCATCTCGCTCGTGTTCGGCATGGCGGGCACTGTCGACATCGCCGTGATGGGCGACCGTCTCGCGACGGCGCCTCCGATCGGCGTCGCGTTGGCGCTGGTCCTGATATTCGCCGGCCTCGGCTATAAGATCGCGTCGGTGCCGTTCCACATGTGGTCGCCCGACGTGTACGAGGGCTCGCCTCTTCCCGTGACGGCGTTCCTGAGCGTCGCGTCGAAAGCCGCGGGATTTGGTCTCGTCCTGCGCTTCTTCCGCGACGGCATGGGCTCACCGGCGATGCTGGCGACCGTGGACTGGCCGCTGTTGCTTGCGCTGGTTAGCGCCGTCACGATGACGGTCGGCAACCTGGCGGCGTTCGGCCAGACGAACGTGAAACGTCTGCTCGCGTATTCCAGCATCGCTCACGGTGGCTATCTGCTGATGGGCGTCGTCGCCATGGGCGGCGCGCAGCGGGCCGAGTCTCAGGCGGCCGTGCTGTTCTACTTCGTCGCGTACCTGTTCATGAACCTGGGCGCGTTCTACGTCGTTCTACACCTCGCATCGCCCGACCGGCTCGGGTCCGAGGAGATAAGCGCGTACCGCGGGCTTGTTCGCCGCTCGCCGCTGGCCGCGATTCTGCTGAGTGTGTTCCTGTTCTCGCTGATCGGTCTCCCTCCGTTCGCTGGGTTCTGGGGCAAGCTGTACCTCTTCAAGTCCGTCATCGACGGGAGCTTGACGACGGGAGGCATCAACGGCCACAGCTTCGTATGGCTCGTGCTGCTGGGTCTGCTCAACAGCGCGATATCGCTTTACTACTACTTCAGCGTGGTCAAGGCCATGCTCCTCGACGACGGTGACGAGACCGCACGTGTCGCCGTGAATCCTCTCTACGCAGCGCTTCTCATCCTCCTCATGCTGCCTACGCTCCTGCTCGGATTCCTCACCGATGTCGGCGCCGTCGAAGACCAACTGACCGACCCGCCCGCATCCTCGGTGGCCCAGACGACCGCTCCGTAACCCCGCCGCCGTCCCACGCGTTCCCCGTATAGCCGTCATTGCAGGAATCGTCGGACGCGACGTCCGACTCGTGGGGACCTCGCGCCATGCGTAGTCGCGCGCTCGGAGCCGCGCTTGCGGCGCTCGTACTGTACGCCATCGCCTCCCAAGCCGCTGAGATCCCGAAACGCACGTACGTCCCGCGCCTGTACCGGTCCGCCGTCGAGCGGGAAGCCCTTGTCGGCCACGGCGCCCGGCTTCTCGGCATGGGATCCGCCGGTGTGGCGCTAGCGGCGTCCGCGGACGCTGTCGCGTGGAATCCGGCGGCACTCGACCGGAGCGGGGCGCCGACGGTCCAGGTGCTCGATTCGGCAGCGACTGGCACGAGTCGGTCTCGGCTGAGCGCGATGTCCGGCGCTGCTCCGCTGACGTCGCTCGGCGTCGACGGTCCTGGTGGTATCGGCGCTGCGGCGTGGTTCGACGGGTGGGGAAAAGACACCGACAAGCAGCGGTCATTCCTCGCTGGCTACGGCGCTTCGGTCGGGCCCCTGTCAGCGGGCGTGGCGCTCCGTCACGAGCGACACTACTTCGGCGCGGACGTGTTGTCGGCATGGTCGGCCGACCTCGGGCTGATGGCGGGCGGCGTTGCCGGAGGAGGCGCGTCGTGGGGCGCCGGCCTGTCGGCCTCGCGGCTCGGCGAGGCGTTGAGGGACCAACGGGGCCTGCGGGCGCCGAGAGGCTTCAGTCCCGCGAGGGTCGGCGCAGGCGGATGGTACGCCCTCGCGACTGGGCCACTCCTCGTCACAGAGCTGTCGTATGTGGGCGACGCGTTCCGCGCTGGCCGTGATCGCGTCCGGTGGCGGATCGGCGCCGAGCAACTCCTGCTCGGTGACCGCGTGGGCCTCCGGGCCGGCTACACCTCCATCGCGAACTACGATCGCATCTCACACGGCCTCACGTCCGTCGGTGCGTCCGTCAACGTCGACGGCGGCTCTCTCGACTATGCCTTCGTCACGGGGTCGGACGGCCTCGGCGAGGAGGTTGCGTCGCGCCACTACCTGAGTTTCCGTGCCGAATGGGCCGGCCGACCCACCGTCCCGGACCAGGCGCCGTGGGGAGGCGAGTTGCACCTGCCGGGATCGGCGACCCCGGCAGCCGTGTCGGTCAGGAGCGACGCCTTCTCGCCCAACGGCGACGGCGTGCGCGACGTGTTCGCTTTGGACGCTGGGTTGTCTGACCCGGACGCGCGCCTCGTGATCCTTTCCTCTGACGGAGCGACGGTGGCGACGACTCCGGTCAGCGAACGCATGGTTGCCTCATGGGACGGGCTTGCCAGCGATGGATCGGCCGCCCCCGACGGGCCGTACCGCTGGGATCTCGTTTCGCGAGACCGCGTCATCCGCTCCGGCGTAGTCCTGCGGGACGCGACGCCGCCGTCTTTGTCGCTGTCGGCCACGGTCGTGGCGGTCTTGCCGGGTGACGCCAACCCGTACGGAGCCGTGAGGATCGGAGTGGACGAGGACGGGGCGATCGAGGCATGGTCGCTCGTCGTGTCGACGGGTGGAGACGCACTGCACGAGTCCACGGGCGCCGGGCGGCCGCCGGCCGAACTGACCGTGGCTGACATCGACGGCCTCAGCCCCGGCCGGGCATACGACGTCACTCTGAGGGTAACTGACGAGGCCGGCAACGAGAGCGCGGCGTCCACTGGCTTCGCGCCAATTGGCCTGAGCCGCCACGACGCCGGGCCGGGGGACGGAGACGTGTGGGTCGACATGCCATCGACGTACTTCGATGCGGGCGGGTCGGATCTGTCCCGTGACGGCCGTGCTCTCGCGGAGGCCATCGGCCTGGATGGCGCACTCTACGTTGCGGTGGCGGAAGCGTCGGACGCGCTCGCGGCCGAACGGTCGGAGCGCATGGCCGAGGCCCTCGTTGAGGCCGGGATGCCGGCGGGTGGCGTCGGCGTCGGCCCGCCTGCGGACTGGGCGCCGGGGACGGCTCCCGGCGTACGCCTCGTCCTTTCGCGCCGCCGGCCTCCGGCCGCGGATAGGCCCCCGCAGCCGGGCATGCCAGGCGTGAACCAAGGTTACCGCGTGCTCGTTGGCTCGTTCCGCCAACGAGCAAACGCCGAGGAAGCCGCGTCGACGTTCACGGCGGCGGGGTTCAGTCCGTCGGTGCGGGAGGTGGTTCTCGCGTCCGGTCGATGGTACCGCGTCACGCTGGGTTCCTTCGACGGGAGAGGCGAGGCAGAGGAGCTACGCGCGGGCGTCCGAGATCACGTAGCGGACGAGCCGGTCATTCTGCCGCCTGCTGGTCCCTGAGTCGCTGCACTTCGAGCAGGGCGGCCCTGGCCTCACCGAACGTCGGGTCGACCTTCAGCGCCGCGCCGAACGCCTCGCCGGCCTCGGCGTATCGCTCCTGCCGAACCCGCGCGAGCCCCACTTCGTACCATGCCACCCGGGCGACGTACGGCTCCGGGTTGAGCGACAGAGCGCGGTCGTAGTGCTCGACCGCCTCAGCAAGGTTGCCTTCTGACATGTAGAGGGCCCCAAGCGTGCTGTAACCCAACGCGTTCGACGGGTCGATGCGTAGAACTTCACGCGCCGCGTCCATGGCCTCGGGGATGCGACCCGCTTGCTGGTAGATAGCGGCCAGCGAGCCCTGGATGATGACCTGGTCGGGCGCGAGTTCACCGGCCGTGGTGAATGAGGCGATAGCCGCGTCAGCGTCCCCGTTCCGCAGGTGCGTCTCGCCGAGCACGACGTGCAGCTCCACCATCTCGGGTTCCACACCGAGGCCGCGCTCGAATTGGTGGATCGCCTCCTCGAGTCGGTTGGCGTTCCGATAGACGAGGCCCAGGTTCATGAGCGCGTCCGTGTCGTTCGGGTTGGAGCGCAGACGCTCCTTCAGCTCACGTTCGGTGGCAAGGATGCCGGCGTCCACCTCGGAGATCATCAGGTCATCGGTCTGCTGGATGTGGTACCGGATCGTCGGATCGTCTGGGTTGATCTGCCCCGCCCGTCGGTACAACGACACGGCCTCGCCGTAGCCGCCCGCAGCGAGAAGCGCCTGCCCCTCGATGAGCTTCTCGGTAGCGTCGAAGTACCTGGCCAACGTCGACTGCACGTAGTCACGCTCCGTGCTCCCGGCAAAGCTGTGCAACAGCGGGAATACGGACTCGCGGTAGGGGGCCATGGCCTGGATGTTCTCCACCTGTGTGGTCATCATCCCGCCGAGGTTCGCGCCGAAGAACTCCAGCACGGGGCGGTCGTCGGTGTGCAGGGGCCCGTCCCCGACGAAGCGCTCCACGGCCTGCGGCCCCATGAAGTACGAGTCCAGCAGCGACCACGCGTCGAGGTCGTCCTTGCCCAGATCGGCATCGACAGATGGGGCCTGAGCCCGGGCGATCCAGTCGCGGAAGTCGATAGTCTGCGGCTTCGCCGTGCCGGCTAGTATCAGGAAGTCCGGCGTGTATTTGTACCAGACGGTCGTGTTCGGGAAGACCGCGAGGAACGTGCGGAGGATCGTCTTGAACTCCGCCAACGGCACCCGGTGGAGAGGCACCCACTGGCTCATCACGCCATCGTCGGTGAGCACATCGCGGCACATCTCGTAGAAATCGCGGCTGTATATGCTCGAGCTTCCGCTGCTCACGAGCGGGTGGATGATCCCGGTCGAGATCATGTCGTACCGGTTGCGGGTGGTGAGGATGAAGTTCCGCCCGTCGTTGATGTGCAGGCGGAAAAGCGGGGAATCGAGGATGCCGTTGTTGGGCTCGGAGAAGTAGCGACGCGCAGCGCGAGGCACACCGGGGGATATCTCTGCAGCGTCGATGTGGACTCCGTGCTGCGCGATGGAGTTCGATGTGCGCCCCATCCCGAACCCGACCACCAACGCGCGTTTCGGGTCGGCGTGTAGGAGTAGAGGCACGTGGGCAATCACGCGGTGCGAGGGGGCGTCCCAGCGACTCTCGTTGGCCGCCTCGTTCGTGTCGACGTACAGGCGCTTCTCGCCCTCGGGGTCGCGGATCACCGTGACGCTGGCGTCCGCGTTCTCCTCGTAGGAGAGCACCTCGGCCTCCAGCCCAGCGCGCGTGTACTGCTCCTGGTAGATGGCGCTCTTGACGAAGAACTGCGTGCGGGGGACAAGCGCGAACGCGAAGACCACGGTCGCGCCGCCAACCGCCAAGGGCAACCACGCCTCCCATGGGCGCGCATCTGACTGCGCGTTAAGCACGGCGACGCCCGCCAGGACGTTCACGGCGGCGACGGCTAGGATGCCGTTGCGGATGCCCAACGACGGCGCGATGAGGAAACCCGCCGCCAGGGACCCGGCAATCGCTCCGATGGTGTTCAGCGCGTATACGCCGCCCAGCGTGGACGCGACACGTCCAGTGCGTCCAGCGGTGATTCGCGCGGTCAGCGGGAAACTCGCGCCCATGAGGAACGTGGGCAGCAGCATGAACAGCGCGCACACAAGGAACACCGTCACGCGTCCGCCGACGCCGATCGCTCGTACGACCGTGTACACCTCGCTGAACAGCGGCAGGAGCACGGCCGCCGAGATACCGATGCTGACCTGCGCGGCGCCGAGGAGCGCTGCGGGACGTTTCACACGCTCGACCCACCGCGAAGCGGCCGCGCTGCCGGCTGCTATGCCGGTGAGGAATGCCGCGAGCATCGTCGCGAAAGCGTAGGTCGTGCTGCCGAGGAAGAAGACGAGGATGCGCGTCCACAGCACCTCATACGCCAGCGCGCAGAAGCCGGACACCGCGAACGCGCCCATCGCTGCACGCGCGAGGCGCGAGGAGTGCCCGGGCTGATCGGTCGCGGCGGCCTCGGGGTCGGCGCCCTCGTCGACGGGGTCGGAACCGAGCCGCCACGCGATCCCCGCGATCACGAAGTTGGCAAGCCCAGTGACGACGAGTGTGGTCGTCACGCCGAGGGTCCTGATAAGCACGAATGCCGCGAGCAGTGTCCCCGCCACGGCCCCGGCCGTGTTCGCGGCGTAGAATATGCCCGTCTGCCGACCGACAGACGACGAGGAACGCGCGGCGTGCCGCACGAGCGCGGGGAGCGTCGCCCCCATCATCGTCGACGGGACGAGGAGGACGGAGAAGGCGAGCGCGAATCGCAGGATGCTGAGGAAGGCGTTCGGATCGCGGCCCGTTGCGAAGAGTAAGTAGACCCAGAGGACGGCCTGCACCAACAATGGGAAGGCCAGGGCGTACGCCCCGATCCCGGCCTCCAGCACGGCGTACAGCCGCAAGGGTCGCGCCATGGCGTCCGCGCGCGGCGGCAGCAGATAGGCCCCCAGCGCGAGGCCCGCCATGAAAGCCGCGAGCACCGTGCTGATCGCCTGCGACGTGGACCCGAAGACGCTTGTGGTAAGTAGGCGCGACCACACCACCTCGTAGACCAGCGCCGTGGCGCCGGAGGCCACGAAGAGCGCCGCCACGAGGCTGTTCCGAGCCGAGCGCGCGTTGGCCATGTCGCGCCGATCCTCCATGGGTGTGTCGCGTAGGGACTGTACGGAATCGCCCGGGGCCGGTCAAAGGTGGCGCGCCAGAGCCG
Source organism: Candidatus Poribacteria bacterium (assembly GCA_018644665.1). GTDB lineage: Bacteria > Poribacteria > WGA-4E. The sequence continues at coordinate 34,563 of JABGQA010000080.1, forward strand.
ACTCGCGCGGCAACCAAGGCCGACGCCCCACTCGACGATCGGTCTGGCGCTCACGGCGCCGCAGGCGCACACCCCTGGCCGCGGCTCTCTGGCCAACGGCCGCGCGCGCACTTCCCGGTTGAGGCGCGCGGCCAACAATGCGTACGGTCCCAGTGAGGGCGCGCCTTACGTTGACAGATCGGGCCGCACGGACTACAATCCATCTTCGGTAACTAGCACAGATAGAGGCACGGACAGAGCCCGACAATGAAGCGAACATACCAGCCGCACACCCGCAAACGGCGCAATACGCACGGCTTCCGTAAACGCATGTCGACGGCGGACGGACGCAAGATACTCAACAACCGCCGGCGCAAGGGGCGTCACAGCCTTACCGTTTCCGGTTGACCGCCGTTCCCCTTGATCCCGAAGGCCGTGTAGGCAGAGAAGCGTAGCCGTTCCGGCTTCGGGCCAGCCCTCGTCGCTCCCGCGCCTGAGGACCGCTCCGCATGAACGATATAAGCGCTCTAGCGCGCCTCGTGCGCTACTACTCGATCGCATCGACTACGGCAGCCGGATCTGGGCACCCGACGACCGCCCTATCGGCGACGGATCTGATGGTCGGCTTGATGTTCGGCGGACACTTCCGCGCGGACTTGGACGACCCGGCTCACCCCAATAACGACCGCTTGGTGTTCTCGAAGGGGCACGCTGCGCCGCTCCTGTACGCGCTCTACGGCGCGGCGGGCAAGGTCAGCGAGGACAACCTGCTTCGGCTCCGCGAGTTCGGACACGCCCTCGAGGGCCACCCAACGCTCGCCTTCCCGTACACGGAAGCGCCGACTGGGTCGCTCGGCCAGGGCCTGTCGATCGGCATGGGTCTCGCCCTAAACGCCAAGTACATCGACAAAGTCCCGTACAACACCTTCGTGCTCATGGGCGACAGCGAGGTGGCCGAGGGCTCCGTGTGGGAAGCCATGGCGTTGGCGTCACACTACGGGCTGGACAACCTCGTCGGGATCATTGACGTCAACCGCATCGGCCAGCGCGGCCAGACGATGCTTGCGCATGATGTCGACACCTACGCCAAGCGCGCCGATGCCTTTGGGTGGCACGCGATCGTCCTTGACGGTCATGACGCCGATGCCGTGGACGCCGCGTACGCAGAGGCCCTGGCCACGACCGGCAAGCCCGTGATGCTCGTCGCCCGCACCCTGAAGGGTAGTGGCGCGTCCGAGGTCGCGGACGCCGATGGGTGGCACGGCAAGGCCTTGACCGAAGAGATGATGGAGCGCGCGGTCGCGGAGTTGGGCGACATCGACAAGTCCGCCCGTGGGGCAGTAGCCGCGCCTGCAGCCGCCACGCCGGCCCGTCCCACCGTCACTTCCGCCGAGGCGCCGAAGTACGCCAAGGGCGACCTCGTGGCGACACGAAGGGCGTACGGCACGTCGCTGATACGGGTGTTCGAGGACTGCCCGGAGATCGTCGTCCTCGATGCCGAGACGGGCAACTCCACCTTCTCCGAGGTGTTCGAGGGCGTCTATCCCGACCGGTTCTTCGAGATGTACATCGCCGAACAGAACATGGTGGGCGCGGCGATCGGACTGTCGCGACGCGGTAAGACACCCTTCGTCTCGACCTTCGCTGCGTTCTTCTCGCGGGCGTTCGACCAGATCCGCATGAGCCAATACTCGGACGCGAACATCAAGTTCGTCGGCTCGCACGCGGGCGTCTCCATCGGCGAGGACGGAGCGTCGCAGATGGGGCTCGAAGACCTCGCGATGTTCAGGACGCTGCTGGGCAGCGTGGTCCTGTACCCGAGCGACGCGGTGCAGGCCGACAAGCTCATCGAGGTCGCCGCCAAGCACCACGGGAACGTCTACATTCGAACGACGCGCATGGACACGGCCGTCCTCTACGACGACGACGAGGAGTTCCCGATCGGCGGAAGTAAGACGCTGCGATCCAGCGACGCTGACGTGGCGACACTGATCGGGTGCGGAGTTACGCTGCACCAGGCGCTCGCCGCCCATGACGACCTCAAGGCCGACGGCATCGCGACTCGCGTGATAGACCTATACAGCGTGAAGCCGGTAGACGAGGCGACGCTCGCGTGCGCCGCAACAGAGACTGGCCTGCTCATCACGGTCGAGGATCACTTCGCCGAGGGCGGGATCGCGGACGCAGTGCGTAGCGGCCTGGACGGGCAGAACGCGAAGGTGCATTCGCTGGCCGTGCGGAAGCTGCCCCGAAGCGGGAAGCCCGACGAGTTGCTCGACCTCGAGGAAATATCAGCGTCTGCCATTGCACGCACCGTGCGGGACCTTACCGCGTAGTCGGCCGACGCAGGCCGCGACAGGACAGGCGAACGGCCCCGGCCGCGCGAACCGCGTCACCGGGGCCGTTCTTGCGCCCGTGTGCTACTTCGTGACCGTAACGGTCCGCGCCGTGATGATCCCGCCCGTCAGGATTCCGAGGACGGCGTCCACGAAAGTCTGTTCGGTCTTGATCTCGTAGTCCTCTAGGCCGGCGGCCATCGCCGCCGTGTCCACTTTGTTGAGCTGCGCGAGGCCGAACGCTACATACCACTGCCTCTCGCTCTGATCTTGCCACTCCTGCGCGCCAGCGCCAACGACGTGCGTGTTCATGGCGCATCCGGCGGTCAGGACCAGTGTGGCCAGCAGCAGGGCTACGCATACGCGCCTAGCCATGGGGTCTTCTCCTCTTGGGTGGTGTTGCCTCTCGGCTTCTCGAGGTCGCACGCATCGTGGCATGGCGGCCGGCGACCGTCAACGGGCCGTGGAGCGTGCGATCGCGTCATAGGACAGGGCGACACCCAGGCCGGAATGCTGCGAACACGCCAACATCCCCGCCTCCACGGATTCCGCCGGATCGATCAGGCCGGCTCGCCAGTCTGCCTCACCCCAGGCGTATTCCAGGATGGCGAAGTTCGGCACGGTCGCCATGCACTGCACACTGGCCGCCGTCGCGACCGGCCCGCTCGGGTTGTGCGGAGCCACCAACACGTTCGCCGCCTGCGCCATCGCCGAGATCTTCTTCAGGGCCAGGATTCCGCCGACGTGCTTCACGTCCGGCATGATGTAGTCCGTGACACGCTCGCGAAGCAGGCGGCGGAACCCAGACAGAGTGCGCACCGTCTCCCCCGTGGCGATCGGCATCGACGTGTTCTCGTAGACATGCCGTAGTCCATCGATGTCGTCACACGCGACAGCGTCCTCGAGCCAGCACAGCCCAAGGTCGTCGAGCTCGGACGCCGCCTGGACCGCGGCTCCCGGCGAGAAGCGCGCGTGGCAGTCCACCATCACGTCGACATCCTCGCCGACCTCCGCTCGCACGGCGCGTACCCTGTCTATCCCCAGGCGCGTCGCCGGGCCGAGGCTGCGCCGCGCCATGTCGGACGGGCGCAGGTCGTCGAACGGCGCCAGCTTCACGGCCGTGAACCCGTCGAGAACGGCTTGCGCCGCGCCGCGGGCGAATCCGGCTGGCGTGCGGTCAACCGTCGCCCGGTTGATGTTCGCGTACAGACGCAACTGGTCTCGAACGGGGCCGCCCAGCAGTTCATGCGCTGGGACGCCCAGCGACTTGCCTTTGATGTCCCACAACGCATGCTCGATCGCACTTACCGCGGTGTGGTACGCGCGGCCTTCGTCCTGGGCGTAGAACCGTGCGTGGAACGCTTCGACGCTTGGGACGTCGGAGCCCACGAGGGAGGGTGTCAGCGAACCCAGGATGGACAGCGCGCGGTCGCTGTGCCCGCCCTGTGACGCCTCGCCGATCCCCGTGATGCCGTTCTCCGCGCGGACGGTCACGAAGACCCAAGCCCCTCGCCGGTTCACTGGGATCCGGTGCGCCTCGATTCGCTCGATCTTCATGCAGGCTCCGGGGAAGAGAAGCCCGGATCTGGCACGACCGGTGACACGGGGTACACGCCCGGCCGCAGATTCGCGTACTTGTAGGCGTCGAACTTCGGCCGGTGCACCCCCGGCGTGTCAGCGTCGAAGATGCGGTGCGCGATGTCGTGGTACGTCTGACGGAAATGGACTGCGGACTTCAGGGCGATGAGCCGACGGCGTGAAGGCTCGATCCCCACGCTGCGGAGCAGTTCCGCGTCGTATGGCTGGCGCCTGCGCTCCGTCAGGACGATCTCCACGCCTCCCACGACGAGCACCACAGTGACGCCGTAGTTCTCAACCGACCCGCGCCCCATCGGGCCCTGCATCTCGAAGCGGCCGTCTGAGACGAGGCGCACGTAGCCAGTCACGCGTAGCGGAGCTCCGTGCCGGTCGTCGGTCTTCCCGCCCACGTCGAGCGTCACCGTCGCGCCGACGCCAGCCGACGCGGCCGCGCGGGCCGACTGCGGGTCGGCGATCGCCGCGACCGTCGCTCCCTGCACGTCGCGCGCGACCAGTTCACGCAGGATGACGGTGCCGTCCGCGGGGCCGCCGCCCCCGGGGTTGTCTGATCCGTCGGCCAGGACCACTAGGCCCGTGGCGTGCTGTTGGACGTGGTCGATGACATCCGAGACGGGCGTTAGGTTGACGTCGAATTCGTCTCGCGCGTCCCAGAACGCCTGCGCCAACTCACGCGCTTTCCCGGCGGCCAGCGGGGCGTCACCGTCTGTCGTCACCGACACCGACACTCCCGCGTCGCGGATGTCGGCGTAGGGGAAGCCCACGCTGAGAGTGGCATTCACGACCCCCGGCTCGGCCTCGATGTCCCACGCGCGCCGCAGGAGCGACAGCATTGGATCGCGCTTCGTGTACTGCATCGGCGGCATCGTGAGGAGCGGGACCTGCTGGAACGCCAGTGTCGGCACGACCTCGCCCGCAGCGATGGCCACCGCGATATCGACTGCCTCGACCCCTCGCTCGTACATATCGATATGCGGGTACTCGTCGAACCCAACGATGACGTCCGCTGCCTCCGCCATGGCGCCCGTGACGTTCGCGTGCGAATCCAACGTCACGATGATCGGCGTGTCGGCGCCAACCAGCGCGCGGACGGCGGCAATGACATCGCCCTCCGCGTCCTCGAGGTCATCCGCGACCATAGCGCCGTGCAGATCCAGCAGCACGGCAGCGCAGGCCCCCGAGCCGCGCAGGCGGTCCAGCAGCAGCGCCATGATGTGCCGGTACGCCGCGGCTTCCACGACGCCCCCGGGTTGGGCGAACGTCGCGAGCAACGGCGTCAGGGACACGCCGTGCGTCGCGGCAGCGTCGATGAACCCACCGTGTATGGTGCGGGTGCCTCGACGGGCAGCCACGATGCTGGCCGGCGACCCAAACTGCTCGTCGGGGGCGGCCAGCCGGAAGTCGTCGAGCCGTGTCGGAGCGGCGACGAACGTGTTCGTCTCGTGCCCGAACTGCGCGGATACGAACCGGTACGGCATTCGGTGGCTCCTACACGCGCCGATCCAACGGAATGGCTTTGAACTCGCGCGTCAGAGCCTCGACCGACGCTTCCGTGGCGAAGCGCTCGAGACTCGACGCGCCCACGAACCCCACCGCGTCCGTGTGTTCGTTGATGTACGCCGCGTCCGCAGGGGTAGCGACGGGGCCGCCGTGGGAGAGGAACAGGACGTCGGGGTTCACTGCACGACCAGCATCGATGACGATCTGCACGAGTTCGGCCGCATCGTCCAACGACATCGCGGTGCCGACGCCGATAGACCCGCCGACCGTCGTCGAGCAGTGAGCGATGATCACGTCGGCGCCGGCCTCCGCCATAGCGCGCGATTCCTCGGCGTTGAAGACGTAGACGATAGTGAACAGGCCCATCTCGCGGGCCGTACGGATCATGTCGACTTCCTTGTAGAAGCCCATCCCCGTCTCTTCCAACGTCACGCGGAAGTGCCCGTCGATCACGCCGACGGTCGGGAAGTTGTTCACGCCTGAGAAACCCATCTCCTCGACTTGCTTAAGGAAATGCCACATACGGCGGGTCGGATCGGTGCCGTTCACGCCCGCGATGACCGGTATGTCCTGGACCACGGGGAGCACCTCGCGCTCGCCCATCTCCATGACGATCTGGTTGGCGTCACCGTATGCCAGCAAGCCGGCGCATGAGCCAAAGCCAGACATGCGGAACCTGCCGGAGTTGTAGATGATGATGAGGTCCGCGCCACCCCGCTCGATGAACTTCGCGGATATCCCGGTACCGGCGCCCGCGGCGATGATCGGCCTGCCCTCGTCGAGCGTCCGGCGCAGACGGGCGAGGACCTCGTCGCGGGTGTGTGGATTCGGCATTGCGCGTCCCTTCTATGTCGCGAGAACGGAGGCGGCGAGTCTAGCATCCGAGGCGCCCCCGCTCAACAGATACGGCGGGAGCCTCGCCCGTTTGCGCGTACGGCGCAGGCGCCCCATAATGCCGCGGCATAGCCTCCCGGACCTTCGCGCTACATGGAGACTCTGGCAATGGCAGTGAACGTAGCGATCGCCGGCTGCGGCGGGATGGCGAACGGGCACCTACGCTCGTACATCAGGATCAAGGAAACCGTCCCCGAGAAGATCGACATCGTGGCCATGTGCGACCCGGTGGTGGACAGCGCGGAGAAGTTCGCCGCTCAGGTCGAGGAGGCGTTCGGCAAGAAGCCGGTCGTCTATGCCGACATCGACGAGATGCTCGCGAAGGAGGACCTTGACGGAGTCGATATCTGCTCGCCGCACGGCTACCACCACGTGAACGCCATCAAGTGCATGGAAGCCGGAGCCAATGTGATCGTCGAGAAGCCGATCGGTGTGACGGTGAAGGCCACGCACGCGATCATGGAGGCGTCCGAGCGTACGGGCAAGATCGCGGCGACCGCGGAGCAGATCCGTCGGATGCCCAGTCGCCGCGCATCGAAGTGGCTCATGGACAAGGGCATGATCGGCGAGATGCGCATGTTCTTTGCGCAGCACGCCGGGTGGAACGACCACAGTCCCGAGGACCGTTGGCATTGGCGCCTGGACCTCGCCCTCGGCGGCGGCGGCATGGTGATGGATAGTGGCGCGCACTTCTGCGACACGATCCGCTACCTGTATGGCGACCCCGATTCTGTCTACGCCCGCGTTGACAAGCTCGAAACGCGAATGGTCACCAAAGGCGACGAGATCGTACAAAGCGCCCACGAGGACATGTGGGCGGCGACCATCAACTTCAAGAGCGGCGTTACGGGGCTGTGGACCTGCACGTGGGCCGCGCCGGGATACAGCTTCAATCGCGCGGTGCATTACGGCAGCGAAGGGTGCTTGCTGGACGACGGCGACATCTTCCACGGGCCGTTCGACGGGGCGAAGGTCATCCTCAAGGACGGGACGGAATACCCGATGTCCGGCATCGTCGCGGACTACAAGGCGAGCCTGACCGCCGACGAGACTGACCAACTCTTCCCGCATGGCTTCGAAGACGGAGTGCTCCTGGAGTGCTACGACTTCGTAGACGCGATCGAGAACGGCCGGGACGTGGAGATCCCCGCGGATCTGGGGCTGCGCGCCAAGTCAATCTGCGAGGCGATCTACGAGTCCGGCGCCATCGGCGAGGCGGTCGACTTCGACGCGGTCGTTGCCGGCGACATCGAGGTGTACCAGAAGCCGATCAACGAACATTGGGGTCTGTGATCCTGTGAAGCCGTACACGAACTCGAATGACGTCCTGAACGACGCCGTCGCGCTACGGAAGCGCGCGGCGCGCGACGGTTACCTCTTCTTCACGGACCTCGTCGACTTGGCGGCGTTGCGGGCGCTACGCGGCCGGTTCGAGGAGATCTTGGCGCGTCACCAGTGGATAGACGAAGGCACGGCCGCCTCGGACCTGCTGACGACGAAGGAAGCGGTCGTGGAGGGCATGCCGGAGTTCATCCCCGTCCTCGAGGACTTCCAACGGCTGGAGGAGTTCCACGCGTTCGCGCACGATCCTGGCGTCTTGGGGATGTTGGGCAGACTCTTCGGCGACACCGTGCTGGCCCATCCCCGCAACATCGGTCGGATCGTGTTCCCCACGACTCCGACGACGCCGCCGCACCAGGATTACGTGCACATCCAGGGTACGCCTGACGTCTGGACCGCGTGGATACCGTTGGGCGACTGCCCGCGGGCGCTTGGGGGGATTCAGGTGCTCGCCGGGTCACACCGCGTCGGCGTGTACCCGGTTCAGAGGATGTCCGGCGCGGGAGGCGTCGGAGTGCCTACCGATGGCCTGCCGGGCGATTGGGTGGCTGGGGACTTCACCGCGGGCGACGCCCTGTTCTTCCACAGTGAGACTATCCACGAGGGCCTGCCGAACACGACCAGCGACCGCTTCCGTCTCTCGGTCGACTACCGGTACCAGGCCGTGTCCAAGCCTGTCACGGAGGCTTCGCTCCTTCCGCATTTCAACCGGTTCGGATGGGACTGGGTGTACGAAGGCTGGCAGTCGGCCGACCTCCAGTACTACTGGCGCGAGTTCGACTTGGAGTTGGCTCCATTCACTCGGGACGTGTACCGCTTCGTAGAGGATGGCGCCGCCGGCCCGGAACACCCGCCTGAATGAGCGCGCCTGCGCGCACATGACGTGTCGCCCGCAGGGCCCGGACGGCGTGGCCCGCGCAGTCAGGGAGATCCACGCGCCCGCGCCCTCCTGCGCGGCGTAACCGACGCGCACACCGGCGGCGATGCCGCTCGGAGCGCGCCGTGCGCGTGCGTACTCGCGAGCGCGGACCCGCCACCCCAACTGCTGGCCGAGGCCCGGCCCGCGCCCGGGACGCGGCATGGACGGCGAGGGCGTCGCCGGCCGATGCTGCGGCGCCAACGCGGCAGGCTGTGTCGCCCGTCCCAACCTGCGCGCCGGGGGCATCGCATCAGGTGCGGACGAGCGACCGCGCGGTCGCCCGTGGGTGGGTCACCGCCGCCACTATCGTCGCGTGCGCGGACTCCCGTCGGCGCGGCCGTTCGTTGACAAGTGATGCGTCCCCGGATATAGTGCTGGCCTGGCGTGAGGCTGGGAAGGAACACCTTTGGCAACTACGCGCGCGCGGACGGAACGCGTAGCCATAATCGGCCTCGACTGCGCCGCCCCCGAGCTTCTCTTTTCCGAATGGATCGACGAGCTACCGAACATCCGCGGGCTGATTGCGCGCGGCGTCCACGGCGAACTCGCAAGTATCGTTCCGCCGATAACCGTGCCCGCGTGGATGTCGATGATGACAAGCCAGGATCCCGGGAGCCTGGGAATCTATGGCTTCCGCAACAGGCGTGATCATTCGTACGGTGGCCTGTTCTTCGCTTCTGGATCGTCCGTCAAGCAGCCGACGCTGTGGGACGTTCTCGGCAAGAACCGGCGCGACAGCATCGTGATGGGCGTACCGCCGACCTACCCGCCGAAGGCGATCCGGGGTAGCTTGGTCTCCTGCTTCCTCACGCCCGACACGAACCGACCTTTCACGTACCCGACATCTCTCGGGGCCGAAATTCACGGCGTCGCCGACGGTTACATGCTGGATGTTGCTGGCTTCAGGCGGCTGGACCGCTCGAGGCTGCTCGCGCAACTCCACGCCATGATGGACAAGCGGTTCCGCGCCGCAAGGCATCTCGTGGAGACGAAGCCGTGGGATCTCTTCGCGATGGTGGAAATCGGCGTCGACCGTCTTCATCACGCGTTCTGGCGGTACTGGGACCCAACACATCGCTTGCACGAACCGGACAGTCCGTTCGCGTCGGCCATGCACGACTACTACGTGGCGCTCGACGCGCACATTGGGTCGCTGGTCGAGTCCCTCGGCGAAGACACGACGGTCTTCATCGTCTCCGATCATGGCGCGAAGCGCATGGACGGTGGGATCTGCATCAACGAGTGGCTGATCGCTAACGGCTATCTCACGCTGAAGAGCGCGCCCGAGGAGGCCACACGCCTCAGACCCGACATGGTCGACTGGGCGAACACCCGCGCTTGGGGCGACGGAGGCTACTACGGGCGCGTATTCATCAACGTGGCGGGCAGAGAGCCCGAGGGCTGCGTTCAGCCCGAGGCGGCCGACGCCCTCCTCGACGAGTTGATCGCTGGCCTCGAGGCGCTTGGCGACGAGCGCGGCCGGCCAATTGGCACACGCGTGCATCGGCCGAGCGAACTGTACGCGCGCGTCGAAGGCATTGCCCCTGACCTCATCGCGCTCTTCGGGGGGCTGCACTGGCGGTCGCTAGGCTCGGTCGGCGGCGGGAGCGTGCACGCGTTCGAGAACGACACGGGCCCCGACGACGCGAACCACGCGGAGAACGGCGTGCTCATCGCGGCTGGGCCGGGCATCGGCACGCAATCGGACCCCGTCGTCGGCATGTCGCTCCTGGATGTCGCTCCTACAGTCTTGGAGCTGTACGGCTTCGACCCGCTGCCGGAGCACCAAGGGTCTAGCCTCGTGAACCGGTTCGACACAGGAGAAGCGTTCACCGCGCTCGACGAAGAGACGATCGCCGAGCGGCTTGAGGAACTGGGTTACCTGTAAGCGCCGCCTCGGAGTGATTGGAGCCGCGCATGGCATCGATCGGCATAGGCGTCCTCAGCCTCGCGCACGGGCACATACAGTCGTATTGCGGAGAGATACAGGGCTTCGATGACGCAGACGTCATATCCTGTTGGGACGACGACGAGACGCGCGGGCGAGCCGCAGCGGAACGGTACGGCATGGACTACGTTGCGGACCCCCATGCCGTCGTGGAAGACGACCGCGTCCAAGCCGTGATGATAGGCGTCGAGACGAACCGGCACGCGGAAATGGTGCGCCTCGCGGCCAACGCGGGGAAGCACATCCTGCTGCAGAAGCCCATGGCCCTCACGCTCGACGACTGCGACCAGATCATCGCGGACATCGACCGCACTGGCGTCCTGTTCTCAATGGGCTACCAGATGCGCCAGGACCCGATGAACCAGAAGATCAAGGCGCTCATCGACGACGGCACGCTGGGGCGTATCGGGATCGTCCGGCGCCGGCACTGTCTCAACATGCTGTTCAACGAGGCGTTCCACAGCAGTTGGCATGTGGACCCCGAGAAGAACATGGGCATGTGGATGGACGACGCGTCGCACGCGGCGGATTTCCTCCTGTGGATCCTGGGGAAGCCCGTCAGTGTCATGGCTGAGATCGACAGCATCCTCACCGACGTCGTCCACGACGAAACAGGCTGCGCGATATACCGCTTCGAGGGCGGGCCGATGGCGATCCTGCTGAACTCGTCCGTCGTGTGGGCAGGGGAGAACACGACCGAGGTATACGGTGCCCGCGGCGTCGTCATCCAGAACCACGACGACGGGCCGTCCACCGCCAGAGTTGGCATCCCGAATCCCATTGGCCTTAAGCTGTTCCGTAGCGACGCGCAGCAGGATGGGTGGGAGGACCTTGGGTTCGAACTACCCGCCGGACATGGCGCGCGCATCGCCGCGGTCGCGCGCCCGTTCATCGACTACCTCCAGGACCCCTCGCTGCCACACGCCACGGCGCGGGAGGGTAAGACGTGCATCGAGATGATCCTCGGCGCGTACACGTCCGCTCGCGAGGGGCGACGTGTGTCGCTGCCGCTCACGGACGCGGGCTAGCCGTACGGTAGCGGAATCGGAGTTCCGACTATGAACGTCATACTGCTGTCGCTCGATACGCTCCGCGCCCAGAGCATGTCGTGCTACGGCCACTCGAACCTAACCACGCCCTATCTCGACGAAGTAGCGGCGTCCGGGACGCTCTTCGAGACGTGCATCTCGCCGCACATTCCCACGCACCCGGCCCACACGTCCCTGTTCACCGGGAAGGACGTGCTCAGCCACCAGATCATCACGCAGGGAGGCAAGCAAGAGCTTGCCGCCGATGTCCCGATGCTGGCGGAACTGTTAGGCGCGCGCGGTTACTTCACCGCGGCGGCCGACAACCTCGGGCGGTGGTTCTCGCGTGGGTTCGACATGTACGAGGGCTACTCCTGGGACATGCAGTACAAGGGCGCGCGCAAGGCGGAGGCCGTGAACGAGACCGCGTTCCGCCTGCTCGACGCCGCTCGCGGGCAGGACAAGCCATTCTTCGCCTTCCTCCACTACTGGGACCCGCACACGCCGTACCTCCCGCCCGAGCCGTGGGAGCGCATGTTCTACACGGGGGACGAGTGTGACCCCACGAACGACTCGATGGAGGCAGTGTACGCCTGCGAGCCGTTCAAGTGGTACTTCCAAAACTGGATGTACCGGCCGGATGCCGACGATCCCGACGACAAGACCAAGGGCAAGCTGTGGACCGATCGCAGCTACGTCAACGCGCTCTACGACGCCGAGATCGCGTACATGGACCACAGCCTGCAGCAGTTGTGGCACTACCTCGCGCACCATGACCTCGTCGAGGACACGCTGGTTGTAATCCTCGGCGACCACGGCGAGGAACTGGACGAGCACGAGCTGTGGTATGACCATCACGGGCTGTACGAGACGAACATCTGGGTGCCATTGATCTTCCACCACCCCTACGCAGTACCGGAACTGCAGCGTCTGAGCGGAATGGTGACACTGGCGGATGTCGCGCCGACTATCCTCGACTTCTGTGGCCTACGTGATGTAGCGCAGGAGAACGCGATGGATGGCGCCTCGCTGCGGGACCTCATCGACCACGGCTCACATGCGGGTGCCCGGGACGGCGTGTACCTGACCGAAAACGCCTGGATGCGCAAGCGTGGATGGCGCACGCCGAGGTGGAAGTTGATCGTCGAGACGGGGCACACGCCTGAAGTGTACGGCCGCTCCGACGATGAGCTTTACGACCTCGTCACCGACCCCGGCGAGCAGGACAACGTCATCGAGACACACCCAGATGTTGCGGAGGGGCTGCGCGCCGACATGCAGGCCCATCTGAGCACGCGCCTGTCGGAGACGGGCCTGCCCGACCCGACCGAAGAGCAGGACATCACGCTCCGCCACATCGGTAGCCTTGAGACAGCCGTCCCGAAGGACCAAGTGTTTGGGGCCGACGAGGACGACGCGTAGCGACATACCGCGCGGGAGAACCGCATGCTACGGACGGCAGTGATCGGACTCGGCCACATCGGCCTGACGCATTGCGCGTGCTACAGAGACAGCGAACTTGCCGACTTCGTCGCCGTGTGTGACATGGACGAGGATCGTGCGGCGGCCCAGTCGCAAAGCTTCGACGTCCCGGCATACGCCACCACCGCCGACCTCTTCGGATCCGCGGACGTCGACGCGGTGAGTGTGTGCACGGCGGGCTTCGAGAACGGCAGCCACCACCACGCGCCGGTGATGGCCGCGCTCGAGGCCGGGAAGCACGTCCTTTGTGAAAAGCCATTGAGTAACGACCTCGGCCAGGCGCGGGAAATGGTCGCGGAGGCGAAGACGCGTGGCCTGTACCTCGGGACGAACCTGAATCACAGGTTCACGCCGTTCGCATGGCAGGCCAAGGGGTGGATGGACGAAGGGGAGGATGGCCGAGTCGGCCAGCCGCTGTTCGTGAACATGGCTCTGCGGATAGAGAATCCGAACGAGTCGTCACCGTTCTTCCACGTGCGCGCGTTGCACCCGCATTCGCTGGATGTGATGCGGTTCTTCGCTGGCGAGGCCGAGGCCGTGCACGCGTTCGCGAATCGCGCTCCAGGCCGAGTGAACTGGAGCAATATCTCGGTGAACCTGCATTACCGAAACGGCGCAATCGGGCACCTGAGCGGCAGCTATGACGCTGGCACGCTGTTGGAGCGCACTGAGGTGGCGGGGACGAACGGCCGCTTCGTGATCGAGGGCGTGTACGAGGAACTGCACTACTGGCCACGACGCGGGAGCGGCCACGAGGTGTACACGAACCCGCCCGCGGGCGCGGCCGGGCACATCGGCGGGTTCGACGACACGTTCACCGCGCGCCTTGATTACTGGCTCCAGCAACTCACGGACAACGTGTCCCCGGACGAGATCGAGGCCTCCGGCGAAGCTGGCCTGCGCGTGCAGGAGATCGTGGAAGCCGCGATCGAGTCGTTCACGACGAAGACAGTCGTCACCCTCTAGTCCGCGTCCCGGTATCCCACGGGCGCCCTTCGACGGAGCCGCCGTAGTGCTTCTCGCCACGCGACACACGCTACGCCGGCGGCTCGCGTTGGCGCTCCTCGCGGCGGTGGCTATCGCCGTCGGCCTGGTGGCGCGAGCAGACGAAGCTACCGACTACACCCTCGCGTACGCCATGTTCGACGAAGGACAGTACGACCTCGCCCGCGCGGAATTCGCACGGTTCGTCTTGACCTACCCGGACAGCGACCAGGCAGACGACGCCCTGTATCTGGAGGCGGAGTCGGAACGGCTGCTCGGGAGATACGATGAGGCCGCGGACACGTACCGGCGACTGCTGAACGACTACCCACACAGCCCACTAGGCGCCGACGCGTTGCACGGCATTGGGCAGGCGTGGTTCGGCTCCGGGCGCTACGACGAGAGCATTCTGGCCTTCGAGAAGGTCACGGGAGACGGTGTCAGCGCCGACGTCCGCTCGACCGCTGGATATCACATCGCTGAGGCCCACTATCGTCTGGGGAACTACGCCCAAGCGCTAGCCGCTTACGAAGACCTGCTGGCAACCGCGCCGGACGCGCCAGAGGCCCGCGCGGCCACCTACGCGAAGGGGTGGGCGCTGTTTCACCTGCGCGAATACAGCCAGGCCCGGGAGACGTTCCTGCACTTCCTCGCCAGGTACGACTCAGGCCCCGAGAGTGTCGAGGCAGGCTACCGCGCCTCTGAGTGCCTATTCTTGGCGGAGCAATGGCCCGAGGCGCGTGCGGCCTTTGCGGCCTTCGTCGCAGACAACCTTGACGACGCCGGTGCTCGCCCGCTGGTAGCCGACGCGGCGTTGCGCGTCGGACAATGCCTGCAGCGCGTTGGCGACACCGACGCCGCCATCGCCCAGTTCCGCCAGACAGCACAACTGTACGCCGACCTCGACGCGGCCCAAGAAGCTCAGTACTGGGTTGGCGAGGTGCTGTACCAAGCCGGCCGGTACGGCGAGGCCGTCCCCGAGTATGCACGACTCCTCGACGCGTACCCCGGCAGCCCGCTCGAAGCGCAGACGCACTACAGCGTAGGTCGGGCCAGGTTCGCCCTCGGGGCCTACCGCGAGGCGCTCCAGTCGTTCGACGCCGTGCTCGCCGTCGACGATGGCGAATTGGGCGACGCCTCAACGTGGTATCTGGGCGAGTGCCGCCGGTTGCTCGAGGAATACAACACGGCCCTCATCTGGTACCGCCGCGTCCCCAGGACGTCGCCGTACGCGGACGACGCGATGTTCGGCATGGGCGCCAGCCACTTCGCGCTGGGGGACCTCGACAGTTCGATCGAGGCGTACTCGCACCTGGCCGATGCGCCGGGCGCGACGCTACAACGAGACGCGCTGTACCACCTCGGTGTCGCCTACTACAACGCCGCACGGTACGCGGACGCCGCCGATGCGCTCGCGCGGTTCCTGGCGGGCGGGGGGTCAACACCAGTCGCCCCGGCCGACGGCGCTCTTTACTGGCGTCTCCGGTCCCTGTACGAGCAACGGCTATTCGCCGACACTGCCACTGCGGCGCGGAAGCTCCTGCGGGACCACGCGGCGAGCGAGTACGTCGCGCCGACGCGGTTCTACCTGGGCGAGAGCCTGTATTGGCAGGGGGACTACGCTGACGCCAGAGCGGAATACGAGGCTCTGGTCGCTGCTAACCCATCGGGTGAGTGGGCCGAGCGCGCCCAGTACCATGTCGGCTGGACTCACTTCGCTGCAGCGCAGGCTGCCGGGGAGGAAGACGGCGCCCCAGAATTCGCCAGCGCCATCGACGTGTGGCGCGGTCTGAGCGACGACGGCGACGGAACGGGGATGTTCGCCGCTCAGGCCCTGTACGACGTTGGCGTCGCTCAGCTCAACATGAGGGAGCACGACGACGCGATCCAGACGTTCCTGCGTGTCGTATCCCGCTTCCCGGACGGCGAATGGGCCGATGATGCGCGGTACCGTGTCGCCTGGGCGCACTACGCTCAGGAAGACTACGAGGAAGCCCGGCGCGTGTTCGACGAGTTCCTGCTTCGCCACCCTGGTAGTGAACTTGCGCCTGAAGCCATCTTCCACAAGGGGACCTGCCACTTCCGAGCCGCTCGGTACTACGAGGCCATCGCGGAGTACGTCCGCGTGTCGGAGCAGTACCCAACGGCAGTGCTGACCGCGACCGCGCAGGAAGGGCTGGGAGTGCACATACGCGAGGAAGCCCTCTACCAGATCGGCGAGAGCTACTACAATCTGGGCGACTACGGCGAAGCCGTTGCGGCCTATGAACGGCTCCAGGATCTCTACCCCAAGAGCGGGTTGGCCGACGACGCCCAGTATGCAATCGCGACGGCGTACCAGTTGCAGGAGCGGCCCGAGGCGGCGCTCGCCGCGTACGAGTCCGTGGCGGCGAAGTACCCGTCCAGCGATCTGGCTCCTGAGGCCCTGCACATGGTCGGCGTGCAGCACTTCGACGGCGCGAACTTCCAGGAGGCGATCGCGGAGTTCCAGCGCGTCGTCACACGGTACCCGGACGCGGACGCCGCCCCACGCGCGCAGTACGACATCGGACGCAGCTACTACCGACTGAGATCGCATGAGCACGCTGTCCGCGCTTGCGAGAAGGCGGCGGCACACGGACGGGCCGACGAAGACCTGCGGGCGAGCGCCACGTACCTCGCGGCGTGGATACTCCGCGACGAGGAGCACCCGCGCCGCGACCTCGACGGCGCGGCGAAGCGCCTACGCACTCTCGTCACAACATACCCGACAGCGGCGGAGTCGCCCCGAGCGTATCTCCTGTTGGCGGAACTCTACCGTGAGCAGGATCGACCGGATGACGCCGTGCGCGCGTACCGCGACCTCGTTGGCGAGCACGCTGGCACCGAGGAATCCCGCGCGGCGCTCGTCGATCTCGGCGCGACGCTACTGCAGCTAGGCCGGTACGGCGAAGCCCTAGACGCCGTTGCGCCGATCACTGAAGCCGCGAGTGAGTACACGCCCGCCCTCGTCGTCGATGGGCAGTTGGTGGCCGGCGACGCGCTGACCGCGCTGCTGCGATACGAGGATGCCGCTCGCGCATATCTCGTCATCGCATTGGTGCCCGCGTACACGGAGCACTCGCCGTTCGCGGCGTTGCAGGCGCTCAGCAAGGCGGGCGACGCATACGAGCGCGCGGCGCGTCCTGAGCTGGCGCGGAAGTGGTACGACACCGCGTTGGACACGTACTCCAGTCACGCCGAGCGAAACGCGACATGGACGCAGTTCCTGGACTTCGCGTCCGGTCGGCGCGATGCGCTTCGGGAACAGCCGGACGGCGGCGAATGACGGAGCGCGCCGCACGCCGCCATCCCTCAGCCGCCCGGCTGGTCCTACATGTTCTCGCCCTGGCCCTCGCATGGGCCGCGGCCACGCACGCGGCCGACCCTCCCTCCGACCCAGAGGCGCTTGCGGGCGTGCCGGACAGCGTTATTGGGCGGATTATCGACGTCACTACGCTCCACGCGGAGCGCCAGTTCTACACCGCGCCGGACGTTGCCAGCATCCCCGCACACGTCATACACCAGCCCAAAGAGATGCCGTGGCATCACGCATACGTGCGCGGAGGCCAACGCCGCATCGCGGCCTTGCTGGCAGAGGCGCCGCGGCCGAGCGCGGTCGCCGAGGTCGAGCCGAACAGCGCGGGCTTCCTGCGGTACAGTGTGCGCCTGGCCGGTCGCGGCGCCGCGACGCATGGACTGCTCCGGGCCGAGGGGCTCTCTGGCAGCGACGACTACACTCAGGGCAGGGGATCCCGCACCGAGACCTCGCTCACATCCGCTGGTGGATGGCGCGGACGTGGCGCTCGGGCGGACGTGGCCGCGTCGTGGACCGCGACGTCCCTCAACCGCACGGCGCCGGACGCGTCCCTGAGGCCGTTCGATCGCGCCGCCGTGGACATCCGCGCCTCAGGGTCCTTCGGGCCGCCACGCCACCGGGATCGGACGCGCTTCGCGCTCGACTTCAGCGACTACGCCGTCAGGCCATCGGGCGGAACGGGCGGGTCGGAAGACGGCGTCACGCAAGCGATGGCGTCGCTGCAGTTCGACCTTGGGGCCGACGTAACCCCGTTGACGCTGTCAGCGCTTGGTGTGGGCCGCCGCGCCGACGGCGCCGACGCGGAGGGTTCGGTCGACACGTCGCTCGCGCGTGTCGGGCTTGCTGACAGGTACAGCCGCGCACTCGGAGGAGTCGTCGATTGGCAGTTAAGCGTTGCCGCCTACACCGAGCCTGACGTTGGCGACGCCAGTGGGACCCAGGTCGCCGCGCCCTTGGAGGTCGGCTGGACGATGCAAGCCGGGCCGATGGGGCTCCGCGTCCACGGCGGCTACGACATCGCGCTGCCACCCACTGCCCTATACGCTGAAGCCGACCATGTCGGTGTAAACACAGGGTTGCCGGCTCGCACCGCGTGGGGCGGAGGCGCGTCGCTGTGGGCCCGCGTCGGATCGGCCCTCCTCACGGGCCGCGTCGACGCCGAGGATGTCACTGGCCTGCCTGTCTGGGTCGAGGCGGCACCGGACGCGCGGGACGACATCGCGTGGAGGCCGGAACCGGCCGATGCGCGCCTGGTATCATGGAAAGCAGGTGTAGCTGTGCCGCGCGGGTCGCACGCGACATTCGCGGTCGAGATCGCTGGCGAGGTGGCCGACCCATCCGACGACGCGTGGCTTCATCTTCCGTATCGGCCGAGCCTGCGAGGGCGCGGACGCGCGACGTTCGATGTGCGTGGCGGCGTCACTGTCGACTTATCTGCCGAACACGTCGGCGAACGCTACCGAATAGCGACAGAAGCCGACCGGCTGGCCGCGTACACACGGTTTGGTGGGCGCGTGGCCAAGATGCTGACCCCGGCGATCAGTGTGTTCGTGAGCGCTAAGGCGACAGCAGGCACGTATCAGACGTTCGAGTCGAGGCACGGCTCAGCGCTACACGCATTGGACCAGGGCGGCGTCGGAGTCGGGCTCACGGGTCGGATCTAGCCCAGCGGTTGGGGAAGGCAGACACAATGACACTGGGCAAGGTGGTCGGGACGATCGTCGCGACGCAGAAGGACGAGAAGCTGACCGGCGGCAAGCTGCTCGTCGTGCAGGAGATGGGGCTCGCCGGGGAGATGCTCGAGCGGTACGCGGTTGCGGTCGACTCCGTCGGCGCGGGGATGCACGAAGTCGTGTTGGTCGCGATGGGCAGTTCCGCGCGCCTGACGGTAGCCACGGAGGACAGGCCCGTGGACGCTGTTATCATGGCCATCGTCGACACCATCGAGATACTCGGCGAGAGCGTCTACCGCAAGTAGAGCCCCTGGGTCGTGGCGTAAACGCCACGCGCTGTGGTTCGTTGTATACCATCGTCGCGTGGCGTCGTCAGCAACCACATTGCCGGCACGGAGAGACACTTGGCTCTGCCTTCACGACGCTCGTCCCTGGCGATGGCGACCGCCCTGGCGGCCCTCTTCGCCGGGTCGTGGGCGTGGGCGCAGGAAGCCAGCGACGCGGACGCGGGGCCCCCGGGCTCCGCCGCGGATGTAGATGGCGCTTCTGCGCACCCGCGCTTCTTCCCTCCAGAGTACCACCAGCTTCAGTGGCGTCCACTCGACACGCCCGAAGACGCTGTCGACACCCCATCCCTCTCTATCTCGCTGGTTGAGGCGATCCAGTCGCGCAACCGCGTCGAGCGCAACGGCGCGAACGGCCTCGTGCCGTCGCTCAGCCGAGGTGGCGCGCTTGAGGTCGACCTGGAGGGTCTCGGAGGATTCGACCGAGGCCGGCAGAACCGCGGGATCGACTTGCCGATGGAGTCCAACCTCCAGATCAGCGGGTACAAGTCGATCATGGTCCAGTTCAACCAGACCAAGCAGTTCGGTCGCGAAGGTCTGACGCAGTACTACGGTGGCCAACTCGGCGGCAGCCGCTTCTCAACAGGCTATTCGGGCTTCGACTTCGGTTCGTCTTCGTACGACTCGTACGGAGGCGGCTATGGCGGCGGACTCGGCGGGTACGGCGGCTCGAGCTATGGCGGGTTCGGAGGGTCGAGTTACGGAGGCTTCGGTGGATCGAGCTACGGCGGGTACGGCGGATCGAGCTACGGGGGCGGGGGCCTGCGCGGCGGACGGGCGGACGGCCTCAACATCCAGCAGGAACTCAGCATCGGCATCAACGGCCGCGTTGGGAAGCACACGCACGTCGCTGTCGACTACTCGGACGCCAACCGTGGCAACTTCGGATCGCTGGACAACAAGCAACAGCGCATCGCGGTCTGGTACCAGGGCGACGAAGAGAACATCATCAAGCGCGCCGCGTTTGGTGATATCACGCTGGAGCTGCCGAACGCCCGGTTCCTCGCAGTAAACCGCAACCTGTTTGGCGCGCAGCTCATCGCCGAACTCGGCGGTGTGCGTGCGACAGTCTTCGGCTCGCGTACGAAGGGCTTGCGGGGGAAGTGGCGCTCGCAGGGCCAGTCCCGTCGCGCGGGCTCCGGGATCGGCCGACCTATTCCGGACACTGGCTTCCTCAAGGAACGCTACTACGCGATCCAGCTCGGCGAAGACGATGTCCTCCACGATTCGTACTTGCCCATCAAGCAGGGCTCCGAGCAGATCTTCATCGACGACGGAGATGGCACCAACAACGTCGCCGGACAGACGACGGCGGTTGGCTACTTCAACCGCCAATTCGCTGGCGAGGACTACGCCATCGACTACCAGACCGGGAGGATCGAATTCCTCCGACCGGTCTCGTCCCGCGTCGCGATCGTCGTCGCGTACGAGTACATCGGCGCCGGAGGAGGTGTTGTCGGCGACCCGGCGGACGTGTTCGCGGACGACAACGGCGATGGCGTGATCGACGAGGAAGGCGAAGCGCGCGCGTACGTCACGATCAAGGGAGCGAGCTTCCGCGGTACGGAACTCCGCAACGTGTACGCTCTCGGCAACAGGAATATCAGCCCGACCGACTTCGAATTGACGATCTGGCGGAACGGCCAACAGGTGCATGAGGCCGCGACGGGCGCGATCCCGTACGTGCAGATATTCGGCCTCGATCAGGACGGCGACGGACGCGTCGACCTCGACTTCGTGGACTTCGAGCGCGGGCTCATCATCTTCCCGGATACGCGCCCATTCGCGCTTGACGACCCGGCGCACCCGTACGCCTCGCTTGCCGCCGAGGTGGCGAACCCCGCGATATACGCGGACAGCTTGAGCACGAATGCACAGCTCTACACGCTGCAGGCCGAGTATTCGTACCGGTCCGAGGACTACAACATCGGGGCCCTGAACATCATCCCGGGCAGTGAAACCGTTCGTCTGAACGGGCAGCGCCTCGAGCCCGACATCGACTACCAGATGTTCCACGAGTTCGGGTCACTGTCGTTCAATGTCCCACTCAGCGAATTCGATGAGATCGAGGTCGACTACGAGTATTCGCCCTTCGGCGGGCAGTTCCAGCAGACCGTCGCGGGCGTCTGGTTCGACTACGAGTGGCGGCCGGCACAGGACGAGGACCCGGGACTGCCCGAAACGCCCGGCCTTGACGGCGGCTTCGGCCGGCCCGGCTCCGGGGGTTTGGGCGGCAGGCGCGGGTCTGGGTCACGGGGTTCATACGGCTCGCGCTCCGGGTCGTATGGGTCTCGCGCCGGGAGCTCGTATGGGTCTCGGGCAGGGAGTTCGTACGGGTCGTCGTACGGAAGCAGTTCCTATGGCGGCAGTTCATATGGGAGCGGTTCTTACGGCGGTGGCTCCTATGGCGGGTATGGCGGGGGCTCGTACGGCGGCTACGGGGGCGGGTCATCCCGGGGGTACGGAGGAAGCGGCGGATACAGCAGCTACGGAAGTCGCGGATACGGCGGG
>JABGQA010000080.1:56444-187667 GCA_018644665.1 Candidatus Poribacteria bacterium
GGGTCGCCCGGCGGCAGCTACTCCCGTCGCACCAGCGGACTCACGAGCAGCAGCTACTTCAGTCCCGTCTTCGTCGACGGGTTCCGCGTCTCCACCGGGTATGTCTACAACACCGGCCAGCGGCCCGTCGGCATCCCAGATGTGAACGAAGCGCCCAGTCGTCTACAGGCGATGGACGTCAACACGAGTTTCGGCCGAGCGTTCAACCTCGCAGGGCTGGTGAACGTACTGCCGTTCGTGCAGTCCGAAGCGCTCCCGCTGACGATCGACTTCAGCGGTGAGACGGCATTCAGCCACAACAACCCGAACTCCGTCGGGTTCGCGATGATCGACAGCATGGAGGGCGCTCGCGAGACGACCTCGCTGCCCACCTTCAAGCACCAGTGGCAGGTGGCGAGCGCGCCTCCCGACGACCTGTTCGCCACGAACGAATCCCGCGTGCACTTCCCCGTGATGACTCGCGACGACGATACTCCGCCGAGGAACTATGTGCGGAACCAGCGCGTCCCGGCTTCGCGCATCGACGCGCTATCGCGTAGCGCGGAGGAAAGGCTTGTCGCGGAGGTCGGGTACGAACTCCAGGACGTCATCGCAGAATGGGGCGGCATCACGTACCCGCTGTCTGCCGAGGGCGTTGACTTCCTCACGCGCCAGTCGCTGGACTTGTGGGTGCGCGTCGACGGCGACGACGCCGTGACGCTCCACGTCGATGTCGGGCTGTTCAACGAGGACACTGACGGGGACCGCCGCCTCGACAGCGAGGACCTCCCGCAGGACCTAACCGACACGAGCGGCGACGGGGTTATCGACGCGTTGGACCTCACGCAGGACGACCTCGCCGAGGCCGACCGGTTCCGTGGCAACGGCACCCTGGAGGAGAACGAGGACACCGGGTGGGAGTGGGACGGCCAACTCACCAACACGCGCATCGGGGACGACAACAAGATCCTCGACTCCGAAGACCTGAACGGCGACGCAGTGCTGGACGTCCTCGACTCGTACTTCACCGTGAGCGTGCCGCTCGACGACATTCCGCCGGCATGGCTAAAGAAGGAGAACAGCGCGAGCGGGTGGATGTTCCTGAGCATCCCCCTGACCGAGGCCACCGCGGTTGGCATCCCGTCATGGGGCTTCGTCAAGCAGGCGCGCATCCGCCTACAGAAAAGCCGGGCCGGGACCGTGCAGGGACTGTTCCAGTTCTCCTCGATCGAGTTCGCTGGCAACCAGTGGGAGCAAGGCATCATCGCCGACGCCGCCGGGTTGGCGCGCGTCGGGACGACCGAGTTCCTGCGCGTCGAGACGAAGGACAACTTCAACTTCGAAGACTACCTACGCGCGTACCGGCAGATCGAGGACGACCAGGAATTCCAGGAGCTGCATCCGTTCGTTCCAAGCGCGTTCGCGTTCGGCGTCCAGGAGCAGAAGGAGCAGACGCTGTCGTTGGACTTCGAGTTGGACCCGGGTTCTCTTGGCGTGACGTGGAAGCGCCTCGACGGTCAACGGCGAGGCGACGGGCAGGACTTCTCGAAGCATCAGACGCTCAAGATGTGGGTCTACGGCCACTCGACCGGCGGCTCGTTGGTCCTGCGCCTTAGCTCCAGCTTGCGGTCTGGGTTCACCAGCTACCGGTCGTTCTCGTCCTTCGGCGCTCAGCTGGAAGAGCCGACCGTCGACGTCTTCAACGACCTGAAGGACTACTACGAGCAGGTCGTGCCTCTCGACTTCGAGGGCTGGAGGAAGATTGAGGTACCGCTGGCGGATCTCGATGGCGATTCCCATCCAGACGCGCTCACGGTGATCGGTACTCCGTCGATCACAAGCATCGGTGGCGTTGTACTCGGCGTGATGAACACCACCGACATCCCGTTGGCGGGTGAGGTGTGGGTGAACGAGATCTACCTCGCCGACCCGCTCATCAAGTCGGGTTGGGCGCGCCGTGGTAACGGCCGTATCCGCCTGGCGAACGTCCTGCACGTCGACATGGGCTTCGCGACGCAGGACAAGGACTTCGAGGATTCGGCCGGCCGCAACAGCCGCACGACGAACCAGTACCAGGGCTTCAGCACCAGCACGAACGACTTCAACCTGAGCGCGAGGCTGACTGCCTTCGCGTGGCTGCCCGTGGAATACAGCATGCGGGGACAGGAATCCGAGACGGAGAATCGCGCAGGCACGATCCGCTCGTATCAGACCGGGAAGAACAAGGTGGACAGCCAGACGATGCGCGCGTCAGTGGAACCGCCCGCGTGGCCGTCGCTCAGCATGATGTTCGACTCGCAGGAGTATTGGAACGAGCAGCGCGGCACCGAGTTCAGTGATCTTTACGTGGCGTCGTTCCGGTATGACCGGCAGGTCGTCGGCGTGACGACCGAATACCGCCACGAAGACATCACGGTCGACCGCACGACGGCGGTTGAGAGCACAACCGGGGGTTCGACGGGGTACAGCAGCTACTACTCGAGCTTCAACGACCGCATCGTCGACAGCGGGACGGTGACGTTGCAGTTCCGGCCGATCAAGACGCTCTCGATCCAGCCGACATACGACATACGCCGTGAACTCGAACGCGCGGACGATCCGGCCGCAACGGATGAGCCCGCGACGCCCGCGGCGCAACTCCCGTACGAGCTGTCGGCCCGCGACCATCGCGTGTCGCTCCGGCCGACGATCAACAAGTCGTTCCTCGGGCTACGTCCTACGGTCAGCGCACAGGCGAGCATCCGCGAG
Organism: Candidatus Poribacteria bacterium; assembly: GCA_018644665.1. Taxonomy (GTDB): domain Bacteria; phylum Poribacteria; class WGA-4E. The sequence continues at coordinate 59,172 of JABGQA010000080.1, forward strand.
AACTGGTTCCAGGACCAGAAGGACATCAGCATCAACTCCACGATCCGCGGCGGGTTGACGTTGCGTCTGTCGGAGATCATCAAGGTCGGCCGTCGCCGGGACAGGGGGTCGGACGATCCCGGCGTTGAGGGCGACCTGCTCGCGGGTGCCGCCACCGATGTCGAGGATCTGGCCGACCTCGCGGCCACTACAGGCGTACCGGCGGAGACGGAGTCGTCGCCCAAGCGGCTTGCGCCGGCGGATGGGCCCAGCCCGTTAGGCAGCGGGCCGCCTGTGCTCCCAGGATCCGAAGTCGCGCCCACGGCACCGGAAGCGACGGGTCAGGCGGCTGCCGACAACGCACCACCTCAGGACGCGACTGCTGAGACGCCGTCCGAAAGCGCGCAGCCAGGCCCGGCTATCCGCGACGGCCGCAAGCCCAGCGTCGCCGACAGCGCGCCCGACGAAACGGCCCCTGCGCCCGACGCGACCGATGTGGGCGCACAGCCCGACGCGCCGGATGCGGGAGGCGAGAGCCAGCCAGATCCCGGTGTGGCCGCCAACGATGCTCCGCCACAGGATTCGGTAGACACCGAGGGCGACGACGAGTCCACTACCGACACGGGCGCGGCCATACCCAACACGGCGCCCCCAGTCCCCGATCAGGACACTGCGACCGACGCGGCGACCCCTGAGGGCGATGCGCCACCGTCGGTCCCAACCGCAGACGCTGACAACACAGACGCCACGGCATCGCCAGGCGCGTCGGCCGCGGGGACCACACCTCCCGAGGACTGGGAAGACGACGAGTTCTTCAAGCAGCAGGAACGTCTGGACCGACTATCGCGGTACGGCGTCGACGACTTCGACTACCAGGACGCGCAGTTGCAGCGGGGCGATTGGCTCGGGCAAGGCAACTACGAACTGGACCGCAGCATTGAGGCCCGCATGGGACGCAACCGTGACGACGGCCTCAACGTGTTGCAACGTGTCGCGACGAGCATGACCCTCAGCGCCGACTACAGCATCGACGTGCGCGACCATCTCCGCCGCCTCGACCGCAGCACGACGATAGCGGACGCGCTGGCCTTCGAGGACGAGGCCCCGGAGCGGAGTTCTTCTACGAAGTCGAATCGCCTCTCCCTGCGCACGTCGTTCGATCCGCTACAGTGGATGTCGCTCAGTGGCGACGCGTCAGTCCGTGACGGCTTCACGAAGAACATCGGCACCGCATCGCGGCAGGACTCGCGTAACGTCGGCGCACACGTCCGGTTCTACCCCGCGAGCAACTCGGCGACGATCGAGGTGCGCTACGACTACCGGACTTCCGATCGCCGCAACACGGAGACCGTCTTCGGCACTAGCCTATCGCACGAGGCGTCGTTAACGTGGCGTCAGGTCTGGGGAGACACGCGCACGTCGCTCGGCTCCCGGGTCAGCCGCCGCAACCAGGAGCGCAGCGGGGTGTCCTCTACCGGCTTCATCGTCACGCCCAGCCTAAGCGTCGACTACACCCTACGCACGCAGAGCGGCTGGACGGTGCCGCTGCTGGGCAAGACTGTCAAGCTCGAGCAGAACCTCACGGTGACGAACTACCTGACGACCGTCATACGGCGCGAGAAGCTGGGCGATCAGCGCGACGCGAAATCGGAGCGGTACCAGACGGCGCTCCAACTCGGCTACCACGTCAGCCAGCGCGTCCGCGCGAACGTCAACGTCAGCGTGAGCTACTTCAACGACCGCGTCGAGGCTGGCAACGACTACCTGTCGGTGTCCAGCGCGCTGATGGTGCGTGGAGAGTTCCAGTAGCGACGTCACGACGCTGCGCGTACTGACCCCACCGCTTCCTGAGCACAGTCCCATGCGGCCGCGCTGCATCGTGTCGCTCTCTCAGCGGCGCCGGCCGGCGGCGCCAATTCGTGGCGGGCCGCGACGGAGCCGGAGCCGCGAGCCAGGCAGCGTTGAATTCGTAGTGCTGCCGGCTGCTGATGAGGTGCACCATGCCGCCGGTCGCCTGGCACACGGCGAGGTACCCGAGCGGCTCGCCGTCCGCGAACCCCATCGTGAACGGCTGACCGTCCATGCTCTCCAGCTCGCGGTCAGGGCCGTCGTCGGAGACGAGGCGCGTGTGCGGCCACGTCTGGCCATCGTCGTGCGATATCGAGGCGAACAGCCCGCGCACCGGTCGGCTACCCCGCGACTCGTCGCGGATCTCCATGGATGGCTGATCTCGCCTCGGGCCAGTGAACGATGCGAACAGCAGCGGCCCTTCTCGCAGCCGGAGCAGGACGCACCGTTGGCCGCCGGAGATCGGCGGGAATCGGCTCGCGGTGACGCGCCAGGTGCGCCCCATGTCCGTCGAAACGCCCATGGGCATCCGCCCATCCACGTTGTCGCCACGGCCGAGCGCCATCAGGCTCCCGTCCGCGCGTTCCGCGACGGCGGCGTGGATCCCCGCGATCGTCCCGCCCGGGTCGCGCCAGGACGCGCCGTCGTCGCGACTGACCCACAGCGCCGACCCGCCCTCCCCGCCGGTCACCGCATCGCATGGCAACACGAGCGCGCCGCTGCTCATCCGTAGAACCGACTCGATCGGCATCTGCCGGGCCGTGTGCTCGGGCATGATCAGGCGCGGGTCGGACCATGTGACGCCGCTATCGGTCGACGAGCGCATCACGCACGCTAGCGCGCCCCACGTCGCGGCCGCGCCGAGGCCGTTGAAGTGGTGGATCGTGTCGCCACCGACGAGCAGGGCCGGAGCGTGGTTGTTCCGGTCTGCGACGCCCCAGAACTGGTCGGCCGGATCCCACTCAGCGTCGCCCGCCCGCCGGCGACTGGCCGCCACGGTCAGCTCGCGTCCCCGCTCTGATACGCACGAATACCACACGGCGAGAAGGTCGCCGTTCGGGCAGGCGGCAATCGCGGGCACATGGTTGTGTGCGGAGAACAGCGGGCCCATGGAGCCGGACGGGATGTGCACGTACTGACGGGGTTCTCGGAAGATGGGCGCAGTGACCGCCTCGGCCGCCGTCGCGCACGCCTGACGTACGCGAGTTTGCCAGCGGCGGGTGGCGGGCCGTCGCGCGGCGGGAGGCGATGGCGTCTCGCCGATGGCGACCCGGAAGCCGAGGAGCCAATGGCGATCGTCGGGCAGGGCTGCCATACGGTTCGCCGCGCGCAGGTAGTAGGCCACCGTCGAGTGACTCCCCCCGCGCGTCACACGTGCAGCCCCGTCGCGTGGCCCTGACGGGTCTCGCTGCGGTTCGGCTGGGTACGGGGCGTGATAGTCGCGGCACCACTCCTCAACCAGGCCGTGCATGTCGTGCAGGCCCCACGGGTTCGCGGGCGTGCCACCGACGCGCAGACCCACAACGTCGCCTGGATCGCTCCTGGCGGGGTCCGGGTACCACGACTCCCGCGCGTTCAGGAGGCTGCCGTCGGGGGGAGTGTCGCCGGACCAGAACGGGGCGTCCGTCGCTGCCCGACACGCGTATTCCCACTCGGCCTCCGTCGGAAGGCGGCACGCGACCCCGACGCGCTCCGCCAGCCACGCGCAATACGCGGTCGCGTCGTGCCACGAGACGAACACGACTGCCTCGTCATCCCCGGACGAGAACCCGAGCCGCCCGCGAAGCGATCGGTGGCCCGGGTCGAACTTCTCATACTGCGCATTGGTGACCGGAGTAGAGGCCATATAGTAGGCGTGGGTGAGGGTGACGTCATGCCGGGGATGCTCGTCCGGGTCACCAGTGCGCCGATGCGCCATACCCTCAGTGAGCGCGGCCGGAAGCGGCTCCAACGGCCTGCCCATCGAGAACGTCCCGGGAGCCACGCGCATGTATGGCGTCCCCTCCGCGTCGGCCCATCTCGGTCCCGTCGGTACTGCCATAGCTGGTATCTCTCCCACGCCCGCCGCCACGCGCGGCAGACCGCCCTCATGCACTCCAGGCCGCACTGGGCGGTTGTGAAGGTGGCGCGAGGTCGCTAGGGTGCCACCTGCGCGCGCGCTTCGCTCCGTCGTTCTGTTCACGCTCGGCCCGGATGCCTGTTGAACGGGAGACTAGCACCGAACGCGTCGACGCGCAGTGCGTCCTGCCGTAGCCGCCGCCAACGCCTACCGTGCGGACGCCGGCCGGCCGCTGCCGCACATCCCCCAGGAGGCGTGCAGGCCGGTGGTGACCTGGCCGGCCGTCGCCATGCGCGGGCCGGCGACCCCGCCCTGCACGGCTGCCGAGACGGTGCGCGCCAGGCCCCTCGACAGGGCGTGGGCCGCCGTGAGCGCCACCCCGCCCCACAGTAGCCCCAGCGAGTCTCAACAAGCCGTGACGAGCCCTGTGGCCACATGGGTCACGGGGGCCGCCGCGGGCGCACGCCCCAGGGCCCCGCCTGCGCTGATCGGCGTTCCGCGAATCTTGACACCGCATGAGCCTACGGCTAGTATTCGTGTGCTTGGCACTCGTGCGCCTAGAGTGCTAACGTTCGGAGCGCGGGCGTGGCCAAGCCTTAGACCACACACGACGACCCAGACACCCAATTACGGATCAGGGGAGGAAACCGGAATGACGTTGGAACCCCTCTCGGACAATGTGTGCATTGAGCCGCAGGAAGAAGCGGAGACGCGCATCGGAGCGATCATCGTTCCCGATACAGCCAAGGAACAGCCGCAGATCGGCACAGTCATCGCGGCGGGCCCCGGCAAGCGGGGTGACGACGGTGAACGGCGGCCGCTAGCGGTCAAGACCGGTGACACGGTCATCTACTCCAAGTACGGCGGCACGGAATTCGATATGGACGGCACGGAATACCGCGTGATGAGAGAATCGGACATCCTGGCGATCGTCAGCTAAGTAAGCTGTCAGCGAGAGGGCTAGAACGAACATGCCGGCGAAACAGGTTGCATTCGATGAAGAGGCCCGCGCAGGTCTGAAGAGCGGAGCCGCTCTGCTGTCCCGCGCCGTGCGCGTAACGCTCGGCCCGCGGGGCCGGAACGTAGTGCTCCAGAAGTCGTTCGGAGCCCCACTCATAACCAAAGACGGCGCGTCCATCGCCAAAGAGATTGAGCTGAGCGACCACTACGAGAACCTGGGCGCGCAACTCATCGAGACGGCGGCGTCCAAGACCAACGACGACGCTGGGGACGGCACGACGACGGCGATCACGCTCGCATACGACATCCTCGAGGCTGGTCTCAAGGCCATCGCTTCGGGCGCCAACCCTATGAGCATGAAGCGGGGTGTTGACGACGCATGCGCGGCGGTAATCGCCCAACTGCACGAGCGATCGACCCCGGTCGACGGCCGCGATGACTTCGAACGCGTGGCGCGCGTGTCCGCCAACAACGACGAGGAGATCGGCGCCATCATCGCCGACGCCCTCGAGACCGTTGGCAGCGAGGGCGTTGTCACCGTCGAGGAGGGCAGGACCGCCGAGACCGTCCTCGACGTTGTCGAGGGCATGCAGTTCGACAAGGGCTTCCTGTCTCCCCACTTTGCCACGGCCGGCGACGGCTCCGAAGCCGTCCTCGACAACCCGTACATCCTCATCCACGAAGGCAAGCTGAGTTCTCCCCAGGACGTAGTCAGCATTCTCGAGAAGGTGCACCAGGTCGGGCGACCCATCCTGATCATCGCTGAGGATGTCGAGGGCGAGGCCCTGTCGACGCTGGTAGTGAACCGCATCCGCGGCAACCTCGCCGTGTGCGCCGTGAAGGCGCCTGGATTCGGTGACCGTCGCAAGGAGATGCTCCGGGACATCGGGACGCTTACAGCGGGCCAGGTGATCGCCGAAGAGTTGGGCATCCGTCTCGGGAACGTGGTCCTGGGCATGCTCGGCCAGGCCGAGCGCGTGATCATCGACAAGGACACGACGACGATCGTCCGCGGCCGCGGGGCCCCCGAGGACATCGAGGGCCGCAAGCGCCAACTCCGCGCGCAGATTGAGGACACCTCCTCCGACTACGACCGCGAGAAGCTCCAGGAGCGTCTGGCGAAGCTCGCAGGCGGGGTGGCGCTCATCCAGGTCGGCGCCGCGACTGAGGTCGCGATGAAGGAGAAGAAGGCGCGTGTCGAGGATGCGTTGAACGCGACGCGGGCCGCGATCGAGGAAGGCACGTTGGTCGGTGGCGGCGTGGCTCTGCTGCGCGCCCAGCCTGCCGTCGACGCGTTGATCGACGCGCGTGGCGACGCCCGGACGACGGAAGCGGCCGACGAGCTTATCGGCTTGAGCTTAGTCCGCCGGGCCCTGGAAGCTCCGGTACGCCAGTTGGCGAGCAACGCCGGCGCCGAGGGCTCGCTGATCGTCGAGCAAGTGCGAACGGCTGACACCGACTCGCAAGGCTACAACGCCGCCACACTCGTGTTCGAGGATCTCGTTGCCGCTGGGATCATCGACCCGACGAAGGTGGTGCGGTCCGCGCTGCAGAACGCTGCGAGCGTCGCGGGAATCGTCCTGACGACGGAAGCCGCGATCACCGAGGTGCAGGCCGAGGACGACGACGACGACGGACATGGTCACCACCATCACTAGTCCGCGTCACGAATGTACGAACGCCCCGCGCCATCATGGCGCGGGGCGTTTCATTTCGGGTACTCCTGCCACGCGGCCTCGATGCGCGCCTCGCCTTCGTCACCCGAGTGCACGACCACCGAGTGACGGAACCGGAACGTCTCGCCGCGCGCCACGTGCTGCTCGCCGGCAAACAGGTTCCCTTCGCGCGGCGACAGAGGGCCATAGGCTCGCGTGAACCACCGATTGGGGTGATCCGCGTTCCCGGGATGGTCCAGGCAGGCGAGTCCCTCGACGCCCGGCCCGCCGTAGCCCACCGGGACAGGCGCGTGGTAGTCGATCCATCGCGCCGGCTCGCCGAAGGTCTCGCCTTCGCCGCGGCCTCCCTCGCTGCTCACGATGACGCCGCCGGACTTCCCATTGAAGGCGTCCGCCATGCGGATGATGGGTAGCGCTGACTCCTTGGTCGTGCCCAGCGTTAGGTCGGTTTCGGCGGCGTATGTGCTGTCCAGGAACACCTGGTAACCGTCTTCGCGCGTTAAGGACACGCCCAGCGAACGCTCCTCGGTGATGAGCGTCTCGCCCGTTGGGGCTACCCATGCGAGGCGCTGCACGAAGCCGTGCTCGCCTGCGCTAGGCGCGTCGGACAGCCAGTCGATGTGCCGGATTTCGCCCGGATTCTCCGCGGGCAACTCCAGGTAGAATGTGAAGCCGTTAACGTCGCCGTGTCCCCACCAGATGCCGTGATGGTGGATGTGGTCAGCAGGCGCGTCGGCTAGCAGGTTGCGGCCGCTAGGCGCCGCCAACATGGAGACGTACGGCTTGGTGCCGGACCCGTTCATCAGGTACGCGAGGACGACCCTGTGCCCGTCGTGCAGAATCCACCGTGCATCGGTGCGGATGACGCTTGGCGCCGTCGGCCGTCGCATGGGTCTGTCCTCTCTCCGGCATCTAGAGCAGGCGCGGGCCTCGCGCCGCCCACATCTCATCGTCCGTGTACCGCTGCGGCGGGTGGAGCGCTCCAGTCGGCGGCTCCCACTCGGGTAGCAGCGAGCGAATGAGCCGCGTGGCGGCGCCGTGGGCGATGCCGTCCTTCGCCGTGTGGTCGATGTCGGCGTCTTCGACGAGCCGTTGCACAAGTCGGAAATCGTAGTATGGCGCGTCGCTCCCGAACATCACCCGGTCAGCGGCCAGACCGCCTAGCAGATGCGGCAGACCCCACTCGGGCTCATCAGGCGTCGGCTTCTGCGCGATGTCGTACCAGACGTTGGCGATGTCAGCGCATTGCCGGATGGCGTCGTCGTGCGTCTGACGGTTCATCGACACGTGTCCGATGATGAAGATGATGGTTGGGAATCGGCGCGCGTACGCCGCGATGTTGGCCGTCGATCCGGCCTGATGCAGGAGACACAACCCGGAGCCTTCGGCGACGACCTCGAGGAAGGGATGCAGCTCGGCCCCAAGCGAGTGTCCAGACAGTGCTGGGTGGCACATGAAGCCGACCAGGCCGTCGTCCATCATCGCCCGTCGCAACTCGTCCACGCCTGCGCCCTCGTGCCGGACCTCGACGCCTGCCAGGCCGAGCGGGAACCTGTCCGGGAACGCCTGACACGCTCGGGCGACCTCCTCGTTCTGCCGACGCGTGTCCCGGACGCCGTGTGCCTGCGGGCCGCCGGCCGTGGGGCTCAGGATCGCCGCCGTCACGCCAGCGGACGCCATGCGCGCCATGTACCGCCCGACGCTCTGCCCAACGCTAGGGGAGCGCGACACGGTGCTGCCGATGTGGCAATGCACGTCGATGTACGGTCTCACTTGCCGACCTCCACAGCTTTGCGGGCCGCGGTCGCCTCACGGGCGGCCTCGATGATCGCCAGGTTGCGCCGGGCGTCCGACATCGTCACCGGGAGCGCGTCGCCCGACCGGAGCGCCGCGAACGCGGCCCCGAAGAACGCGATGTGACCCATGGGGTCGTCGGCGGACGCCAGTGGGGTCGCCTGCCAGCCACCGGCTGCCGTCGCCACGTGCAAGGGATCGGAGTCGCGATGGTACACACGCACCGACGAGCGGGTGCCGTGGACCTCGCACCAACGGCCCGCCTCGGTGCCGAACGAGGGGGCGCACCATGTCGACGTGACTGTCGACACCGAGCCGTCCTCGTGTTCGAGGAGCATGAGCGCGAGGTCGTCGACGTCGATGTCGAACTTCACCGTCCGCACACGACCCTCAACACGGGCCACGGGCGACCCGACGAGCGCCTCGACGCAGTAGATCTCGTGATACGCCGTGTCGATTGCGCATCCGCCGCCAGCCGACCGTGTCGCGCGCCAGTCCCTGGCGTCGAGGCCTTCGGCCTTCCTGAATACTGACTGGGCCCGGCCCCAAGTCACATCTCCGAACTGCTCGCCGCGCGCCAGTCGGATGCCTTCCCGCATCGCGTTCGACCACAACAGATTATGGACGACCGTGTACCGCACCCCCGCCGCGCGCACGGCGGCGATGATTGCGTCCGCCTCCTCCAACGTCGCCGACATCGGCTTCTCGCTGATGATGTCCACGCCCGCGCTGGCTGCCGCTACGGCGTGCTGTCGGTGGAGATGATGCGGCGTCGCTATACACACGGCGTCCAGATCGACGCCCGCGAGCATGTCTTCGCAATTCTCGTACGAGCCGTCGGCGGGGACGGCGAGTAGGGTGGCGGCTGCGGCTCTGCCTTCGGCGTCCGGGTCGGCAATGGCGACCACAGTGGCGGCGTCGCTCGCCGCGAGATACGCCCGCGCGTGCACGCTGCGCACGATCCCGCCGCAACCGATGAGGCCCAACCTGATACGTCCGGCGCCCATCCCGGCCTCCTCCCGCCGCGTCCCCGTAACTCGGACAGCCACGCGCCTGTGAGTGATACGTGTAAGCCGCGTCGCCAGTCACAGGGTTTGCGCGGCCGCGTTGACGTGACTCGCGTCGTCCAGTTGAATGCGGACGCAGTCGGGTACACGCACGCGAGGAGGGTCAGATGGAATTTCGCATCACGGACATCGAAGTGGTCACTGTGGACGTCCCGTTCACGGAGGTGGCCGGCCGCAACATGCGGCGGGCGATGCTCGCGTGGTCGGTCAGCGAGATCGTCCGCGTGAAGACCAACGTTGGCTTGGTTGGCGTAGGGGAGACCATCGTCAACTACACCTGGTCGCGCGGGTCTGAGGACAAGCGCCGGGAGGCGGTCGGCAGGAACCCGTTCGAGCTGCTATACCGCGACGATCTGGGCGCCGGCCTGCAGATCGCCATCTGGGATCTGGCCGCACAGCACGCGGGCGTTCCAGTCCACGCGCTCATCGGCGAGAAGGCTCGGACGAGCGCGCCCATCGCGTGGTGGTGCATCGATATGCCGCCCGCCGACTGGGCGGACGAGGCGCGCCGCGCCGTCGCGGCCGGGTACACGACGTTCAAGCTGAAGGGCCGCCCGTGGTTCGACATCGTCGAGCAGGTAGAGGCGGTCGTCGCCGCGGCCGGTAGCGACGTCCTGATCGACGTCGATTTCAACGACTTCCTGCTCGACGCGGACAACGCCTTGGAGGTTTGCGGCGCGCTGGAACAAATACCCAACGTCGCCATCTTCGAGACGCCCATCCCGCAGGGCGACATCGCGGGCAACAAGCGGCTGCGCGCGGAACTCAACTCCGAAATCGCCCACCACATGGGCAACCCGCCCGTTCCGGTGGCGGCGCGCGAAGGGGTGTGCGACGGCTTCGTCCTGTGCGCCGGCGCCGACAGGATCACGCGCCAGGCACACGCCGCGCAGGAACTGGACATGCCGTTCTGGATTCAGCTTGTAGGCACCGGGATCACTACTGCCTGGGCGAGCCAGCTTGGCGCCGCGCTCGAGAACGCCACGTGGCCGGCCATCACGTGCATGAACATCCACTCGGAGCAGCTGCTTGTGCGGCCACTCGACGTGAACGACGGGCACATCGAGGTCGGGGACGACGTGGGGCTGGGTATCGAGCTTGATGAAGATGCCATCGCGCGGCTGCGCGTGGATCCGCCGGTCGAGCCCATCAATCCCAGATGGATTCACACTGTGACGTTCAGTGACGGGCAGCGGGCGCACTACCGCGACGCCGACGCGTACCGGCAGGATTTCAAGGCGCGCGGCATGCCGATCGGACACCGCGACGTGCGCTTGGAGACATGGCGCGATGACGGCTCGCAGGCGTTCGCAGAGATGCTCGGTCGCGTCGAGGGCGGCCCCGTCCGTGAGGGCGCCTGATCCGGCCAAATAGCTGTCTCCGGCGCCACCCTCCCGCCGTAGACAGTAACGCACGAACCCAGGGGATCTTTCGGAGGGAAGGCGGAGCGACAGTGGAGTCATTGGACAGTTTCTCCGGTCGGGCGCCGCGGACGTGGAAGCGCCATGGGGTCTTCGAGGGCCACATGGGCGCCCGCAGACGCGTAAGCCCCGTGAACGGCTCTGAGACGCCCGTCGACGAATCCGATGCCATGACCGCCGGGGCGTACATCGAACAACTCGCCCATGCGAACCCACGCAAGCGCGAGGAGGCGATCCAGCGGCTCTCGGAGCTGGGGTGGGAGGACACGGACGGGGCCTTGGGCGCCCTACTCCCTCGTCTCCGAGACCCGCATCCGAGCGTGCGCGCCAAGGCCGCCGACGCTCTCGGCTCCTCTGCCGACGGGGGAGCTGCCGAGCCCCTCATAGCGGCGCTGGATGACGAGAACCGCGAGGTGCGGTTCCGGGCCGCGTTCGCGTTGGAGCAGCTCGAGCCGGCGGTGGACATCGAGGTGCGGATACGGGCGTGGGACGCGGTCGTCGGTCTAGACAACCAGAACGTCTACGCGTTGTGCAATCTCAGCCTCGCGCACCGCGAGAGCGGGAACCGCGAGGTCGCCGTAGAGACGGCGTACCAGGCGATCGAACTGCACCCGGAGCACTTCTACCCCTACCTCCTCGTCGCGCATCTATACGCCGAGAAAGGCGAGCGTGAGGCCGCAGTGCGCTACTACAAGTGCGCCATTCGGTGTAACCCGGAGCATGCGCCGACCTACTACGAACTGGCGGAACTCTACCGGCTCGAGGCCGATTACGACTCGGCGGTCGAACGCTACCAGCAGGCTCTCGACGTGGACCCGGATCACTCCGAGAGCTACTTCGGCCTTGGGTTCTGCTACAACCGCATGGAACGCTACGACGACGCGATCGGCGCGTACACATCGTGCCTGGAACTGAGCCCCGGCCACTACGTCGCCCACAACAACCTGGGCATGGCGCACCGATACCGGGGATCTTACGAAGAGGCGATGGAGTGCTTCAAGCACGCCCTGGAGTTGAGCCCCGACTACGCGGCCGCCCAGTTGAACCTGGGCGACACATTCGTCGTCGTGTCCTCCGCGCGCGACGACTGAGCGCGCGACACCCATGAGCATCATCCAGAGATGGCGGGATCGCGGCCGACGAGCGCGGGCTATCGCGCACGCGGAAGGCCTCCTGCAACAGGGCCATTACGAGTCAGCGGCTGCCGAGTTGCTGCCCTTAGTCGACGCAGACCCCGCGGACTCGATCGTCGCCCGCAAGGTCATCGAGGCGTACGCTGAACTCGGCCGCGGGGACGACGTGGCGGCGCGGCTAGCCACGCTCATCGAGGCCGATGCCCAGCAGGTCACACTCGTCAACAACGCCTCGTTTGACGATATGCGCGCCACCGATGCGTTTCGAGCCGTGTATGAGGCGGCGATTCGCGCAATCACAGCACAGCTCACGGACGCGCCGGACGACTCGGCCGCGCGGCTGTTGCTCGCGGAATACTACGAAGCCCTCGGCGATTCCTCCGCGGCCCACGCCGAATACACCCGCCTTGGGCAGGACGACGACCCCGGAACACGCGGGCGAGCCGCGTACCTGGCGGCCCGCCTCCACCTGTCCGACGGGGACACCGAACGGGCGGCCGCATGCCTCCGCGATGCCGTGTTGGCGGCGCCGGAGCTGCTGGCGTCGTGTCGTGCGGACGAGGCGTTCGCCCCGCTGTTCGGATCTGGTGTAATGGAGGAACTGGAGGCCGGCGCGCTTGCGGCGCAAGAGGACTCGCTCCGCGCGCGGGTAGCGGACGCGCCCGACAACCCGTTGCCTCGCCGTCGGCTGGTGGCGCTCCTTCGCGCGCGTGGACGCGATGAGGAGGCGCTCACGCTGATGCACGTCGCGCTTGAGGACTTCCCGACGGACGCGGAACTCCTGGAAGCGCAAGCGGACTGCCTGTTCGACCTCGCCCGCTACGACGAGGCATTAACCAGTTACCAAGAGTCCTTGCGGCTGCACCAGGGCCGCCCATGGCCCGTGTACCGGTCCGGGGCCATCTACGAACAGCAAGGTATGCATGACGCGGCGCGCAGCGCGTACTGGGACGCGCTCGATACCACGCGCGACGACGCGGCCGTGGCATTGCTCATCTCCCGCGGGATGGCACGGATCGATGATCGCCCGGGGGTCTTCGAGGCCTTGCGGCGCGCGGGGCAGTTGTCGGCTACGCTGCGCGAACCGTCGCCCGAAGACATGCTCGCCTCGATGGCGGCTTCTGAAGAGTTCGACGCGTACCGGCAGGAGCCAGAGTTCGCCAGCGTCGTTGCCGAGCTGGAGGCGGAGAGGTCCGTGAACGCGGCCGGCCTCTAGCGGTCTGGTCGCTACAGCACGCCCGGCTGGCCGTCGTCATAGTTCCCCTCCCATCTCGAAGATCCGGATGAGCGCCCGGTCCACCATGACTTCAGGGCCGCCGACCTCGATAGGCGCGACCGCTGGGTCGCCGCCGTACCCACCCATCGCCGCGGCTTCGATCGTTGGGAAGTAGAGCTGGTGTCCGTTGCAGTAGCCGAACACGATCGCCTGCACCGGCGACCGCTCCTTGAGCCGCAGACCCAAGTCACAGAACAACTCGCCGGACACCCCGGCGAAGGCGACGTCCACGCCTGTACCGCTCAGGAGCACGGTCGTCAGATGCGGTCGGATGGAGCCCTCGAATTCGGCCACCGACGCCTTGACGATACCGGGGTAGAACGCGTCCGAGTACGCCTTGATGATCAGCCGGTTCGACCAGTCGACGCGAGACTCGAAGTCGAAGTCGTCCTCGCGAGAGTCGATGCGCGCGTCCTCGACCGTGACCGGCGTCATGTCGGTTAGCGCCGCCAACGTCGCCTCCGCGAGCTGTCCGCCCATCGAAGCCGGGCTCCGTTCGCCCGCGGGTGCGGCCGACAGGTCGCCCGCTGCGCCCTGCATGAACACGCAGACTCCTCCGGTCACCGCCTCCACGGCGCGCATCAGGTGACCGGGGTAGTCCGCCGAGAACTCCATCCGCTCGCCTTCCTCCAGCGTTGGGTGAGCGGCGTAGTTCACGAGTGTCGCGATGGCTCTGCCGTCCGGCGTCACCGTGTGGAGGAATGAGAGTTCGCGGTCAACGGGCGGCTCGTCTCCCTTCCAGTGTCGGTTGCGGTTCAGTGCGACTTCGCGCGCCGCCACACCGACGTGAGCCGGGACGACCGCGGCTGCCGCTGACACGATCACGCCGATGAGGCGCTTTTCCAGCTCCCGGACGTACGGCGCGTCCGGCGTCGGCCAGGACTCCGTCTCAATGACCGGTCCGTGGTGGGTGTGCGACCCGACCATCATCACCGTCCCGACTCCGGCCTCCGCGGCCACGGCGGAGCGTATCGTCGCCATGGAGCCCCTCCCCGGCGAGCGCCCGAGGTCAAGCCCGACGAGAGCCACCTTGTCGTCTCCGGCCTGCAGCACGAGCGCCTTCGCGTACAGCGGATCGAGCACGCCCACGCTTGGCAGATCGTGCCTGTCGCCGTAACCCCACATCGGGAAGCCCGTCGGAGGCGTGATGTCCGCGGTGGCGGCCCCCGCGAGCACTCGGGTGTCGGCCGACGCGACGGTGGTCGCAGCCAACAGGGCCGTGAGGGTCATTGCCACGGCGAGGCCTCCGCTAGACCTGCTCATAGCCCACCCCCACCGGTTGGCCGGACGCCGCCGACGCGGCGATCGCCTCGAACAGGACCATGCTCTTGTAGCTCTCGGTGATGCACGACCGCGTGGACCGCCCCTCCCGTATGGCCGCGAGGAAGTCCACGATCTCCGCGAGATGTCCCGTGTCGTTCCCGCTGTCCCCGGCGCTCGTGAACGTGGGAGGCTCTCGCCACTCTGTCGGGCTCCCGTCCTCGACAACGCGCCAGCACGACGAGTTGTGCAGCGTCATCCAGTTCCCGCCCCGCGCGGTGAGCTCCACCTCCTCCGTCGGGACCGCGAAGGAGCGTCCGCAGTTGAGGTTCATTGACCCTACGGCGCCGTTGCGGAATCGGATGCTGACAGCGTACGCGTCGAGGCCCTTGGAGAACGCGAACACCTCCGCGGCCTCGCCGAACAGATACGACACCGCATCGATGAGGTGGATGGCGAAGTCGAGGAGGAACGAACTGCGCGCGCTCTCGTTGCTGTACTGCGACGAGGCGTAGTCGACCGAGAGCGAATAGAGGTCGTCCGGGGCGAAGGAGTCGACCCACTGCTTGGCTCGCGTGTACCCGGTGCTGTATCGCTTCTTGAAGGCCGTCGTGCAGAGCATCCCCGTCTGGGCCGAGACCCGAGCGACCCGCAGCGCCGCTTCGGCTGTCGGCGCCGGCGGCTTCTCCGTGTACACCGGATACCCAAGGCGCATGACCTCAGGCGCAAGCTCGGCGTGCCCCTCCGGCCCAACGCACACCATCACGCCGTCCGGGCGTTCCGTGCGCAACATGTCGGCGAGGTCGGAGTACACCGCGCCGCCAAAGCGACGGGCGTTGCGCTCCGCTTTCTCATGGTCAAGGTCGCAGACACCGGCAAGCACGGCTCCGGCTGCCCCGATGTATGGGTAGATGCGGCGCGATGAGAGGGCCCCCGCCCCCACAATGCATATCCGTGGGTCGTCCATGGCTGTGGCCCCTGGGGTTTGACCGGATGCGGTCGGAAATCTACAATCGACAGGCGCGATTTCCCGCGCTCTGACGCGCCGCCCGCTGTTATACGGCGTATCATCTGTCCTGTGAAGGAGACCCGTGGATGTCCGTAATACCACTGAGTGAGAAGGCCGTCCTTCTCCGAGCCGGCGACGATGTGGCGGTCGCGCGCGAGGTGATTTCGCCGACCACATTGGCTCTGGACGACGGCTCCGAACTCAGCGTAGCGGACGCGATACGACCGGGTCACAAGTTCGCGCTCCGGGACATCCCCGCCGACGCGCCCGTGCGCAAATACGGCCAGACCATCGGGTTCGCCACAGAGGGGATCGCCGCGGGGTCGCACGTGCACGTGCACAACGTCAGCGCTCGCGACTTCGAGCGGGACTACCGGTTTGCGGCCGAGGCGACTCCGTTGACGCCATACCCGGAGTCGCAGATGCGCGTCTTCGACGGGTACGCGCGGCCAAACGGGGGTGTCGGCACCCGGAACTACATCGCCGTGATCTCCACGGTCAACTGCTCTGCGAGCGTGTCGTCCTACGTCTCCCGTGAGTTCGACGAGGAGCGTCTGCGGGCCTACGCAAACGTCGACGGCGTCTTGGCGATAACGCACAAGGGCGGTTGCGGTACGAACCTCGGCGGCGCGGACTATGTACAGCTCCAGCGGACCCTCGCCGGCTTCGCGAGACACCCAAACATCTTCGGCTATGTACTCATGGGGCTGGGCTGCGAGGTCAACCAGATCGTCGACCTAGTGCACAACCAGGGACTGCTCCAGATCGAGACCATCAGGAAGCCGCCGAAGACGATCTCGATCCAGGAGGAGGGCGGCATACGCAAGGCGATTACCGCCGGCATCCGCGCCGTCGAGGAGATGCTACCGGCCGCGAACGAATGCCGGCGGACACCTCAGCCGATCTCCAAGATCACGATCGGCGCGGAATGCGGCGGCTCCGACGCCAACTCAGGCATCACGGCGAATCCGGCCGTCGGCGTGTGCGGGGATGAACTCGTCAAATACGGCGGCACGCACTGCATCGCCGAGACGACCGAGATGTACGGCGCCGAGCATCTTCTGACGGCCCGCGCTGTGAGCGAGGAAGTCGGCAAGAAGCTCGTCGGCCGCATCCGATGGTGGGAGAACTACGCGACGATGCTCGGCGCCGAGATCGACAATAACCCAACGCCTGGGAACAAGGAAGGCGGCCTGACGACCATCTACGAGAAGTCGCTGGGGGCCATCGCCAAGGGCGGGACGTCGCCGTTGACCGCCGTCTACGAATTCGCGGAGCCCATGACAGAGCCGGGCTTCGTCGTCATGGACACCCCCGGGTACGACCCCGTCTCGGTCACGGGTATGGTGGCCGGCGGCGCCAACGTCGTCTTGTTCACGACAGGCAGAGGCAGCGTCTTCGGATTCAAGCCGGTACCATCCATCAAGATCGCGACGAACTCGCGGCTCTACCACCACATGATCGACGACATGGACATCAACGCAGGTGACGCCGTCGAGGGCGGATCCGTCCACGATGTCGGCATGACCATCTTCGAGGATGTCATCGCCGTGGCCTCGGGCAAGCCAACCAAGA
The DNA here is from genome assembly GCA_018644665.1 of Candidatus Poribacteria bacterium. GTDB lineage: Bacteria > Poribacteria > WGA-4E. The sequence goes on from JABGQA010000080.1 coordinate 76,229, forward strand.
GCGAGCTCGCCGGTGTCGGCGAGCTGGAATTCTGCCCCTGGGTTCTCGGCCCGATTCTCTGAGAAGGGTGTAGATGACGCACGATCCCACGGGCCGCCTACTGAGCTACTACCCTACCCTCACCGACGCGCAGGCGCGCAACTTGCGGCGCATCGCCGATCACGGCCGGCTGGGTGGGACCGGCAAGTTCGTCGTCCTCCCCGTTGACCAGGGGTTCGAGCATGGCCCCGGGCCGAGCTTCGAACCTGTGCCGCAGGGATACGATCCGGACTACCATGTCCGGCTGGCCGCGGAGTCAGGGTGCAACGCGTACTCGGCTCCGCTCGGATTCGTCGAGGCGTCCCACGACGAGATTCGCCGCCACGACATCCCGATCATCCTCAAGGCCAACTCGCACGACCAGATGATGCCGGACGGCGACGATCCCAAGCTCGCGGTGACCTCGTGGGTGGACGACGCCGTGCGCCTCGGGTGCGAGGCCGTTGGCTTCGCAATCTACCCGGGCTCGAGACGCTCCGGCGAGATGTACGAGCAGGTGCGCGAGTTGGTGCGGGACGCGAGGTCCGCGGGCATCGTCGTCGTGCTCTGGGCGTATTCGCGCGGGTCCGGCCTGGGCGGCAAGGACGCGGAGACCGCGTTGGATGTCGTGTGCTACGCGGTGCACATCGCGGCGCAGCTTGGCGCGCACATCATCAAGGCAAAGCCGCCGACCGCACATCTTGCGCTGCCCGGCTCGGCCACGACGTACGCCAACGTCCCAATCGACACGCTCGCGGATCGCATCCGTCTAGTGATGCGATCCGCGTTCGACGGCAAGCGGATCGTCATCAACTCCGGCGGCGCGAACAAGGGGCGCCAGGACGTGATCGACGAGGTGGCCGGCCTTGCACGCGGGGGCTCACACGGCTCGATCGTGGGTCGGAACGCCTTCCAACGGCCTTGGGCCGACGCGGTCTCGCTGCTGCACGACATTCAGGACATCTTCGCCGACGCGAAGAGCGACGACCGGTAGCACACGGAAAGGACACTGACGATGAGCGAAGAACACCGCATAGAGCAAGACAGTATGGGGGAGCTGGCGGTGCCGGCAGACCGGTATTGGGGCTGCCAGACACAGCGCTCACTCATGAATTTCAAGATCGGCGGCGAGAGGTTCCCGCGCGAGTTCATCCGCGCCTTCGGGATCGTGAAGCAGGCGGCCGCGGAGGTGAATGCCGGCCTGGGCCTGATCGGCGACGACACTGCGGACATCGTGCAGAAGGCGGCGCAGGAAGTCATCGACGGGAAGCTCGACGACCACTTCCCGCTAGTCGTCTGGCAGACCGGTAGCGGCACGCAGACGAACATGAACGTGAACGAGGTCATCTCGAACCGCGGCATCGAGATACTCGGCGGCGAGTTGGGGAGCAAGGAACCCGTCCACCCCAACGACCACGTGAACAAGGCTCAGTCGACCAACGACGCCTTCCCGACGGCGATGCACATCTCCGCGGCAGAGCAGATCGTGCGGCTCCTCAGGCCGGCGCTCGCCGAACTGCGCGATGTGTTCGCGGCGAAGGCTGAGGCCTTCGACAGCATCATCAAGATCGGCCGCACACACCTCCAGGACGCCACGCCACTGACGCTCGGCCAGGAATTCTCCGGCTACGCCGCTCAGGTGGACTACGGCATCCAGGCGCTGGATCGCGCGCTGCCCCGGCTGTATGAGTTGGCGCTCGGCGGCACGGCCGTCGGCACCGGGCTGAACGCGCACGTCGAATTCGCCGGCCGCACCGCCGCGGCTATCGCCAAGCGCACGGACCTGCCGTTCGTATCGGCGCCCAACAAGTTCGAGGCGCTCGCCGCCCACGACGCCATCGTCGAGACGTCCGGCGCGCTGAAGGCGATCGCGTGCAGCCTCCACAAGATCGCGAACGACGTGCGTTGGCTGGCGAGCGGCCCGCGCTGCGGGATCGGCGAGCTGCGCATCCCTGAGAACGAGCCTGGCAGCAGCATCATGCCGGGGAAGATCAACCCAACGCAGGCCGAGGCGCTCACGATGGTGTGCGCACAGGTGATCGGGAACGACGCGGCCGTGACGTTCGCGGGTGCCCTAGGCAACTTCGAACTCAACGTCTACAAGCCGGTGATGATCCTCAACACGCTGCAGTCCATCCGGCTGCTGGGAGACGCGACGACCTCGTTCCGTGTCAACTGCGCCGAGGGTATCGAGCCGAACGAGGGGCGGATTCAGGAGCTCGTCGAGACGTCACTCATGCTCGTGACCGCGCTGAGCCCCAGCATCGGCTACGACAACGCCGCGAAGGTCGCCAAGCAGGCGTATGTCGAGGACAAGACGCTCCGGCAGGTCGTCCTGGAACTCGGCCTGCTGGACGAGGCGGCGTTTGACGAAGCCATGCAACTGGACAAGATGGTCCGGCCGTCGTCCTGACCCGGCCGCGACACCTAACGTGACGTTGGCGGGCGCCTACGGGCGCCCGTCCTGCTGTGTAGCGACGCCGCGCAGGAACAGATCCTCCGCGGAGCTCGAGAGCGCGGCCACATCCCCCGCCCGCAGCGCGTCGCGCACGCCGACCATCATACTCAGATAGAAGTACAGGTTGTGGTGCGTCAGCAGGCGCGCGACCAGCCCTTCCTGCTCCACGTACAGATGGCGGAGATACGCCCGCGAGAACCGCGTGCAGGTCGAGCAGTCGCAGGCCGCGTCGAGCGGCGCCAGATCCTCCCGGTACTGCGCGTTGCGGATGCGCACCGGCCCGGTCGATGTCCACAGGAAGCCGTGTCGGGCGTTCCGCGTGGGCAGCACGCAGTCGAACATGTCTACACCGCAGCGGACGGCGTGTAGGATGTCCTCCGGCGTTCCGATGCCCATCAGGTAGCGCGGGCTGTCGGCCGGAAGGAGAGGCGCAGTGTGCGCGACCATGTCGTACAGGAGCGGTTTCTCCTCGCCCACTCCGAGGCCACCGATCGCGTAGCCGGGGAACCCGAGGGCGACTGTCCGCTCGGCGCTGACGCGACGCAGGTCCTCGTACATGCCGCCCTGTACGATGCCGAAGAGCAACTGGTCATCGCGCGCGTGCGCCGTGATACATCGGGCGGCCCAGCGCAGCGTGCGCTCGACCGACTCCTCGACGTACGCGCGGTCGCTCGGGTGCGGGATGCACTCGTCGAACGCCATGATGACGTCGGCTCCGAGCGCGTTCTGCACCTCCATCGCCTTCTCTGGGGAGAGCATCAGCTTCGTGCCGTCGATCGCCGACCGGAACTCCGCCCCCTCCTCGGTTATCTTCCGAGCGTCGGCGAGGCTGAACACCTGGAACCCACCCGAGTCGGTCAGCACCGGCCCGTCCCAGGCCATGAACCCATGCAGCCCGCCCGCCGCCGCGATCAACTCGGGGCCGGGACGCAGGAACAGGTGGTACGTGTTCGCCAACACGATCTCCGCGCCGCACGAGCGAAGCTCGGTAGGAGCCATCGTCTTGACGGTTGCCTTGGTGCCGACGGACATAAACGCAGGCGTGTTCACGTCGCCGTGGGGGGTCGTCAAGACGCCGCGCCGTGCCGGCGTGCCTTCTGGGCTCGCTGTGACTCGGAAAACTGCATCACTCAATGGGCGGCTCCTCACCGTGACTGATGGTAGAGGGCGCCTCCGCCGGGGGTCAACGAGGGGCCTCGTCCGGGCGAGCTTGACGAGCTGTCGGCCGTCGGACAGAATCGGCGCTGGGCCGCCGGGCTCGCGACAGCGAGGGTAGAGCATGACGTACACGACGATGTGGGCGTACCCATGGGATCTGCTGGACGATGGCGTCGACGACGTCGTGCGACGCATGCGTGACGACATCGGTCTCGACGCGGTTAGCATCGCCACGAGCTACCACTCTGTCGAGCACCTGCGCCCGCACACGAAGGGCGCCCGGATGTTCTCGACCGTGGACGGGGGGATCTACTTCCAGCCGGACGCGTCGCTCTGGCGGGGCGTGTCCCTCCAGCCCAACGTCGCCCCTCTCGCCGCCGACCGCGACCCGTTGGCCGAGATCTGCGCCGCGGCCGACCGCGCCGACCTGAAGGTCGAGTCATGGACGGTTTGCCTGCACAACTCGCTGATGGGCCGGCGATACCCGACTGCCTGCGAGCGCAACGCCTTCGGCGACCTCTACGTGCCCCACCTGTGCCCCTCCAACGCGCACGTGCGTGAGTACGTGACGACCCTCTGCCGCGACCTTGCCACGAATTACGGGCTGTTCGCCGTCGAACTGGAGTCGCTCTCGTTTGGGGGCTATGGACACTTCCACGGGCACGCCAAGGTCGGCGTCGACATCGGCAGCTTGGGCAGGTTCCTGATGTCGCTGTGCTTCTGCGAGAGCTGCCGGGAGATGGGCGCCGAGGCAGGCGTGGACGTGCCGGCGCTGGCCGACGGCGTCCGTGCGCAACTCATCGAGATGTTCGCCCACGGCGGAGCAAGTGTCCCCGGACGCCCCATCCTCGTAGCCGATGCGTTGGCCGAGGACTCATCGCTGGCAGCGTTGGTCGACGCCCGGCGCGCCGTCGTCACGTCGCTGACGCGCGAAGTGCGAGACGCCGTGGGCGACACGTTCCTCGTGTCGATGCAGATAGGGGATTCGACCGTTGGCGGATGGGACGGCGCCGAGATCGCCGAGGTAGCCGACGCCATAGAGCTTCTCTGTTACACCGCGCAGCCGGCTCGCGTCGAGGCGATGGTATCCGCGGCGTCGGGTCAGTTCTGCGCTGCGGACGACCTGATAGTCGGCCTAAGCGCGTACACGCCGCACACGCCGTCGCCGAAGGTGCTCACGCGCAACGTCCGGCAGGCATTGCGCATGGGCGTACGCGGCTTCTCGTTCTACAACTACGGCATCATGCCCGAGCGCAACCTGGCGTGGGTGCGAGACGCGGTCGCGATCATCCGCGCCGCCGAGTGAGCCCTACTCCATTCGCCTGTACAGCACGACGGTGCGGTAGTCCACCATCGCGTCGAACGCAGTGCGCAGCGCGTCTACGTAGGGGCTCTTGCCGGCGTCCTCGTCGTTGATCGTCTCGACGGTCAGCCGACTGACGGGCTGGAACGCCCGTGTGAGGAGATGGCGCAGCGGCGCGAGATACTCCGTCATCGCGACGTCGTCGGGATCTGCCGATATGGTCAGCGCCTTCCCCTGCCTCTGCGAGACGAGGACCAATTCCGAGCCGCGATACACGAGGTGCGTCCCCACCTCACGCTTCGGCATCTTGCCGCGGAACCCGTCTATGCCGAGCCCACATACCGACGCCGGGTCCGTCGCGTTCATCCAGTAGACCGCGTCCTCCGGCAGGCGCCGTTGCAGCGTGCGGAACGCCTGGTGTGACACAAACTGCAGCCCGGGCAAGCCGTGAAAGAAGCACCCACCCAACACCTCGCCAGACAGTTCCATAAGCCGAAGGGTTCTGAACAGCGCCGCCCATCGGAACGGCGGCGCCTCGCGCTGAAGCAACTGCTTGAACAGCACCCCGTACCGATCCAGCAGCAGGCGAGCCCGGTCCTTCTTACGCTCCTCGGTTTCGATGAGGTCGGCGGTCATGTCGGGCTTCGGTAGCTGCATCCAGCTCCCGGCCTGCGTCGCCGAGCTCCTCAACCTGCCCAAGGCCGCGCGCCTGCCGCCGGCCGGGCGACGCCGGCTGGGCGTGGCGGCAACCGCCGTGTCCGCTACCTCGAACTTGCTCTCGATGCCCCGCCGCACGGCGAGGAAGGTGTCGTTCGTCGCGTCGCCGGTCCACGCCGCTTCCCACAGCTTCGCGGCGATGGCCGATGGCTTCTCCTTCGCCGTCTGCTGAACCGTCGTGAAGGTGTAGCGGCCGGCCGCTTCCGGGAGCAGGTCCGTGACCGGGCTGTCCTCAGCATCCTCCTCCTCGTCGATGGCCTGCGCGGCGGCGTCGGCTTCCAGGCTCAGAAGATCCAGGTCGGCGTCGAAGACGAACGCAAGTCTGCGGCCCTCACTCCCCACCCAACGCACTTGACCCTCCTGCATGATCGCATCCAGGAGTGGCGTCATGTACGCCGGCACGCGCGCCGGGAGGATGTCCGATTCCCACGCCTCGGCGCGCGCTGGGTAGCACGACAGCTGCTCCACGGCTTCGTACACTCCGTCGACATCGTCTCGACGCTCCGGGAGGCGCTGCACCGAGGCCAGCATCAAGGGCAGGAGTTCCAGCGCCACCGGCTCGAACGACGGCGCTGCGCGCGCGCGCGACAGTCGGAGGAGCGATTCGAAGTTCTCGGCGTCGCACACGTACCGGCCGTCTCCGCCTGTGATCAGGTCGCCGGTGATCACCTTCTCGCCGTCCATCAGATCCCCGAGGGCAAGCTCGAGGCGGCTCTTCTCGACTCCGAGCGTGGCCGCGATCACCCAGTCTTCGCGCGGGCCGTAGAACTGCAGCCACTCCCCCACGAGCGCGGTGAGCATCTCCTCTGGGTCGACGTCGTCGGACAACGTCAGCGCCGGCCCATCGGCGCCGTCCAGCAACTCCGCGCGCGGGGGCTCGCCGGGGCCGTATAGCGCCGCCGCAACGACAGCCAGGCGTTCGAGCGCCACGATGACCGGCGCGTCGGCGCCGCGTGGGAACACTCGCGCCACCTTCGACGCGATCGCCTCGACGACGTGCTCCGGGATTCCGTCGTGGTCGCGCCGCATCGCGTCTTGCAGCGCGGCCCACTCCCCTTCCGGGATCGCGACCCTTTCCTTCACCCAGTCCAGCAACTCCTGGGGCGTCTCGGGGGAGTAGCCGGCCGTGATGAGATGCCTCTTACCCTCGTACTCCTCGACAACATACCGGTCCACCGTTGGGCGAAGGCCGGGAGTAAAGACGACCTCGCGGAGCAGGTCGCCACGCAGGTTCGACTCACGCCCGAACTGCGGGTCGTCGCCCTTGTACATGTACTGGTTGACCTGCCACCAGCCGATGGTTTGCGCGAACGGGCTCATACGTTGCAGCTTCGCCCCGCTCCACTGGACTACGCCGGACTCAAGCTCCTCCAGGACGCGGCGCAGGCCCTCCATGTCGAACTCATCCTGCAGTGATGTGCGCCATGCCTCCAGCAGAATGGGGAAGTCGTCGTAGCCCATGACGGATTCGAGCAGCTTCTTCGAGCGCAAGCGGCTGAGCCAGAGCGGCATGCGCTGGCCCATCCGGTTCCGGGTCACCAGCAGAGCCCTGCCGGCGCACTCCCGGAACCTGGCTCCGAAGAACCCCGAGCTTTCCAGCCGCTTCCGAAGCAGCGATTCCAGTTCCGAGCTGCGCACGAGGCCGATGAGTTGCTCGGCTTCGATCTCGAAGGGCGCGAGAAGCACGACGCAGTCGTCCTCTGCGTACACCTCGAGCGCTTCGTCGTACTGCGCTTCCCATGCGGCAGCGAGGGCCAACGCGTACGGGCGGTTCAGACGACCGCCCCACAACGTCGTGATCACGATCTGGGTGGCGGGCGCCCCGTCCGGCCCGGTGTCGCAGTATTCGATCAGGACGTGGTGCCGGTGCGGGAGTTCGCGCTTCGTGACCTGCTTCTGCCGCATCAGGAAGTCGACGAGGCTGTCGGCGGCGGCGCCGTTCATCGAGTGGCGCGTCTGTAGATCTGCGGCAAAGCTCGGGTCATCGAGGCGCGATGTCGCCTCCTCCAGGAAGAGGCCGATGCGCTCCGAGAAGTGGAAATCCCGGTTGTATGCCTCGCCCTTCCAGAACGGCATCGCCCGTGAGACCGTCGGTACCGACGACACGAACACGTCGTTGTGCGTCACGCGCTCGATACGCCAGCTCTGCGCGCCGAGTGTGAACGTGGTGCCCTCTTCCTGCTCCCAAACGAACTCCTCGTCGAGGTCGCCGATGCGCGCATTCGACTCGTGGTGACGCATGTGGAAGTAACCACGGTCGGGGATCGTGCCGCCGGATGCGTACAGCGTCTGCATGGCCCCCTTCCGCACTGTGGCGACGTTGTCCAGCCGGTCGAGGGAGATGCGCGGTTGCAGCTCGCGTACCCGTGTGTCTGCGTAGCGCCCCGCGAGCATGTTCAGCACGCCGTCGAACGCGTCCCGCGGCAACGCGTGATACGGATAGGTCGAGCGCAGGAAGGCGAACAGCTCGTCGATGTCCCACCGCTCAGCCCCGACCATGGACACCACGATCTGCGCCAGCACGTCCAGCGGGCAACGAACCGGCCGTACCTCCTCGATGTCTTGATCCTCGATCGCAGCGGCGAGAACGGCCGCATGGATGAAATCGCGTGCGTGCGTCGGGAATAGGGCCGCGCGACTGACCTCGCCCACCTGATGGCCAGCCCGGCCCACACGCTGTATGGCAGACGAGATCGACGATGGCGATTGGATGAGCACCACCTCGTCCAGCGCGCCGATGTCGATACCCATCTCCAGCGAACTCGTGGCGACGATGCCCTTGAGTTCGCCATCCTTCAGCTTCCGCTCGACCTCTTCACGGATCTCCCGCGAGAGCGAACCGTGGTGGGAGTAGGCGACCGGTTCGTCTTCGAGTTCGTTGATGAAGAGGGTGATCTTCTCGCACAGCCGACGACTGTTCGTGAACAATAGCGTCGAGCGATTTCCCGCGATGATCGTGCGGAACTCGTCTACCAGGGGCTCCCAGAAGTCGTCGCGATCGCGGTCGTCGTTCGCCGCCTGCGGGAAACTCACGCGCACGTCGTAGCTCTTCGAGGCGTCCGAGCGGATCGTCGTCACGGGGCGAGGCGTGTACTGTGCGTCGGAGCCGGCCCCGGCCATCGTGAAGCCGCCCACGAACTCGCCGACGACGTCCATCGGCCGTACGGTCGCCGACAGCGCGATGCGCTGGAACTCGCCCGATTCCCGCACCAACCGTTCCGCCGCGGTGATCAGGTGCGTGCCGCGCTTCGATCCCACGACGGAGTGGATCTCGTCGAGGAGCAGCGCCGAAACCTCCGACAGCATGGACCGTCCCCCTGCCGAACTGAGGAGCAGGTTCAGGCTCTCTGGCGTCGTGATGAGGATCTCGGGCGGATGGCGCTGCATGCGGCGGCGGTCGGCCTGCGGGGTGTCTCCGCTCCGCGTCATCACGCGGATCTCCGGGAACGGCTGGTCTGCCGCGACGAAGTACTCCTCCAGCTCCCGCAGGGGCCGCAGCAGATTGCGGCGTATGTCGTTGTTGAGGGCCTTGAGGGGTGAGACGTAGATCACGCTGGTGACGCCAGTCGGCAGTTGCTCCTCGACCAACTGGTTTAGAGCCCACAGGAACGCCGTCAGCGTTTTACCACTACCTGTCGGCGCCGTGATGAGGACGTGCTCGCCGTTCGCGATATGGGGCCACGCCTTGGCCTGTACGTCCGTCGGCTCCCCGATCTGCTCCTCGAACCAGTCGCGGATCAGCGGGTGGAACAGGTCCATCGTGTCGCCGTGCATGACTCACCTCGTGGGCCGATGGAACCGGCGCGGAATCCGACGCTACGTAATGGGCCCAGCGGCGGGCCGCGTCAACGCGATCAGGGAGCCGCAGCAGGCTGCCAGTTGAGCAGCACCACCGCGATGGCCGAGGCCGCAATCCCCAGGTAAAGCCGCGTGGTCGGCCGCTCGCGCAGCATGGCCACCGCGATGACCGCGGTGAGGATCAAGCTGCCGCACGCTGCAACGGGGAAGACGATCACCCCCGGCAACTCCTCGAGGGCCTTGAGAAGGAACGTCACCTGTATCATGTTGCATGCGCCGATCGCCGCCCCCCAGACGGCCTCGCCGAGTGTCGGTAGCTTGCCGTGCCGCAGCAACAGTACGATAGACATGACGCCAGACGATACATACACCAGGAGCACGTAGAACGCCTTCTCGTCGGGCACGTGCAACTCGGCGAAGGCCTTGGCGAATAGCCGCGAGCCGCCAACCAGCATGAAGAACGCCACCAGCCGCCACCGAAGGCCGCCAACGATCTCGCCCAGGATGTTCCTGCGAGCGTCGAGAAGGGCGATCGACCCGCCGGCCACGGTCATTCCGACAAGCTGCATGGCAGTGGGGTATTCCATCCACAGGAAGATGGAGGCCAGAATCGGCACGAGGACGGACAGCTGTACGATTGCGCCTGTAGCGGCGATCCCCTGGTGCTTGATGCCGAACAGGAGGAGGAAGTACGCGACGTAGTACACGATGCCGTTCAGCGTGCCGTACGCCCCGCCGGCCCACCCGATGTCGATCGTGTCGCGCGACAGGAACCAGACTGCCGCGATGACCGCCGCGACGATATAGTTCAGCCCGCCGACCACGATCAGGTCCCGCTTCTGCAGCCCGGCCGCCTTGACGCCCAACCCGAATCCCGAGCCGAAGACGATGTGCAGTGTGAGACTGAGCAAGACCGTCCCTTCGATTAGCCGTGGCGCGGGGTGGAATCCCGGCGCGAGAACCAGTATAAATGTAGATGACGCGGGAACCCAAGGAGACACGGGATGAAGGCACTCGTATGGTTCGGCGCGCCGCTGTTGGCGCTTACGGTAATCGGGGCCGCTAGCTACTTGGTCGTGTGCGACACATCCAAGGCCGACGTAGACGCCGCCCAGGTGTCTCTGGTGTCGGCAGAGGCCACCGGTGACGGTTGCTGCGCCGCGCCCGAGGCGACGTCCGTCGCCCTGAAGACCGAGGCCGCCTGCCCGGTCACCGGCGCCACGAAAGTCGCGCACGCGGCTGCCGACGCTGCCGCTACCTGCCCGCACGGCCCATCCACGAAGGCCGCGGCCGACGGCGAGGCATGTGCGCACGCCGAGCAGACGCTCGCGCAAGTCGACACCGCGGTCGAGACCGACCTCGTAGCGGATGCCAACTAGCGCCGCGGACCGCACAAACCGGTCTGTGACGCGGCTCCTGAAGCGCGTCGGTCGCCTCCCCGCGCCTTGCCCCTGATTCAGCGGCACGGGTAGCATTGGGCGCAACCCAGACTCTCTGCACAGGCGGGCTGCACCATGAGAATAGGCATCGTCGGCGCGGGTAGCTACCCGGCGTGCGAGTTGGTTCGGTTGCTGGCCGGTCACCCCGGCGGCCTGTCGCTGGAGGTGATCACGTCGCGCACCGCCGACGGCAGACGCATTTCCGACGTGTCGCCGAATCTGCGCGGCTACTGTGACCTCGCGTTCGAACCGACCGGTCTGGACACGTTGCGCGGTCGCGTGGACACCGTGGTGCTGTCTGTGCCCCATCGCGCTGCCCAGGAGCATGTGCCGTCGCTGCTGGATGCCGGATTCCGGGTGGTCGACTTCAGCGCGGACTTCCGCCTGCACGACGCCGACACCTACGAAAACTGGTACGGGACAGAGCACGTCGCTCGCGGATTCCTTGGGCGCGCCGTGTACGGCCTGCCAGAACGCTACCGCGACGACATCCGCGATGCCGACCTCGTCGCGAACCCTGGGTGCTACCCGACAAGCGGTATCCTGGGGGCCCTGCCGCTCATCGCGGACGGGCTCGTCGAGCCGGACTCCCTCATCATAGACTCCAAGACGGGCATGTCCGGGGCGAGCCGCACGCCGAGTGATTCCGCTCATTTCGTCTCGCGCCACGAGAACATCACGGCGTACAACATAGGCAAGCACCGGCACACGCCCGAGATCGAGCAGGAGTTGGGGGCCGTCACGGACGCGGACGTGACCGTCAGCTTCACACCACACCTGATGCCGATGACCCGCGGGATTCTGAGCACGATGTACGGCACGCTCCGACGGCCCACGACCACAGACGCGGTCCTCGAGCGCTACCGCGTGCGGTACAAGGACGAGGCGTTCGTGCAGGTCCTGGACGCCGGTAAGCCGGCCGAGACCAAGGCCGTCCTCGGCAGCAACAACGTCCACATCGGCGCCGAGGTCGACGCGCGCGTCGGGCGGGTAGTCGTGACGTGCGCCATCGACAATCTAGGCAAGGGCGCGGCGGGGGCCGTGGTGCAGAATCTCAATCTGATGGCGGGCCTCGACGAGACGAGCGGCCTGGCATTCCCCGGTATGATGCCGTAGCCGACCCCGATGTATCGCGCGCGCCACACACCTGATCAGGATGAGGAGGCCACGCATGGCGAACGGCGAAGACTCACGCGGACGCGACCGCGGGCCCTTCGACCCGGATCGGCGCCGCCGAGGCGAGCCGCGCCTGGAGGACGACGCCGGCCCCGAGCGTGACTCGGTATCCCTCGATCTCGTGTACGAACTCATCGCGGGGACCGAGGAGGACGACCCGCGCCGGGCAGTCATATACCAACTCCGCCGGCAGCTCATAGACGACGAGCAGCGCTACCAGGAAACGCGCCAGGAGATCAACGAGCTGGAGGGCGCCTGCGAGAAGCTCACAGCCCCCGCGAACAGGATCGGCATCTACCTCGGCTCTCCGAAAGACCGGATCGCGCAGGTGGTCGTGAGTGGGTCCACCTACTTCTCGAACGTCGACCCGCGGATCGAAATGGACACGTTGCGCGTGGGTTCGCAGGTCCTGCTGAACGAGGCGTATGTCGTGGTCGGAGATCTGGGCCATACCGACACGGGCACTGTCGCCAAGGTCGTCGACGAACTGGACGATGGACGGATTCGCGTCGGGCAGGAACCCACCGGGCAATCCACCGTCCTCCAGCGCGGAAGCGAAATCGGCGAGAAGAAGGTGTCGTCCGGCGACGAAGTGCTCGTGGACGCCTCGGCCCGCGTGGCGTTGGAGGTGTTCCCCAAGCAGGAGGCACGGGACTACTTCCTCGACGAGGTGCCGGACGTGTCGTGGGAGCAGGTCGGCGGACAGGACGAGGCGATAAACGCCATCCAGGACGCCATCGAGATGCCGCTGCTGCATCCCGAACTCTTCGAGCGTTTCCAGTTCACGACACCCAAGGGCTTCCTCCTATATGGGCCTCCCGGGTGCGGCAAGACACTCATCGGCAAGGCCACGGCGCACAATCTCGTGAACAAGATCCGGGAGCGCACAGGCGAGGACATCGAAGGCCAGTTCCTGCACATCAAGGGCCCCGAAATCCTGAACATGTGGCTTGGCGAGTCCGAGCGCAAGGTGCGCGAGATCTTCAGCATCGCCCGCGAGAAGCGCAAGCAGGGCATCCTCCCGTTCGTCTTCATCGACGAAGCCGAGTCCGTTCTCGGGACGCGGCGCGCCCTGCGATCGCACAACATATCGAACACTGTCGTGCCCATGTTCTGCGCCGAGATGGACGGCATCGAGTCCATCGAGGATGTCGTCATCATCCTGGCGACCAACCGCCAGGATCTCATCGACCCGGCCATCCTGCGACCCGGCCGGATCGACCGGAAGATTAAAGTCAACCGGCCGGACGAGAACGGCACGCGTGAGATCTTCCGCATATACCTGACCGCCGACCTGCCGCTGGACCGCGAGTTGCTCGCGCGTCACGATGACGACGCGGCCGCTGCCGCCGCCGATCTTGTCGACACCGTCGTCGACGAGCTGTACGCCGAGCGTGACGACACCCGGTTCCTCGAAGTCGCGATGGCGGACGGCCACCGCGAAGTGCTGCACCGCTCGGATCTGGTGAGCGGCGCGATAGTGGCGTCTATCGTGCAGCGGTCGAAGGAGTACGCGATTAAGCGATCCGTCGATGCCGGTGAGGAGATGGGCATTTCGTTCGACGACCTGCGAGACGCCATCGAGCAGGAGTACACCGAGAACGAGATATTCCCGCCCACCGACAACATCGGCGACTGGCTCAAGCTCATCGACCACGATCCCGAGAGCGTCGTCTCGGTGTCGCCCATCCGCGCGAGCAAGCAGCGCGTTCGTGCCCAGGCGCTCAGGGGAGTCATCTAGCCGCCTATGGACCGCCTATTCGGCATCGAGACGGAATACGGGATCATCCTCGACCAGGAGGCGGCTACCGACCCGGTCACCGAATCCGTCGCTCTCATCAAGTGCTACCGTCCCGACGACCCAACGCCGCGCTGGGACTACTCGCACGAGGATCCGTACCGGGACGCGCGCGGATTCCGCGCGGACAAGCTCCAGGAGCACCCGGACGAGAAGGAAGAGCAGAAGCAGGACCGACGCCACAGGATGTCGTTCGAGGAGATGAAGAGCGACCGGATCCTGCACAACGGGGCAAGGCTCTACAACGACCACGCTCACCCGGAGTATTCGACGCCGGAGTGCCTGGGCCTGTTCGACCTTGTAGCGCACGATAAGGCGGGGGAGCGCATCCTACTGCAATGCGCGCGCCGACGCTCCGAGGAGCTGGGCACCGACGTTCTCCTCTACAAGAACAACACCGACTTCCGCGGTCACTCTTACGGGTGCCATGACAACTACTTGATGGCCCGGAGGGTGCCGTTCGACTACGTCCGCGCGAGCTTGATACCGTTCAACGTCACGCGGCAGGTGTTCGCTGGCGCGGGCAAGGTAGGCATCGAGACGGAGGCAGGCCTGAAGGACGCGGCGCGCTACCAGTTGTCTCAGCGCTCCGACTTCTTCAGCGTCGAGGCTAGTGTCGACACGATGCACCGGCGGCCGCTCGTCAACACCCGAGACGAGCCACACGCCGACCGTTCGAAATACCGTCGCCTGCACGGCATCGTCGGTGACGCGAACATGTCCGAGTACGCGACCGCTCTCAAGATGGGCACGACCGCGCTGGTGCTCGACTGCATCGAGCAGCGCGTAGTCCCCGCGTCACTCGCCCTAGCTGACCCTATCCAGGCGATCAAGGACATCTCGCACGACGCGACCTACGCCTGGCCAGTCACGCTCGCAAACGGCGCCGCCTCGGATGCCATCGCCGTGCAACGGGAGTACCTGGCCCTCGCTCAGACGCACGCGAGCGCGCGTGACGCCGACACCGAGTGGGTGCTGCAGGAGTGGGAGCGGACCCTCGCTGCCCTCGCGCGAGACCCTATGGAGTTGGTCGGCGACCTCGACTGGGTCACGAAGAAGTGGTTGCTGACTGCTTTTGCCGAGGAGGAAGGCGTCGAGTGGGGCGACCCTTGGCTGCGCAGTCTGGACCTCGAGTACCACAACATCGACCTCGACAACGGGCTGTTCTACGAGTTGCAGAAGGACGGGGCCGTCCGACGCCTTGTTGAGGAGACCGCGGTGATGGCGGCTGTGGACACGCCTCCTGGTGACACACGGGCGTACGTCCGTGGCGTCGCGATGGAGCGATACGGCGGCCAGGTCCAATCGGCCCAGTGGGACTCGCTGACGTTCGGCGTCAACGGCTCGGAGAAGACGCTGAGCCTGCACCCACTCGTCGAGGCGCCAGAACTGCTCCGGCATCGCGAAGCGCTGGACGCTTCCACCGACCTCCCGAGCTTCCTGGCGGCCATCGGCTGCGACTGAGTCGACCGGGCGGGCCCTAGCGAGCGACCATTCGCCATTCGTCGCCTTCGAGGAATCGGTCGAGCAGGACGCCGTACCGCAAGCCCCGGACGCTCACCCAGATCTCGTCGCGCCCGAAGTGGTCCATCACGTGTTCCGTCAGGACGGCGCCCGCCACAATAACGCCCGCGCGTCGCGCCTCGAGCCCCGGCGTCTCCTCCAACTCCGCACGAGTGAGCGATGAAAGACGCGCGGTCTCCCGCCGCAGCGTATCGCGTGTGAGACGGTAGCCGTGCACGGGTGGTGTCGGGTGTGTCTGGTGCGCCGCGATGTCCGCCAGCGTGGTTATCGTCCCGCCGACGCCGATGAGCACTCCGTCAGCGCCGGGCCGCGGCGCCCCAACGAACGCTTGTCGCAGATGGGCCCGGAGGGCCGCCAAGTTCTCAGCGGGAGCGGGTTCGGCGGTCACGTAAGTCTCCGTGAGTCGCACTGACCCCAGATCCAGGCTGGCCATCTGTCGAATACGGTCGTCGCCGATGATTAGCTCGGTGCTGCCCCCGCCTATGTCCGTCACGACGCACGAGTCGCCCTCGGCTGCAGGCAAGCTCGCGTCGCGTCGAACGGCGAGGTAGGAGAGTCGCGCTTCCTCCTCGCCCGGTATCACCTCCACATCGCGGCCTAGCCGGGCGGCGGCCGCGTCGATGAAGTCAGAGCCGTTCGCCGCATCGCGGAGTACGCTCGTGCCGGTGATGACGACATCGTCGACCTCCTCCTCGCGGCAGATCGCGAGGAACCGCTCCACCGTCGCCAGCGTCCGGTCCATCGCGTCCTGCTGCAGGCGGGCGGACGCGTAGAAGCCCTTGCCAAGCTGCGTGATCTCGGGGATGTCTTCGAGGATGACGTACTCGTTCGAGGACGGCCGGGCCTCCGCGATGAGCACCAGGCACGAGTTCGTCCCGATGTCGATCACGGCATAGCGCGTCGAGCGCAGCCACGGAAGTCGGGACGTGCGAGCCATCCTGCCTAGCCTACCTTCCGCACACTGCTGTCCTGGGTATCCGCCGCCGAAGCGTCGCCTACGGTATCGGCGCCCAGCAGGCCTTCGGCGAACAGTTCGGCCGCGGCCAACTGCACCCGCACGGGTCGCCCTGTCGCCTCCGAGAGCAGCCCCGTGCGCTCCGCAGCAACGGACAGTTCCACCGCAGCGTCACCGTCGGCCAGAGCCAGCACCGAGATGCCCGCGTCGTCGACCTCGCAATGGAGCGACCGGATCAGTTGGAACTGGGTGCGGTCGAACGACTCCGCCACCTGCAAGATGCCGGCGAACCGGTCCACGATCGCGCGGTCCTTCTTCGCAAGAGCCCCGTAGCCCGCGTGCTTCTTCTTGGGCCCCTGCGTCCGGTGGTACCGCGCGGCGTTCGCCATGATTGCGACCTCGCGGGGCGTGAACCCGAGCAGTTCGCCATGCTCGATCAGGTACTGCGAGTGGCGGTGGTGCAACTGGACACTAATGTGCATCCCGATGTCGTGCAGGAACGCCGCGTATTCCAGGAGATCGCGCTCAGACGGGTCCCAGGCGAAATGGGGTCCGAGCTGGTCGAACAGCATCAAGGACAGCGCGGCGACGTGACGGCCGTGCGCTTCCTGCCACTCGCAGCGTCGCGCCAGGGCCAGGACGCTTCTCCGGCGAACGTCCGGGAGTATCTGCTCCTGGCGAAGCCCAACGCGGTTCCGCTCCACGTAGTCGTACAGGACGCCCTCGCGGAGCGCATATTCGCAGACGAGTACCTCCTCCACGTCGTACCGCTCGAGGATCGCGTGGTAGAGCAATGCGCCGGGGACGATGCTGTAGAGCCGCGGACGGTCGAGTAAACGCATCGCCGTGCGCTCTTTCACCGTGGAACGCGCGAGCTTGCGGCAAACGTCCCTGAGCGAGTCGGCCGACACCGCCTGCTGGTGCAGTGAATTGGTCGAGAGGAGGGCCGGCGCGTCACCGAGGGCCAGGCGACAGAGCTGGTGGATTGTCCCGGACGTCCCGACCATCACCTCGGCGGCGATGTCCGCCGTGGGCGCGTCTAACTGCGTCATCTGTTCGGCCGCGTAGCGGCGGATCTGTCGTAGCTCGGACTTCGTCGCCGGGTCGGAAAGCTCGAAGTCGCCGGCGAGACGCAACGATCCGAGCTTCAAGCTGTCGGCATGGAGGAGTTCTTCGCGCGTGCCCCAGATGAACTCCACGCTCCCGCCGCCGATGTCCACGCACAGGAACGGCTTGCCGTGTAGGTGCACGCTCTCACGCACGGCGAGGTAGATCAGCCTGGCCTCTTCGGGGCCGGAGATGACGCGCACGTCGATTCCGGTCTGCTTGGCCGCGACCCTGAGGAACTCGACACCGTTCGGAGCTTCCCGGATCGCGCTAGTCGCGACCGCGAGGATGCGTTCGACGCGGTGCCGCTTGCACAGCGCGAACGCCTTGCGGAACGCCGCGAGGGCGTCTGTCATAGCGCGCGCGGATAGGCGTCCCTGGCTGTCTCGGCCGCGCCCGAGTTGCGCCGTGTCCTTCGTACTGTCCACGATCGTGATGGTGAGGTCGTCGCCGACTTCCACGATCACCGTGTGGATGGAGTTCGTGCCGGTGTCGATCGCGGCAAGGCGCACTACACGTCCCCGTTTCGTAGAGCTACAGGCCGAGTCTGAAGGCTAGGAGGCGCTGCCGGTCGGCGTCGATGAAGCCGTTCCACTCCTCGAGGAACCGCGCCAAGGCGCGCTCGCGCCGGAGTTCGATCCTAACAGCAAGTAGCTCCAGGGTCACACGCTCGACTTCTGACATGTTGGCCTGCGACTCAGCATCGCTCGTGTGCGCAGCGACATACACTCGCTGCACGGCGCAGTCATTGAGGTCGCCAAGGCTGTCCTGGAGCGCCTTCAGCTCGTTCACGGCCTTGTCCGCATCGTCGGGCAGGATGTCGCGGACGAACTCCAGGACATATCGCAGTTGCTTGATCGCGATACGCAGATCGTGCATGCGCTCGTCATCGTCAGCGGCGAGGCCATCGGCGTATGCCAGGACCCGGCGTAGCCGAATGCCGATCATCCGCGGCGCCTCGTCACGCACGCGCCGCAGCGCCCTCCGCCGTTCGACGGCGTGTGTCTGCGGATGGATCTGCACAAGCAGCGACTCGGTCGCGCGTATGAGGTCGTCGTATGCGTCGCCATCCAGCGTGTCCACTGTCCCTCGGATGGCCACCGTGCGGTCCCCGGAGATGTGCGCCATGAGGGTCGGCACGCGCGTCGTGAAGTCGTCCTCTTCTAAGGCCTCTATGAAGACATCCAGGTCTCGCGCCGCGTTGGTCGCCCTGGCGACCGCGCGCGTGCTGGCAGCGGCGTCACGCAATACTGCGCGCCCGAAGACCGGCCGGAACGCCCGCAGGGCCGCTCGAAGCCTGCGCGTCGCGACGCGGAACTTGTGCAGGTCCTCAATGTCGGCGTCGCGCCGGACGCCCGGCTCACGCGCGCGGACCTCGCTATAGAGGCGGGCAGCGATCTTATACGCCGTCGCCTGCATAGTGTCGCCAGGACGGATGTAGTACCGGCTCCCGCCGTCCGCCGCCAACCGCATGGGCCGGCGCAGCGTCTGGTCGGATGCGGCCGAGGCAGCGTTTGCTGACTTCACACTGCCGGCGAAGGCGGGCGGGCCGACATATACGCGTAACGCGCGACGCGTGTCGTCGACGTGGGCCACTTGCGTGTCGATGGCCCCGTCGTCGTCTAGCGCGGCCGCAATGGCTACCAGAGCGCAGATCCGCGCTGCCCGGCCGTCGTCGTCCGGCGCGGCGACGAGGCCGCCTAGCGAGCCGACGGCGCCGGCGACGACCGCTACGTCCGCGGCCTCGAGGCCGGCTATCCCGTGCTGGAGCACCAACTGCGCCGCCTGTGTGGGGCCTGTGGCGCCCGCCCCCAGGTCGTGCAGGCACGCCGCCGTACGCACGACCTCCAGGTCTTCCGTTGGGAGGCCATGCGCCGCCGAGGTCGAATGGAACAGGTCGGCTGCCAGCCGCACAACGCGAGCGGCGCGCTCCACGTTGGCTCCGTGGAGGCGTAGTATGCCCTCCGCGGTGGGCGTGACCCGCCCAGGAGGCTTGTTAGGTTCGCGTTCTGAGGGTGCTACGTCGCCCATCGGCTGACTCCGACCAGGACCGTATCGGACTAGCTCCGCAGCCGGACAAGGATGCCGCGCCGCTTGGCAAGATCGCGCGCGAGAGGCGTCACGACGGCTCCCATCGGAGCGACGATCTCGGTTGCGCCCTCGGCGAGGTTCGCTACCATCGCCTCAGTGACCAAGACTCCGCGCCCGCTTGGGAGATGTATGGCCCGCGACTCGCCACCCGTCGACACGCGCGCCGAGAGGGCGATGGGCAGTTCCTCCCTGTCGCGCCATTGTACCCCAAGACGTTCGCAGGCGGCACGAACGCCATCGGCAACGCGGGCCAGTGACGAGCCATCGGGTATGTCGAAGCCCTGACCTGGACTCGCCAGGACGGTGACACCGTTCGCGAGCGCCTCCCACAGCCACTCCGGCCCAATGTCGTCGAGCGTGCCCGCGGCAAGCTTCGCGGCGTCGGCAAGGGACAGATCGGGAGCAACAACGGCGCGCACGCCAGCAGGCAGGCCAGTGCCGCCTACGGAGCCGCAGACAACACCAACCGGCAGCGCGGCTACCAGCGCGCGGGAGGCCGCAGGCATCCGCGCCGCGACAGCGACACGCGTGACACGGTGACCGCGCTCGATAGCTTCGCCTACGGCTCGCACCGCCGCGTCGCCAGCGCCGGCCGACAGCACAACCGCGACCGGTGGACCATCCGTGTCTGCTGAGGGCTCGAGTCGCGCCACGACCTCGCGCACGACGCGTTCGATCACCGCCGTGAGTTCCGTCTCCGACATCTCGTCCTTCCCAGCGACCGCGCGCTAGCAGACGGTGATTTCGACGCCCTCTCCGCCCCGCAGTCCGGCGGCGTTGGCGTCGTCGGTGTCTAGGTGCATCTGAGCGACGACCTTCGGGTGCACCCGCACGCGCACCAGCTCCAGCGTCAACGCGCGGTCACCGCCGACGTGAACGCTGACGTCCTGACGGTCCTCGACGCCGTAATAGGACGCCTCCGCAGGGTTGAGATGCACGTGCCGTGTAGGGCAGATCGCGGCGCGCACGCGGATCGAGCCGTGTGGGCCCACCAGAGTCACGGCCTCGGCGTCGTCCAAGTCCCCGGACGTGCGGATGGGAGCGTCGAGACCGAGAGTCACGCAGTCGGTCCGCGAGAACTCGACCTGCGTGTACGGGCGCACCGGGCCGAGAATCCGCACGCTCTCGATGGCCCGCATGCGCGGCCCAACCACGGCGACAGTCTCCCGAGCGGCGAATTCGCCAGGCTGGTATAGATGCGCGTGGACGCCAAGGTGGTGACCCGTCCCGAACAGAGCCGCGAGATGCTCCTGCGTCACGTGTGCGTGGCGCGCTGAAATCCCTATGGGTATCAGCCGCATGCCAGCGGTCGTGCGGCAGGCGCGGGCCTCCTCGGCGTACGACCGGTAGGGACTTCTGTCGGGCTCGGATGCGTTGACGGCGGGGGCCTGGAGTTCGCTCAGGACACGGGCGGCGATAAGCTGGGTCAGCTCATTGTCGGGCATGGAGTCGTCCGCGCCAGGTGTCTCAGCCAGTCGTTGAACGCGCCCCTCGCGCGGGCGTCGAGAGCGCCACGACTATACCACCTGGCCGCGCATCTCTCAAGACCGCACGCGAGTCGCGGCGGGCCCGCGGACGGGCGCACTGCGGAGTGTCACAGCCGCGGAGGCGGCTATTCGTCGGTGTGGTTCGGGAGGCCGCGGACGTTCTCGCACGTGCGTAGGGTCGCGACGAGCTTGCCGAATAGCTTCGCCGGCGCCTCGATGCGGACGGGGATGCGGTGTTCGTCGGCGGTGATCCACACTACGTAGCCGTCGTCGGACTCCAAGCGGTACACCGGCGTCTTGCCAACCGGTTCCGGCACTTTCACGTAGTAGCGGCTCTTGACAAGCACCGAGACCGGAATGAGCTGCTTGCCTGTATAGAAGCTGTATTCGTACGTGTCGCCGACACGCAGTTCCTTCGATCGCAGGTAGTAGATCATCGACAGTTCGTCGAGGACATCCGGAGGGACATCGACGTCGGCGCCGCGCTTACCGTTGCGCCACACTTCGGCGGCGTTCGCGTCTCGGTCGAACTCGACGACGAAGTCGCCGCGGTACGATCGGTCCTCGAGCTGCTTCTCATACCGGACCGGCAGCAAGTCGCGCTTGCGGATGTGCGTGACCTTGTGGTCACGGAAGTGGTAGATGCGCGACAGGAGCGCGGACGTGTGCGCCTCGGACTCGATCCGGTAGAGCGGCTCGTCCCAGTCCGTCGTCTCCTCGACCACGGTTATGGACTGGGTGCCGGCGCTCAGAGCCCCGAGCTTCACGTCGTAGATGAGCGTCTCGCCGACCTGAAGCGGGTGTGGCGACAGGTACGGCAACTCCGCCAGCGGCCTCGTAACGCGGTAGCCGGCTGAGCGGACGCCCGTCGCCACGACCGCAAGGAGCGCGAGAGTTGCCCAGATGCGCCGTGTGCCCAGGTGGAGGACCCCCTACCGCCGCGGCCGGCGGGCCACCAAGACAATGGGGTTCGCCGACGGCGCCAGGTCGGTGTTCAGTGGTTGCTCCTGGTATGCCCAATCGAAGGTCACGGACTCGTCAGAGACGCGCGTGACACGGATCTTCGCGTAGTGGCCATCAGGCGTGAAGAAGGCGTATACGTGCCCCTCGATCAATTCAGTCCAGAAGAAGGTGTAGCCTTCCGCGGGCGCAACGTCCACTGCTGTCATGTCCTCGTGGAACCCAAGATCCTGCATGAGCAGGTCCTCGTGATCCGACTGCATCAATGGCGCGCTCAGGTCATCGTCCCAGCGGAAGAAGACGTCGACGCTGCGGTCGAGGAAGTCGTCGCCGTCGCGATCCCAGTGCGTAGAGCCGCGATCGGCGAGCGCGAACGCGAACCCCGCGCTCCCCGGGTCCACCAGGAAGTCGGCGAGCGTCACGTTCCGGCCTTCTGGCCTCGGCGTGTCCTCGACGTCCTCCTCGCTGAGCGGGCTCTCGTTGCCGCTCTCGTCGAACGCCAGGAGCGCGTAGTAGTACGTGTTGCCGTTGCGCACGTCCGTGTCGAGGTAGTCCGTCGCGCGGCGCCCGACGGTCGCCACGCGTGTGAAGTC
The DNA here is from genome assembly GCA_018644665.1 of Candidatus Poribacteria bacterium. Classification (GTDB taxonomy): domain Bacteria; phylum Poribacteria; class WGA-4E. The sequence continues at coordinate 98,811 of JABGQA010000080.1, forward strand.
GTCTCCGGGGCGGCGGCTGCGCCACACCTCGTAGCCTTCGAGGTCCGGCTCGGTGTTCGCGATCCAGGTCACAACCACGTGCCCGTCGCCGCTGATGGAACTCACGCCACGCGGCTCGCTTGGCGCCCAGTCGCTCTCGTCGGTGTCGTCTATGTCCACGAAGCACCCGGTGAAAACAAGCGTCGCGAGCAGGCCAAGGGCCCAGATGCCCGTCTCCGTGACTACCCCTCCAGTAGACCATCGCAAGCGAACAGACGCGCTATGCATCGGGCCACTCCTTCTCATATGGGCGTCCGGCTGGCCCGGCTACCACGGCAACGGAAGCTCCACGACGCCCAGGCCGCGGGCCGCGAAGCGCAGCGCCAACCCCGAGACAAGCGGAATCGTCAGGTTGTCGTTCAACCGCCATGGCGCTCCCTCTGCCACGGTGGCGGCCGCAGCTCCGACGAAAGCCAGCGCCACGGCCACGGGCCACACCGGCTTGACGTGCCAGAACAACGCGATACCCACCGCCAGGCAAGCCAGCAAGCAACCGGCGCTCCCCTCGAGAGTCCTCGGCGGGAAGATGCGAATCCGCCCGACGGACGTACCCACCAGCGCCGCCGTGAAGTCGCCGAACACGAGGAACAGGATCGCGGCGATCGCGACGACCGGGCTGAACAGCAGTATCGAGAGGAAGGCGCCGAGCAGGTAGTACGACGTCCCAGTCGGCGCCCGCACTTCCGACGGCCGCAGCAAGACACGGAAGACCCGTACAAACCGTCGGTTCATCGACGGGTCGGACAGCCGCGTCATGTCCGTTACCAGGTAAATGGCAGCGCCCGCGCCCACTATCCATATCGCCAACTCCCTCGTAAGCCACGGGCCGTCCGCGCCGGGGATCGGCACCCGCAAGCCGAGGTAGTACAGAACTGGGATGACCAGCCCGGAGAAGTGGAACCCCTTGCGTCGGAGTTCGCGAACGAGTCGCCGGAGTCGAAGCATTGAGCCTCGCCATGTGTGCGCCGCGCGACCCATCGCCGAACCAGTGTGTTCGGAAGTAACGGGCGGTCGCGGGGAAGAGTTGACGCTCCTGCCGCGGGTCGAAGTATACACGCCCGCAGGCGGTCAGCGGCCTTCGTCACGCGTCTACGCGTCGGCGAGGGCCTCGATGAGCGCGTCGGCGATCGCGTCCGCGAACGCGTCGTCGTTGATGTTGGCATCGAGTTCGACAAGGTCGACGGAGCCGGCCAGATTCGCGCGCAGGGCTTCGATGAAGGCCGCGTCCGCGTCGGCGTCGTGGAACGGTTGGCCCTCGGCGTCGATCGCAGAGACGCCCTTGGTAGGCCAGAAGAACTTCACAGGCCCGGCGGCCGCAGACAGCTTGCCCGCGATGACCTCGCCCATGGCGCGGTTCTCCTCGGCCGTCGTGCGCATGAGGGTGACCGTTGGGTTGTGGCGGTAGAACAGCCGGTCCGAGAACTTCGTCGGGATGCCGTCGGGCGGGCCGAAGTTGACCATGTCGAGGGCGCCAGGACAGACGATCTGAGGGATCCCAAGCTTCCCGGCGATTTCCAGCCGGTCGGGGCCTGCGCTCAGCTCTCCACCCGCTACCTCGTCGGCAAGCTCGGTGGTGGTGACGTCGAGCACGCCCTTGATGAACCCGCCGCGGACGAGATCCTCCATCGCGCGGCCGCCCGTGCCGGTCGCGTGGAAGACGAGTACTTCGTACCCGGCTGACTCCAGGCGCTCCCGCGCTCGGGTCACACACGGCGTCGTGACGCCGAACATCGTAGCCGCGATGAGAGGTCGGTCGTCGGCTCCTTCGGGGGCTTGGCTCTGGACCATGCCGGCAATCGCGTGCGCCGCGTTCGAGAACACCAGGCGCGACACGCGGTTCACGCCCGCGACGTCGACCACGGAGTACATCATCGCGATGTCGCGAGTGCCGACGTACGGCTGGACATCGCCGGCCGCGAGTGTCGACACCATCACCTTTGGGACACCGACTGGCAGCGCGCGCATCGCGGCCGTCCCGATCGTCGTCCCGGCCGATCCACCGAGAGAGATGACGCCCTGTATCTCCCCCTCCGCGTGCAGTCTCGGGACGATCTGTGCCACCCCATCGGCCATTGCGGTGACGCTCGCTCCCCGGTCGCCCTCGGCACGCAGCTCCGACAGGGTGGTGCCGGCGGCCTCGGCCACCTCGGACGCGTCGATGTCGGGAGTGAGCTTCGGGTCACCGGCGATCCCCGCGTTGACAACCAACGTGCCCAGGCCGAGCGCCTCGATACGCTCCTTTACGAATGCGAATTCCGGGCCCTTCGTGTCCATCGTCCCGACGATCCCGACCACCCGCTGCGACATATCCTGTCCTTCCGCGATGAACGTCTTGGCGCGGGCGAGTATAGCACCCCACCCGCGCGCGGCAATCGAGAGCGGCGCCCGACCCCCGCGCACGCCCGTTGCCCGGTTCACGGAGATTGCCTATGCTGGCGCCCTACCGGACGACCGGCACGCGCGACCTTTGGCATGCAGGAACAGGAACCGGCCCATGAGCAGTCCCAGGATGGCGATGATCGGTATGGCGGTGATGGGCAGCAACTTCGCCCAGAATTTCGCCGATAGCGGCTTCGATATAGCGATGTATAACCGCACCGACGCTCGGACGCAGGAAGCCTACGACGCCATCCCCGATTCGGCCCCCCACAAGGGCCGACTCCACCCGGTGATAGGCGACCTATCCGCGCTCGTGGACCTTGTAGGGCGGGACGGCACGTACTTCGTCATGGTGCAGGCTGGGGCGACGCAGAGCGTCCTGGACGAACTCGTGCCGATGCTCACGACGGACGCCGTGGTAGTCAACTGCGCGAACGAGAACTGGCAGATCACCGAGCAGATGGCGCGCGATCTCGAGGGCAAAGTCGACTTCTTCGGGATGGGCGTCTCCGGCGGAGAGGAGGGAGCCCGCCGCGGCCCGTCGATGATGCCCGGGGGCCCGTCGCAGGAGGTGTACGACGCGCGACTCGCTGAGGCGCTCGACGCGGTGGCAGCCAAGGCGGGCGACGGGGCCCCATGCGTCACGTACATCGGGCAGCGCGGCGCGGGTCACTTCGTGAAGATGGTCCACAACGGCATCGAATATGGGGACATGGAGCTGATCGCCGAGACGTACGACCTAATGCGCAAGGGTCTCGGGATGTCGGCGCAGGAGATCGGGGACGTCTTCGCCCGATGGAACGAGGGGATACTGAAGTCGTACCTGATCGAGATCTCCGCCGAAGTGCTTCACCAACCCGACGCGACCGGCGACGGCAACCTCGTGGACTACATCCTCGACCGCGCCCGTATGAAGGGCACGGGGACGTGGACGATCCAGAACTCGCTAGACTTCGACTCCGGCGTGTACCCCGTACCGACCATCTACGCCGCCGTCGAGACGCGCGCGATCTCGTCCATGCGCGACGAACGCGTCGCCATGTCGAGCCAGATCCCTGTCCCGCCGCAGTCGATCGCGGGAGACAAGACCGCGTTCATCGACGACCTGGAGAAGGCGCTGTTCGTGTCGAAGATATCGTCTTACACCCAGGGCATCGGCCTGATTCAGGAAGCCGCGAAGGAGTACGATTTCGGCGGACTGGACATCGCCGAGATCGCGCGCATCTGGCGCGCTGGTTGCATCATCCGCGCGCAGTTCCTCGACGAGATCACCGAGGCGTACCGGGCGGAGCCGGACCTGCTGAATCTGATGGCCGCGCCGCTGTTCCGTGACGCCGTCAGCAACGGCCTGGAGAGCCTCGAACGCGTGTGCATCGCCGCGACGCGAGCACGTGTGCCGGCGATGGCGTTCGACGCCTCCAAGAACTTCGTCCTCCAGCTCGTCAGCGACAAGATGGCCACGAACCTGACGCAGGCGCAGCGGGACAACTTCGGAGCGCACACCTACGAACGCACGGACAGACCGGGCAGCTTCCACACGCATTGGCAGCAGGCCGGCAAGCCAGAGACCGAAATCACCTGACCCACGCCTCGTGCACTCGATGGCTTCGGGAGCGCTCTTGGGTGGCTCTACGTGTGCACGGTCACCGACGTGGCCCGCCCCGACGGATCGAACGCCGCCAGTGTGGCCCCTTCCTCCTCGATGAACGTCCCGCTGCGGAACGACGAGCGACCGGCCGCTCGCGTTAGGTCGGCGCCATCCACCGAGACCCCACGCACAGCCGCGCCGGTGACACGCAGCGTTAGCTCCGGCGCCTGCACAGGAAGGTCCAAATCGACGGCGCCGTCCGCCTCTGTGATCTCCGCCATTTCGCGCTGGCAGGCATAGTTCGTGATCTCACTGCACTTCCGCCACTGAGTGCGCTCGCCGTCCGGGTCGCGCTCCTTGAGTCGATGGACGACCGTCTTGAAGGCGTTGTACCCGCGCCGGTCTTCGTCGTGCATGCCGTAGAATCCCTGCCAATGGCTGATGAGCACCGCAGGCTGGCCGGTGTCGATAAGCTCGGGGAGTCGTCCGCCCTGGAGGTCGGCTGTGATGTACTTGTCGGCGTCTGCCTCGCGGTATCCCTCCCACGATCCCGTCCAGTCACCCGTGGAGGCGATGATCTCGCCGACGGCTGTCCCGGCGTCCCGATCCGCGTACCACACGGGCGTCTCCACCGGGCCCTCACCCGTCACGCGCTTGAAGAAGTACGGGGTCGGGTTGCCGGTGACCTGACGGTTCGCGATGCCGGCCACCTTGGCGTAGAACGCCAACGTCCGCCCGCCGAACCCACCGGGGCTCGTCACGCCCTCCGGCGTCATCCCTACGTTCTGCACGATCTCGCACGCCACGCGGATGTACTCCGTGACGAATTCCTCCTCTTCCACCGGCAGCGTCGACCACTCGTACTGCTCCCACTCGCCGGTGTCCAGGGGCTGCATCGTCTTGGGGTCGACGACTACGGTGTGCGTGATCATCTCCGGCGTGATGTCGTACGCCGGCACGATGGCCTCACGGCACATGCGTAGCCAACTCTCCTGCTGCTCCGTGCTGAACAGCGGCAGGCCCTGGTCAATACGGCCGAGCCCCGCCGGGTTCGGCACAACGCTGAATTTCCCGCGGACGCCGTGCTCGAGACAGAATTCCGCGAATTCGCGCGTGAATGACTCCGGGTGGACGACGGGGACGTCCTCCCAGCGACGGCCGAGCCCGTCGACGGGGTTCCGGTCGCGCATCCAGAAGTAGTTGAGATTGACCAGCACCGTGGAGTCGTCGAAGATAATCGACAGTGGCACTTTGTCGAGGGCGTGACGGGCGATCTCCACGTGCATGGCACGCAGCCTCCAATGTGATTCGCAGCCGGAGCGAGCGGCGACGGTGACGCACGGCTTACCATGCAGGCCCCGTCCCGGCAAGCGTCTGGCGCGGGACGTGGCGTCGCTTTGCCACGTATCCTGTGGTTACGCGGGGATGGCCCCCACCGTTGGAGTGGGAGAGTCGGGGCGACGCCGCGCACAGGGCGCCGGGGTTACCATTGGGAGAGCGACGCGGTCCGCGGCTCCGGTGCGGCCTAATCCTCGGCGGGGTCATCCGCGTCTCTTGTGTGGGGGAATTCTCGGCGATACCACACTCACGCGCGTGCCCGAGAGACGCAGAGCAGACTTCGCCACTGCGGGCCGGCGTCCGTGTAACGGCGCCGCGACGCCCAGTGGGCGAGTGCAGTGCTGGCTGCCAGATGCCAACAGCAAAGCGATGGACACTTTGATGAACGCTCGACGGCTGGTATACGCTTGCGCTGCCACGGCGGCTCTGACCCTCTCCGCCGGCTTGTCCGCTCAGGAATCGCCTGAGCGTACGCTGGAGGAGGTCGTCGTAACGGACACGACGTCGGACAGGGCGAGCGACGTCTCGACCGGGCTGAAACTCGGCCTTTCGGCGATGGAAACGCCCTCAAGCGTCGGCGTCGTCACACGAGGGACAATCGAGGCGCAGGGCGCGAACATCCTGGGTGACGCTTTGCGCAACACGGCGGGCGTGACCACCCACACCGGCTTCGGCGTCCACGATGTGTTCTTCATCCGCGGATTCGAGTCGCTTACGAACGGCCTGGTGTTAACGGACGGAGCCGCCGAGCCCGAGGTGAGCTTCTACAACCTGTACAACGTCGAGCGAGTCGAGGTACTGAAGGGCCCGGCGGCCTTCCTGTACGGAGCGAACCCGCTGTCCGGCGCGGTGAACCTCGTGCGGAAAGCTCCACGCTTCGCCGATCACGGCTCGTTCGGGATCGCATACGGGGCGTACCAGACCAACCGCGGCACTGTGGATGTAGGCTGGGCCGAGGGCGACGACATCGCGCTCCGCCTCAACGGGTTGTGGCGAGACTCCGAGAACTACCGCGACGACAAGGAAAACACGACGCTCGCTGTCAACCCCGCGCTACGCTGGCGGGCCGGCGACGACGTGACTTTCGACATCAACTTCGAATACGCCGAGCTAGACTACGTTTCCGACGCCGGGCTTCCTCTGGTGAACGGCATGCCCGCGCCGAACGTAGCGAGGACGCAGTCCTACCAGTCGCCATTCGATCGGTCGGAGCAGACAACGCTCCGGGGTCGGTTCGACCTTACCGCGGAACTCGGGGGGTGGGTCACGCTGCGCAACAAGGCGTACTTCACGGACCTCGACTGGCTGTCCGACGGCACGCTGTTCAACGGCGCCTTCCCCAACCAGACAGGCTCATGGGAGACCTTCCGGACACTCGCGTCCCTCGACGATGAGCAGCGCGCGCTGGGTGACCAGCTCGAAGCGGTGCTCCGATTCGACACGGGCGCGCTGCGGCACACGCTCATGATCGGCGTCGAGGCGATGCAGTTGACCGACCGCTTCACGCTGGATGTCGCCGCCCTGCCGAACAGCGACATCTTCTCGCCGGTCGAGACCGCGACGCGGCCCCTGTTCCAGATACCGGGGGCCCTCCAGACGGTCGACGCGACGACTCTGGTCGCCGCGCCGTACCTCGTGGACCACGTGGCGCTGTCCGACCAGGTCCAGGTGCTCCTGGGCGCGCGACACGACTGGGTCGAGTACGAGGACGACGTCAGCGGGCAGCAACGCGACTACGCGCAGTTGAGTCCCATGGTTGGGGCCGTATACGCGCCGTCCGCCACGCTGTCACTCTACGGGAACTTTGGGCGAGCGTTCGCGCCGCCGTCCAGCCGCGTCCTCGGCGACGTCGAGGCGGAGGAGAGCACGCAGTTTGAGCTGGGCGCCAAGCACATCCTCATGGAGGGGAAAGCGCGCGCGTCGCTTGCCGTATACTCTCTCGAACGCGACATCACCATACCGGACACCTCGCAGATCACCGAGCAGCTCGGGACGCAGCGCTCGCGAGGCGTCGAAGTCGAGGCCGAGGCGCATCCCGACGACACGCTCAGCATCTATGCGTCGTACGCGCTCAACGACTCGGAGTATACCGAGTTCATGCAGACGCTCGTCGTCCAGACCGCCGAGGGCTTCGATGTGCAGACCGTCGCCCGCGTGGGCGCGACGCCGGCGTTCGCGCCGGAGCACATCCTGAACATCTGGGCGGAGAAGCGTCTGGACAGCGGTCTCGGGCTGGCACTCGGCGCGCGTTACGTAGGCGACCAATTCGTCTCCGAGGAGAACGCCTTCACGATCGACAGCGTGCTGACGTTGGACGCCGGCGTATCGTACGCGTACGAGGACGTCACGTGGCGCCTCAACGTCCGCAACCTCACCGATCGCGAATACGTGACGCGCGGATTCGGCGAGTTCTCAGTTATTCCCGCGCAGCCCATCACGGTGTTCAGCTCTCTCGGTTGGAGCCTATGACAACCGTCGCGCCAGTCGACGCCGGCCTCGTGCCCTCGCAGCCGCACTCGGTGGCGTACGTCGCCCAGGCGCGGCGGCCGCAGGATATGAAGCCCGCGGACATCCGAACTATCGGGCCGTACCACCGCGCGCTGCTCGTCATGGACGGCACGCTGACGCACTTCGTCGAGGCATTTCACGGCGAGGCCCTCGACTCGGCAGGCCTACGACAGCGCACGGAGCCTTTGGTCGCGTACGACGAATGGCTCGCGGCCCCTCCCGGCATGCCCGTAATGGCGCGGGAGGCGGTCCTAACCGGCGCCATCAGCGGACGGCTGTACGCCTACGCCGAGACTCGCATCGTCACCGACCGGCTGCCGCCATGCCTGCGCGAGGCGATCGACGGGAGCGGCGAGTTGCTCGGCCGGATAATGCGCGCGTGCCGCGTGGAGACGTACCGTGAACTCCTGTGGTACGGGTTCCAGTACCCCGACGACCTTCCCGAGGCGCTGTGCGCCCACGCGGGCACACGGTTCCTGACCCGCGCGTACCAGATCATCGCGCGCGGTCGGCCCCTGATGGTCATCACTGAGAAGTTCCCACTACCGGACACCGATGAACACGCCGCCTCCTGACGACACGCGCGACGCCGAGTCGCGACGTGCGGAACAGCTGCGCCGTCTGCGCGAGATGCTCGACGCCGTCCTCCCGACCAACCCATTCTACGGCGCCAAGATGGCCGTCGCGGGAGTGACTCAAGGTCAGGACGTCGACTCCTTCGACGCCTACGCCCGCCTCCCCTTTACGACGAAGGGCGAACTGTCAGAGGACCAGGACGAGGCGCCGCCGTACGGCACGAACCTGACGTACCCGTCCCCGCAATACGTGCGGATGCACCAGACATCCGGCACGACGGGAAGCCCTCTGCGGTGGCTGGACACTGAGGAGAGCTGGAGCTGGTTCGGCGCATGCTGGGCAGACGTGTTCGGCGCGGCAGGTGTGGACGGGTCGGATAGGGTCTTCTTCCCGTTCTCGTTCGGCCCCTTCATCGGGTTCTGGACCGCGTACGAAGGCGCTCGTCGGATCGGGGCGATGGCGCTGCCGGGCGGGGCCATGTCCTCCGAGCAGCGGGTACGCGCCATCGTCGAGCACAAGGCGACCGTCGTAGTCAGCACGCCCACCTACGCGCTACGTCTGGCCGAGGTCGCAGCCGAAGCCGGCGTCGACCTCGCGTCATCGGACGTGCGGGTGACGATCCACGCCGGCGAGCCGGGGGCCAGCATTCCGGGCACGAAGCGCCGCATTGACGAGGCCTGGGGGGCGACCTGCTTCGACCACGCCGGGGCGACCGAAGTCGGCGCGTGGGGCTTCGAGTGCGAGGCGCACGCCGGGATGCACCTGAACGAGGCCGAGTTCATCTGCGAGGTGATCGAGCCCGATACAGGCGACCCGGCCGACGAGGGCGAGCTCGTACTCACGAACCTCGGCCGTCTCGGCATGCCGGTGATCCGCTACCGCACGGGCGACCACGTGCGCTTGGCGGCCGGGCCTTGCCCCTGCGGACGGACGTACCGGCGGATCCAGGGCGGCGTCATTGGGCGGATCGACGATGCGCTCCTCGTGCGGGGCGTTGTCGTGTTCCCAAGCGCTGTCGAGAGCATCGTGCGCCGCTTCCCCGCTGTCGGCGAATTCGCGATACACGCGCAACGGCACGGTGAACTCGACCAGCTCACGGTGCAGATCGAGAGCGAGGCCGCGGCGGATAGCGAAGCCACGACGGACGCCGTGGCCGCGGCGCTGCGCGAGGCGTTGGGGCTCCGAGTGTCCGTTGAGTCCGTCGCCGTGGGCTCGTTGCCCCGGTTCGACCTGAAGGCGCGCCGCGTGACCGACCATCGCCAACAGACTCACGACTAGACCGATTCAGGGACGCAACGACATGACGCCGACCGCGGACAGCTACGACGTGATCGTCATCGGCGGAGGGCCGGCGGGGTGCACGGCGGCGGCTCTGCTTGCCGAACATGGGCGCAGCGTCCTCCTCCTTGAGCGCGACCTGTTCCCGCGGTTCAAGGTCGGCGAATCGCTCATGCCCGGCACGTACGAGACGTTCGCGCGCCTCGGCGTTCTCGACAAGCTCAACGAGACGGCGTTCCCCCGCAAGCACAGCGTGCAGTTCTACTCCGGGTCAGGGCGCGCGTCGAAGCCGTTCTACTTCTCCGACAACAACGCGCACGAGAGTTCGGTCACGTGGCAGGTCTTGCGCAGTGACTTCGACGCCCTCATGATCGCCGCGGCCGCGGACAAGGGGGCCGAGGTCATCCACGAAGCGAGCGTCCACGATGTCCTGTTCGACGGCGACCGGGCGGTCGGCGTTCGCGGGAAGTTCGGCGACGGCGACATCCGTGAAGTAAGGGCGACCGTCGTCGTCGACGCCTCGGGCCAGAGCGCGCTGATCTCGCGGCGACTGAAGATCGTGTCCACGGAGGCGGGCCTGCGCAAGGCGTCGATCTACACGCACTTCACCGGGGCGCAGCGCGACAGCGGCATCGACGAAGGCGCGACGATCATCTACCAGACCGAGGGCAAGGACTCGTGGTTCTGGTTCATCCCCCTGCCTGAGGATCGCGCGAGCGTCGGCGTCGTCGGCGACATCGACTACCTGATCCAGAGCCGTGACGGCGACGCAACGGCGATCTTCCACGAGGAGCTCTCCAAGTGCGCCCCCCTCGAGGAGCGTCTGCGGCGCGCCGAACAGGCGTTCCCGATGAAGGTGACCAAGGACTTCTCGTACCGCTCCAAGCAGGTCGCCGGGCCTTCGTGGGTGCTGGTTGGCGACGCGTTCGGGTTCCTGGATCCGATCTATTCGTCTGGGATCTACCTCGCGCTGAAGTCCGGCGAATGGGCAGCAGACGCCGTGCACGACGCGTTCGAGTCGGACGACTTCTCCGCGGAGCGACTCGGCGTCTTCGGGCCGAAGCTCAATGAGGGGATGGAGGCGTTGCGCAAGCTCGTCTACGCCTACTACACGAAGGACTTCAGTTTCGGACGCTTCCTGCGAAGGTTCCCAGAGTGTCAGCAGGGAATCATTGATATACTCAGCGGGAACGTGTACGCCGACAGCGTTCGCAGGATATTCGGCCCGATGGCCGAGATGTGTGAACTTCCGGAAGAGATCACGCTATGAACACAACAGCGCGACGGTTCGCCTGGGCGGTAGCGCTCACAGTAGTGGTCGGCCCGGGCGTGGCCTTCGCTGACTGGACGCAGTGGCGCGGCGGCGACCGAGACGGGGTCGCGTCGGTGTCGGTGGAGGCGTGGCCGGAGGCGTTGAGCCTCACATGGCGCCACGAGATCGGAACGGGCCACGCGACCCCGGCAGTGGCCGACGGCCTGATCTACACGCATTCGCGCCAGGGCGAGGACGAGGTGGTCTCCTGTCTGACCTTGCACGGCCACGACGTCGTGTGGAGTAAGTCGTACCCGGCGCCATACCGGATGAACCCGGCGGCGCGCGGCCATGGCCCAGGCCCGAAGTCGTCCCCAACGCTTGCGAGCGGCACGGTGGTCACGCTAGGCATTAGCGGCATCCTGTCTGCGTACGCCGCGGAGACGGGCGATCTAAGATGGCAGAAGCGATTCGACGACCGGTTCGCGTCCACGGCGCCGGTGTTCGGCACGGCGATGTCTCCCCTCGTGGACGGCGACGTCGTGATCGCGCACGTCGGCGGCGACGGCGACGGGGCCTTGATCGCGCTCGACCTAGTGACCGGTGACGAACGATGGGCCTGGGACGGCGACGGCCCCGGCTACGCATCGCCCGTGGCGGTCGAGCTAGGCGGCGTCCTCCAGTACGTCACGCAGACGCAGAAGCACGTCGTGTCCGTGGATGCGGCATCGGGGGCGTTGCTGTGGAGCATGCCCTACACGACGCCGTACGAGCAGAACGCCATCACCCCGGTCGCATACGGTGACACGATCCTCCTGTCGGGCCTCGACAGCGGGGCCGTCGCTATACGGCCGCGCGAGGACGATGGCGCGTGGACGCTCGACGAGGTGTGGCGCAGCGAACTGTCCATGTACATGAGTACACCGGTCCTGTCTGGCGACCGCCTCATCGGCCTTGCGGGCAAGAGGAAGGGCCAGTTCTTTTGTCTCGATCCCTCGACAGGCGACACGCTGTGGACGACCGAGGGCCGCGAAGGCGACTACGCTGGGATCGTCGGCGTCGGCGACGCGTTCGTGTGCCTGACGTCCGATGCCGAGTTGCACGTGATCCGCGACAGCGCTGACGCATACGACGAGATCGCAACGTACAAGGTCGCCGACAAGCCCACGTGGGCGCACCCCGTCGTGCTCGATGGGCAGATACTCGTCAAGGACGAGGACTCCCTCTCGCTGTGGAGTCTCAGATAGCCTCCCCGCTTGGTTCCGGGGACAAGGAGTTCAGAGCATGAACGGCCGCCTGCCGCCCTGGCTACTCGCAGTGTTGCTCGTCCTGCTGTACGCGCTGCACAACGACATATGGTTGTGGAGCGACGCGCGGATCGTGGCGGGGCTGCCGATCGGCATGGTCTACCACATCGTGTACTGCTTCGCGGCGACGGGCATGATGGCGCTCCTTGTAAAGCACGCGTGGCCCAGCCACGTCGACGACGACGAGGAGTCTGACTGATGACGACACTCGGTATCATCATCGTCTATCTCGTCATGGTCCTGCTCGTGGGCAGCCTGAGCCATCGTCTCTCCCGCGGCACCGGCGAAGACTACTTCGTCGCCAGCAGGAGCATCGGCCCGTTCTTCCTGCTGATGTCGCTGTTCGGCACGAACATGACCGCCTTCGCCATTCTCGGCGGCTCAGGCGAGGGGTACCACAAGGGCATCGGCGTCTTCGCGCTCATGCCGTCGATCTCCGCGCTCGTCATCCCCGTAGTGTTCTTCTTCATCGGCACGCGTGTATGGGCGCTGGGCAAGCAGCACGGCTACTACACGCAGATACAGTTCTTCCGTGATCGCTGGAACTCCAACATCCTCGGTTTGCTCCTGTTCATTGTCTCCATCGCGCTGCTGATCCCGTACCTGCTCATCGGAGTCATGGGTGGCGGCATCACGCTGCACAACATCACGGCGAAGGCCGTGCCCGAATGGGTCGGCGCGGTCCTCGTGACGGGCGTCGTATTCGCGTACGTCTGCTTCGGCGGGATGCGCGGCACGGCCTGGGCGAACGCCTTCCAGACGCTCGTGTTCATGATCCTCGGCGGCATCACGCTGTTCATCATCGTTCACAAGATGGGCGGCCTGTCCGGCGCCATCGCGAAGGTGCAGGCGACCCATCCAGAGCTGCTGCAGAGAGGGCCCGCGGAGCCAGGCGGTAAGAGCCTCATCAGCCCTGTGCGCATGCTGACCTACACCTGCATCCCGCTGTCCGTGGGCATGTTCCCGCACATGTTCATGCACTGGCTGACCGCCGAGAAGGCGGCGTCCTTCAAGACGCCCCTAATCGTGTACCCGCTCTGCATCGCCGCGGTGTGGATACCGAGCGTCCTCCTAGGCATCTTCGGAGCCGCGGAGTTCGAAGGCCTCAAGGGGCCCGCGGCCAACTACGTGCTCATCAGGATGATCGCGAAGCACGCGCCGACGGCCTTGGCCGGTCTGCTGTGCGCTGGTGTGTTTGCGGCGATCATGTCGTCGTTGGATTCGCAGGCATTGTCCCTCGGCAGCATGTTCACGCACGACATCGTTCGGCACTACGGCTTCCACGACCGTATGACCGAGAAACAGCAGATCCTCTTCGGGCGCATCTTCGTGTTCGCCGTCCTCGCTCTGACGTTCGTGCTGGCGCAGGTGACTAACCGCAGCATCTTCCGCCTTGGTGTGTGGTGCTTCACAGGGTTCGCCGCGATGTTCCCAGTGGTGTTGTCGGCTCTGTTCTGGCGCAGAAGCACGAAGGTTGGGGCCATCGCGTCCGTCCTGACGGTGATCGTGCTGTGGACGTTCTTCTTCACGAAGGGATGGACCAACCCCGCGTATACGGTCGGCGGGACAGGCATTATGCCGGTCGTCGTGATCCTGGCGGCTTCTGCGGTGGCAATGGTCGTCGGCTCCCTCATAAGCCGTCCGCCGGAGGCCGCCACCGTCAGCAAGTTCTTCCGGGACTAGCGGGTGAGGATCGCGTACATCGCGGCGGGCGCCGCGGGCATGCTCTGCGGCGCCTGCATCCACGACAACACGCTCGCCGCGGCGATGCAGCGCAAGGGCCACGATGTGGCCCTTATGCCCACGTACACGCCTATCCGCACGGATGAGCGCGACGTCAGCATCGACCGTGTGTTCTACGGCGGCGTGAACGTGTACCTCCAGCAGAAAGCGGCCCTGTTCCGGCACACGCCGTGGGCGTTCGACAGGCTGTTGGACGGGCGGCCTCTGCTAAACTCGCTCTCCCGCTTCAGCGCCTCTACCAGCGCGGCGGATCTCGGCGGGCTTACCGTCTCCATCCTCCGGGGTGAGCACGGCCGCCAGGGCAAGGAACTCGCGAAGCTCGTGCGCTGGCTGCGCGACGAGTACCAGCCGGACATCGTGCAGCTCACGAACTCGATGTTCGTCGGCATGGTCGCGCCGATCAAAGACACCCTCGGTGTGCCGGTTCTATGCGCCCTCCAGGGCGAGGACATCTTCCTCGAAGACTTGGAGGAGCCGTACCGCTCCGACGCGCACGCGCAACTGCGTGCCCGTGCGCGGGATGTCGACGGCTTCATCGCTCCATGTAGGTACTACGCCGACGCCATGGTCGAGTACATGGATGTCCCCTCGGATCGGGTGCACGTCGTCCCCTTGGGCATCGACGTCCGAGGCCACGGCCCGGAGGCCGTTGACCGGCCAGCCGACCCCTTCGTCATCGCGTACCTGGCGCGCATCTGCCCGGAGAAGGGCCTGCACATCCTCATCGACGCGGTGATCGAACTGCTACGGGAACGCGGCGCCGATTCCGCGACGCTCCGGGTCGCGGGCTACCTCGGGAAGAAAGACGTGCCGTACCTCGCTGACTGCGTGGCCCGCATGGCGGAGGCCGGGTTCGGCGCGCGGATGGAACACCTGGGCGAGGTCGATCGCGCTGGGAAGGTCGATATGCTCGCATCGGCGCATGTGCTGAGCGTGCCCACGGTATACAAGGAGCCGAAGGGCCTGTTTGCCCTGGAGGCCATGGCCAACGGCACGCCTGTCGTCGCGCCCGCCCATGGCGGGTTCCCCGAGATGATCGAGCAGACGGGTGGCGGGATTCTCGTCGCGCCCAACTCGCCGGAGGCCGTCGCAGACGGCATAGGTCTGCTGATGGACGATCGCGACCTGCGCGACTCCCTCGGCCGCGCGGGGCATGACGCCGTGCGACGCGACCGGACTGACGAGATCATGGCCGACCGGACGCTCGCGCTGTACGAGGACTACGTCGGCGAGCGATGACCGGGCCCCACCGCCGCGCACGGGGGCGGCGTTGCCTTCCCCGCGGGTGAAGCCGATGCTAGGGCCGTTCCCGGCGCGGTGGCCGCACGACACACGACGACGGAGCAACGACGTATGGCATGGCTAATCTTCGCTCTGATGACAGTGGCGTCTTGGGGCGTCTACGGGGTCTTACTGCACACTGGGGCGATCGGCATGGCCGACCCAGTGCACGGGCGGTACAAGGCGTTCCTCTTCGTTGGTGTCGCGTACCTCCTCGTGGCGGTGCTGGGGTCTATCGTGATGCTCCAGATGAACGGGGCGTCGTGGGACTTCCCCAAGAAGGGGATGGTCTGGTCGACGCTCGCCGGAGTGGTCGGGGCGATCGGCGCGCTCGGCGTGTTGCTGGCATTTGGCGCCAAGGGGTCTCCGGCCGTCGTCATGTCGATAGTCTTCGCCGGCGCCCCGATCGTGAACGCGATCACGGCTCTGATTGTCCACCCACCAACGGGCGGGTTCAGTGCGCTGCGCTGGCAGTTCGTCGCTGGTATCGGCTGCGCGGCGGTGGGCGGATGCCTCGTCACCCTTTTCCGCCCCGGCGCCTGACCGAGAGGTACTGAATGTCGAGTGAATTCGTCACGACGCGGCGGATGGAGTTCGCCGACACCGACCTGGCGGGGATCGTGCACTTCTCGCGGTACACGGTCTTCATGGAGACCGCCGAGCACGAATTCCTGCGGTCGATCGGCACGGACATCCACGTCAAGCGCGACGGCGACATCGTGAGTTGGCCGCGTGTCTCCATATCCTGCGACTACGTGCAGCCGTCCTACTACGGCGAGGAGCTGGAGATCGGCGTGACCGTCCTGCGGCGTGGCGAGAAGTCCGTCACGTACGGATTCGACTTCCGACGCGGCGACGACGAGATCGCCCGCGGGAAGACGACCGCAGTGTTCTGCGTGTGCAACCCGGGCGAGAAGCTGCGCTCGCTGGCCATACCCGCCGACATCGCCGAGCGTCTGGACGCCATCGCGGTGACGGAGTAGGCCCTGCGATGGACACTCGGCTCGCGATATCAGATGTGACCAAGGTCTTCCCAGGGGAGGCCGGCGAAGTCGAGGTGCTGTCCGGGGTCACGCTGGCCATCTCGGCGGGCGAGTCGCTTTCGATCACCGGGCAATCCGGTTCTGGCAAGAGCACGCTGCTGCACCTGATCGGGACGCTCGACACGCCCACAGCCGGCACGGTGACGTTCGACGACGAGGACCCCTTCTCGCTGCCCGAGCCTGCGCTCGCGCGCTTCCGCAACGAGCGGATCGGGTTCGTGTTCCAGGATCACCATCTGCTGCCGCAATACTCCGTGACAGAGAACGTGCTCATCCCCGCGCTGCCGTTCCGGACGGGCGGGGCACACGCGGAGAAGAGAGCGACGGAGCTCATCGACCGCGTGGGCCTATCGCACCGCGCGAGCCACCGGCCAGGGCAGCTGTCAGGGGGTGAGCGACAGCGTGTCGCCGTCGCCCGCGCGCTCATCAACGGCCCAGGCGTGCTGCTCTGCGACGAGCCGACGGGGAACCTCGACCCGGACACCGCGGACGCAGTCGCCGACCTTCTCCTCGAATTGCACTCGGCGGAGCGCACGATCCTGATCGTCGTCACGCACAGCTTGGAACTCGCGGCCCGTTTCGGCAGACATGTCCGCATGGAATCCGGCAAATGCGTCGAAGCCTAACGCACTACCGAGCGATCCACGTCGCCGTGGTCCTCGGAGCGGCCGTCGCAACGGCGACGCTGACGGGCTCGCTCGTCGTCGGCGACTCGGTCAAGGCAAGCCTACGCGCGCTCACGCTCGACCGGCTAGGCGCCACCGACGACGCGCTGTCCTCCGAGCGACTCTTCCGCGCGACGCTCGCCGCCGACGACGCCTTCGCCGAGTCGTACACATCCCTCGCGCCTGCGATTCTGCTCAACGGCGCCGCACGAGCCGCGTCGGGCGGCCGTCGGGCGTCCGGCGTACAGATCGTCGGCGCGGACGCCCGGTTCGCCGCCCAGTACGCCTCGAGTGTCGCTCTGGTCGAGGGGCTCGCTGCGAGCAATGGCGGACGTGTACCGCCGGTTGTCATCAACGAGGCCCTGAGCCGCGAACTGTCGGCGGCGGTCGGTGACGAGTTGCTGCTGTCGTTCGGGCGACGGGGCGACGTGCACCCGGAATCGCTGTTCGGCTCGCGCGATGCGGCCGACGCGCGGGGCCTCATGCGCGTCGTCGTGTCGGGCGTGGTCCCTGATCGAGGCGTTGGCCGCTTCGCGTTGCGCCCGCACCAGCACGCGCCGATGAACGCGTTCGTCCCGTTGGACGCCCTACAGCGCACTCTCGACCGCGCCGGCGACGTCAATCTGATGCTTGCCACGCGCGGTCCTACCACGGCTGGCGCGGCCGCACTCCTAGACGCCGCCGACAAGGCGCTGACCGTGGCGGACCTCGGCCTCCGCATCCGGGAGTACGACGACGTCCTGATCATCGAGAGCGAACAGCTCGTCCTGTCCGATGGCATCGCCGAAGCCATCATGGCCGCCGCGAGCGATGTTGCGATGGAGCCCCTGCCGGTCCTCACGTACGTGGCGACGCGGATGGCAATCGACGGACGGGAGGCGTCTTACGCGATGGTCGCGGCCGTCGACCGACCTACGCTGCCGCCGCCGAACGCTCACGCTGGAGCCTTGACCGAAGCGGAGCCCGCGCCCGGGCGCTCGATCGTCCTCAGCGAATGGCTGGCACAGGACCTGGGGGCAAGCCCGGGCGACGAGGTGCTCATGAGCTACTTCGTCGTTGCCCCGGACGAGACGCTGCTGTCCCGCGAGGCTTCGTTCGTGGTCGCCGCCACGTCGCCGCCGGCCGGTCTCGTCGCGGACAGGCGACTGACGCCTGCCATCGAGGGGCTGGGCGACGCCGACGACATCGGCGACTGGGACGCCCCGTTTCCGGTGGACATGTCCCGCGTCACCGAGCGGGATGAGGACTACTGGGATTCCTACGGGGCCACGCCCAAAGCGTTCGTGTCGTTGCGCGATGGCCAGGATCTGTGGGCCGGACGCTTCGGGTCGCTCACGTCCGTTCGTCTAACGCCGAAGCCAGGGCAGTCAACGCACACGGCCTCCGAGGAGTTCGGTCGGGCTCTCCTTGCCCGCGCCCGGCCGTCGCAGGCCGGGTTCGCCGCACACGCCGTGCGCGAGGACGGGCTCGCGGCGGCGACCGGAGCCACTGACTTCAGCGGCCTGTTCGTGGGTTTCAGCATGTTCCTGATCGCGGCGTCGGCCCTGCTGACGCAACTCCTGTTCCGCCTGGGCGTCGAGCATCGCGCCCGAGAGATCGGGACACTGCTCGCCGTGGGGTTCCCCGCGGCCGCTGTCCGGCGCCGGTTCCTCGGGGAGGGCGCCCTGCTCGCCGTCATTGGGGCGACGGTTGGGGTCGGCGTCGGCGTGGGGTACGCATGGTTGATGATCGCGGGTCTCCGGACGCTCTGGGTCGGAGCCGTCGGAACGCGCGATCTGGCGCTACACGTACGCGCGGGCTCCCTCGCCCTTGGTTGGGGTATCTCGGTCGTCGTCGTGGCTGCGGCGATCGCTCTGGCTGTCCGACGCTTGGGTAGGATCCCAGCGCGGGCGCTCCTGAGCGGCTCGGCACCCGACCTCCACACGTCCACGCCCCGCGTCGCCCGACTCGTCGCGACTCCGGCCTCCGTCCTCTCGGCGCTGATCATGGGGTACGGCCTTCTCACCGGCGCGGCGGCATCGCCATCGCTCTTCTTCGCCAGCGGGGCACTCGCGCTTGTGGGCGGCCTTGCCCATTTCGCTACGTGGCTCGGCCGTGCGGGGCGCCGACGCCGGGAGCTGCGCGCGACCATCGACCTGAGCGCGCGAAGCGCCGCACGGCGCCCGTCGCGGAGCATGCTGTCGGCGACGCTCATCGCGTGCGCGTGTTTCGTGATCGTTGCGGTCGGTCTCAACCGACACGCGCCACTGTCGAGGGAGGAGGCGCGCGATCCGGCGTCCGGGTCTGGCGGGTTCGCGCTCGTCGCTGAAGCGGACATCCCGCTACATCACGACCTGAACACGCCTGAGGGTCGCTTCGAGCTGGGGCTCGCCGCGAAGGCGGAGTCGTTGCTGGCGGAGTCGCCCGTGCTGGCGCTCCGTACGGTGCCTGGCGAAGACGCCAGTTGCCTCAACCTGCATCGCCCGTCGGTCCCAACGCTGGTGGGCGTCACGGACGCCTTCATCTCGCGCGAGGCGTTCACCTTCACCGACGCCATCGACGGGGCAGGCGGCCCGTGGGAGCTGTTGCGACGTGACTTCGGCCCCGGAGTGATACCCGCCATCGCGGACGCCAACTCCGCGCAATGGATCCTGCACATAGGCGTGGGGGACGACCTGGTAACGACCAACGAGGTTGGACACCAGATCCGTCTCCGCCTCGTCGGCATGCTGGCGACGAGCGTCCTCCAGAGCGTGATGCTCGTGTCGGACGACGCCCTGCGAGCCAACTTTCCGGGCCGCAGCGGCGCGGCCTTCTTCCTGATCGACGCCCCGCCGGGCGGGGCGGACGATCTCCTGGCGGCGCTCGAGGGCGGCCTCGCGGCGTATGGCTTCGACGCGATGCCGACGGACGCGAAGCTGGCGCAGTTCCGGGCGGTCGAGGACACGTACCTCTCGACCTTCCAGGCGTTGGGCGGACTGGGGCTGCTCCTCGGGACAGCCGGGCTGGCGGTCGTGCTCCTGCGCAACATGATTGAGCGCCGCGGCGAACTGGCCACGCTCCGCGCGTTCGGCTTCCGCCGCGGGACGCTGCTCGTGATGCTGATCGTGGAGAACGCGTTCCTGGTGGCCGTCGGCCTCAGCGTGGGTACCGTCGCCGCGCTGATCGCCGTGCTACCGGCAATCACCGCTGCCGATGCGCACGTGCCGTGGGGGTCGGTGGGCGCCACGCTTGTCGCCGTGTTCGCGTGCGCGGTTGCCGCGACCGCTCTTGCCGCGGCATACGGCCTCCGCGCGCCGCTCCTCGCGTCGCTGAAGGCCGAGTAGGTCTCAACCACTCCAGGGCCCGAAGACGGCCTCGGCGGTGCCGGCCAGGAGTTGCTGCATAGTCTCGTGCTCGATGCCGGGCGCGTGTTCCGTGAACAGCGTCAGCCCCTCCGTGTACCCGCACTGCTCGACGATGAACGGGAAGTCCGTCGCCCACATGAGGCGTTCGGCGCCGTAGGCGTCGAGAAGCCGAGAGATCCAGGGATGCAGGTCGGCGTACGGCCAATCGACGCGCGACGCGCGCGGGAACTGAGACAGCTTCACGTGGAGATTCGGGTGTCGCGACAGCGCAACAAGGTCCTCGAACTCGGCATTCTCGCCCGCGGAGGACCTGCAGTGGCCGAAGTGGTCGATGACCGCTACGGTCTCCGGCGACGCCTGGCAGAGGGCATCGATCGCGTCGAAGTGCGACGGGGAGACCAGGAACCCGACACGCATGCCGAGGTCGCCGGCGGCAGCGTAGAGTTGATGTCCAAGGTCAGAGCCCAACCCCTGACCATCCGGGAACAGCCCAGGGTTCACACGCACGGCGATGTAGCCCTCGTCGCGCCACCGCGCTAGTTCGCCGACCGGGTCAGCGTGCTGCGGGTCGACGAGGCACATGCCCTTGAACCGGCCCGGCTCGTCGCGCAGCGCGCCGGACACGTAGCGATGGTCGAACCGATACACGATCGGTTGGATGATGAGCGCGCCGGCGACGCCCGCCGCGTCCATGCACTCGATCAGGAAGTTCGTGTCGGCGCGCGCCGTGGGCGTCCGTCCCTCGGCGAACGGGAACTCGGCTCCGTCTCCCCAAACATGCAGATGCGGGTCGATGATGCGCATGCGGACAGGCCCTTCGAGAGTGATCACGTTGAGCGCGCGAACCGGTTCGCCCATAGTGGCAGAACGAACACAGACGGGCAAGCCGCGGCCGCCCGGTCGGCGGACGCTTCCCGCGCCGCGTTAGGAGACGAGACATGACGGCGGCCGAGACCGTTCACGAGTACTTCGACGCTCTCGTCGCTGAGGATGGCGACCGCCTGACAGCGCTGATGGCGCGCGCGCCACACTTCACGAAGATCGGCACTGACGAGGGCGAATGGGTAGAGGGCTGCGACCGCATCGCCGAGTACTTCGCGGGGGTCGCGGCCTCGACGGAGGGCCTGCGCATCGACACGCGGCGGCTGCGTATCGAGGAGCGGGAAGGAGTTGCGTGGTTCCGCGCGCTTCAGGTGTGGCGGCTAACGTGGAGCGGACGAGATGAGACCCTGCAGATGCGCCTTACCGGCGTGCTCGAGCGTGTGGACGGCGCCTGGCGGTTCGTGCAGATCCACGCGTCCGTCGGCGAGAGCTAGCGGCGACACAGCAGGATCGGGTAGTCCTGGCCGGGTGCCGCTAGGCGCTCGCGAACCTCGAAGCCCGTCTCACGCAGGATACGGAACCATGTCTCCTGCGGGAACAGGACACCCAAGTGGTGGTCGGTGTGGACCTCCTGGATCCCGGCGCGCCGGACGAGATAGACGAACGTCGTCTCGTAGGTGGTGTCCGTCGTGTCAGGGTCGTAGTCGTTCTCGATGAGCGTGATCTCGACGTCGCCACGCGCGTGGGTCGACACGGTGGTGTGGTTGCCGGAACGTCTCGACCGTCTTCGCCAAACCCAGCGCCAGCGCGCCTCCAGGCCGGAGATGCGTCCAGGCCGTGCGGAGCGCGGAGCGCAGGTCGCCCTCGGTCTGCATGTAGTCGACCGAGCCCCCGATGAAGACGGCGTCGAAGACCCGGCCGAGCCTAACGCTGCGCATGTCGTCGCGGACGTGCTCGCAGTCGGCGTTCAGAACGCGCGACAGGTCGAGCATGGCGTCGCTGACGTCGACGCCGGTGACGGTGAAGTGGCGCTTCAGGGTCGCCATGAAGTGCCCGCCGCCACAGCCGAGGTCCAGCAGCGTACGCGGCCGGCCATCGACATGCTCGGACAGGAGACCCGCGAAGTGCTCGCCTGCCTCGACGTAGTCCTCGGGCGGGCTGATGATCGGCCACGTCCACGCCAGGTCGGCGTGCATCCGTCGGGCGTCAGGGCTGCTCACAGAAGGCCGTCCAGTTCGCCGAGCGTGAATCGGACGCTGGCTACGTACGGGCTCTCGCCCTCGGTCCAGTGGCCGTACGTTGTGGAGACGAACGTCCCGTCGGGCAGGAGTTCGATGGCGGGGTACGCACAGTCGGCGCCCTTCGTGTTGTCCATGAGTCGGACGCGGTACTGCCCTTCGGCGCCGTTCGCGATGTCTCCGTACGTGCCGACCCAGCCGACCCAGTCGCCTTTGGTTGGGCTTTCGTGCGTGGTGTCTCGGAACTCGATGAGCAGCCGGCCGTCGGGGGCGTAACGGCACGCGTGCCGGTCGCCCGTGAGGGCCCCCGGCAGTTCGACGGGGTCGGTCCACGTGGCGCCTTCGTCGCGAGAGAAGATGACGAACGCGTTGTGCTGGCGCGAGTTCTCCCGAAGCAGGACGGCGATCTCCGCTCCATCCGGCGATCGCACGGCTCCGGGTTCGCACAGGTGGGCCGTTGCATGCGTCGCGATCGAGGTAGGGTCGCCCCACGTCAGGCCGCCGTCGGCCGACTCCGTCTTGTAGACGTGGAACTTGCCGCGCTCGCCACCGTCATGGAGGAACCGGCCGTCGTCGTGGAAGAGGGCCATGTACCGTCCGTCGTTCAGTCGCACGAGGTCGGCCATGGCGACGATGCCGCCGAACTCCCCTATCGGAGCCAGAGGGCTCCACGTCCCGCCGTCGTCCTCGGACACCGCAAGTCGGATGGGGTACAGCCCGGAGAACATGATCAGGCGCTTCACGCCGGCGCCGTCGACGACCGGATAGACCGTCGGCACCTCCTGGGAAGTCGACCAATTTTCGGGCACGGGCAGTCGCTCGGACCACGTCAGGCCCCCATCATCGCTTCGCTTCATCACGATGGCCCCGCGCCCGTGTCCCAGCGGATACACGCAGATGATTGTGCGCCCGTCGTCCAGGAGGACCGTAGTCGGGTGGCCGATGTACGTGCCCGGCTCGCGATCCACGGTGACTTGCCGGTGGGTGTGGTCGGCAAGGTCGACGACAGGTATGGAGTACCCTCGCGCCACCGATGACATTCGCGATCTCCTCAGATAGAGCGGGCGTCGTCCCCGCAACTCCGCGAACATACCACGATCGCCTGACACGCGCGAAGCGCCCACCCTCGCCGTTTGGCCCGTGTGGCGCGACGCACTACCATCACCACGCCGCGCCGAACGGCGGCCCATTGACTTACAACGGGAGGCCAGGATCGTGACTACGCACCGCATGCGCGTATGCGCCACCGTGTTGTTCGCCGCTCTAGCCGGGCTCGTCTACGCACAGGGCGCGGAACCGTCCGTGTACACCGTGCAGAAGGGGGACACCCTGTCGGACATCGCGGGGGCCGAACTCGCCGACACGACGCTGTGGCCTCTCATCGCACAGTACAACAGGCTCGGGGACGCGAGCGCCCTGCGCGAAGGACAACGCCTCCTCATCCCCACGGTAGCGGCGCTCGTTGCCGCCGATATCGCCGAATCCGAGTCCGAAGACGCTGCAGGTTTGCTCGTTGAGATACGCGCTCTGCGGGACGAACTCGCGGCGCTACGAACTGGCCTGGCCGCGTCCGGCATCGGACTGACGCCGGTACGCATGTCGATGTTCGAGGCCTCGGCCGTTGGGGACACGCCATCCGACTGGGAGTACCCTTCCGGCGGCTCGTGGGGCGTCGCCGACCGCGGGACGCGCGTCCTTCAGCAGTCCGATCGCAGCATCGACAACCGTGGCGCGGTCACGGGAGACGCCGCCTGGCGCGACTACATCGCGCAGACCGACATACGCATCGAACACAGCGGAGATGCGGGGGTCTTCGCGTATTGGGGAGGGCACGAACGCAACTACCGCCTCCGCACCGACGACCGGATGCGCCGCATCCAAATCGCCAAGCGGACGCCGCGCGATGGTGGCGGCCACCACACGCATGTCCTCGCGGCCCGCTCCATCGACATCAAGGAAAACCGCTGGTACACCTACAAGCTGCAGGCGGCGAACTTAGACGGCGCGACGTACCTACGCGGCAAGGTGTGGCCCCGAGGTTCGCGCGAACCCGCGCACTGGGCGATCCAAGCCGCCGACCATGGGGCCGACAGGTATACGCGCGGGAAGGCCGGCCTGTGGACGAAGCCGTTCGCGCCCTCGTACCGTGGGACACAGTTCGACAACTTCTCCGTGCTGACCATGCCGTAGGAGGGGCAACCACCGACGCTCGTGGCCTAACGTCGCCGCGGGATGACCGGTAGGATTACGTGCGACGGCCGGTCGTCGTCGTGGTACACGGTCTGTCGCGCGACGGCGAGTTCCGAGTCGACCCCGAAGTCGTGGCCCGTGTTCGGGTTGCGGTCGACGCGGGGGAAGTTGCTGCTCGATATGTCGAGGCGTATTCGGTGGCCAGCGAGGAACACGTTGCTCGTGATCCACAGATCGATGTGGTAGCGGTACACGCGTCCCGGCTCGATGAGGGTGGGCGGCGCGTCCCCCTCGCGGTAGCGCGCGCGAACAACGCCATCGCATAGGTTGAAGGCGCGGCCGTCGGGGTGAACGTCGACGAGCTTCGCGGTCCAGTCGGTATCAGGCGCATCGCTGGACGCGTAGAGGATGACCTCGACCGGGCCGGTGACTTCTACCTCTTCGGTGAGCGCGTCGCTCGTGTAGACGAGCACATCCGGCCGCGCCTCGACGGCGCGCTGGTCGAGGGGCCCCGCAGGCGTATCGAACAGGATGCACCCGCCGTGCGTGGGTACGGGGTCGTCGGGGTCGTAGACGTAGTCGTCTGGAGTCTCGCGGCCGGGCGCGTCTGTCGACAGGGCGCCGCCTTCCCGCAGGTAGCATGGCGTGGATCGCGTGTCCGGCAGCGGCCACGCCTCTTCGTCGCGCCACTCGTTCCGCCCCATGACGAAGATGCGGTACGGCGCCAGCGGGGGTCGCGCGGCGCCGCGTACGTGGTGGTCGAACCAACTCAACTCCACGCCCGCCAGCGCGTCGAAGCCGCAGTTGGGGCCGAAGTCACGCTCGCCAGCCGGTAGGCTCGTGTCATGCACCCACGGGCCGACGATCAGATGGTGATCGGCGCCGCCCAACGCCCGTAGACCGGCGATGGTGCTGAACGCGTGGTTCGCGAACACGTCGTACCACCCGGCCACCGTGACCGTGGGAACGTCGATGGATGGCAGTCGATGCGCGGTGTCGCCTTGAGCCCAGTAATCGTCGTACGCGGGCCGGCCCACCCACTCCCGAAGGTAGGGAATCGTCCCCCGTGTCTGCGTGTCCAACGTCGCCAAGGGCAGGTGACGGTAAGCTTCGGGCCACTTCCACGTCTCCCATTCGGCGATGTCCTGCTGCGACGCCGATGGGCGCGCCATCATCACGCCCCACCCCATCATCAGTCCGAGGCCGAATCCCCCGCCGATGTACGCGCAGTCACGATGCCAATCTGTCAGCGGGACGGTGGTGAACATCGC
Source organism: Candidatus Poribacteria bacterium (assembly GCA_018644665.1). Classification (GTDB taxonomy): domain Bacteria; phylum Poribacteria; class WGA-4E. The sequence continues at coordinate 124,655 of JABGQA010000080.1, forward strand.
TTTGTGGCTGGCGCCGGTATCCGCCGCCACGCTCCACTGCGTCCACCCCAGGTACGACCCTCCGGTCGTGCAGATCGACCCGTCGCACCAGTGCTGCGCCAGGACCCACGCGTGCGTGTCCAGGCCGTCGGCGCGGTCGTTCACGAACGGCTCCCAGTCGCCCTCGGACTTCCCCGTGCCGCGGCAGTCCTGCATCACGTAGACGTACCCGCGTGGCGTGTAGGGATCCGGCGCGTCGGGGTCGTCGCCTTCCTTGCCGTAGGGGTTCCGTGTGAGCACGACGGGGAAGGGCCCGTCGCCGTCCGGCAGGCAGACGTCGGTGGCCAAGCGGACGCCGTCGCGCATCGGCGCCATCACGTCCTTCAGCGTTCGCATCGTTTCCCTCGTCCTGTGATGTGCATGACTTCGCCGCAGAATCGTCGCATACGTCGTCATTCGTGACACCCCGACGCTCCGTCCCGACGTTACACATAGCGCCGCCGCCAACCAACCCTCGGAGGAGACTGGCATGGATAGGTTCGTGATACGCGGAGGCGCCCCGTTGGCGGGCGTGATACCGGTTAGCGGCAGCAAGAACGCCGGACTCCCGATCCCCGTCGCCGCGGCCATCCTCGGCACGACTGACAGCCGCATCACGAACGTGCCCGAACTCCAGGACATCCACACGATGGCGCGACTGCTGCGCCACCTCGGATCGCCCGTGGAGGTAGGGGACGGCGTGCTCGACATCGGGGCCGCCGATTCGCTCAACGTCGAAGCCGAGTACGACCTCGTCCGCAGGATGCGGGCGTCGATATACGTCCTCGGCCCGCTGCTGGCGCGGTTTGGAGAGGCGCGCGTGTCGTTCCCAGGCGGTTGCGCCATCGGCGCGCGGCCCGTGGACATCCACCTCCGCGGCATGGAAGCGCTGGGCGCGTCGATCGAAGTCGAGCACGGCTTCATCATCGCGAAGGCGACGAAGCTCCGCGGCGCCGACATGTCCCTGATGGGGCCGCAGGGCACGTCCGTGGGCGCCACCGCCAACGTGATGATGGCCGCGGTCCTCGCGGAAGGCGTCACGACGATCCGCGACGCCGCCGTCGAGCCGGAAGTCGCCGACCTCGCCGGATGCCTGACCGCGATGGGCGCCCGCATCGAGGGAGCCGGGACGCGGACCATCGCCATCGAAGGCGTAGGCGAACTGCACGGCGCCGACTATGCGCTCCCACCAGACCGCATCGAGTCGGCGTCATACATCCTCGCGGGGGCGATCACGCGCGGCGACATACGCGTTCGCGGGGCCGAGCGGCGGCACCTTGGGGCCGTGCTGGGCAAGCTTACCGAGGCGGACATCTGGCTCGATTGGGAGGGGAAGGACGTCCGCGTGACCGTGCCCAACGGCATCCGGTCGGTGGACGTCGACACTGGCGTATACCCGGGCTTCCCGACGGACGTGCAGGCGCAGTACATGGGTCTGATGTGCATGGCGCAGGGGAAGGCGCGCATAGTCGAGAACATCTTCACCGACCGGTTCATGCACGCCCTGGAACTGCAGCGCATGGGCGCCGACATACAGATCAACGGGAACGTCGCCACGGTCACCGGCGTGGACCGATTGACCGGAGCGCCTGTGATGGCGTCGGACCTGCGCGCCGGCATGGTGCTGGTGTTGGCGGGCCTCGCCGCCGAGGGTGAAACCGTCGTCTCCCGCGTGTACCATATCGACCGAGGCTACGAACGCATCGAGGAGAAGCTGCGCGCCGCGGGCGCGGACATCCAACGCGTCAGCGACTGACGCGACGTGAGGAGCGGACACGACATGATCCCCGTGATGGCCTACCCGAGTGACGAGGCGGACGCCTTCCTCCTGAAGATGGCGTCGCGAGGCCATGTCGAGGACGAGGCGATCCTCAACACGGTACGGGGCATTATCCAGCGTGTCCGGTCCGAGGGCGACTCGGCCGTCGTCGAATTGACGCGACAGCTCGACTGCCCGGACGCGGAGGGATACTCGCTGCGCGTGTCGGAGTCTGACATCGAGCGCGCCTACGCCCACGTGTCGGACGAGTTGCTGGCGGCGCTGCGCCTGGCGATCGCGAACGTCCGCGAGTTCCACGAGCATCAGCGGGAGACGTCGTGGTTCGCGTCGCAACCCGACGGCGTGCTGCTCGGGCAGATGGTGACGCCCTTACGACGCGTCGGCCTCGTGATCCCGGCAGCCCAGGCGCCGTTAGTCTCGACGCTCATGATGGCGGCCATCCCGGCCCGAGTCGCGGGTGTGACCGAACTCATCGCCACGGTTGCCCCCCGCCGGGACGGGCACATCGACCCGGTAATGTTAGTCGGGGCACGGGAGTGTCACGTGGACGAGGTCTACGCATGCGGCGGCTCCCAGGCAGTCGCGGCGATGGCCTATGGCACGGACGCGATCGCGCGCGTAGACAAGGTCGTCGGGCCGGGGAACATGTACTCGCAGTTCGCGAAGCGTGAGGTGTTTGGCGTCGTCGACGTCGACAAGATCGCGGGACCCAGCGAGATCCTCGTGATCGCCGATGGCGACGCGAACGCGGCCTACATCGCCGCTGACCTCATATCGCAGGCGGAACACAGCGACGACTGCTCCGCGGTTCTCGTCACAACATCACCGTCACTCGCGGAGGGGGTGCGCGCGGAGCTTGGCGCGCAGGCGGCCGAACTCCCACGCGAGGACGTCATCCGCGCGTCGCTCGACGCGTACGGCGGCTGCCTGCTCGTGGACGACCTCGGCGCGGCGATCGAACTGGCGAACGAAATCGCCCCGGAGCACGCGGAGGTCCACACGCGCGAGCCGTACGAGGTCGCCATGCAACTGCGGAACGTCGGGGGCATCTTCATCGGCGAATACGCGCCGGAAGCGCTCGGGGACTACGCGGCGGGGCCCAACCACATCCTGCCCACGGGCGGCGCGGCGAGGTTCTCGTCGGCGATGAGCGTGACGGATTTCCTCAAGCGGTCGAACCTGCTTGGTTACTCGCGTCGCGCGCTTGACGGCCTCACGGACGCGGTCGTAACATTGGCGCGCGCCGAGGGGCTGGCCGGACACGCGGCGGCAATGGAGATCCGGCGCAAGTAGACCCCACGAAGGACTTGCTCTCCCTTGCCACCTGACGTTCCCGACCCACAGGCACCGCGCCCCTCACGAGCATTCCTGCGCGACGACCTGGCCGACGTCGAGCCGTACCACGTAGAGCCGCACAGGCACCGGATCAAACTCGACGCCAACGAGAGCCCGTACGACGCGCCGCCCGACCTCAAGGCCGAGACCGCCGGCGCATTCGCCGACCTGCGCTGGAACCGATACCCGGACCCCCGGGCCAGACGACTACGGTTGGCGCTCGCGGACAGGCTTGGTGTGTCCGTCGGTTGCGTGGGTATAGGGAACGGCTCCGACGAAATTATCGCCGGGCTCATCCACGCGCTCGCCAGGCCCGACGCGCGCGTGGTTGCCCCCGAGCCGACATTCTCGATGTACGGCATCCTCGCGCGAGCGGCGGGCGTGGAATACTGCGGTGCGCCATTGACACCGGACTTCGAGCTGGATGCCGACGGCCTGCATGCCGCGCTGAGGCCGGACGGCACGAACATCGTGTTCATCAGCTATCCGAACAACCCCACGGGCGCGTGCTGGGACCGAGACGCGATCGCGAACCTACTGGATGTGCCAGGCGTTCTACTGGTGTTGGACGAGGCGTACTACGAGTACTCCGGCATGACGTTCCTGCCGGACGTGGACACGCACGACAACCTGATCGTGCTGCGCACGTTCTCGAAGGCGTTCGGGTTCGCGGCGCTGCGCATAGGGTACATGGTTGCCGACCCCGACTGGGTGGGCGTCGTCGACCGGGTGCGGCTGCCCTACAATGTGAACGCCCTCTCACAGGTGGGCGCGCTGACGGTCCTCGGGCATGACGACCGCGTGGCGGAGCACCTGCGGTGGGTGGTGGACGAGCGTGAACGTGTCCTCGAAGCGCTGAACGCGGTAGAGGGAATCGAGACGTTCCGCACCGACGCGAACTTCGTGCTGTTCCGAGCGCGTGAGGGCGCCGACGCAGTGTTCACGCGACTGCTGGACGCAGGCGTGCTGATCCGCAACCTGGATAGACCGGGGCTGCTGCGAGACTGCCTTCGCGTGACGATCGGCACACCGGCGGAGAACACAGTGTTCCTCGCGGCGCTCCTGGGCGAGTCCAGCGCCGTGTGACAGACGTGGAAGGGGGAGAGCGATGGTTCGACTGCTGCGCCTGCGCGGTCTCGACCCCGACCTGAAGCGCAGTCACCTGCCGTTCTACCTGCGCGGCCGATGGCTAGCAGCGCAGGCTGGGCTCGCGATCCTGGCGAACTTCCTCTGGGCGCTGTTCACCATCCAGAGCCGCGCCAACTACCCGATGTACCTGAAGCTGAGCGTGGCGGTGTTCGCCTGCGCCACGAGCGTCGGGTATCTATACGCTAGGCTCGGCAGCCGCTTCCTCGGTGTATCATTGCTGAGGATTCGGCAGGGCGCCGAGCACGCGCTCGATTCGCGGCTCGGCAAGATGACACTCGGAAGCGGCATCGCCGTCGTGGCGCTGCCGCAGATTGCGAGCGCGTTCATCGCCGCCGAATTGCTGCTGTTCGTCCCGTTCTACAGCGGCGCGGTGGTTGGCATGGCGCTGTCGTTCTTCGTATGGGCCATGGGCCTACCCCGCTGACGGCGCCCGTCCGCAACCTGGAAAGTGGTGACACGTGGCTCGTACCGGCGAAATCGCCCGGAAGACCGGCGAAACGGACATCACCCTCGCGCTAGACCTCGACGGCAGCGGCGTGAGCGACGTATCGACAGGCGTCGGCTTCCTCGACCACATGCTCGATCTGTTCACGAAACACGGCTTCTTCGGTCTCACGGTTCGCGGGTCAGGCGACACGCACGTCGACTTCCACCACACGGTCGAGGATGTCGGCATCTGTCTGGGTCAGGCGGTCGATCAGGCGCTGGGCGACAAGGCGGGGATCCGTCGCTTCGGCGGCGAGACGGTTCCGATGTACGAGGCCATCGCCACGGTGAATCTCGACCTGTGCGGTCGGCCGTACATCGCGTGGAACACACCCCTCGACGGCGGCAAAATCGGCGATTTCGACGCCGAGTTGGCCGAGGAGTTCTTCCACGGGTTCGTGAACAACGCGGGCGCGACGCTGCACGTCAACGTCCCGTACGGCGTCAACAGGCACCACATCGTGGAAGCGGTGTTCAAGGCGTTCGGCCGCGCGCTGAACCAGGCGACGCGGGTGGACGATCGCGTCGTGGGAGTACTGTCCACCAAAGGGAGCCTGTAGTGATCGCCATCGTCGATTACGGGATGGGTAACCTGCGGAGCGTCGCGAAGGCGTTGGAGTACGTCGGCGCCGACCCCACGGTGACCTCAGACCCCAGCGTTGTCGCGGCCGCGGACGCCGTGGTGCTGCCCGGGCAGGGAGCCTTCGGGGCGGCGATGCAGCGACTCAACGACGCCGGCATGACGGACGCTGTCAAGGACTCCATCTCAGCGGGCAAGCCGTACCTTGGGATATGCCTGGGGCTGCAGGTACTGTTCGAGTCGAGCGAGGAGGCGCCCGACGCGCGCGGCTTCGGCCTCCTCGGAGGGACCGTCGACCGCTTCGAGCCGGGACTGAAGGTGCCGCACATGGGCTGGAACCAGCTCGTACACCGGAAGCAGACGCCGCAGTTCCAGAGCCTCGATGCGGAGGACTACGTGTACTTCGTCCACTCCTACTACGTCGCGCCTTCGGATCCGGAGGTAATCGCCGCGGAGACGGACTACGGCGTCCGCTTCACGTCGGCGATCCACGTAGACAACATGTGCGCGATGCAGTTCCACCCCGAGAAGAGCCAGCGCGTCGGGCTGGGCATCCTCTCGGCGTTCGCGGAGATGACGCGGTGAGCGAGCCCGGGTACACCATCCGGCGGTACCGAGACGCCGACCTCGACGCCCTCAAGGCCATCACGATCATCTGCTTCGAGAACGTGTCCATCGACGCGAACATTGAGCGCAGGTTCGGCCGAGTTGGCGAGCACGACTGGAAGTGGCGCAAGGCGCGACACATCGATGACGACGCGCGCGCGCATCCCGAGGGCGTCTTCGTCGCCGAAGTGGACGGGCGGGTCGTCGGCTACATCACTTCCCGCACGGACCACGAATCACGCGTGGGGTGGATACCGAACCTCTCGGTCCTGCCCGAGTGCCAGGGCCGCGGGATCGGCCGCGCGCTGATGGACCACTGTTTGCGTTACCTGCGGGACGCGGGCATGAAGCTCGCGAAGATCGAGACGCTGCTGCAGAACGACGTTGGCTCCACGTTCTACCCTAGCGTTGGGTTCGAGGAGGTGGCGCGCCAGATCCACTACGCCATGCCGCTAACGGACGACGACTGACCGTCCGCCTCGCGCGTCCACGTCAGAAGGCCCGACTCCGCGACATCGTAGCGCAGGGACTGCGCTCCTGCTGCCTGTAGTGCGTCGGCCAATGGGCCCTCGGCTCCGTCCGCCGCGATGAACGCCAGGCAACCGCCGCCGCCCGCTCCGCACGCCTTCATACCCAGCGCGCCGTGACGCCGCCCCGTGGCCGCCAGCGTCTCGATTTCGTCGGTCGTAATGCCTGGATACAGAGCCTTCTGGCACTCCCAGTTGGCCGCCACGCACCGCGCCAACTCGCCGGCCGACCCGGCGACGAGCGCGTCCCGCGCGTCGTGCGCGATGGCGGCGATCTCACGCAGCGTCGCCAGCAGGCCGGCATCACGCGCCTCGAACCGGCCGACCACGTGCTCGTGCAGATCGCTGGAGAGCCTCGAGTGGCCGGTATAGACGAGGACGACGCGGCGGCGCAGCTCAGCGGTCGCCTCCGGGGACAGCGGCAGGCGGGTCGTGGTCACGTCCGGCCCGTCGAACGTCATGAACTGCGCGCCTCCGAGCGTGGACGCGTAGTGGTCCTGCTTGCCCGATAGAATCCGCAGTTCCTCGGTCTCGAGTGCGACCGCCGTCTCTGCGGTTGCCTTCGTGTCGTCGGGCACGCCCGTCGCACGTCCGAGGGCGCCGACCAAGGCCACGCCCATCGCAGCAGACGTTCCGAGCCCGCTGCCTGGGGGCGCCTCGCTGCGACTCAGGATTGACACCCCGCTGCGGGCCGGTCGTCGTCGCAGAGCCGCTTTGACCAGGCCGAACGGCCCCGTGAGGTCGGCGTCGGCGATCGCCTGCCCCACGGGCATGTGCGCGGTCTCGTCGAAGTCGAGGGAACGCAGCATCACGCGGTCGCCCTCGACGTCCTCGACGCGGACGTGCGAATAGAGCGTGATGGCGTAGTTCAGGACCGCTCCCGGGACTTCCTCGGCGAAGCGCGGGACGTCGGTCCACCCGCCGGCGAGGTCGATGCGCGTGGGCGTGCGGGCGTGATGAATCGACATGCGTTCCTCGGCTGTGAGGTGGTCGCCATCTTACTGGCGGCGACATAGTGGGACAACCGGCGGGGGGAGGACACCGCGGGCTCGTCGCGGTTGTGCGTCGGGCCCCCGTGGCATAGGCTGCGCGCCGAGACATACATCCCGTACCGGAGGCGCGCGCATGGCACGAGTTCTACTGTGGTGTTCACTGGCGTTGGTCGTTTCGGTGGGCGGGGCCTCGGCTGCCGTCGAGTACCTGCGCGAGGACCTCGACACGCAGGGATCGTGGCGAGGCGTCTACGGTGAGTCTGGAGGCGTGATCTTCGAGGCCGGCGGCGTCAACGGACAGAACGTGCCTGGACAGGACAACGATCAGTTCGTCGACGGACTGCTGACAGAGTACGTCGATGGCAGCCCGAGCCGGTGGAACTGGGCCAGCGCGGTCGACGACGAACGGGGTCTGGAGTTCGCGGACGAGGCGATCGCAGACCGCGTGGGCGCATGCCAGTTCGGCAACGGCGCGGCGACGATCGAATTCACGGTCGACGCAAACGAGTACCAGATCGCGGCGTACTTCGTCGACTGGGACTCGAGCGCACGGTTAATGGACGTATACGGCCACCAGGGCGATCAAGGCGCCGACCCGGACGCCATCGTCGAGAACCCCGACTTCCACGAGGGGGTGTGGCACGTCTGGTCGGTAACCGGCGTCGACCCATTCCAACTGACCATCATGCAGAACGGCGGCGCGAATTGGGTCGTGTCCGGCGTCTTCATCGACGCGCCGCAGGCGGTGTCCGCGACGGGTAAGACCGCAACCGCGTGGGCCGCCATGAAGCGTCGGTAGAGGCCGCGCCCGCTCGCAGGACGCCGCTCGCCAACATGGATTCCTACATCGCGCGGGCACGTGCTACCAATTAAGGGGACGGATTGCGCCTGTACGTCGCGCCTTGAGCGGCGTCAACGGCACTGATATATTGGCCGCCTGCGCGACGCTGGCCGGCCCGAAACCTCCATGGAGCCCAGGATGATCGTCACGACCGGTCAGCTATTCGAGGTCGCCTACGGCGAGTTTGCCATCGGCGCCTACAACATCAATAACGCCGAGCAGACGATGGGTCTGTTCCAAGGGTGCGTGGACTCGCAAGCGCCGTTCATCATTCAGATATCGAAGGGCGCGCGCGCGTATACCGACAAGCGCTTGCTCGAAGCGATGATTAGGGCCGCTGCGGAGATATTCCCGGACGTGATATTCGCCGTCCATCTAGACCACGGCGACGAGGAGACGTGCTACGACTGCATCGACTCCGGCTTCTTCTCTTCGGTGATGATCGACGCGTCGCATGAGGATTTCGAGGAGAACATCGCCATCACGAAGCGCGTGGTGGACCGCGCGCACGCGGTCGATATCAGCGTCGAGGCCGAGTTGGGCGTGCTCGGGGGCGTCGAGGAAGACGTGGTCGGCGACAACCCGTGCCTCACGGAGCCGGACGAGGCCATCGAGTTCATCGACCGCACGGGTTGCGACAGCCTGGCCGCGGCCATCGGCACAAGCCACGGGGCATTCAAGTTCACAGGCGGGCAGGGCATCCACTTCGACATCCTCGACGACATCAAGGCGCGTAAACCCGGCTTCCCGCTCGTGATGCACGGCTCCAGCTCCGTCCCGGCGGACGAGGTCGCGCGTATCAACGCCGCCGGTGGCAAGCTCGTCGGCGCGGCCGGCGTGGACGTCAACCAGTACCTGCCCGCGGCGAAGCGCGGCGTGACCAAGATCAACATCGATACGGATGGACGGCTCGTATGGACGCGCGTCCACCGCGAGCACCTCACGGCGAACGAAGACGAGATCGACTTCCGCAAGCCCGGCAGGACATTCATCGCGGAATACGCGACGTTCATCGCCTCGCGCAACGAGCTGCTCGGGTCCGCCGGGCAGTTGGACGCGACGCGCGCGCACGTCACCGCGTAGGCGCACGGCACATCAGGAGAGACCGCATGGCCGCGGAGCAGCCCGTCGCATCGGACAAGAAGGTACGCGTCTGCGTCGTCGGCATGGGCATCGGCCGCTCGAACGGCAGGGCGCTCTCGGGCAATCCTCGTGGCGAGGTGGTCGCGCTCTGCGACCTACGCGAAGACGCCATGAAGGACTTCGCCAAGGAACTGCCGGGCGAGCAGAAGCTGTACACAGACTACAAGAAGATGTGCAGGGATCCCGAGATCGACGCCGTCTTCGTCGGCACGCCCAACCAGTGGCACGTGCCGGTGGCGCGCGAGGTCGTCCGCAACGACAAGCACGTCATCGTGACGAAGCCGCTGGCGGACTCCGAGGACGCCGCCCGCACGCTCGTGGAGGAAGCGGACGCTTCCGGCGTGGTGAACATGATGTCGCTGGGGACGCGCTACAGCGCGTCGTGCCAGCACCTCGGCAAGCTCGGGCGCGCAGGCCACTTCGGCGACTTCTACTACGCTCGAGCGCGGAGCGTGCGCCGGAACGGCATCCCGGACTGGAGCATGGGCTTCATCAGCGAGGGCGGCGGGGCGTTCCGCGACATGGGCGTGCACGTGCTGGACGCCGTGTGGTGGATTCTCGGCATGCCGCGGCCGGTGTCGGCCGTCGGTGTGGCCGGCGCGCACTTCGGCCCACAGGGCAAGGGCTACTGGGACGGTCGAACGCCGACTAAGGACTTCTACTCGAAGTTCGCGGCTGACGACTTCGGGTGCGGGTTCATCCGGTTCGAGAACGGGATCGGCCTGCAGATCGAGAGCTTCTGGGCGTCCCATCAACCGGGCGCGTTCCAAATCGAGTTGTTCGGCACCGAAGCCGGCGCGAAGCTCAGCCCGCTCACGCTCTACGCCATGAGCGACGGCGCCGAGGCGGACACCGAGGTGAAGCTCCCGAATCAGCTCGAGGGCTTCGACCTGATGGCGGACGAGTTCATCGGCGCGATCCTCGACGGCACGGAGTTCCGCGCGCCACTGCGGCACGGCCTCGTCGTCCAGCAGATGATGGAGGCCGTCCTCCGGAGCGGCGAGACGGGCGTAGAGGAACGCATCGACGCATCGATGGAGTAGGGCGGACCCGACCGCGGCGGGACATACTTAGCGGGAGGCTGTAGATGGGCGTCGATGCGATCCGTGTGCGCGTGAACGACGTCCGTTACTACATGCGCAACGTGCGCCTGCGGATGCCGTTCCGGTACGGGGTCGCTCAACTCGTCGGCTATCCGATACTGCACGTCCGCATCGATGTCGAGACGGCGGACGGCACGCGCGCCGAGGGCGTCGCCGCCGACTGCCTCCCGCCGAAGTGGTTCGACAAGGACCCCGCCAAGGACTACGAAGACAACATCGACGACATGCTCACCGCCGTGTCGGACGCGCGCGACGCGTATGTAGGCATGGGTGACGAGGCGCGCACGCCGTTCGACTTGTTCCGGGAAGGCCTCGACGCGGTCATGGACTGCGCCGACAGCCAGGACGTGAACCACCTCACCGCCTGCTTCGGATCGAGCTTCTTCGAGCGCGCGGTGGTGGATGCGGTCGGGAACGCGCTGGGGCGGTCGTACCACGACGTCGTGCGCGAGAACGTGCTCGGCGTGCGTATGGCGGCGATACACCCCGAGCTGGGCAACACGGAGCCGCGAGACGTCGTCAGCGACAGGCCGTTGCCGTCGATGTGGGTGCGTCACACCGTGGGTCTGTCGGATCCGATCCTGGACAGCGACATCGCCCCGGGCGAGCGCCTCAACGACGAGTTGCCGCAGTCCCTGGAGGAGTACATCGCGCGTCAGCGGCTGCGGTACTTCAAGATCAAGGTGTGCGGGGACATCGACATCGACGTGCCGCGGCTGCGGACCATCGCCCGTCTGCTGGATTCCTCGATCGAGGACCCTTACCACATCTCGCTGGACGGCAACGAGCAGTACCTGCGCATCCAGAGCTTCCTCGCGCTCGTCGAGGAGCTATGGTCGGGGCCAGACTTCGTGCGGTTCTTCAGCAGCATCAAGTACATCGAGCAGCCGATGGCGCGCGACGTCGCGCTAGACCCCGGCATCAGTCAACCCATGACGGCGCTGTCGCACGTCAAGCCGGTCATCGTCGACGAGTCGGACTCGGAACTCAGCACGTTCAAGCGTGCGATCTCGGTCGGGTACCGGGGCATCAGCGCGAAGAACTGCAAGGGCATCTACAAGTCGCTGCTGAACCAGGCGCTCGCCAGGCTGTACACGCAGCACTCCCGCGACGGACGGCCGTACTTCCTCACCGGCGAGGATCTGGCGAATGCCGCCATCGTCCCGCTGCACCAGGACCTCGCCACGTTGGCCACGCTCGGGATCGGCAACGCCGAACGCAACGGTCATCACTACCTACGCGGGATAACGCACCTGTCGGACGCCGAGCGAGAGGCCGTGCTGCACGCGCACCCGTCGCTGTATACCGTCCGTGACGGCGTGCCACAGCTCAACGTCGAGAACGGGAAGATCGACCTGCGCTCCCTCCAGACGCCTGGCTACGCGCTCGGGGCGCCGATCGACTACGACAGCATGACCCCCCTCGACGACTGGTCGTTCCAGTCGCTGAGCCTGTAGACCACGTCGCCTTCCGGCCCCGTCGGGTTGGCGTAACATCCGCTGAGGCGACACCCACGCCGCGACGCGAAGGACGATGGCCGGCGGTCCGCGCGAACCGCTCCACACGATGCTCCATGATCTCAACGACGACGACCTCGAAGCCGCGCACCACGCGCTGAGGCGGATGGAGGCGGGGCAAGACTGCGGCCCGGAGCAACGCTTCGTCGAGGTACTCGTCGATGACGGCCTCCTCGCAGGCGAGCCGCCTCCCCTGTCCGGATCCGAGACACGCCGCACGCGCGACCGCCCGTCCATGGCGCTCGACGGCCAGACGATCGCAGAGACAATCATCCGCGAGAGGGGCCGGCTGCGTCGGTACTTCATGAACAGCAGCGCGCTCGAAAGGCTACATCGCTGTAGTGGGATTCGCGGCGGCATCCACGTGTAACGCGGCGGGGTCGGCCGGGTCGCGACGGCTCCGGGCAGCAGCCAGCGGCGGATGCAGACTCGCCGGACGGCGTCAGCGTGGCTGCGGCAACCGCTCGGGGTCAGGCGGTGTCCAGCTTGCGTTCTAGCTCGTGTATCGCCTCGACCAGGGCATCGCTGAGTTCATCCTCGTAGCGGTGCAGCTGCCGCAGACTGTCCAGCGTTTCCGTGTCACCAAGTTGCGACAGCTGCCGGAAGCCTGACCGCCGCCGCTCGTGAAGTACATCCAGCTTGTGCTGAGGCACAGTGGGGCCGTCAGACAGCATCTCCGGCGTGTACGCGAACACCATGAGGTGCTGCATGGCCGTCTCGATGGCGGCTCGGTGTTCGCCCATCTTGCGTTCCGCCGCGGCGACTCTGTCTGCTGCCTGCACGCCGCCGTCGACCCCTGTCGTTCTCGGCCGCAACGACTGCGTTAGCCGAAGGAGTTCGCTTAGCCTCGCGTCGTGCGCCGACAGAGCCACGTACAGCCGTACCAGGTACTCGGACATATGACGTCCGAGTTGGTTTACGTAGAACTCGTTACGCGCGATGCGTGCGATCTTGCCATCCAGGTAGGCGCGGACGTCCTCGGAGTTCGCCGCGGCAAGCTCGCGTTGCGCCACCATCTCCTCCCGCAGCCCGGCAGACTGGGTATTGAGGCGGGCGCGGTCGGCGAGCAGCTCCTCGCGCAACTCGGCGGACTGGGCCTGCACACGGTCACGGCTCCCCAGCAACTCCTCGCGCATCTCGCTGACCTCGGCCTCGGCGCGCTTGCGCTCCAAGTTGACGAGGTAGGCCGTTAACGCCAAGACCGCTGAAACGGCCCCTATCAGCAGCGCGACGATCGTGAGAGCGTTTCCCAGCTCCATGGCCAGTGCCTATCCATCCAGGTCGTGGAGGATCTCGGCGATGTGCAGACAGAACTGGTACGGCGTGTCGTACGCGTCTTTCCTAAGGTACGGCACGCCCTGCCGGTCACTCACGTCGGTGATCGCGGCGACCAATTCCTCGGACGCCGCCATGCTGAAGAACACCGCGCGCTCCGGAAACGTGCCAGGCCTCCTCGCCCTGAGGAGCTCAAGGAGGCGAATCCCGGTCCGCGTGAAGTTGTGCGTGTTCTCCAGCGTGAATGGGCCATCGCCCTCGCCGGCGCGGGCCCCAAGCATCACATCGATGAGGGCCAGGGCGACTGGGGTCGCCTCACTACTGAGTGTGTCGAGGGCCTCGTCGGCGGTGGCGATCTGGCTGACGGCGAAGCCCGCGATCTCGAGCTCGTCGGCGAACGGGCGCAACTGATTCACGTCCTCATCGACAATGTAGATCATATCTCACGCGTCTCCCTTCCACCGCGGCATTGTGACACGGAACGTAGTGCGCCCGGGCTCGCCGAGGTCGCACGTCAGGTCTCCGCCCATGGCCACCATCAGTTCAAGGCTCTGGGCCAACCCGACGCCGCCGCCGGCCGGTTGCCGACGGATGGCATCTTCAGTGCGGTACCCGTCGATGAAGATCCTCTGCTCGATGCCCGGCATGTTGCGCCGCAGCCCGATGCCGAAGTCGCTAATGCCAATATGCAAGTGATCATTGGAGATCCTATGCGCCAACTCAATTCGACATGTATCCGGGCCTTGGTGCATGTACTTCATTGCGTTGTCGAACAGGTTTCTGAACACGGTGAGCAGAGCGTCTGCATCTCCCTTCACGTCCGGGAGTCGGAAGAAGCCCGCGTCGTGCAGGTTCGTTACCTGCACCCACCGCACTTGGTAGGAGGTCTTGACCTTCTCCGCCCATCGCAGCGCGGGCATCAGAACGGCAGAGGCAAGGCGCACCTGGCCCGTCCGTAAAGGGACAGGGCCGCCGTGTGCGCGTGCGCTGCGCTGCGCCTGCCACTTGAGGTCCTCAATGTAGGCCAGTGCGTTGTGCACGGAGTGGGCATAGCGCGGCTCGTGAATCGTGATATACGGTGTGTCTGTGGGCGAGGCGGCGAGATCGGCGGGCCCCTCGCCAGGCCCTTGACCTGCTAGCGTCTGCTTGGCCGACCTCGACGTCACGAGGCGAGACAGGTTCTGTGTGGCTGCTTCGATGCTCGTCCGGGCGCCGTGTAGCGTCCGTTCGACCCGTTCGGCGGCACGCTCCGCCGTCATGAGGAAGTTCGCGACGACGCCTAGCAGTTCGGCAACGTACGCCAGCTTGGACAGGTCGTCCCGCGCGAGCGCGACGGCCTCGGAACGACATCCGATCGTCGCCACACGGTTGATAAACCGAACCGCGCCCAGCGGCGGCTTCACATGTGGGACACCGTAGTTCGCGTCGAATACCGGGAGGCTGACGTAGGATTTGCGGGCCCCAGCGACGTGCTCGACGTACTTCCCCGGTGCGTCCTCGACCGCCGGGAGATCGTGCGTCAGAAACGGCTGCCCAGTGGTTGCCACGTCCACGGTCCGCCGTGCCTCATCGTGGGTGTAGTGCACATCCCCAGGCAGCAGCTGGCTCTGCAGGCCGGTGGTCCCGTACAGGCGCAACAGCGCGCTCGCCGCATCCCATAGGAAGATGCTGCAACCCTCCACGCACAGCTTCTTGGCCAGTCTCGGGATTGCTGCACCGAACGCACTATAGAGGTCCCGGCCGCCCGGCGCGACGCCAAGGAGCTCGGTGCGCAACGCGACCTTGTCATTCCGAACAGAAGCCGCGCAGGCCGCTGCCACGAACGGGCCTAGACGCGTCATCACGTCAGCCAGGACGTCTCGGTCGCCCTCTGCATCTGCATCTGGGAATACTGTGAGCACGCCATAGGCGTGCGGCCGCTCTTCACCCTTGAGTGGGACGATCGGTCGATCGGCATCGCCATCCGTGTAGGCCAACGGCGTGATGATCGCCGCGCGCAGACTGTACGTGCTCGCGAGCCCCTTCTCGATGAATTTCGGGTGAGCCTGAATATCGTCGACAATCTGGATCTCCCCGGAGTCGATGGCCCTGGCTGCGACCGTGGAATTCAGGTCTTTCTCAAACGACCTGAACGCCGTGACATCCAGCCCCGCGCAGCCGCGCAGGACGATGTGCCGCACCTGGGGAGCGTAGCAGTACAGGTTCGCGGCACGGACAGGGAAGCACTCGGTAAGCGCCACGGTGAGGGTGGACGCGGCCTCGTCCGACGTCTGGGACAGGGCCTCCGTCGCGCGTCTGTAGAAACCATCCTCGTCGTACGCGCGCATAGTGTCTCCCGGTCCACACGTGGCCGCGGCAGCGCGACATGTTCCGGCGCGCGCCAATTTCTCTCAGTATGACCTGCATATAGCGTGTGCGCAACACATGAGCCGATAAAAGTTCGGTTTGTGCCGACCACCCTTTCCGTACCCCAGCGTCTGATGATGGTAACCAACTCGACGCCAAGGACCGACGCGCCCTCAAGACGCGCCGAGGCCTCTCCGACGACACCATCGACGCGCTGAAGTTCCGCTCAGGCAGCCACGAACTGCGGGGCATCCTCGCCATCATGCGCGACTCGGCCGGGTTCACGAGGTCCGATCGCGGCCTCTCCCCGAACGGCATGTACATGCGCCTGAACGTGCTCATCGCCTACCTGGACGAGAACGGCGCGTGCCGGCTCATCCGACCACACAGGGGAGGGCCGAGACGATATCGCGCGGATCTACGCCCCGCAGTTCGGGTCGACATCGGCGCGGCAGGCGGTCGTGATCGTCGAGGGGGGATTCGGGGCGGCGGCGTTGCGGCAACGCGGCATCCTCGCCATCGCCGTGCCGAGCGTGTCGTCGTTTGCGGGGTGACGTACCCACACGGGCGTGGCACCCATCACCGTACGCGCTTCAGTGACCCCCACGTCGTCGAGAGCTTGTGCGTAGGCGACACCGACGTCGGGACGGCGAGCCGATACAAGTCGTCCTCGGTCTGCAAGAACGGGCCGGCGTGGCCCGACAGGAAGTAGAGCTGCCCCGACATGTCGCCGACGTCCGTCCAGCTCTCGCCGCCATCGGTCGAGACGATGGCGACCTCGCGCGTCTCCTCACCGCTGGCGCGCGTGTCACCGGCGAGGTATATCGCTCCGGTCGTGCCGTCGACAGCGATGGAGTGGGCCTTCTGCAGGAGTGCCCCGGCTGACTGCAGCTCAGCGGTCGGCAAGTCGCCGGCGTTCGGGCCGCGCACGAGGACCGGCGGGACGGTTCCGCCCGGCAGTTGGTCGACCCACACGTCGAAGTAGCGCGGGGGAATGTCCGAGGAGAACCCGAAGCCGCTGGAGTAGTCGGAGCTGCCGCCCGTCAGGTTGACGAGTTCGACGCCCGCGAAGTCCACGATGCCTCTCGTCAGGCCTCCGCGGTGGCTCGCGTAGTAGGTGGAGCCGGTCTCTGGGTGCGTCCAGGTTGACGACTCGCCTGGGACGCTTGCGAGTTCGTCCGTTGCCATGTCCCGCACCGTGGCGGCGCTGCGCAGATGCGTGCCGTGATGCGCGTAGGCGATGCGGTCTGGGTTCGTTGGCGACACCGCGACATCGGAGTACGTGTGGTCTCCGGCGAAGTAGTCGGGGTCGCCCGGAGTGTGCATGTCCAGCGCGCGCCAGGTGGCGCCGCCGTCGTCGCCCCGGTGTACCTTGCCGTCGGTCTTGTAGAGCACCGACGGGTCTGCGCGGAATACCCCGTAGCTCAGCCTGCCCCAGCATGTCGGGGGCGTCCGACCGGCGCCCAACCCCGTCGCGACGGTCGTCCACGTGCCGCCGTCGTCCTCGGTGCGGAGTAGCGTGAGGCCCTCGACCGGGTCGCACGTCGTCACCCACCACGTGTTCGGGCCGTCGTACCAGATGACGTCGCGGACGTTGTCCAGGCTAGGAAACACGCGCTCCCACGGTGACTCCGCCGCGTGAACCGTCGTGACGAGAAACGCGCACGTGAGCGCGACGCCGATGCGCTTCATGCCGGTCTCCATCTGTCAGTAGTGCGTACCCATGGAGTATCGCGGCGCGTTAGGCGCGGGGCAAGCTGGCTGATGTGACGGGCGTCGAGGTCAGTCGGCGCGGTCAGAACGGCAGGTCCACGCGGGCCCAGATTCGCACCTTCCTGTCGGAGCGGGGCGCGCCGAACGGGCTGCCCTGCGCGACCGGATAGGCGATGTCCACGCGGATCAGCTCAGGAGCCACCGGCGCGCCGCCGAAAGCCTCCGCCGGCAACGCGATGCCAATCGTCCCGCCGATCGCCGTCTCCGTCTTGGCAAACTCCCATGCGTTTCGATACCACGCCCGCGCGATGTCCACGAACGGGCCGAGGAACACGTCGCCGCCGAGCGCGACGCGCCACTCCGCCGAAAGCAGGAAGCCGTTGTCGCCGGTGAGGTAGTCGGACGTGCGGCTGCGCAGCCGGTGCGCGCCGCCGATCCACGGCTGCAACTGCAACGGTAGGCTGTCCGGCGATATCTGGCCGATGAGTCGCGCCGAGAGCGTGTGCCGCGTAGCCGGCGACACATACCCGCGCGCCTCGAGCTTGGCGAACGAGTACGGCCAGTCGCCACGTCCCTTGGACGCCACGATCAGCGATTGCGGCTCGAACACGCCGCTCTCGACTTCGAGCTGCATCCACGCGCCGCTCCGCACCTGTAGCGACGGCCGCGCGACGACGAAGGCCATGTTCTCGACGCCCATCACCTGCGTGTCGCGCGCGTCCACCGTCAGGCGCAGGCGGCCGTACGTGCGTGACCCGTCGCTGATGGCGCGATTCCGCAGGACGTCGAGGTTCGCGCCGTCCACGTGCGACAGCACCCGCTCAAGCGATCGATCCGCCTTGTACCCGACCTTCGCCTCGAGGGCCACGCGCCCGCCGAGGGCAGCCCGGAGCAGCACGTCCGGCCCCTCGCTGCTGAAGAAGTCCGTCGAGAACGAGAACGAACTCTTGTCGCCCTGCCAGCGATGCGACCGCGTCCGCCGCGACCATCGGACCCCGACCTGCGCCGATCGGGACGCGGTCAGGTGGCGGATGTACGCCGCCAGGTAGTTGACGCGCAGGTCCTTGCCGTCCCGACGACGCGTCCGCATCAGGTAGCTCACCTTGCCCAACACGTGCGATCGACTCGCGCTACCGCGGTGCGTCAACGCGCCCATGCCGATTTCCACGCCGTGAACGCGCGTCAAGTTCAGTATCGGGGACCACGCCAGTTGCAGCGGAGGCGACTCCTCGATACGCACGACCCACAGCCGCACGCCGCGCGTCTCCTGGACACCCACCTCGGTCGCCGCCTTGAAGGCGCGATACTTCGCCGACAGCTTGGCGATCAGTGTCTCCAGCG
Source organism: Candidatus Poribacteria bacterium (assembly GCA_018644665.1). Classification (GTDB taxonomy): domain Bacteria; phylum Poribacteria; class WGA-4E. Next base: position 143,407 of record JABGQA010000080.1, read on the forward strand.
CCTCGCCGTGTGTGGCGACGTTGTACGGCGCGCCAACCTGGAATCGGAGCAGCTCCCGCACCTCGTCCTCGGGAACGCGTTCGGCGCCCTCCACGACCAGCCCCGCGATGAACCCCTCGTCGATCGTCACCACGACGTGGGTGCCCGACCGCGTGACCCGCACGGACGCGTGTATGAATCCCGCGTCGTGGTAGGCCCGCTCGGTCAGCGTCCGACGATGCTCCAGCGTCGCGTCCGAGTGCCATCCTGCGACCCATCGGTACCGCCGCTCGATCTCCTCGGATGGGATCGCCGACGCGCCCATGATGCGCACGTCCTCGACCTCGGCGGCGGTCTGCTCGCCGATGCCTATGACAACCCGGTCTTCGCCATCGTCCTGGGACACGCCCGTGAACACGCCGTCGTACCAGTCGAGGCGCCCCAAGTTGTCCTCGATGTCCGGCAGATGCGCGGGCGCCAGCATCCCGTCCGTGGGTACGCCGGTCATGCGTCGGAACACGTGCGGCGGGATCCCTGTGTCGCCCAGGATCTCGACCGGCAGCCTGTGCGGCGCCTCCGGCGAGGCGGGCGCGAACACGACTCCGCCACCATCTTGAGCCCAGTCCTGCCATTGCCCGCGCGCCGGTCGCACGTGGCTCACGTTCAGGCCCAGCCGCGCACCCTCAGCGACCTCCCAACCAAGGTCGACATGCGGTATGCCGATCTCCAGCGCCCACGCGCCTGCCGCCAACTCGTGCCGGACGCGCGTTCCGCTCTCCCACTCGAGGTCGTCGGCCTCGTCGAGGGCCTCGCCGTCGAGCAGCGCGCCGATCATGTTCGCGGTGATACGGTACAGGTGGCCGTCGTGCGCGATGGCGATATCGAACGCGTCGTCGCCATCTATGCCCGCGTCGTCGTGGTCGGTGGTCGCGTGGCGCGCCGACGGCCAGTCGGTCTCGCGTGCGATCAGCGCGATGTAAAACCGCCGCTGATCCCACATGACGCGCATTTCCGCGTCAGGGCCGATGAACTCGCGAGGCGCGTCCAGCCACGCCGCCTCAAACACGCCGTCGACGAGGATGCCGCGAGGCGCGTGCGGAGCGACGACGACCTGGCCCTGCGCGCCCGGGTCGGGCGCCAGTGGCGTGATGCGGATGTCCCCGCGCTCGGTGCGCATGTGCACGATCGGCCCGCCGCCGCCGAGGTAGCCGACTACGCGCGTGCCGCGTCCCGACTCGGGTTGCGCGACGGGTTCCGCTTCCACGCGCGCCAGCGTGCTGACGGCGCCATCGCCGGTCTGCGCGTCGAGCAGGGCGGGGTAGTCGTCGGCCACTGTCAGTTCGATGTCGCCTTCGCCGACGGCGAGCGTCAACGGGAATGCGACGTGGTCCAGCACGCTCACGGACAGGTCGCCTTCGTCCACGTGGAACGAGCTCGCGTCGTTCAGGAAGACAGCGGCGCTCAAAGTGCCGACCCCAACGCGCCCGGTGAACGCGCCGCGGGCTCCGTCGATGGTGAGCGCGCCTACGTCGATGTCCGCCTTGATGTCGCCGTACGTTCCCACGACGGTCGCGGCCCCGTTGCGAAGCTCTATGCTCACGGGCATGTCGCGCGGGACGTATACCGTAATGCTCTCACCGTCCGGCACGGCGCCGGTCAAGATGGCCCGGTCGTCGACATACGTCAGCAGCAGAGCGTCGCCCGGCGGCAGCGTGATCCCGGCGTCTCCGTCGCGTCCGACAACGCGCACATCGCCGGCGGGCAGATCGACCTGGAGCGAGCGGGCTCTCACGTGCGCGGCGACGACGTCCGCCTCCTGGGCGAGTGCGGAACCGGCGACGAGGAGACCGGCGAGCGCGAGGCAGGCGAGGCTAGATCGCAATTGGGAGGCGTCCCTTCACGGCATTCTACGGTCGGCGGCGCGGGCCCGGCAACGGCGTCGGCCTGCTCGTCGGCGCGCCAACCAACGCGCGTCCTCGCCCGCGGGGACTGAGATGGCGTCCTGATTCCCGACCGTCAGGGCACGCGAGCGGGGCTACGGCTTAGGAGCGCGCTGCCGCGGGTCGCTTGATCAATCGGTGTCGCGCTTCATCGTCACGTCGGTGACGCGGAAGCCGAGGCGCCGGTAGAACTCTTGGGCGCCGGTGTTCGCGCCGAAGACGTGCAAGCTGATCCCGCCGATGCCCATCCTGCGCAGTTCGGCGTCAAGCGCCTGGAGCGCGTGCCGTCCGTAGCCCTTACGCCGATGTGCCGGGAATATGGACATCGCGTCCAGCCATGCGTACCCACCGACGCGATCGACGGAATACCACAGATACCCGACGAGCTCCGCGTTGACGGGCGGCGCGGCGTCCGGGCCTTGTGGATCGTGGTCGACCGAGACCACCTCAATGCACCGCACGTGGTGGTCAGGCGTGGCGGCGCCATTCCGCAGGAGGCCGCGGAAGTGGCCGTCGGCTTGCTCGCGCGCGTCGTCCGGCCCGACATCGTAGTTCGCGGCAATCTCGTAGGCGTACTTCGCCACCTCGTGCGCCCGGAACGCCTCGAACTCCTCATCGGTAATGGCGCGGATCTGGACTGACATGCGTGTCGTCTCTCGTGGCCCTGCGGGTGAAGGCTCAGCCTATCGGTCGTCCGTCGATGCTGACCTGGTTGTTCTCGCGCTGGTATTCCGCGGTCGCATCCTCGGGCTTCGCCTCCCAGAAGCGGCGGAGCGTGTCTCTCTCGCCCTGAAACTCGTAGTGCGGTACCGCGTACCCGCACGACGTCTGCACCGAGTCGATGTCCATCACGACGATCTGACGCGTGCCGGGCTCCGGCGTGAACCGCGCGTGCAGGGAGTCCCACTCTCCGTCTTCCGGTCGCACGACGCGTCCCGCGCCGTACAGCCGCATGATGAGCGGCGCGCGGTCGAAGCTGCACAGCATGATCGTCATGCGCCCGGTGTCGCCGTCTTCGCGCAGATGCGCCGCGGTCTCGTTCCCGCTGCCGGTAAGGTCGAGGTAGGCGACGCTGTTGGAGTCGAGCACACGGAACGTGTCCATGCCCTTCGGCGACAGGTTCATGCGCCCGGCCGCAGGGGCGGTCGCCGTGAAGAACATGTGCTGCTCGACGATGAACGCGATGTGCTTCTCGTTGAGGGCGTCGAAGAATGCCGCCATCTGGCTCCCTATGTGGGGCTCGCGGTCACAGCAGTTCGGGCGCGTTGCCGCAGACGCCGTAGATAGGCAGGCCTTCGAGTTCGCGTATAACCTCCGGGCGCTCCTCGTGCCAGAGCATCACCTCGAGACCGGCCTCGCGGGCGCGGCGGAACACGTCGTCGGTGAGGAGCGTATGGGGCGCGGCGTGGCGCTCCCAGCCGAACTGTATGCAGTCGGCGTTCGCCTCCTCCGCGAGCTCGACGAAGTCGATGTCCCAACGACCGGTGAGCACCCCCGTCTCGATCTCCGGCGCGTGCGCCTTGAGCGTGGCGAGCTTCGCCGGATCGAACGAGCTGACGATCACGGACGACACGACGTGCTTCGCCCGGATCATGTCCCCGGTGGGTATCTCGCTTCCCACACCCTTCAGCTCGATGAGCAGCAGGCAGCGTCCCGCGAACTCATCGATGACCTCCTCGAGCAGGGGGATCTTTTCGCCCTTGCCGGCATCCACCGCGCGTACCTCCGCGAGCGACATCTCCCCGACCTGGCCGGTCCCGTCGGTCGTCTTGTCGACGCTCGCGTCGTGGATGACCACAGGCACACCGTCGGCAGACAGGTGGACGTCGAGTTCCAGCCCGTCGGCGCCCAATTCCAGCGCGCGGCGGAAGGCGAGCAGCGTGTTCTCTGGCTCGTGCGCCGACGCGCCTCGGTGCGCGATCCTGAAGTGCGAACGTGCTGGCGTCTTGCGTTGGATACCGCGGCCTGCTCCGGTCATCCGTACAGCTCCCAACGAGACAGATCCACCTCGCCGTCGAATGGTCGCCCCCCGAAGAACGACTCGACCGCATCCACGGTCGTCTCGCCGATCCGCTCGTACCCGTAGGCGCCCGTGCCCGCGGTGTGCGGGGTGATATGCACGTTCGGCATCGAGCGCAGGGGGTGATCCGCCGGCAACGGCTCCGGCGTCGACACGTCTAGCGCGATCTGGAAGCGTCCCGCTCGGGCGGCTTCGGTGAGGGCGTCGTGGTCCAGGACGCTACCACGCGAGTTGTTCAGGAACACGGCGCCGTCTCGCAGCAGATCCAGCTGCCGCTTGCCGACGATGTTCTGCGTCGCCGGAATCGACGGCGCGTGCAGGCTCACGAAGTCGGACGCGGTGAACAACTCGTCGATGTCCTCAACGCGTTCGACACCCAGCGCGCCGGCGTCGTAGTCGGTCAGGTAGGGGTCGTAGACGAGGACACGCGTGCGGAACGCCGCGAGCAACGCGATGACCTCGCGCCCCACCGCGCTTGCAGAGACGAGGCCGACCGTCGCCCCGAGCAACCCTTGGCGCCCGGCCGTGAATTCAGCGTTGCGCCAGCCGCCACCGCGCGTGTTGCCGACGTGGTCGATCCATCGCCGGGAGAGCATGATCATCGTGCCGATCGTCGCCTCGGCGACGTTGTAGGCGATGCAGCGTCGTGCGCTGAACACGCGTATCTCACGCTCACGTAGCGTGTCGACGACATCGTCGAGTAGGCCCAGCACGGACCCGGCGGAGTGGGCGATCAGCTTCAGGCTGTCCGCCTGCTCCATGATCGCGGGAGTGACTTTCGGCGCGCCCCATCCCGTGATCAACGCGTCCGCGCCTTGGATAAGTTCCTCGACCTGCTCGGAGCTATACCGGTCGCCCGGGTTGGCGTCGACGTCGAAGTTCGCGCACAGCCGCTCGTAGACGGCCGGCGGAAACACGTCACGAGTGTGGCCGGGCGTACAGACGTACAGCAGGCGCGGCACATGCCTGTCCATCGCGGTTCTCCGGGTGTGGTTAGCTGCCGCAACTCACAGCGCACGGGGCGACCACGGCGTCGACCATGCCGTGCAAGACCTTCTTGTCCGCCGGACAGACGGTCGCCTGGATGCCACACAGCTTGGCCTTGCCGTCCACGACGAAGTAGTAGGGCGTCAGCCGCGCGCGGCCGTTCATGGCCACCGTTTCCTTCTTGTCGAAGTCGTAGTACCTGACCCGGGCGCGCTTGCCCTTGTGGAACTCCTGCAGGATGTGCGGCGTCGTCGAATAGGCCTCGAGCGCGTTGTCGATGCTATCCGCCCACTCGTCGGCGGGGATATCGTGGCCGATGACGACCCCTCGACTGCCCCACGCCATCTCGCTGTACCCCGACGGCTTGATGACGAGTTCGCGCTCGCGCTGCGTCGCGTCCTTCAGCGCGCGGAAGTCCTGCACCGGCCCGCCGTGATGCGTGAGACCGTGTATGTACGCGTGCGGCGGCAAGTCGGTGGGGTCCATCACCCATGTTCGCGGGAACGCGGCGCCGAGGGCCTCGCGCGCCTCCGCGGGCAGCCACTGCTTCCAGAACGCCTGCAGCGCGGGATGGTGGAGAAACGAGAACAGCATCTTCTCTTCGAGGTACGGCTTCGGCGGCGGCGTCATGGCGACGTCGTTCTTACGCGCCGCGTACAGGAAAAGGTCGGACTTCGGCACGTTCCGCAGGTCGAACAGCTCGAAGAAGCGGTACAGCACGTCCACGCGGACCCACTCGTCCGCGAGTTGCATCATCACGCCGGTCTCGTCGTCGTACCGCAAGTCGCGCGGATGGACGGCCGCCGCCGGTACGCAGATGTCGCGCAGCGCCTCCGCGAGCCACTCCATTTCGGGGCGATAGTCCCCAGCCTCGTCGGACACGGTGATCGCAGTGCGCGGGTGGGTGTGCCCGCCGACAGCGCGGACCATCTCCGCGAAGCCGTGCACCATGCCCTCCGCGCCGCCGACGATGCAGTCGCCGAACTCCGAGTACGCCCGCGACAGGTTCGCCGTGAATCCAACGCCTCCCGGCACGGAGTCGAGTTCGGAGATGACCATTCCGTCGTCCGTCGGGATGACGTCCGGGCGTATGACGAGCGGCAGTTGCCGCTTGAAGCGGTTCATCCGGCTGTACATGCGAACCGTGTCGTCCTTGCCGATGTCGAGGTATTCCGCCACCCAGTCCGGCTGCACGCCGCGCACCGACTGCGAATAGAGCAGGTTGCAGGCCTCGTAGAACGACAGGATGTGGTGTCCGAGCGCCTCGAACTGCGCGTGCTCCTCCGGCGTGATCCAGTACGGCTCCGGCGAGATGCGCCACGGCACGCGCGAGTCGGGGTGCGTGTCCCGCTGTTCGCCGGTGTAGAGGTCCGCAGGGAGCGTCTCGTTAACACGGAGGCAGCGCTGTTCGGGGGTCAGCGCGGAAGCGTCGTCCACTTAATCGCTCTCCTTACCCAGCATGTCCGGTAGGCGCGCGGTGTTCGGGGCCGCGATGCGCGCGGCGATGCGAAGCTCGGTCAGCAACTCTGGCAGCGTCACGTCGAGGATGCGGGCGATGGACTCGACCGTCGATGCGCCCGAGTTGACGCAGGCGCAGCAGTTCAGGCCGTGTCGCTTGAGTACGACGGCGCACGCCGGGTACGACCACAGGACGTGTGAGACGGTCGACGGCCCCTCGATGGCGGCCCCGTCGTACGCGCGACAGCCGTCCTCGTCGTCCTCGGATCGAGGACGCTCCGAGCAGATCTGGTAGAGCACGTCGGCCGAACGGTCGCTCGCCACGGCTCGTCCACCTTAGAGTTCGTCGTACGGGTGTGGAACTGGTTCGTCCGGTTCGCGGGACTTCCGGCGCTGGATCTGGTCCAACTCCGTCTCGAGCACGCGCACGCGATCGAGAAGGCATTCCATCGCGTGGACGACGGGGTCGGGCAGTTCGTCGTGCGCGAGGTCGATGCCATCGTCGGTTCGGACGCCGTCACGGAACGTCACACGCCCTGGCACTCCGACGATCACGGAATTCGGCGGCACGTCGGTGACGACCACGGAACCTGCGCCGATGCGGGCGTGTTCGGCGATTGTCACGGGTCCAAGGACTTCCGCGCCCGCGCCGATCACGACGTGGTTCTTGACGGTCGGGTGTCGCTTGGTGCGCTCGCGGCTGCGCCCGCCTAGCGTGACGCCGTGGTACAGCGTCACGTTGCGCCCGACGACGGCGGTCTCACCGATCACGACGCCCATCCCGTGGTCGATGAACAGCCCGGGGCCGATACGCGCGGCCGGGTGTATCTCAATGCCGGTCGTGAAGCGCGTCCAGTTCGAGAGCATGCGCGCGGGCAGCTTCGCGCGGTGCTGCCACATCCAGTGGGAGACTCGGTGCACCATCAACGCGTGCCAACCGGGGTAGCACAGGACCACCTCGAGCCAATGCCGCGCCGCCGGATCGCGCTCCAGCGCCGCAGCCACGTCCTCGCGGATGACCCGCAACCACCGCCCGACCGGGCCGCCCTTCGCCCGGGGCCTCGGCCCGCTGGCAGGCGTCTCGTTAGCGTCGGTGTCGTCGCTCATGCAGCGCGTCCCAGACCCGTGTCGGCGTGCGAACATCGCCCCTACATATTACGCCATCGCGCATCCCAAGTCTACAACCGGCCAGGCGCCCAGATGGCGGGCACACAAGCCGTTTTGCCATCCGGCAATCCGGGTGTTAACCTGACTTCCGCCCTACTCCTCGCCAAGGGGGTACCAGGACAATCCAGATAGGGAGCGACTCCATGAGTCGATTTGTTGGAACGACGGTTCTGTGTCTCTTGTTCGCTGCTGGGTCCGCTGCGCAGGATGTCGCGATCTGCTACGACGGTGGTCTGCCGACCCTCGGGCTGAACGACGGGCCCGGCTTCGCGCAACTGCTCGTGGACGAACTGGGCTCTCATGGTGTCAGCGCGGAGATCGTGGACGCGCCCGGCCTCGCCGAGTACATGAATGCCAACCCGGAAGGCATCATGCTCGTGTGCCAGGGAATCATGCCAGGCACGATCTTCCAGGCAGAGGGGGAGGACGACCTCATCTATGGTTGGCTTCGCGGCGGCGGAATCGGCGGGTTCGTCGGTGATTACCCGTTCTACTACTGGGACGCGGTTGCGAACGCGCCGGGCGGCGCCGGTCAGGTGTCCGTTTTCGGCGTGACCGTGACGAACGGCACGCCGTCCAGCGTCACGCCGACCGCCCTGGGCGCGGAGTTGATACCGTCGCTCGACGACTGGGTGTCCAACCGACCTGCTGGACTCGGCGTGCTCGAGGCGAACGGCTTTGAATTCGAAAGCTACGCCGACGACGGCTCGAACTCGGACCCCATCGCTTACCGCACCGAGGACATGAAGGGCTGGTTCATCAACTTCCACACGTCGTGCTGTGGCACGAACGCGCCGCCCAACGAGCAGATGGCGATCGAATACGGGGAACTCATCAGCAACCGATTCGCCGTCGACCTTCCGGTCCGACCAGCGGGCAAGACCAGCGTCGCCTGGGCCAAGCTGAAGTCGGCAGACTAAGCGTAGCGCGGCACGACAAGGCGACGGGTTTCGACCGTCGCCTCCTCGTTGTCGTACCTCCCGCGGCCGCTCCCGCCGCCGCCGTCCCCTTGCGTGTGCCCCTCGCCTGCCTCGTGGTCGTTCGGCCATGCCAACCACGCGTTCCGTGGCTATTCCTGTGTGTGACGCCCGTTTGTCGGGCGGTGGACGACGAGGGGGAGTGGATGAACGGATACGAGCGATTCATGGCGGCGCTGCGCCGTGAGCAGCCCGACCGCGTGCCGATCTGGGAACTCATCGTGAACAAGCCGGTCGTAGAGGGGATCTACGGGCCGGGGTTGGACTATCACGACTTCGTGGAGCGTGAGGACCTTGACGGCCTGACCATCTTCGAGGACCAGCGGATCGTCGACCGCATCGACTCGACCACGTACCGCGACGAATGGGGCATCACGTGGCGCGTCGAGGATGTCGACGTCCCGTACCCGCTCGACGGCCCAATCAAGTCCGAAGCCGACCTCGACCGATATGTCCCGCCTGATCCGGACGCCGACCACCGACTTGCCACGCTTGAGAAGGCCCTGAAGCGGTTCAAGGGCGAGAAGGCGATCGTCTTCCTCAGTCACGACGGCTTCGAGTTCCCGCATTACCTGCGCGGCATGGACAACCTGCTCCTCGACTACATCGACAACCCTGAGTTCGCGCATCGCCTCGCCAGAATGGCCGTGGACTACAAGAGCCGCGTCATGGATCGCGCCCTGGATATGGGCGCCGACGTCGCCTTGACCGGCGACGACTACGCGCACCGACACAGCCTCATCATGTCGCCGACACAGTTCCGCGAATACATCAAGCCGTACCTGAAGGAGATGGTCGACGTCGCGAAGGAGCACGGCGTGCCGTTCATCAAGCACACCGACGGCGACATATGGGCGATCATGGACGACCTCGTCGAGATCGGCTGCGACGCCATCGACCCGCTGGAGCCGATCGCCAACATGGACATCGGCGAGGCGAAGCGCCTTTACGGCGATCGGCTGGCCCTCCTCGGCAACGTGGACTGCGGCGAACTCCTCTCGCGGGGGACGCCCGAGCAGGTCGAGGACGCGGTCAAGGAGACCATCGCGAAGGGCTCGGTGGGTGGAGGGCATGTGTTGGCGTCCAGCAACAGCATCCATCCGGCGGTGGACCCGGCAAACTACCGCGCGATGGTCGAGGCGGGCCGTAGGCACGGAGCCTATCCGCTGGACGAGAAGATGGTCGAGGAGTACTCGCGTCGCGACTACATCGCCCCCCAGTTGGACTGAGAACATGACTCACGCCCTGGCCATCGACTTCGACGGCACGATCGCGGACACGAACGGCCGTAAGGTGGCGTGGGTTCGGGACAATCTAGGCATCGAGATCACCGTCGGTCAGGCGGATGCGACGAGCTGCGTGCCGATCATCGGCCGCGACGAATACACCCGCATGGGCCAGGACGTGTTCAGCCCCGAAGGAACGATGGTCACCGAGCCGACGCCGGGCGCCCTCGACGCGCTTCGGCGGCTCGCGGAGGCCCACCGTCTGGTCCTACTGTCCGCCAGAGGCAGCGACTGGCTTCCCGCCGCGGAGGCCTGGCTCGTCGAGCGCGGGGTACGCGATCTGTTCGCGGACGTGCGGTCGTCGTCCGGCACGACGAAGGCGGGGGTCGTGGAGTCCGTCGGCGCGCATGCGCTCGTCGACGACGACACGCGGCATCTGGTCATTCCGAGCGACCACCCGTTTCTCAGGTACCACTTCCACCCGGACGAGGCCACGCCGTGGCGCGTGGACGGCGATGTCGTGCACGTGCGTGGCTGGACGGAATTCGACGACCACCTTGCGGGCGCGCTCCCGGCCCTCACATGAGGCCGGCGTAGACAGCGCCCGAACCACACCAACGAGGCCGTAACACCGTGACGAAGCACGAACGGATCATGCGCCAGGCACGGTTCGAGGACGTCGACCGCATCCCACTCCTGGGCGGATGGATGAACAGCGCCGAGCATCTCCAGGAACTCGGCGGCACGACTGAGGACGAGTTCTGGTCGGACGGTTGGGCCGGTGGCCTCCGCGCGTACCAAGCCCTTGACGTCGACGGGATGCTCGGCCACATCGTCCCGGCCAGCCAAACGTCCGTCCGCCAGGGGCGCATCCTCGACGACGAGCACGCGCACCGCACGACGGAGGACGTGCTCGCGTTCATCGAGGCCACGCTGTCCGACGACCAGATCATCGACGCGTTCGACGCGGACGACTACTACGACAAAGAACGCGCCTCGATGGAGGCGACGCAGGCGAGGTACGGCGACATCCTCCACCTGCCGGCGCGTTGGAACTGCATGCCGTCGTTCGGTTGGTACGGGACGTTCGGCTATCGCGCGTTCTTCGAGACGGTCGCGCTCTACCCGGACGCGTGGGAGCGTGTGTTCCGCGCCAGCGGCGTCGCGGCCCGTCTCCGCAACGAATGTCTTGCGCGGGTGTACAACGACATGGGCCACCCGCCGCTCATCATGTGCGGCGACGATATCTGCGACAACCGGGGCCCGATGGTCTCGCCACAGTTCCTCGAGGACAACTACTGGCAATGGGCGAAGCACGCCCTGGAGCCGCTGTGCGACGCCGGCATCAAGCCGATCTGCCACTGCGACGGCAACGTCATGCCCCTGATGGAGCAGATTCTCGACGTCGGGTTCGCCGGGATGCAGGGGTTCCAGGAGGAGTGTGGCGTCCACGTGTCCGATCTCGCGAAGCTCAGGACGCGCGACGGCGAGCCCCTGGTGTTCTTCTGCGGCCTGGTCGTCACGCAGACGCTGCCGTGGGGCTCCGTCGACGACGTGCGGGCGGACATCGAATACGCCATCGACGCCACGGACGGGGGACGTGGACTGTTCCTCTTCCCGGCAAACGTCATCAACCCCGAGGTGCCCATTGACAACGTCCGCGCGGCGTACTCCCACGCGAAGGAGTACTCGACAGACTACGACACGCCCGCAAATCAACGCCGAACAGAGTGGCCGTGGCCCCTCCGCGACGCGTAGGCGGGGCTCCCGATCCGCCGTTTGACACTCGGCGACACGGCGCCGGAGAATAGGCGAGCATCGCCGGGGCCAGGCATCACCACACCCATAAGGCAGGGAGGGCAACGTGGGCGCAGGAGACAACGCGCTGACGGAAGCGGAGCGGAACGAAGGCTGGAAACTGCTCTTCGACGGCGAGACACTCGACGGTTGGGGCGCGACCGGCAACGACGAGGGCTGGGCAGTCGATGATGGAAACATCGTCTGCACGGTCAAGCGTGGTGGCTACCTGTACACCGAAGCGCAGTTCGAGGACTACTCCTTGAAGCTGGACTTCAAGATCGAGGCCGGCTGTAACAGCGGCATCTTCTTCATGTGGTCCGATCTCGACGACCCCGTCAACACAGGACTCGAGATCCAGATCCTCGACACGTACGGGCCGGACCGGACAGGAGTCCACGACTGCGGGGCGATCTACGAACTCGTGCCCCCGACGAAGCAGACGATGAGGCCCGTTGGCGAGTGGAACGAGACCGTGCTGACGTTCAAGGGCGACGACGTCACATTCGCGATGAACGGCGAGACAGTCGCGGAGATGGACGTCTCTGAGTGGACCGAGCCACACACGCACAAAGACGGATCGCGCACGAAGTTCACCAAGGCGTGGGCGGGACTGCCGCGCCGAGGCCACATCGGTCTGCAGGACCATGGCGGCAAGCTGTGGTTCAAGAACATCAAGCTTCGTTCCGTCTAGGAGCCCGCGTTGACCGGATCATCATGTCGCCGATTCATGAGGCCGGCGCTGTGCGTCGGCCTCTTGGCTTTGCTCGTGGGTGGCGCGCGCGCCGACTGGTTGCTCGTGCCGATGGACCACACCCAGGCCGACCATCTGCGCGCGTATGGCCTCACGTTCTGGACGTTGCAGGAACCGCGCGAATACCGCGCCGAGTGGCTGCTGAACTACCGGTCGGGCGCGTTCCTGCTCGAGGATCGCCGCGACGTGCGGGGACGGGCGCTGGAGCTGGGCGTCATCGTCGAGTCGGTGTCGGACGACGATGTGCGGGCCATCAAGAACATCATCGAAGACGCCAACATGGACGTGGTGATCCTGGAGAAGGCGCCGAAGGTGGCCGTGTACGCGCCGCCCGATGACACCCCTCTCCGCGATCCGTGGGACGACGCCGTCAAGATGGCCCTGGAATACGCGGAGATACCGTACGACACCGTCTGGGACGAGCAGCTGCTGAACGGGACACTCAACATCGAGGAGTACGACTGGCTCCACCTGCATCACGAGGACTTCACCGGGCAGCACGGGAAGTTCTACGGAGCCTACCGGAACGTCTCCTGGTACCAACAGCGCGTGATGCTGTTTGAGGTTGAGGCGGCGCGCCTTGGTTTCCCCAGCGTGCCCCGTGAGAAGGGCGCTGTGGCGCAGGCAATCCAGGCGTACATCGCGCAGGGAGGCTTCGTCTTCGCGATGTGCTCCGCGCCAGAGACGCTGGACATCGCCCTCGCCGCGAAGGGCGGTATGGTGGACATCGTAGAGCAGCCACTCGACCGCACACCGATTGACCCCGACTTCGCGGCGAAGCTCGATTACGACCGCACGTTGGCTTTCACGGGCTTCACGCTTCGCCCGGACCCCATAGTCTACGAGTTCTCGAACATCGACAACCCGACCCCCGACATGACGCCCGACGCCGGCACCGAAGACTTCAAGCTGTTCGAGTTCTCGGCGAAGTACGATCCCATCCCGACGATGCTGACGCAGTGCCACGTCGCCGAGGTCGACGGGTTCCTGGGCCAGACCACGTCCTTCCGACGGTCGCTCCTGCGGAACTCGGTCGTCGTCCTAGGTGACATCAGTGGCAGCGCGTACGTGAAGTACATTCACGCGAAGCTGCAGAAGGGCACGTTCACGTACCTGGCGGGACACGACCCCGAGGACTACCGGCACACCGTCGGCGAGAGCGCGACGCAGCTCGAGCTTCACAAGAACTCGCCCGGCTACCGACTGATCCTGAACAACGTCCTGTTCCCAGCCGCCAAGGAACGCCCCCACAAGACGTAACGCGTCGGGGAGTCAGCGGCGCCGGGGCCCGTGGAGCCGGTCGCCTGACGGGAGGGCCGCATGCGCATCAAGCTCACGAAACGCGCCGGGAAGCCTCATACGCTTCGCTGCGTCCGTAGCGACGGCTCCGTGACGTGGTCGAACCAGGGAGACGACTTCGTCCGGCACGACCTGATCCACTACGCGGTCGAGACGACGCTCGCGCTGCGCAAGTCGTTCTACGGTCTGTTGGAGGATGGGTGGGACATCCCGTCGTTCGCCCTCCCCAGCGGCCAGCGCGAGCGAGAGATCCCGGTAGAAGCCGTGTATACGGAGTTCATCGTCGGGTTGCTGCAAGCGGAGACTATCGGCGCGTCACGCCCGGCCGACTTCCAGGCGACGCTCGCCACGTCGCTCCGCGGCGGCGCGTTGCCGATCCCCACGCCTATCGCCACCGACGTTCTTCACGAGATTCGCGACGTCAGCCGCGACCTCCTCGCCAGGTGGGAGCGCGTGCCTCCTGGCGGATGCCTGGAGTTGCGGTTCTGAGCGCAGGCCGCCACAGGACCTTGGTTGGCGCCGCGACATACGCGCAAGCGGGGCAGTCGCGCGGGTGGCGCCGCCGGTGCTCCGACCCGGCCCGTCTGGGTGTCGCCGAAGGTGGGCTGCGGGGTTGGGATGCGGAGAGATGTCCCGTCTGTCGCGAACATCTGGGCTCCGGCTCGCGCCCAGCGGCGAGGCGTCACTCCGCTGTCGCCTCGCGACCATAGCGAATCCGGCGCGGATCGACGTCCGCCCGCGACCGCAGGTAAGCTAACGCTCCCGCCGCCACGTCCGGGCTCGATTCGTCAACGACGAGGACGATGGATCCGCGGCGGGCGAGGAGCCCAGCGTCGAGCCGGACGGTGTCCGCGTCGTCGCCACCTCGCGCGATGACGACGGCGGGCCTCGCGACATCCGCGGGGCCGCGGGTCGCGAACACGACCCCACGACCGTCACCGTCGGGCACAGCGAACCTGACCTTCGTTTCGACGACTGCGGACCAGGGCGGCGACGCCTCGGGGCCGAAGACGCGGTACGCCGCGGGCATCACCAGAACCGCGGTGACGGCGATCAGCAACCACTTCATGGCAGGCTCCCGGGGTCGTGTGCGGCTCAGAAGGCTCGGTGGTATTCTGTGCTACGCTGGTTGGCGCGCGCAAATCGACAGGGAGGGACGGACGCGGATGATCCTCGTAGACGCCCACATGCACATATGGGACAGGATAGACGGCCGCCTCGGCGGTGATCGCGTCCTCCCGACCGGCAACGGAAAGACGCGAATCGGCGACGCAGAGGTCCTCATGATGCCGCCGGGGTTCACAGACAGCCGCGTTCCCGCCGAGACGGCGCTCGCCTACTTCGATGACGCCGGCGTACACGTCGGAGTCGTCGTGCAGGAGTACATGGACGGTAGTCAGAACGAGTATCTCGTCGACGTCATGCGCCTGCATCCCGACCGGTTCTTCTGCCACGCGCTGCTTGACTTCTACAACCCGGCCGGTTGCCTCGCCGAGTACGCGCGCGTCAAGGAGATGGGCTTTCGCGGGGTGAAAGTACCGGCCGGGCATCTGTGCGCGGCGGACCCGCGCGTCCGCATCGACGACCCGGAGATCATGCATGTCTACGCGGCGATGGATGCCGACGGCATGGTCCTGTCCGTCGACCTTGCCGAGGGCGACGCTCAGGTCGAGGAGTTGTCGAACATAGCGCGTGCGCATCCGGGCCTGTCCGTCGTCCTCGGCCACTTCGCGATGGCGAACCGGCCGGCGTGGATGGAGCAACTCCGCCTGTGCAAGCTCCCGAACGTCTACGTTGAGTCGGGCGGCATTTGCTGGCTGTTCCGCGACGAGGGCATAGAGTTCGCCGGCGCGCAGGAGGCGATCCGGGTCGCGCGCGACGAGGTTGGTGCGGACAAGATCATGTGGGGCAGCGACCTGCCGCGGACGATGGTGGACTTCACGTACCGGCAACTGCTCGACTTCGCGCGGTACGGCTGTGACA
This sequence comes from Candidatus Poribacteria bacterium, assembly GCA_018644665.1. GTDB lineage: Bacteria > Poribacteria > WGA-4E. The sequence goes on from JABGQA010000080.1 coordinate 158,994, forward strand.
TCTTCACCGCAGACGAGAAAGCGGCGTTCCTAGGCGGCAACGCGGCGCGGGTGTACGGCCTGGACGTCAATGTCCCGCCGCGCGAGCCGCTCCCCCTCATCACCGCGTAGGCCCCGCACGGAGGCGCCGCTCATGCATCACGCGGCACGCGTTCTAGCCCTGTGGCTGGCCACGGCAGCGGTCGCGAGCGCCAGCGCAGGCGTGCAGCCAGCGGCCGTGCTAGCGTTGTGCGATGTCGCGATGAAAGGTGGCGAGGTGATCGAAGGTGTCGTCGCGATCTCCCGACCTATTGGGTCGGGAGTGGTCACGACCGACGGGTTCTACATCGTCCGCACGCGACTCCGCACCGGCGATGTGACGCCGGTTCCGTTCCTGTTCAACAAGACGCTCGAGTGGCTGGAGCCGCACACCGGGCGGCGCCAGTTCGTGCCTGCCCGGATCATGGGCGAGTTCGCCGGCGTCTACTCGTACCAGACTTACTACCTTCGCGACGTCACCGGCCGCGACGAACCCGCGCATGAGAACCGAGAAGCCGTCGAGGAGACCGACGGCGAGCGCGTGCTCGTCAGGGACGTCGTGCGCAGGGCCACGCACGAGATGCTCGACCACGTGCCTGTGTATCTGGACACGCTGGCGGCTCTGCGGGGAGCCTGCCACCCAAGCACGGCAGGCCCACCGGCGGCGGAAACGCCTATCCCGTTGGCAGACATGACGCGCTTCACGTTGGTGCACCGTCCGTCGCCCGAGCGCCTGGCAGCGATCCGCGCCGCCGTCACAGCGTGGGCGAGGAGCATCACGGACGCTGATCCCACGGACACCTGGCCGGTCTGGTTCCATCACGTCGTTGGGCCGGACCCCGTCACGCAATGGGAGTTCAGGGAGTGGGACATGTGACTCGCGCCGCGCATACCCCTGACGGCCGGACAGCAACTCCGCGGCGCGCGAGGAGGCGGAGCGCGGTCTGGGCGCTCGCGTTGGCGGGCGTCACGCTCGCTGGCGTGGCGAGGGGCCGGGCCCTCCTGGCGCTGTCCGAAGTCACGATGGCGGACGGCGAGGTCGTCGAGTGCGTCGTGCCGATCTCGCGCGAACTCACGTTCGACGACGCGGCGACGGACGGGTTCTACCTTGTCGGCGCGGCGTCGGACGGACAACAGGACGTTCGGCCCTACCTGTTCAGCGCGGACCTGGCGTGGCTGGAGCCACACTCCGGTCGCGGCCACCTCACCTCGACGGGGCCGTTCGGCGACGCCCCGGCCCGCCACAGCCTCCGCGCGTACTACCTGCGGGACATCACCGGGCGCTTCGGGCCCCCGCGGGAGGAGAGCGAACGCGTGCGAACCGGCCACGGCCGGGACGTCCTCCTTCGTGAGAAGGTGTACCGGGCCCGACACGCGATGCTGGACTATGTACCCGTCTACGCCGATGTGCTGAGCGCACTTCAGGGCGCATGCTTCCCGCCCACGGAGGGCGCCGTCCCGGAAGAGATGCGTGTGCCTCTGGCGCGAGTGGAGTGGTTCGCGCTCGTCCGGCAGCCGTCGGCCGAACGGCTAGCGCGCGTGCAGGCGGGGTTGGCAGCCTGGGCCGCCAGCGTCACGCTGGACCCCATCGACGAAGACGTCCCAGTCTGGTACCACGATGTCGTGGCCCGCCCACCGCGCGCCGACTGGGTATTCAGGACCTGGGGCATGGCGCCTTGACGTGAGCCACCGGCCCAAGGGCCCGACGGCCCGACGGCCTACACCGTCACACCCGCGTCGGAGAGGATCTGAGCCGCCGGGACGTTGGATTGCAGCGTCACGCGCACCGTCAGCCGCTGGTCGGTGCCCCCGACGTGCTCGACCGACGTCGGAGCGCCGCCGAAGACGGTTGCCGCTGCGGCCGTGGCGATGTCCTGCAGCGCGGACGCGGTGTCGGCGTTGTTGGGGTAGGCCGCGCGGTCGTTGACCATGATGTCGACACGGTCGGTACGGACCCGCACGGGGCAATCATCCTCATGCTCGAGGTCGTCCGTGAGTTGTAGCGCGGTCCTGATCGCCGTGGTGAGCCGCTCCGTATCGCTGCCCGACAGCTCCCCGCGGTGGCTGTACAGCACGCCGAGTTCGCCCTTCGCCGCGTCTACGCTGAACTGCGCGTCATCGCCGACGACCATGACGATCGGCCCCGACGGAACGTGCGCGTAGTCGGCGATGTCCATCCACCGCTCCGCGTCGGCCGTCACCCAGCGCGAGAAGATGCGCGTGTACGCCGCGTGGTCCGAGTCTTCCGGGTTCGTGATGAGCAGCTTGATGTCGACTCTGTCCAGGCTCATGTTCCTGCCTCACGGAAAGACCGGGACGAGGAGTCCTCGCCCCGGTCGCATGCGTCAGTGCGTGTCTCAGCCGTCGGCTACGCCTTGCGGATGACCAGCCGGTAGTGCTGGCCGATCTTCTTCGTGTCCACGATCTCGTGCCCGTCGTTGCCCAGGCTCGCGGGGACATTCCGCATCGGCTCACCGTCGTCGATGGTGATCTCGAGCAGTTGACCGGAGTCCATCTGCTCCAGGCGCAGCTTGGTGCGCACGTAGTTGTAGGGGCACTCGACACCCTTGAGGTCCATGCTGTCGACGATCTCTTCGACCGTCTCCGCCACTACGGGAGCCGGGGTCGCGGCCTTGGCTGCGGGAGCGGCCTTCGCCTCTTCCGCCTGCACCTGCATGCGGCCGTAGACTTCCTGCGCCTGCTCGACGAACAGCGTCGCCTCTTCGATGGCGAAGTGCGCGCCTTCCTCGTCGAGAGCGGAGACGTCTTCCGCGAGCCACTTGTCGAGGAACTCCGCGAACGGGTTCCAGAACTGGCCTGTCTCAACGAACAACGCCTTAAAGTCGCGGACCGTGTCCTCCACGGACTTCGGCTGGATGCCTCGCGTTGTGAGCAGAGCGTCGGCAGCGCGCGTCATCGCCTGCAGCGTGAGTTGCGCCGTCTCCGGGTACTGCTCCTTTTCGTAGCGTAGCGCGGCCTCGTACAGCCAGCGGTCTGCGTCCGTCAGCATGAACTCCACGAGTTCCACAAGTTCGCCAGCGCACTCGCCGACACCCGACTGCAGCGAGAACTCGCGGTCTTGGAGCCAGTCGACGTAGTAGCTGGAGTCCTCGTCGAACTCCGGCAACGCGTCGAACTCCGCCATGATCTCCTTGATGCGCTCCTTGCCCAGACGGCGAACGAACACGGCGAACGACTCTTTCGTTTCCGCCTGCGCGCGGTATACCTCCAGCAGCCGCTCGACGAGCTCGGGCGCCTTCTTGGACGGCACTTTCCCCACGGCAAGGCCGTAGGAACGCGCGTTGTCCGCCTGCTCGCCGCCGAGAACGACCTGGAAGTGCGGAGCCACATGGCCGCCGTGCCGACGCGCGGACCCGAAGAACCCGATGTCCGCGATGTGGTGTTGGCCGCAGGAGTTCGGGCATCCACTGATCTTGATGCTCAGATGGCTGACGTCGTCGTACTCCTCGCCGCCGAGGTTCCCGCGCAACTCGGCCGCGAGACCGCGAGACGAGGCGATGCCCAGCTTGCAGGAGTCAGTGCCGGGGCACGCCAGGACATCGGCGAGGCCTTCGGCGCCTGGGCTGCCGAGCTCTAGGTCGACGAGGTCGTTGTAGAGGTCGACCAGGTCCCCGTTGCTGACCCACCGCAGGATGATGTTCTGCGGGACCGTCAGCCGCACGGTGTCCTTGATGTACTTGCGGCTCACGCGCGCCAACGCGCGGAACTGATCAGCGGTGATATCGCCAAGAGGCAGTGTCACCTGCACGATCGAGTAACCCGCGTCCTTCTGAGGGCTCACGTTGGCAGCATACCAGCGGTTGAACCCGTCGGGCCGCGCGTCACCGTTCAGCGCGGACGCCGCCTTCAGCGGCGACTCCTCGGTGTCCTGAAGGTGCTCCAGGTAATCGGTCCACCGCGGGTCGAAGTCGAGCGTCTCCAACTCGGCGTACACGAGCCGCTTGAACTCGTCCAGGCCGATCTTGGCGATGAGGAACTTCATCCGCGCCTTCATGCGGCGCTTACGCTCCCCATGCGCGGAGAACACTCGCCCGATGGCCTGCGAGAGAGGCAGCAGCTGCTCCGCCGGAAGGAACTCGTCGAACACCTTCGCCTGGTGCGGCACGGCGCCAAGGCCGCCGCCGACGAACAGCTTGAAGCCACGCTGCTCCACGCCGTCGACCGTGCGTACGCGCGCCACGGCGCCGATGTCATGCATGACGCCCAGGCCGCACGGCTCATCCTCGCAGCCGGAGAAGGCGATCTTGAACTTGCGCCCAAAGTTCTGCAGGTCCGGGTGGCGCAGCAGGAAATACGTGAGGGCCTTCGCATAGGGCGTGACGTCGAACGCCTGCGTGCTGCACACGCCCGCCTTGGGGCAGCCGGTGACGTTGCGCACTACGTTCCCGCACGCCTCGGCAGTCGTAATGCCGACGCTCGCGAGGCGCTGCATCATCGCCGGCGTGTCCTCGATCTTGACGTAGTGGTACTGGATGTCCTGACGCGTCGTAACGTGCGAAATACCGTCCGCGAATTCCTCGGCGCAGTCGGCGAGTTCCTCCATCTGCTCCGCGGTGACCGCCCCGTATGGGATCTTGATGCGGATCATCTGGACGCCCTCTTGGCGCTGGCCGTATACGCCATGCCGCAGACGGAACTCCGTGAATACGTGCTCGGCGATATCGCCGCTACGGAAGCGACCGAGTTCGATCGCGAACACGTCTAGATCACGTTGTATGTCGGGAGGGATGCTGTCAAAGCGCTCGGCGAGCGCACGGTTCGCTACATCCTGAGCCATTCGCTGGACCTCTTTCTCGATGGCGCCGACGCAAGTCGGAAACACGGCGTTACCGTACTATAAGCCGCCCCGGAAAACGAAGTCAACTTCGCTCCGGCCCGCCCGGGCCTGTGTGCGGTTTGTGCGGCCGCGCGGGCGTCGGTTACATTACACGCCGCGCGGAGGCGGGCGCGGGAGCCGGTGGTGCCGTGCGCTGCGACTCCACGCCACGGCGAAGCACGGCGCCGAAGGAGGGGACACGGGTGGGCGTACTAGGCCAGAGCGATCTGGACCATTTCGACGAGCAGGGCTACGTAGTCGTTCGCGAAGCCGTGCCCAAGGCGAACTGCGAGGCGGTCGTCGACGCGATCTGGGACTTCCTGGGGATGGATCGGGACGACGCCGACGACTGGTATCGCGAGCCGCACAAGCCGGGCGGCGGCATGGTCGAGATGTACCAGCACCAGGCGGTGTGGGACAACCGCCAGCACCCGAGGCTCCACGCTGCGTACGCGCAGCTTTGGGGCACGGAGCGGCTGTGGTGCAGCATCGACCGCGTGAACTTCAAGCCGCCACCGCACCCCGACTACCCGGAGTGGGATCACAAGGGGTTCCGCCACTGGGACGCGGACACGTCGAAGCTGCCGTTGCGGTTCGGTGTGCAGGGCGTCGTGTATCTCACGGACACTGCCGCGGACCAGGGGTCGTTCCAGTGCATGCCGGGCGAGCACAAGCCGTTGCTCGACGTGGAGCAGCCCTACGTCCCTGAGCTTGACCCCGACAAGTTCGTGCAGATCGAAGGCCAGGCGGGTGACCTGCTTATCTGGCATCGCGCCCTTGCCCACGGAAACGGGCACAACACGTCGGACAAGCCACGCCTCGCGCAGTACATATCCATGCGCCCGGAGCGGTACGAGGACGAGGACGCGCGGCAGCACCGCATCAAATGCTGGCGCGACCGTCTATGCCCCGGAGGACGGGCGTTCCCCGGCGATCCGCGTGGATGGGAACACGAGAAGGCCAAGACCGCCGCGCTCACGCCGTTGGGGCGGAAGGTGCTTGGTCTGGACGCATGGGAGTAGGCTACCGATGGCGACATTCAAGGAAGCGGATCACGCGTTCTACGAGGAAAACGGCTACGTCGTCGCGCGGGACTGCGTCCCGAAGGCGAACTGCGACGCCGTCGTCGACGCCGTGTGGGATTTCCTCGAGATGGACCGGGACGATCCCAACGACTGGTATCGCAAGCCCCACAGCCCGGGAGCGGGCATGGTGCACATGCACCAGCATCAGGCGCTGTGGGACAACCGGCAGCACCCGAACGTGCACCAGGCGTTCGCGGAGATCATTGGCGCCGAGAAGCTGTGGGTGTCGATGGACCGGGCAAACCTAAAGCCGCCGCAGCATCCCGACCACCCGGAGTGGGACCACCCCGGGTTCATGCACTGGGACGCGAACACTAAGGATCTCCCGCTTGGCCGTGGCGTGCAGGGCGTCGTCTATCTGACCGACACCGCGGACGACCAGGGGTCGTTCCAGTGCGTCCCCGGCGCGCACAAGCACTTGCTGGACACGGACAACCCATTCGTGCCGGAGCTGCGCGAGGAGGAGTACCGTCAGATCCCAGGATCGGCGGGCGACCTCCTGATATGGATGGTCGCCCTGCCCCACGGCAACGGCCACAACACTTCCGATCGGCCGCGCCTCGCGCAATACATTACGATGGGGCGCGCCGGCGAGACGAACGACGACGCCCGGCAGAATCGCATCAAGCACTGGCGCGATCGCACTCCCGGCGGATTCCCGGGCGATCCCCGGCGGATCGAGGAAGACCACGGCACAACTGCGGAACTGACTCCGCTGGGCCGCAAGCTCCTCGGTCTCGATCTGTGGGATTGAGCCCGGCCTCCCTGCGTGGAATGATGCTTACGAGACGATTACGCCGTTAACCGGCAACGAGGAGACCGTTCGACATGAGCGTTAGATTCGGCATCGTGGGCCTCGGGATGGGCATGAACCGGTCTCGTCAGGTGCTCTCAACCGATGGCGCCGAACTCGTCGCCGTATGTGACCTCGACGAGGCGCGGCTCGAGAAGGCGAAGACGGAACTAGACTGCGAAGGGCACACCGACTACCAGGAGATGTGCGAACGGGACGATCTGGACTACGTCTGGATCATGCTCCCCAGCGGCATGCACGCGAAGTTCGGCATCCAGGCCGCCGAGTGCGGGAAGAACGTCGTCACGACGAAGCCCATGGACATCACCATCGAAGCGTGCGATGCCCTGACCGCAGCTTGCGACAAGAACGGCGTCAAGCTCGTCATCGACTTCGAAGAGCGCTTCCGGCCGATCAACCGCAAGATCAAGAAGGCGGTCGACGAGGGGCTGCTCGGTGACGTGATCCTTGGCGAGATCAGGCTCAAGTGGTGGCGCGGCGAGGGGTACTTCCGCGGCTGGCACGGCACGTGGAAGCAGGACGGCGGCGGCTCGCTCGCGAACCAGGGCGTCCATCAACTCGACCTGCTCCAGTGGTTCCTCGGCGATGTCGACCACGTGTCCGGCCACTTCGGCATCTACGGCGGTCACGAGCACCGCGAGGTCGAAACCGAGGACCTGTTGCACGCGCACGTGCAGTTCAAGAGTGGCTCCGTCGGGGCCATCCTCACTACCACGACCTGTCCGATCGTCCAGCAGACGCAGGTTCAGGTGCACGGCGTGAAGGGCGTCGTCGGCACCGGCCCGGACGTCTGGGCGTTCGTGGGCGACGACGAGGTCGATGTCGAAATCGAGCCTGGCCCGCGTAACTCAACCGAGGACTGCATCAGCGTGCTTCGTGAGGGCACCGAGCCGGCGTGCAGCGGCGCCGAAGGCCGCAAGACCGTCGAGCTGTTCAACGCCATCTACCAGTCAGGGCGCGAGAAGCGCGAAGTCAGCCTGCCGCTGTAGACCGCGGCGCGATACCCGGGAGGCACAATGAGACCACGGCCCGACGCCGAGTTCGACGTCACGCTCACCGACGAGCAACTCGCCCACTACCGCGAGCAGGGGTACCTGAGCATCGACCGCATCACCTCGGACGAGGAAGTGGAGTGGCTGCGTGAGGTGTACGACCACCTGTTCAGCAATCGCGTGGGCGAGGAGGAGGGCGCGTACTTCGACCTCGGCGGCCGTCGGGCGCACGGCGGCAAGGAAGTTCTGCCGCAAGTGCTCGGGCCGGAGCGTGTGTTCCCTGAGCTGCGCGAAACCTCGCACTTCCGCAACGCGCGCCGTCTCTCAGCGGCCTTGATGGAGTTGCCGCTGGACGACGTAAACGGCGGCGGTCACATGATCCTCAAGCCGGCGGGGTATGGCGGCGCGACGCCGTGGCATCAGGACGAGGCGTACTGGAGCCCGGCGATGCTCCACGCGGGTCTCAGCGTCTGGCTGCCCCTCGATCCGGCGACGCTAGACAGCGGCTGTCTGCACTTCATCCCAAAGTCGCATCTGTCCGAAGACGTCCTCGAACACCGCCACATCGACGACGACCCCCTGGTGCACGGCCTGGTGACAGACCACGTGGACGCATCGCAGGCGGTCGCGTGCCCAATCGATGCCGGCGGGGCGACGTTCCACCACTGCCGCACGCTACACTACGCGGCGCCCAACACGACGAACCGCGAACGTCGCGCCTACATCACCGTATTCAGCGCGCAGCCGACCAAGCGCGAGGCCCCCGCGGCGAGGCCCTGGATCGACGCGGAGGCCGAAGCGCTCGCGAAGCTCGAATCCCTCGCGCGGCCGCAGTCGTAGCCCCGGGCGGAGCAAAGCCGATGCAGATAACCGCAGTGCGCGTGTTCCTCGTGCAAGGCCTTGTCATCGTGCGTGTCGAGACGGACGCGGGCGTCACCGGGTACGGCGAGTGCAGCGCGATGAACTCCGGCGTCATCAAGTCTGTCGTGACTGACTCGCTGGCCCCGCTCCTCGTCGGGCAGAATCCCCTCGAGATCGAGCGACTGTGGGAGCGGATGTACGTCTCGACGTACAAGCTCCGCGGGCAGGCCCAGTCGATCGGAATCAGCGGCGTGGACATCGCGCTCTGGGACATCCTCGGTAAGACGCTGGACACGCCGGTCTACCAGTTGCTCGGAGGGCGGTACAGGGAGCGGGTACGCATGTACGCTAGCTCTGTCGCCCGCGGCCTCGACCCGGCTCGGTCCGCCGTCAAGGCGCGCGAGTACATCGACTCGGGCTTCACCGCGGTGAAGGTCAAAGTCGGCACACGCTGGGGTTTCGACGACCTGCCGGACACGGCGATAGCGACCGTCGAGGCGATGCGTGACACCATCGGCCCGGACGTCGACCTTATGGTGGACGCGAACTCAGCGTACTCGGCGCACGCGGCGATCCGCGTCGGTCGCAGGCTGGAGGCGCTCGACGTGTTCCACTTCGAGGAGCCGACCCCGTTCCACGACATCGACGGGATGGCGCAGATCGCTGACGCGCTCGACATGCCGGTCGCGGGCGGGGAGCAGGATCACACGCGCTACCGGTTCCGCGAGTTGCTCGAACGCGGCGCGGCGGACATCCTGCAGCCGGACGTCATCAAGGCGGGCGGCCTGTCGGAGTGCAAGAAGATAGCCGCGATGGCGGACGCCTTCGGGAAGCCGGTGACGCCCCACAACACGAACCGCACGATCGGCATGGCCGCGACGCTGCACTTCCTCGCATCTACCCCGAACGCGCGATACTCGCAGGAGTGCACGATCCTCCCCGACCTGCGCCCCAACCCCGTGCGCGACTCCGTCCTGCGCGAGCCGATCTGCGTCGTCGACGGTCACATCGCTCCACCAGAGGGCCCGGGCCTCGGCGTCATCGTCGACGACAGCGTCCTGGAGCAGCATGGGGCAGGCTGACCCCAGCGGCGTCGCAGGCTGATGCATCTGGCGCTACTCGTCGTCGTGGCGGCGTTCGTTGGCTCGATGGTGGGTGTCGAACGCACCGTACTCCCTCTCCTCGCGGCCGGTGAATTCGGCGTCGGGTCAAAGGCAGCCACCCTCTCGTTCATCGCGTCGTTCGGCGCGGTCAAGGCGGTCTCGAACCTCATCGCCGGCCGCCTCGCGGACACACATGGCCGGAGGCGCGTGCTGATCGCCGGGTGGCTGGTCGGCACCCCGGTGCCACTCCTCCTCATGTGGGCGCCGTCGTGGGGGTGGGTGGTCGGCGCGAACGTGCTCCTTGGCGTCAACCAAGGCTTCACGTGGTCCGCGGTCCAGATCATGAAGGTGGATCTCGTAAGCGACCGCCGTCGTGGTCTGGCGATGGGCGTCAATGAATTCGCCGGGTACACCGGTGTGGCAGCCGCCGCATATGGCACGGGCGTGATTGCGTCGCGGATGGGTCTCCGCCCCGCGCCGTTCGTCTTGGGCGTGGCGTGCGCTGCTATCGGCCTTGGGCTGTCGCTCCTTACCCGCGAGACCTCCGGCGCCCTACGGTCGCCCGCGAGCGAACTCGTGGCACGGCCGCACGCGTCTCTGTGGCGCAACCGCCGCTACCAGGCAACGTGCGCGCTGGGGCTGCTGAACAACCTCCGCGACAGCGTCATGTGGGGGCTGGCTCCGCTGCTCCTGGCCGCGCGGGGGATGGACGTCGGCCGCATCGGCTCCGTCTCCGCGGCGTACCTTGCCGCGTGGGGATGTCCGCAGATTCTGACAGGCCCACTCAGCGATCGGGTAGGGCGGAGGCCGTTGGTCGTCGCCGGGCTCGCGTGCCAGGCAATCGGGCTGGCGCTGCTCACGCGGGACGCCGACGCGACGGCCGCGCCGTACGCGGCGATCGCCATCGGGCTCGGCACGGCGCTCGTCTACCCGACGCTCCTCGCCGCGGCGCCGGATGTGACTCCGGGCGCGCCGCGGGGCACCGTGATGGGCGTCTACCGGTCGCTGCGCGATGGTGGGTACGTGGTGGGCGCTGCTGGGGCCGGCCCGCTCGCTGACGCCGTGGGAATCACCACCACGATGGCGCTGCTCGCTACGGTGATGGGGCTTTCCATCGCCCCCGCGTTCCTGCTGCCGGGCCGAGCTCGACCGACGTAGCGTAGTTACATCGGCGCGATCCTGCGCGAGCCGACGTCGGTCGACGCCAACACGTGCGCGTCGAAGCTCGCTTGCACGAGTTCGTGCCTGACGGCGGCGTGGTAAGGGCTATCCCACAGGTCGTTGTGCTCCCACGGATCCTCCTGCAGGTCGTATAGCTCGCCGAGCCCCTGCGTGTGGTAGTTGCACAGCTTGTAGCGCCGGTTGCGGTACATCGTGGCGAACGTCCCGCCTCCGCCCGTAAACTGCGTGTCCAGGGCGTCGAAGTACTCGCAACGGACGAAGTCGCGATGGTGGCCAGCATCCGCCTCGCCGCGCAGGATCGGCATCAACGTGCGGCCCTGCATCTGCTCCAGCGCCCCAAGCTCGGCGGCCTCGGCGACCGTGGCGGACATGTCCAGCAGTTCCACGAGCGCGTCACTGACGACCCCTGACGCCAACCGGGCCGGCCACGAGAAGATGAGCGGCACGCGCGTCAGACCCTCGTAGAACCGGCACCCCTTGTACATCAGGCCGTGGTCGCCGAGTGTTTCGCCATGGTCGCTGGTAAACACGATGAGCGTGTTGTCGCGCTGACCGGACGCGTCCAACGCCGCGAGGACACGGCCGAACTGCTCGTCAAGCTGGGCGATCATGGCGTAGTAGCGCGCCTGCTTCGCATGTGCGTCGTGCTGTTTCGGCGTCTTGACCTCGTCCTGGAACTCTACCGTGGACAGCTTCGCCTGCTGCTCGAGGTCGCTTTCGCGGAAGTGCGGCCCCGGCATGTCCTCTGCGCGGAAGCGGTCGGCGTATTCGCGCGGCGGGATGAACGGCGGGTGCGGGTCGTAGATGTTCACGCAGAGAAGCCACGGCTGGTCGCGCTCGCGCGAGATGAACTCGATTGAGCGGTCGCTCGCCCACTTCGTCTGGTGCAGCTCGGGCCGAACGCGCTCGTCGCTCTCGCGCATGGAGTCGAGGTCGCCGCCCTGTTCGCGGACCCAGTCAGCGTAGTCATGGCCTTCCGCCCAGTCGTCACGGGGCGCGTGGCTGAACCGCCAAAAGCCGAAGCCGTCGTCGAGTCTGGGTTCGGTGCGATGGCCCGAGCTTGTCAGATGGAACTTCCCGACCATGCCGCAGTCGTAGCCGGCGTCGGCCATCAGCTTGCTCAGCAACGGCGGCGATGACGGGAACGTGTCGTTGCCGTTGCGGGTATTGTGCACGCGTGTCGGGTACATGCCAGTCATGAAGCTCGACCTGCTCGGTGTGCAGATTGGGCTCTGGCAGTAGGCGTGCGTGAAGGCGACGCCGTCGCGCGCGAGAGCGTCGATGACCGGTGTATGCACGTGCGGATTCCCCAGCGCACCGATCGTGTCGAACCGCTGCTGGTCGGTGCAGTACCACAGGATGTTCGGTCGTTCGTCGCGCATTCGTGTCTCCTGGCACGTCGTGTGGGTTCCGCCGCCGCCCCGGCCTTGGTATATAGCACATAGCAACCGACGACTCACGGGAGGTACCGATGCCGCGGCTGACGGTAGAGGATAGGGAACGCTTCGTGGAGGACGGCTACTTGGTGGTCCGGGGGCTCCTCGAACCGGAGGACGCCAGGGAAGGCCTCGAGCTCGTGTGGGAGCATATGCCGAAGCACGCCGAGGACGTCGATCGGGACGACCCAGCTACTTGGATCGACAAGCGCGGAGGCAACATCCCGGACATAGGTCAGACGCCGTACGCCAAGCGCGTCGTCGGCGAACGTGTGTTCGATGTGGCCGAGGAACTAGTGGGCGCGGGCACGCTGCGTCGCGGTGGCGGATTCCTCGCCAAGCCGAACTTCCCGCGCGCGGATACTGACTGGCGTCCGGCGCGCGGCCACCTCGACGGCTACCCCGCGGGCGCCAACGGAGTGACGCTGGGGACCGTCGGCATGTTCACCGTCGCCGCGACCATGTACGTGAGCAGCGTGAAGCCGAAGGGCGGCGGGTTCACGGTCTGGCCTGGAAGCCACCGCATCCACGCGGACTACTTCCGGACATACCCGTTGGATGTCAACGGCGCCGACGGCGTGCACGGCGACCTCGGCGAGGGCGTTGAATTCATCGGGGAGCCGGGCGACGTGTGCTTCTGGCACCACTGGATGTGGCACACGGCGGGCATGAACGCGGGCGACGACATCCGCCTCGCCCTCATAACGCGCTACAGTCTCCAGGACATGGACGTCGTGCGTCGTGGTGTAGCCGACGGCGACCCGTGGAAGGGGTGGTCTGGAGTCCCGGATCTTGGGACCCAGGCCGCGCGGCCCTGACCTCAGACGACGTTACGCGGATCCTCGCGCGACGCCTCTTCCAGGCGGCCCGTCGTGACGAGTTCGTCCCGGTACTTCAGCATGTTCGCCAAGTAGTGCTCGCGCGTGAGTTGCTCAGCGTCGATGTGGTCGGACAACACGCACTCCCGGCAATACGCGCCGATCTTGTCGATCCCCCGCGCGATCTCGCGGTCCGCCAACGGCTCGTCGTCGTCTTCGAGCGCGAGTTCAGCGCGGGCGATGGCGTTCATCATGAGGATGTAGCCCTTGTATTGGTAGACGCGCCACGCCGTCTCCTCGTCGGCGTATCGCATCGCCCAGGCGCACACCATCAGGTTCTCGTCGGTGTCTCGTTTGACGTCTGCCCACCGGTCGAGCCCAGAAAAGAAGAGGTACCGCAGATACCTGTCGTACGACTCGACGAACAGGAGCCCCCACGCCTCCTCGTCCATCACGAACCCCACGTCCGCGCCGTGCTCTTCCTTGTGCGCGCGCACCTTGGCTCTGACGAGATCGAAGTACGAGTCATGGCCCTCGACGCGTCGGCCGTCCGGTCGGCCGGTGACGTACAGGCGGGACACGTTGAAGGAGTTCGCTTGGACGACAACCACCTCGCGTCCGTCGTCTCTGGTCAGCACGCGGATCTGGTTGTCTTCGTCGTATTCCAGCACCGCGAGGGCGCCATCCAGCGCCTCAATCGCGAGGTCCGGGCGGGAGCGGGAGTTCTTGGCCACTGTTGGTTGATCTCCAGATGACATCGCCAGAAGCGTAACGCAGCGATGCCTTCCGATGCAACGCGACTCAGCCTGTGGAGCGTGCCCGCAGGTTGCTCAGGACCGGATGCGCGAGCGGTAAGCGGCTCGGGCCTTGCGGGCAGCGTACATGCCTAGGCCGCGCCGCCGCTTAGCCAGTCGAGGGCTGATCTTCCGCGCCGCCGAATCGGCGCTCACGGTGCTGGTAGGTGAGGACCGCTTCGTACAGGTGGCGGCGGCGGAAGTCCGGCCACAGCACTGGGGTGAAGTAGAATTCCGCGTAGGCGCTCTGCCACAGCAGGAAGTTGCTGAGCCGCATCTCGCCGCTCGTGCGGATCATCAGGTCGGGATCGGGCATCGACTCCGTGTCGAGGTACCGCGCGATGCGCTCCACGGTGATGTCGTCAGGCCGCAGGCCGTTGCTCTGCACGTCGCTGGCGATACGCCGCACGGCGCGAACGAGCTCCTGCCGCCCGCCGTAGCTCAGCGCCAGATTCAGGGCCAGCCCGTGGTTCCGGTCGAGACGGCGCGCGGCTCGGGCCAGCTCCCAGCGCACGGCTAACGGCAGCCGGTCGAGATCGCCGATTCCCCGCAGACGCACGTTGTTGCGAGCCAAGTTCGGCGTCTGCTTCCGAAGTTGCTGGCGAAACAGGCGCATGAGCGCGCGCACCTCCTTGGGCGGGCGCTTCCAGTTCTCCGACGAGAACGCGTAGAGGGTGAGGGCTTCCACGTGGAGCCGTCCGCACTCGTCGACAGCTTCCCACACGGCGTCCACAGCCGCGCGGTGCCCCTCTATCCGAGTGCGGCCGCGACGGTTGGCCCAGCGGCCGTTCCCGTCCATGATAATCGCGATATGACGCGGCACCCTGTCCATGTCGATGAGCGCTTCGAGCTCATCGTCGGACAGTCGACCGAAGTCCAGTTCGGCTTTGCATTGGGCGTCGGCGTGGGGAGCCGCGAAAAGGGACATGTGCTCCAGTCCCGATCTGTTGCATATATGCACAACAGGGATCTTCGTGCTATCATAACCTCGCGCATACCGGCTGTCAAGATCTACGGGCGTGTTCCTCTGAAGGTTCCAGGCGTTGCCGACTGCACGTTGCACATATGCACAGGGAGGTACACATGGAGTACTCCGATGCCATAGTCGCAAATGCGCGACGCCTACTGGAGGGCCGCTCGAAGTCCGAGGTCGCGAGGCAGGCCGGCGTGGAGCGAACGAAGCTCTACCGGTTCCTGAACGGCAAACAGGTCCTGCGCGCCGACGAATTGCGCCGCCTAGCCGACGTCCTCGAGGTCGATGTCGGGGCTTTCTACGGTGCCACGCCGCCCGAACCTGACTTTCAGGCCGCGTTCATGCAGAGCGGCGACTTCGCGCTACGGATATCGAGCGTGCTACTCGGCACCGATGAGCCTCCCCCGGCGAAGGACACGTGGGCCCTGGAGCGCCTTCTCCGGGACGTCGAGCCCGACCCCGAGGCCGAGCGCGTCGTGACCGACCTGTGCGACGTGCTGCGGAGTCCGGCTCTAAGCGCGCTCGCGTTTATCGGCGCGTGGGTGCTGCTGTGGAACCGCATGACGGTGGATGATGGCCTACAGATGGCGCGGGCCGCTCGCCGCATCATCCCAAGCCACGAAGACCTGATGGTCAAGATCGGCAGCGCATACTACCGCAAGGATGCCGTACGCATCGCGGAGATAGTCGAGCTGCTGGCCCCCGTGGAGCCGGAGGAGCTGTACCTCAACGCCGTCGGGCACCTGCGCTACGTCCTGTCCATAGACAGGATCGACCAGTGCGCTTCGCTGGCGCACAAGGTTCTAGAGAAGAACCGCCGACGCACGCAGCAGGATGTGCACCGCAGGCTGCTCGCGTTGAAGAGCACGATCGACAGCCCGGACGCACCCGAGTTCTGGGGACGTCTCCTCACATTCCTCGACCCGAACATCCCCTGATGTGCGTTCTGGGTCGTGGGCGGGACGGCGGGCATGTCAGCGTAGAACGTCGCGGACGGCGGCCGGCAGACCGTCACCCGTCGCGCCGGTCCAGGACGCAAGGCGGCAGGCGGTGCGCGCAGACACGGCCGCGCCGACAAGACCCAGCAGGCTAGCCGCTCCGACGACGGCGAGGCCGCCGGTTACGAAAGCCAGCGCGCCCGCGATCGCCCCGACGACGCCCGCGCCAATGACCAGCAACAGCGTGACGCCCTCCTCACGACTCCGACCACCTGCGGCGGCCCCGCAGAGGGCTCCGAAGCACACGCTCGCGAGGACGACGAGCGCCCCGGCCGCGATCCGCGCGGTGGGTGTGTGGCCGAATTCACGAGACAGCAGGAGCAGGAAGACCCCTACAAGCCCAATGCACGCGGCGATGGCCATGCCGAGGGACACGGCCACGCACATGCAAAGAAGCAGTCGGTGAGTCTCACGCATGCGGGCGCCTCGGCGCTAGCGTGACGTCAAGGAGAAACTCAACGCAGTCGTCAGGTTGATGACGTTCTGATTGCCGCTGCGTATGGTGCCCACGGCCTTCATCAGCACGTTCTTGAGCACGACGTATCCGATGTCATGGTCGCCCTCCGCTAGGGCGTAGAAGTCGGCGTTGTTGATGACACCGTATTCGCCCGCCTCGGACCCTGCCACGGTCGCGGTCCTGCTGCTCGCGGCATCGAACAGCGCCAGCTCGCCGAAGTACGGGTTCCACTCGGCCGGGAGCTCGATGATCTCACGCTCGCCCTGAGCGATGGTCCTACCGGAACGGAAGAACAGCTTCTTCGTCACGCGCACCTTGCCGGACAGCAGCAGGTACATAGTGTCGCCATCGCTACCGTCCTCGATGATGACCTGCTGGTCCTCGAAGGCCGCGCGCTCCGTTATCGCGGCGATAGCGTCGAGCTGGTCGTCCTCCAGACCGTCGAAGATGCCCACCGGCATCCCCTGACAGAACCTGCGCAAATCCTCACGCGTGACGTCAGCCATTGGGCGTCCTCCTGGCCCTTCCTCTAGAACCCTACCGTGCGATCCGGCCTACTCGATCTCGGGTCACCGCACTGGCGCTAGGCGCCGCGCGCCGGGCGCTCACGGATCACCAAGGCCTGCGCGTCTGCCGCGATGGCCACGTCGTTTGAGGGGTTGATAGTCACCCTGGTCTTCGCGCCCTCGGCGGCCATCTCGATGCCGGCTTCCTCAATCTGTTCCTTGATGAACTCCACCATGTAGGCGTCACCGCCCTCCATCGCGGATTCGAGGCCGAACGCCTCCTCCTCGACGACAAAGCCGACAAGCGTCGCGTTGCGCTCACGCCGCAGGAAGTCCGAAAGCTCCAGGGCGGGTCGCTCCGCGAACCGGCCGGGGATGTCGATGGTCGCGAACTCCGCGCTCTCCTCGGGGTCCAGGAGTTCGTGGATCGCTTGCGTCATGCCCGGTCGCACCACGAACGCCGCGAGCATCTCGGCTGTGTGCGAGTCGGTGAGGACGACATCGTCGACCATCGCGCGGTGCAGGTTCGCGACTCGCAAGGCGCTTACAGCGTGCGCAAAAACCTTCACTTCCGGAGCCAGGACCTTCATCGCCATCGTGGCTTCGATCGTCCGCGTGTCGTCTGGCTCGGTGCCGTCCGATTCGTCCGGGATGATGACTATGTTCGCCGCGGCGTGGAGGCCGGCTCGGTCGAGATCCTCTTCGCGCGTGATGTCTCCGCGGATGAACCGCGTGTCTATGTTGCTGAGTCCACGCAGGTTAAGCTCCATCGCGTCCTCTGCGAGGTGGTTCAGGAAGTATACTTGCAGGCGGCGGCCGGCGGCGCCCTGGTCTAGAGCCTGCAGGACCCTCGGGCCGCCCTCCTCGGTCCAGCCGCAGAAGATCGTGTGCCCCTCCCACGGGTCGTCTTCCTGCTCCTGGGACGCTTGGATTTGGCGCGCGACGAACGCCGACGCGAATGTGGCGGTAAAGGAAGCCAGGAGCACCAAGCTCATGAACATCACGAGAACCGCCAACGCGCGAGCGGCCGGCGTGGTCGGGAACTTGTCCCCGTACCCAACCGTCGTCATCGTCACGACCGACCACCACATCGCGTCCGGCAAGTTGTCGAACATCGCGTGCGAGATGAGCTTGAGTTCTTCATGACCGGCGGCCTTCAACTCAGCCACGATCTCCGTGGTGAACGGGTCCTCCTTGTCGACGATGACGCCCACATTCGCGCCGTTCTCGTCAGTGCGCGCGTACTGCTTGCCCGCCCTGACCGCTGCGGTCAAGACCGAATCGTCGTCGATTGGCACCGTCGTGCGCGTCTCGAACTGGAACGCGAGGTACCCGGCGATGATGATCACGACGAGGATCCAACTGACAATCCGTAGGAACGGCCACAGAGCGGTGATGCGCTCCCACTGCAGTTCAGCGTTCGCCATGCCGATCCGTGGGCCGAACGTGCGCACGAACATTGGCAACTCGGCGCGCGCCGTCTCTGCCTGCGCGGCCTCGAATGCGGCGTGCTCGTCCTCGTGCTCGCCCTCGTCGAGTCCGTCCGATGAGTCTGTCGAAGAGGCGGCGGCCGCGTCGTCATCAGCGGGCGCGTCCGCAAGATTGTCGTCCGGCGGCGTCTCTTCGACGTTGTCGTCGGGCGTCGGGTTGTCGTTCACAGCAGATCACTCCGCGTCAGGGAGCCGTTGCTCCCATGGCCTCGAGCCACGTCACCGCCATCAGCATATGTCCCGGCGGAAGAGGATGTACACCGTCACCCGTCCACTCGAACCCCGGTCGTGCTTCGATCGCCTCAAGAAGTCGGCGGAACGTCGGGACAAGCACAGCGTCGTGCTCACGGGCGTACTCGCGTATCGCTTCGTTGTAGTGCGCGAGCATAGCATTCGACTCGTTGTCGGCCTCTTCGCCGATCACCGAGGTTTCCATGAGAATGAGACGCGCGTCCGTCTTCTCGACCGTCGCAACCAGGAGTTCGTGGTACACGCTTCGGTATTCATCTATCGGAATGTGCGCGTCCGGGTTGCCGTCGAACCACCGCCACACGTCGTTGACGCCGATGGATATCGACACCCAGTCGGGCTGATGAGCGACGACATCTCGGTCCCACCGCGCGCGTAGATCCACGACCCGGTTTCCGCTGATGCCCTGGTTGTTGATCCCTATCCGGCGGTCAGGATAACGCGCCGCCAAGAGGTCGGCAATATGGGCGACGTATCCCGCCCCGAGACTGCGGAGCGTGTCGGCCTGGCGGCCCGCGTCCGTGATGCTGTCGCCGATGAACAGTACGGACTCACCGTCTTGGAGCAGTAGCTTACCCGGGGCGTTCATGTAAGGGCGTTCCTCGCACGGCCGTGGCGGCTGTCATCGCAACAGAACCGACGGCGTTGAGTGTATCAGAATCCGGGAGCAGTTGCATGCCCGACGCGGTAGTCGGGGTTATCGGGCGACACGCCGGGCCGGGTGTCGGGGACAGCGCCTAACGACCGGTCTCGTCGTCAGTTCTAAGGGCATTACGGAGTTGCTGTCGCTGATCCGCTGACAGCCGGGCGGCCTCGGCACGGAACGCTGTCGTGTCCGTGGCGGCGAGGTCGACGAGCTTGGCGATCCGGGCGGCGCTGAGCGCTGTCTTCGGCTGTTCGGCGGTCGCGGTCTCGACGGCCGAGCCAGCGATTCGCCGGGCCCGGCTCGCGTCCACGCGTCGGGGCGCCAGGCGCCAGAGACGGAGAAGGCCGTACGCGCCGGCAGCGGGCGCAACGAAGCTCGCCAGCGCGGCGGCGACGGCGACCCACGCGTCGCTGGCTGCCCAGGACCCAACGACGGCGACCACGAGCGCGGCCGCGGCATAGGCTGCGAGTCTTTTGGTGACCGCCGTCGCGACCGCCGCGCTCACTGCGGCCGCGACGTATGCGGCCCAAGGGCCCGCCGGCACGCCCGCCACCGCGCCGATCAGGGCAGCCAGCCCGCCCACGATGAACCACGTGATCGCTTCCACAGAGCGTCCCCTCGCGCGTACCTCTCGTCCCCGTGAATCTTAGCGCGGGCCACTCAGCGCGCGCCACTCAGCGCGCGCAGCCCGTTTGTCAGCGTGAGGTTTGCGGTTACACTGAGCCGGCAGGCCAAACGAGGGGACGCGCGATGCCGCCCAACCTGCCTCGACTTGTCGTTGAGGTGTTCCAGAACGAGTGGTACGGCGGACGGCGTGGGATCGTCATCGAGGACATCCGCGACACTCGGGCCATCGGCTTCCGCCGCAACATATCGTCCGTGCGCGTCTACAAAGGCCCCGGATACGCGGCCGGCGCCAACCACAAGGCGCTGTTCTACGAGGACGTTGCCTACAAGGGTCGCGCGCTGTCGCTCGGGCCCGGCCACTACCAAACGCTGCATCAGCTTTCCTACAACTTCGGCGACGTCATCCGGTCCATCGCGTTCCGCGCGGAGACCGCCGTAGACGGCCCCGTGTGGGGTACGGCTCCGGCGGTCGTCGACCTGTACGATGGGCCGTGGTTCCAGGGCGTTCGCACGACCATCGTGCGCGACGAAGCGGACATGGCGCGGCGCGTCACGAACACGGCGAGGTCGGTCCGTATACACAAGGGGCCCGACTGCCCGCCGATTGGCTGTCGAGTGCAGTTCTTCGCCGCTCCGTTGTTCGATGGGGAGCCGTTCTCCGTCGACATCACCCCACAGGAGTCGGTCGTCGAGATACCGGACGTGGCATCACTACCGCAGGAGATGCCATCGGCCCTGGGCTCGGTGAAGATCGAGGGGTGGACGTCATCGACGGAGTTCTCCCACGTCGTGTTCCAGGACGAATTCGACGGTACCCGACTCCGTGACGGTTGGGAGTGGACCGACCCGCGCGAGGGCGCTGAGTGGCGTGAGCGGCAGGGCTGGCTGCTGCTGCGCGTCCAGCCGGGGCAGGACCTGTGGCGCGACTCGAATTACGACGCCCCTCGGCTGCTGCGGGAGGCGACAGAAGACTTCTCGCTGGAGACGCGTCTGCAGGTGACCGACGAGACGAACCCGCACGGCGGCCTGCTCGTGTGGTTCAACGAAAACGCGTTCATCCGCTTGGAGAAAACCTCCCCGCACCATGCGTTCCGTGGCGATATCCGCTTCGAGCAGCACACGGCGAGCGGAGGCGAGCCTCTAGTAGGTCGAGGGATCGGGCTGGCCGAAGCGCGGCAACTGTATCTGCGGATCGAGCGCCGCGGGAACCTGTTCAGTGGCTACGCCAGCGCCAACGGCGTGGACTGGGTGAGCTGTGGGACGGCCTTCGCCAGCATGGGCGACCCCACCCGTGTGGGCGTGCACGCCCTCTGCCCAGGGAACATGCCGCCGACGGCGACGCGATTCGACTACTTCAAGATCCTCAAGCGCCCGGAAGAGTCGCCGCTGATGGACTCGCGACTCCCAGCCTCGTACCGCAGCCAGAACCGTGGCCGCCGCGTCAACATGCTGCGGAAACTCACCTAGCCGACCGCGGCGATGCGCTCCTCGCTCGTGCCGAGGTTCCTAAGCCAGTCGTGACACGCGTCGCGCAGTTCATCGACCTTGCTCGGGTGGGCGGACGCCACGTCGTGCGTCTCCCCAGGATCCGCAGACAGGTCGTACAGCTCCGGCTCGACAGCGCCGTCCTGTCCGAGGATGAGCGACCACTCCCCGTCCGTCACGGAGAGCTTCGCCCCTTCGCGGCCGCGGCCGACCTGCAACGCCGGGCTGGACACGGCGATCTCTCGTGGCCACGTCCCGTCGCCGGAGCCGCCGAGGAGGGGCCAGAGCGAATGCCCGTGCGCTTCGGACGGGATCTCGACACCGGCCAGATCGAGGATCGTTGGCATGATGTCCGGCGGCTGGACAAGCGCGGAGGCGCGCGCGCCACCCTCGACGCCCGGCGTGTGGACCATCAAAGGGATGTGCGACACCTCCCGGTAGAGCGGCCAACTGCCACGGTCGTCGTGGTCGCAGATGTTGGACTTGCCCGTGCGGTCGTGCTCGCCCAGGTACATGCCATGGTCCGCCATGACGATGACCACTGTGCGTTCCATCAGGCCGGTATCTTCGAGCATGCGCAGCACGCGCCCAACGTGCTGACTGACGAGCGTCACCTCCCCCGCGTAATGCGCTCGCAGGTTGTTCAGCTCGGCTTCGGTGTAGTCCGACGCTGGGCCGTAGTTCGGGTGGAACATAGGTGTGTCGTCGTATCCGGGGTCGTACATGTCCACGAGGTATTCCGGGGGATCCCACGGCTCGTGGACATCGAAGCAGTCGACCCAAAGGAAGAACGGGTCGGCCTTGTAGTTGTGTTCGAGCCAGAGTGAGGCCGCTCCACACGTCTGCGCCACGAACCGATCCTCGCCGGACAGCCACTGGTGGTGGTTCTGCCACGCGTGCGCGTTCGCAAGGGCGCCACCGAACTGGCGCGGGCGTTGCCGCGTCTTGTCGTCCGGCATCACCTCCTCGACGGGTCGGTTCATCCACGTCATCGGAGTGTCGCCCTCCTGACCGCGGATCCATCGCGCTCCGTGGAAGCCCCGATCGAAGTGGAACGTGCTGCGCATCATGTGCGGAGTGTCGACAATGAGCTGGTTCGTGTAGCCGGCGTCCGCAAGCTCGGGGGCGATGACCTTGGCCGTGGGGTCGAGAGGCCTCCAGCCGTAAAAGGGGAACCCATATCGACCGGTGAACCAGTCCGTGCGGGTGGGGATCGTCGGGAACGACGACACGTAGCAGTTGTCGAAGCACGTCGCGCGAGAGGCGAACGCGTCCAGCTCGGGGGTCTTGATCCACGCGTTCCCGTTGGCGCCGATGTAGTCGTATCGAAGCGTGTCCGAGACGATCACCACGACGTTCAGACGTTCGCTCATCCGTGACTCCCTCCGACTAGACCAACTCACGACGCGTCGACCGGAACCCTACCAGTCGTCATCGAATTCCCCGCCGCACTTGCGACAGACGAGATAGAACTGCACTTGCGCGTCCAACGCGTAGCGCTTCATGAGGTCGACCGCCTTGTCCGGCAACTCGTCGCTGCATCGCGCGCACTTGTAGAGCGAGCCCGTGGGCGGCGCGACCTGCCCCATGTCATCGAGGATCGCGTTCCAGTGGGTGTATTCCCACGGGATCTCGTGCCCGACCTCGCGCGAGATGGTCTCCGCCCACTTGACCAGAGCTTGGCATTCCGACAGCTCGACCTCCTCGAACTCCGGCCCCTCCTTGCGCAGCAGCTTCGCCAGGGCATCTTCGGTGGTCGATGCGTCGACAAAGCACTCCTGGATGCCGACCTTCCAGAAATCCAGGAGGAGCAGCACCACACGCAACGTGGCGTCGGGGTTGGCCCGCGCGACGAGGACGGTGGCCGAGCCGCTCCGAGGGAGGCGTCTCAGGTAGCACTTGTGGAGTGGGAGCCGCGAAGCGGCCGGCGTGTCCGACGCCAACACCAGCGGGGCGTAGTAGGGGCACCGGGCGTCGCAGCCGTTAACCCGTCCCCGGCTGTCGCGACACGTCGTCGCCGAGATTAGACCCTCGAACGCAGGGCACGTGCGCTTGCCGTCCGCGCGGCCTGTGACCTTGTCGCGACCCTTGTAGGTGCGACGCTTGCGCGGTCGGCCTTCGACGGGTCGCGGCCAGCTGTCGTACATCTACCCCTCGCCGTGGGCTCGCCAGGCGTCCTCGGCGCCGCTCGGCCAGGTCGTGTCCGCTACCGGGGCGAAGATTGCCAACACCTCCGCGAGCAGGTCCTGGTCCAAGGGCGTGTTGAGCGCCTCTAGGTTGCTCTCGAGCGTCGAGAGCCGCGACGTGCCCGTCATCGTGGTGTCCACGTCAGGGCACGCGAACGCGTACTGCATGCCTAGGAAGGCGAGGTCGGCGCCTCGGTCGCGGCAGTGCGCGGCCGCGCGTCGCGCGGCGTCCGCCAACGCGTCCGACGCAGGATGCCAGTCGGGAGGGCCGTTCGGCGTCAGGAGTGCCATCGATAGCGGACTAGCGTTGATAACGCCGAGCCCCGCCTGCCGCCACTCGCGAGCGTACGGCGCCAGCGCGGTGTCGTTCAGGCAGTACCGACAGTATGAGAGGACCAGGTCCAACTCCCCAGCGCCAATCGCCGTCTGCATCACGTGCAACGGGAGGCCGGACACGCCGATGAACCGCGTCTTGCCCTCTGCCTTGAGCGCCGCCAGCGTCGGCAGGCCCTCCCCAATCACAACAGCAGGATCGGCGAATTCCACGTCGTGCGCGATGAGGATGTCAACGTGATCCGTGTGCAGCCGCCGCAGGCTGTTGTCTACCTCATTCCGCAGACGACTCTCGGTGAAGTCGAATTCATCGGAGTCGAAGCGCCCGGTCTTCGTTGACAGGACGACCTTGTCGCGCTTCCCGATAAGCGCCTTGCCGAGCACCTGCTCCGACCGCGTGCGGCCGTAGTAGGGCGACGTGTCGAAGTAGTTCACGCCCATGTCGATCGCGCGGTGCGCGGTCTCGATCGACTCGGTCTCGCGGCGGTCACCGAACTCGCCGCCCATCGCGGCAGCGCCGACGCTCATCGTCGAAACTTCGAGACCGGTTCGGCCGAGCGGGCGGTATTCCATGCCGTGTTGTTCCGTGTGTAGCGCGTACGTGGCGGGCCGATGCCGCCCTCGGTTGCCAGGCCGCGACGCGGCATTATACCATCGCGGGCGCCCGCCTGCTACGGACGGCCCGGGCGCCCACGTGGACGATGCCATGCGCGCGATAGCTCTCCTGACATGTCTCCTGTGCTTCTCGGGATGCGCTCGCGAGGCCTCCCCCGAGGATGTCGCCGCCACATTCTTGGAGTTGTACGCCCTCAACGTAGACCAAGAGAGCGCGATGACGCTCGCGTCAGGCCTCGCGAAGGACAAGCTCCTGAAGGAGTTGACCGATGTCGCGGCGATCCGCCAAGAGGGCTTCCGAAGCACGATGCAGCGGCCGAAATTCGGCAAGACTCTCCTGCGCACAGATCGCGAGGGCGCGAAGAACGTCCTGTTCACGTACCGCATTGCCATGACGCCCGAGGTCGGCGAGGCAACGGCGAGGCGGATGCTGATCCACGTCGAGAAACAGTCCGACGGTTGGCGTGTCGTCGACTACCAATTCTGGCCGGACACCGGCGCATCCGCAGCGCCCTCGGAGTAGGGAGCCTCATGGCTAAGATCGCGTTCCTCGGCGCCGGCAGCCTCGGCTTCGGCCGCCGACTCGTGAGCGACATACTCTCGTTCCCCGAACTCGCCGATGGCACGATCCACCTGATGGACCCGAGCGCCGAGCGGCTGGGGTTCATCCGCAGTCTGTCGGATCGGATGGTCGAGCACGCCGGCCTCCCGACTGAGATCGAGTCGTCGACCGACCGGGACTCGGCCCTCGACGGGGCCGACTACGTCATCGTCTCGATCCGTGTGGGCGAAGGCATGGGGCCGGAAGCCCTAGACGTCCGCATACCGTATGAGGTGGGCGGGCTGCGGCAGACCGTGTCGGACACCGTCGGCGTGGGCGGCGTCATGAAGGGGTTGCGGACGATCCCCGCGATGCTTGACATCGCCCGGGACATGGAGCGGCTGTGCCCGCGCGCGCTGATGCTCAACTACACGAACCCGATGTCGATGATCATGTGGGCGGTCTCCGAGGCGACGTCCATCACGAGCATCGGGCTGTGTCACAGCGTTCAGAACACGGCGCGCGAACTGTCGGGCTACATGGGCGTCGACCTTGGCTCGCTGACGTACAAGGTCGCGGGCATCAACCACATGGCGTGGTTCCTCGACCTCGAGCTGGACGGCGAGGATCTGTACCCGGCCCTGCGCGCCTGCCTCGACGACGACGAGATCGTCGCGAAGGACCGCGTGCGCTTCGACATCTTCCGTCACTTCGGCTGGTTCGTAACCGAGTCGTCGCGGCACATGGCCGAATACGTCCCGTATTACATGCGTGACGAAGCGGAGATGGAGCGCGTGGGTGTCACGTCGCGGACAGGCGAGCAGATGGCCGGGCAGCACGAGACGCGCTCGAAGCAACGGGCGGCGGCCCAAGCGAAGGTCCTGGCCGACCCGCCCGAGATCGCCCGCTCGAACGAGTACGGCGCGCAGATCATCCACGCGATGGAGACCGACACAGCGCTCACCGTCTACGGCAATGTTCCGAACACGGGCCTGATCACGAACCTGCCTGACGACTGCTCGGTGGAAGTGCCGTGTCTCGTCAACCGGGCGGGCCTGCATCCTTGCTACGTCGGCGCCCTGCCGCCGCAGCTGGCGGGCCTTTGCCGGACGAACGCCAACATGCAGGAACTCGTCGTCCGGGCCGTGCTGGACGAGGATCGCGACAGCGTTTACCACGCCGCCATGCTCGATCCCAACACGTCGTCGCAGCTCAGCCTTCCCAAGATCCGGGAGTGCATGGACCTGCTCATGGAAGCGCAGCGCGATCTGCTTCCTGCGGGCCTGCGAACCCAATGACAAGCCGGGGTGACGTCACGCGCCGGCCACGCGTGCCCACGTGGTACGCGGCGGCGGCTCTGTTGGCGCTCCTGTACGCGGGCTGCGGCGAAGACGATGCCGATGAGGGCGTAGAGCCCGGTGAGGGCGTCGACCCCGGCGCGCCGTCGGCGGAGCGCGGGCCACGTATCGCATTCATGCAATACTGGGACGAGAACTGGGAGGTGTTCGTCCTCGACCTGGAGACTGGCGAGCGCCGCAACGTCACCAACCACCCCGGCGACGAAGAACTCCCGGCCGTGTCGGCGGACGGGCGTTGGTTGGCATACCACAGCAGCCGCGACGGTCACGACGAGGTGTTCGTCACCGACATCGACGGGCGGTTCCCGCTGAACGTCACGCGCGGGTTGGCGACGAGCGTGGCGCCGGCGTGGTCGCCCGACGGCGCCGCCGTGGCGTTCACGTCGGATCGCCACGGCGGCGCTGAGCTTTACGTCGTCGGCCGCGAAGGCGGCGAGATCCGCCAACTCACCGCCGACATGAACGCCACGCGCCACGCGACGTGGTCGCCGGACGGCCACCGCATCGCATTCTCTTCTACCCGCGACAGGACGCTGGACATCTACTCCGTGTCGGTTGCGGACGGCGCAGTGACTCAGCTTACGACCGACCCGGCGAACGACCAGAAACCCGCGTGGTCCCCCGACGGCAAGACCATCGCGTTCTCGTCGCTCCGGGACGGCAACTGGGAGCTGTACGCGATGGACGCAGACGGCGGTAACCAACGGCGACTCACGGACGCCGCCGGCTCGGACATGGGCGCCGCGTGGTCGTCCGACGGGGAAAGGGTCCTTTTCGCCTCGGATCGCGAGGGGCAGAACGACATCTACTCCCTCGAGGTTGCCTCGGGCGATGTCGCGCGTCTAACGAACCACCCCTCCGACGAGATATTCCCCGCCTGGGTCGCCGCGACCGAGTGAACCGCGGCCCCGCGCACGAAACGCCCCCGCCGCGAGGCGGGGCGCATCGGTGTCGCTCGTGAGTGCTTCGCGCCCTATCGGGTCCTCAGGGAGCCCCATGTCGTCGTGAGCTTGCCCTGTGCGTCGACGGCCGTGGGCACGTTCGTGACCACATCGACCAACGCATGCGCGTCGTCGAGGCTGCCGGCGGCTGTCGCGAGGTAGAACGTCAACTCGCTGCTCATGTCACCAGCGCCGAGAGTCTCGGCGACCGAGTCATGGACCAGGTCCATGCGGCCGTCCGCCTCCCAGACGTGGGTGCGCGCCGCGCCGGTTTCCGTGTACATCGCGAAGTACCCGTTGGGGTTCGCAAACGCGACGTGCGCGAACGGGTCGGTCCAATCGAGGTACGAGTTCGTATCGCCTGCGGCGTTCCGCGGCTCGACCATGGGCTCATGCCCGTCGCCGAACGATGGGAGATCGCCCCGAGCCTCGATCGTCAGTTGGTGGCGCCAGTACGGCACGCCGTCCCAATGCGTGGCGGTGAGGTGATACACCTTCTGATTACCGTCATCCATGACGTACTGCATGACGAGTTCGCTGCCTTCGGACACCACCTCCGCAGATGCCGCGGGGCCCCAGTCGCTCCAGCCGGCGTAGTTGGCGGAGTGGTACAGGTTGCGGCCTTCGCCGGCTCCGAAGAGGCTGTCGCCGCCGCCGCCCGGGATTATCTGGGAGTACCCTGCCTGCGCGTCTGTCTTGAAATGGACCGTGTAGCTGTCGGTCTCGATGATCCACACGCCGCCGTCGTTGCTCGCGGTGGCGCCATAGGACCCGGCCGCGTAACCGAGGCCGAGCACTACACACGCCCCCGCGGCAAGTCTCTTGATCGTGGTCATACTGTCACGTACCTCCTTGGTTCGCCGTCGGGACGGAGCGCTCCCACAGCAGGGGCCGGGGGAGCGCATCTGGACGGATTCGTGGCTACTCGCCCTTGAGGTCGCCCCAGGATGTGGCGAGCTTGGCCTTGGCGGAGACGGCGAGCACTTCCGCGGGCTCCTTAGTCACGATCTCGGCGAGGTCGTGCGCGTCGTCGAGGCCGCCAACGGCGGTGGCCATGTAGTACGTGAGAGGATCGCTCATCGTGCCCTTGTCGAGCACGACCTGGACGTTGTCGTGCACGAGGTCCATCCGGCCGTCGGCTTCCCACACGTGGGTGCGCGCGGACCCCTCCTCGGTGTACATGGCGAAGTAGCCGTTGTCGTTGGCGAAGGCGTTGTGGGCGAAGGGAGCGTCCCAGAAGTCGAACTCGTTGTCCCCGCCACCGGCTCGGGGCTCGCACATGGGCTCGTGGCCGTCCGAGAACGAGGTCACCGCGGCTACGGCCTCAATG
>JABGQA010000010.1 GCA_018644665.1 Candidatus Poribacteria bacterium
AAAGCCTGTCGTGAAACCGGCCGGCAGCACTCGGCCAAGTTCCCTGGCGGTGGCCGAAGGGAGCCGTTGGCGGCGTAGCATCGGTCGCGCGAGCGGTTCAACGAGCACGAAAGCACCGCGTAGGTTCTGCCGGCGTGCACATGGCAACGGCGACGGCCAGATTGGATGCGGTGCTCCGCGAGCGTCGAATCAATCGGCGCGCCGGGGCCAGAGTTGTCGTACTGGTGGCGTTGTTACACTACGCCGGCGAGCGGCAACACCTCCTGCTGTGGTTGGACGGTAGCTGACTGAGCATCAGCGCGGGGCACGGAGCGCAAGCCCGCGAGCACCTTGAACAACCCGACGAGCTGGGAGAACACGACCTGTGCGGCGACGGAAGGCTGTCGGACCAGATGGCAGGGCTCCAGGCCGTCGACGTGCTTGAGCAGGTTGAAGGGACGCTCGCACAGCTTGCGGAGGTCATGGAGAGGCTCGACTCCTGGCACGCAGGCCGGGATGGGGCCGAAGAGGCCGGTGTCGAGGGGGAGCCCTCGCTCTCGGGGGCAGGACGCGGCGAAGGGACAGGACAAGTCGGCGTGGTCGAGATCGCAACGGAAGACGTGCTCGCCGTCCTCGTCGTCGAAGCCGAGATAGCGCATGGGCGTCTCGCAGGCACTGTGGCAAAAGACGGTCCCGGTTCCCAGGTTGACGGCCTCTGGGCGCAGCGCCTTCTTCTCGGGCGGGGTGACCAGCAGGATGCCGTGCTCGCGACGCAGGCGCTCCTGGACGGGCGCGGAGGCGTAGCCCTCGTCGGCGACGAGCACCTTGAGCTCAAGACCGATGGCCAAGGCGAGCGCGAGTAGCGGCTCCATGACGGGCAGGTCATGATGGTTGGCCGCGGCGGGCAACGACAGCAGAGGGAACGCGACCCCGGTCTCGACATCGACGACGCACAGGGTGTGGATGCGATAGCCGACGAAGCGCACGGCGCGGTCACGCTTGGCGCGGCGGCGACCGCAGTCGCAGTCGAGGTCGGCGAACATGCGGAGCTTGGTCCCGTCCGGGAGCTCCACTTCGCCCAGCGGGTACGAGTTCACGGGCACGGCCAGATCCGTGGAGTCGAGGGCATGCACGACGCGGTCCCCGATGCGTCCCGAACGCAGGAAGTGGTGTAGGAGCCACACCATCAGGTTGACGCGCATGGCGAAGGTCAACGAGCGGCGGAAGGCGCTGAGCGTGGCGTGGTGCGGGGTGGCGTCCTGGCGCAGGGACAGGCCGCAGAAGGCGCGCTCCTCCTTGCGCTTCAAGCTCGCGACGTAGGCACAGAAGGCGCGATACGAGAACGAGGGGAAGCGCGCCGTGTGCAGCAACTCCATGCGTAGCAGTTGAGCCGGCATCCACGCCCGTTTCGAGGGCGTGAGGCTGGCCGGGGCCAGCAGTGTGTTCAGCAGCGGGTCGTCCAGCAGGTCGTCCATGACGCGCAACAAGGGAGCTGCGATCTGACGACGGCGATCAGGCTGGCGAAAGCGCAGCACGTGCGTCTTAAAGCTCTCGACCTGCTTCGCCATCTGCTCCAGCGTGAGCACACCCGCCGGAAGGTCTTCCAAGCCCAGCCGTTCAGCCCCCGAGAGCGCTGGCAGCGCCAACGTCCCGCCTTCCAGCTCGCGTTGCGCGGCGGAGCAGGCCTCTCGGACCACGCGCTTCTTCTCCTTGCGACTCAGCCGCGAGAAGTTTGGGTAGCTCGATTTCAGTTGCCGGACGATCGCTGCCCGGATAGCCTTCTTGTCGAGACCTGTTTTGTTTTTCATGGCGTGCTTCTTGGTTTTCCTTTTGCTTTCACAAAAAGTATAACCGGGGAGCACGCCTTTATCTACAGGAAACTACACGGGAAGTGTCCGGGTTTCACGACAGGCTT
>JABGQA010000009.1 GCA_018644665.1 Candidatus Poribacteria bacterium
GAAGGGTCGCCTGCGGGACGCAGCCACATGGGCCGCGTTGCGAACGCTCTCATGGACACGGGGGTGTCAGCTCCCGTCCTCAAGGAACTCTTCAACTTCGCCGATGTCGACGCGCAGGGGGTGGCGGACAAACTGGCCGAGTACCTCGGTGGCCTCGTCAAGCCCACGGAGTAGCCCCTCCTGTCGGATAGGGACTCCCACGCCATGTCTAGCTCGCACGTAACTCTCGGCTCCTTGGTCGGCCACGCGAAGCAGATCGGCCTTCTCACGCGCGCGATCGGAGCTGACCGCGTTGGCGGCGCATACCTTTTTGCAGGGGTGGCCGGGCTCGGCAAGAAAACCATCGCCGCCGCCTTTGCGGCCGCGCTCAACTGCCTGGCGTCCCATGACGACGCGTGTGGCGTGTGCGCGTCGTGTCGTCGCGCCGCCGACGGAAACCACCCAGACATAGCGTTCATCCGCCCGGACGGGGCGACGCTGCGCATTGCCCAGATCCGTGAATTACAGCGCCTTATCAGCCTGAAGCCGCACGAGGGGCGGTACAAGGTGTTCGTCGTGACGGACGCGGAGAAGATGCGGGCCGAGGCCGCGAACGCCCTCCTCAAAACGCTGGAGGAGCCACCCGGCTCCGGCGTGCTGATTCTCACGACGCGAAGCATCGACGCGATGCTGCCCACCATCCGCTCCCGCTGCCAGGCGCTGCGCTTCCTCCCCGTGCCTGTCGATGACGCGGTTGCCGGGCTGGTCGCGCGAGGCGTTGACGCCGACCGCGCCCGCATCCTCGCGATCCGATCGCGGGGGCGTGTCGGGTCGGCCATCGCCATGCTCGGCCAGGAGGCGCCTCCGGCTGAAGGGGCCCCGTCCCCAATAGGCGATTCCAGGCCGATGGACGCGTTCCGACTCGCGGCGGAGTGGCAGGCGGACCCGGGCCGATTAGAAGCGCTGCTGAGTTGGTATCACGATCTGCTGCTGCTCTGCACGGACCCGTCCGCGCCGGTGGAACACCCTGAACACGTACACGCCTTGCGCGCCCTCGCGAGACGAGAGACGTACTCGTCGTTGCGCGCGAAGATGCTCGCGGTGATGGACGCCACACACCGACTTCGCCGCAACATCAGCGCGCCCCTGACGTTGGAGACGCTGGCGCTCCAACTCGTAGAGACGCCCTTGACCTCCCCTTGGCGTCGTGCAAATCTGGTATAGTTCCGAAGGCCGCCCGGCGTCACTCGTCCGCGGCTGT
Source organism: Candidatus Poribacteria bacterium (assembly GCA_018644665.1). Taxonomy (GTDB): domain Bacteria; phylum Poribacteria; class WGA-4E. Next base: position 1,241 of record JABGQA010000009.1, read on the forward strand.
TGCACGTACGCCTCGACACTGTCGCCGGGAAACCCATGAAGCCCAAGTTCTACATCACGACCGCGATCCCCTATGTGAACGCCCTGCCCCACCTTGGGCATTCCTACGAGATGGTCGTCACGGACGTGATCGCCCGGTACAAGCGTCTAGACGGCTACGACGTCCACTTCCTAACGGGTCTCGACGAGAACAGTCAGAACTGCGAGCGCGCGGCGCGCGAGGCCGGCAAGGATCCGCAGACGTACGTCGATGAGATGGCCGAAGCTATCCGCAGCACTTGGCAGGCGCTCGCGATTTCCAACGACGACTTCGTGCGCACGACGGAGCCGCGGCACAAGGAAGCGGCCCGCGAATTCTTCCAGCGCGCCTTCGACAACGGCGACATCTACAAGAACAAGTACGAGGGCTACTACTGCAACTCCTGCGAAGCCTTCTACGACGAGGAAGATCTGACGGACGGGTCAACGTGTCCAACCCACGAGGCCGAGTGCGAATGGCTGGAGGAGGAGAACTTCTTCTTCTCGCTCTCCAAGTACGAGCAGCGGCTGCTGGATTTCCATCGCGACAACCCGACCTTCGTGCAGCCGGCGACGCGCCGCAACGAGGTGATGGCGTTCATTGAGCGCGGCCTCCGCGACTTCAGCATTTCCCGT
>JABGQA010000027.1 GCA_018644665.1 Candidatus Poribacteria bacterium
CCCGGAGCCGTGGACGATCTCGTGGCACTGGTCGCGGGTGACGAGCCAGCGCCGTGGCCTGAGCCGACGAACGCGGTACACACGCCGTCGGGCGGGCGCCCCTGCGTCGTCTTCCGTCACCTAGCCGACGACGTGGTCGAGCTGGGCAAGGCCCTGGAAGCCGGGATCTACGGGGCTCTGAAGACAGCCGTGACGTCCATGACCCCCGCCGAAGTAGTCGACGAGATCACCGTGAGCCGACTGCGCGGCAGAGGCGGCGCGGGATTCCCCACGGGCGTGAAGCTTGCCACCGTGGCGAAGTCGGAGGCGGAGGACGGGTCGGGGCGGCGCTACGTCGTCGTGAACGCGGACGAAGGCGACGCCGGCTCCTACATCGACAAGGAACTCATCGAGGCCGACCCCCACAGTCAGTTGGAGGGGGCGCTCCTCGCGGCGTACGCGTGTGGCGCGCACGAGGCGTTCTTCTACGTCAGGTCCGAGTATCCGGCCGCGAAGGCGGCGCTCGAAGCCGCGCTCGCGGAGACCAGAGCTGCTGGCATCGTCGGACGCCCAATGTTCGGCTCTGACTACCAGTGCGACGTCCGCATCGTGCAGGGACGCGGCGCCTACATCTGCGGCGAGGAAACGAGCCTCCTGCGCTCGATAGAGGGCGTTCCCGCTCTCGTGAGCATCCGACCGCCTTTCCCGGCCGTAAAGGGCCTGTGGGGGTGTCCCACCGCCGTGCAGAACGTGGAGACGGTGCACAACCTGCCATGGATTATTGCCAACGGCGGCGCAGCATACGCAGCGTATGGCGCAGGGGAGTCGCGGGGCACCAAGGCCGTGAGTCTCAACACGCGCGTCGCACGCCCCGGCCTCTACGAGGTAGAGTTAGGCGTGACGCTTCGCGAAATCATCTTCGACCTGGCTGGCGGCATGGCTGACGGAGAGGAATTCAAGGCTGTGCAGATCGGCGGGCCGCTGGGGTCCATCTTGGACGAGTCGGCGCTCGACGCGCCTTTCAGCTTCGAGGGGCTCACCGAGGCAGGTGGCATCCTTGGCCATGGGGGCATGGTCGTCTACTCCCAGAACGACGACCTCGCGCAGATTGCGCGCGGTCTCATGCGGTTCTGCGCCGTCGAGAGTTGCGGGCGCTGCTTTCCCTGCCGCATCGGCTCCGTTCGCGGGACGGAGTTGATCGACCAGATGCTAGCGGACGGGGTAACGGACGCGCGGATGGAGCTGCTATCCGACCTGTGCGATACGATGCGATACGGCTCGCTCTGCGGCCTGGGCAAGATGGCGCCGGACCCCATTGAGTCGGTCGTGAAACGGTTCCCCGAGGAATTCGGCAAGCACCGGCGCCCAGCGTCGGAGTAGGAGGCATCCGGGATATGGCGACGACGCCAGCCGTGGACGTTACGCCCAGCATCTCCCTCTTCATCGATGGGCGCGACGTCGCCGTTCCCGCTGACGCTACCGTGTTGGACGCCGCGCGATCGGCGGGGGCCAATGTCCCCACGCTGTGCCACTCGGATCGCCTCGAACCGCACGGCGCGTGCCGCACGTGCCTTGTGGAGCAGTCTGACGGCAGACTCGTGGCCGCATGCCACACGCCGGCAGCCGACGGCGAGAGCTACACCACGCGCTCCGAACGCCTCACGCGGCTACGCAAGAACATCGTCGAACTCATCGTGAGCGACCACCCGTTGGACTGCCTGACATGCGCCGCCAGCGGTCGGTGTGACCTTCAGTCGCTTGCGCAAGAGGTCGGCTTGCGCGAATCCAGATACGAATCGCCGCGTGTCCACACGCCGCCGCGCGACGACTCGCACCCGTTCATAAAGCTCGACATGGAGAAGTGCATCGGGTGCGGCAAGTGCGTGCGCGCCTGCGATGAG
>JABGQA010000060.1 GCA_018644665.1 Candidatus Poribacteria bacterium
TTCGATGGGGCACTCGCCGTCGCGCCGCTGCAGGATGACGCGGCCGTCGCCCGGAATGATGACCGTGCCCTCGCGGCCGTAGATGGTCGTCGAGTTCTCCGCATAGGCGGCGCCCCACAGCGAGCGGATCACTACATGCTGGCCGCCGAGGTATTCGACGACGAGTGTGACGTTGTCGTCGACGTCGGAGTCTACTCGTTTGCCGTCGCCCACGATGCGCTGTGGGATGAGCGTGTTGACCATGCCCGTTACGCGCGAAGCGCCCCCAAGCAGCGCCGTGACGCGGCCGGTCGGGTAGACGAAGCAATCGAGCATGGCGCCACCGTGGGCCACCGAGTGGTCGTAATACCAGTTGTCCCGTGGAGGGCCGGGGATGTTCAGGCACGCCTCGCCGCCGGTGATCTTGCCGATGTACTTCTCTCGGAGGAGCGACTGAGCCGTGACGATGGTCCCGTTCTTGTCGTACGGCAGGGCCATGAAGGTGACGTCGGCTTCCTCCGCCGCATGCGCCATTGCGTGGCAGTCCTCGAGAGACGTAGCCATCGGTTTCTCGTTGAGAACGTGCAAGCCACGCTCGAACGCGGCCAGACACACCTCAGCGTGCACGGAATGGGGCGTGGTTACGAACACGGCGTCGAGGCCTTCGGCGTCCATCATGCCCTCGTAGCTGTCGTAGTGGGCGCTGACGCCGTATTCCTCGCCCTTGCGTCTGGCGCTCGCCATGCGTCGAGCGCACGTCGCCACGAACTCCGCGTCGTCTATGTTCTGGGCCATGCGGAAGAATCGGTCGCTGATGTCGCCGCAGCCGACCATACCCATGCGCAGCTTCGCCATGCATCGTCCTTTCGGGTGTGAAGGCGCTATTGTCGCACGGCTGCCCGGTCTGGCATAGGGCGCCGATCGCGCGCCGACAGTGTGGTAGGGAGCGTGGTAGGGAGTGTGGTAGGGTTCGGCGGTTGCGAACGGCAGCTCCGACGTACAGGCGCGCTTGGCGGATGGGCAGGACGAACATGGCTGACGGACAGGACGTACTCGCGATGGCGACTCCCGAAGACGTCGGGATGTCATCATCGCGCCTGGCGCGCCTATCGGACGCGACGCAGGGCTACGTCGACCGCGGCGAGATGGCTGGCGCGTCAACGCTCGTCGCGCGCGGCGGCCGGATCGCGCACATGGGCTGCTTCGGCCTGGCGGACATCGAACGGGACGACCCAATTCAGCCGGACACGCTCTTCCGCATCGCGTCGATGACGAAGCCCATCACGAGTGTCGCTGTGATGATGCTGTTCGAGGAGGGGCGCGTCGCTCTGAACGCCCCCATCGAGCGTTACCTGCCCGAACTGGGCGGCGCGCAAGTGCTCGTACAAGACGACTCGTCAGAGGGGTACCATCTAGAGCCCGCACGCCGGTCTATGACGACTCGACATCTGCTGACCCACACATCTGGGTACACGTATGGTGACGAGGACGCGCTGCGAGAGCTGTACAGACAGGCGCGCATTCCGGGTGGTTTCGAGAACTCGGACGACACCATAGAAGCCGCCGTACAACGCCTTGGCGACATACCCCTGCTCTTCCATCCGGGCGAAGGCTGGGCGTACGGCGGATCGACGGATGTTCTCGGCCGGCTCGTCGAGGTTGCGTCTGGGCAGGCGCTCGACGTGTTCTTCCGCGAGCGCATCCTCCACCCCCTGGGGATGATGGACACGCACTTCTTCCTTTCCGAAGCGCAGATTCCGCGCCTTGCGGCCGTGTACAGCAAGGCCGATGACGGGTCGCTGCAGCGAGTAGAGTCCGACTATCCGCACA